>CAZTHK010000003.1:0-196321 GCA_964613215.1 uncultured bacterium | reverse complement strand
ATGCCGTAACCGCGTAAAAATAGTGCATCCCGTTATGCACCGTATTGTCCACATATTTGTAATACTGCTTGCCACCCTCGAAACCCAGATTGAACCTGGCCAGCGCCTCCAGGGTATCACACTGGAAACCGCTCAACCCGGGCGGACAGGGAACAGTATCCATGGGGTACTGATGGATGCTTTCCTCGAACATGTTGAGCAACTCTTCACGGTTATCCAGGTAGGAGAGGGGCCGGTATTTCCATCCCACCGGATACGGTTCCTTGAATTTCCTGTTGGGCGGGATAGTGTTGGGGGTGCCGTCTCTATTGACCACCAGGTCGCGCTCCTCCAGAAGCTGCCACAAATCACGCCCCGGCCCACTCTTGATGGAGGTGCCTATGGGCCTGTTCCATCCATCCGCCCTCCATATCCGGTATCCCTCGAAGTCGAACTGCTGGGTGCTTACATCGGGGGTAACTTCACTGAAATTGTCCCACAGTAGAACTACTCTGCCATTCTTTGGCAGTAATCTGACATTGGGCGGTGGGGGAGCGGTACCCACCAGCCAGTTTATATGTCCCTCCTTGCCATCCACACCGGTCTGGAAATCGCTGAAATCAGCTCCGCCCTTGTCACACTGCTGATTGTTGTAGAGGGCCAGCTCCTCCCGGCAATCCACGTTAACCCAGATAACCTCTCCCCTGGCTGCGCTGCGGAACTCCTCCACCGCGTCACAGGAGTCGGGCTCTATCTGATTTACCGGCCCGGGAATGGGAGTCTCCCTGCCATTCACTCCGGTCTCCGGATTATGATCAAGATCAAACCAGTTGCCGTCATACGCCATGGCCGCACTGCCGGCCGCCTTCTTCATCCCGGCCAGCCCCTCACCGCATACGAAGGCTACCTGCAAAACCATGGTGCTGTCCGGGGGAAGCTCCCTGAAGGGACCAACCGCCATCATCATCCGGTAATCCCGGGGGACATCACCACACCGGTCAAACAGATTATCCTTGCTCATCAGCTCATAACGCTGAAAATCATTGGTAGGATCACCGCCATTCTCATACTGCTGATCACCGGAAAAGTTCTGATAGGAGGTAATACCAAGCTTCCGGGGAGCATTCTCTCCCAGAGGATCGGTGGCATGCCCCAGAAACAGAATGCCGAAGTAACCGGTAGTCTGCCCATCATCCCCGTCATCATCATAAAAATAGGCAATGTTAACGTTAATTGGCACCTCCCGGTCGCCCTTGCGGGCACAAACCACCCTGGACTTTCCGGTGGGGGGGAAACGGCAGGTCTTATCATCCATCCAGTACTGATCACCGGTACGGGGACCGGCATCGCCATCGGCAAAGAAACCTACATACATATCCTCGATGGTCTCGCTGCCGTAGTTGGTAAACTTGTATTCCACCCCTACAAAATTATAGTACTGTTCCTCCTCCCACTGATAGCTCTCCTGCCGGACAAACAGGTGAAGGGGGGTATGCTCGGGATAACTCTTGGTGGCACTGGGCTGGTCATCGGTAAACCAGCAGCTGAACATCTGCTTGCCTATGGCGGCATAATCCTCATCTATGAGTCCGTCTCCGTCATCATCGTAACCGTTGAGCCAATCCTCGTCCACCAGCCCATCCTTGTCATCATCCGCAGGGGTGGGAAGGCGTGCACCCCCCACAGTCCCCTCGCCACTGGCGTATATCCTGGCCAGCGGATCCCTGGAATCGGGCTGAAACTCTCTCTCATAGGCGGCTGTGGAAACCACCGGGACCCCACCCTTCTTGGCTCCCACCCACAGACCGGAGATATAAAGATACTCCACCCCTGAATTGGCGGGCCACTGGGCAGAGGGAAATTCGTTGGTGGGGAAGGTTGAACTGGGATAGGAACCGAAGGCTCCCCAGTTGGTCACATTCATCTGAAGATTACCTACATTATGTATACCGGTGCCGCTGGTATCCCAGATCCTCTCCATTCTCTTCATCTTGCCTATCCATTTCGAATCTATCTTACGGGATAACGAATCCGGTGCATAAGCCAGTAATCCTACTGATATTATCAAAAGTGAAATCGCGACCCTGCGTAACATTTAATATACCTCCCTGATCTCCGGTTTAGAATTCGAATCCAAACCCAATACGCCAACTCCTGTGGCTCGCCCATATGGTGGGGTCATGTACCGGGGTGAAGTCATCTATCCCATCCTCGTCCAGATCCTGCAGGTATGCCCCTCCGAAATTACCGGTTTCGGTAATATAGGATCCTCCGTCCATCCTGGCGTTATGCATGCCCGGGGTGGCCCCCGGCCTGGTACCGCCGGGCAGAAGTATGTCTTCATCCAGAAGATTTCTTCCTTCGAAGAAGAGGGTCAGCTCCTGTCCGTATATGTTGAATTTCTTTCTTCCCTGTACATCAATCCGGTGGGTCTCCGGCAGACGCTGGGAATTCTCCCACAGGGGATTCTGACGCCGGGCAAAACGGTCTACCGGTGTCCAGGGCAATCCGCTGCCGAAGGAATAAACCAGGGTGGCTCCCCACTTGTTCTCATCCTGGAGTCTCAAGGTGACATTGAGGGTATGCCTCTGATCCCAGTCAAGGGGCATCTCCTGGGTGGGCAGATGGGTCAGACCCTCTGCCGATACACCGAAGTTGGCATCCGAAGCCACCCCATCGGCATAGGAATATGTATATGAAACCTCACCCGCCACATGATGGCTCAGGCGTTTGTTGAAGGTAATCTCCAGTCCCCTGGAACTGGCATATGTCCTGTTAATAAATCTATACCCCTGAACACCCAGATCTTCGTCGAACACCCTGGTGGAGGAGATCAGCCCGAATATATCCTTGTTGAACACCACGAAATGACCGGCCACCGTCTCGGTAAACTGATGTGAAACTCCAGCCTGGTAAGAAACGGTAAGCTCCTCATCCAGATCGGGATTTCCGATGGTTCCTACGCCGCCGATAAGCTCCTGAGTCTGAAAGAGAAAATTTCTGCTGGGCCACTGGGTGAAACGTCCGTAATGGAAATGGAACTTATCCCGGTCCGAAATGGGGAAGGCAAATCCCAGGCGGGGACTTATCTGGAATTTATATGACTCCACATCCGGATCGATCTCCGAGCTCTTGACTGTAATCTCATTGTTGTTGCCCGGAGAGAAGAAATCCAGCCGTACTCCGGCATTCACCACCATTCCCTGATATTCCCACTTATCCTGAACATAATAGGAACCCTCCGGATTGAAATTATGGAAGAGATTGGTAGAGGTTCCCTGCATGTATCCCCCGTCTTCCAGGCGCCTCTGTAAACCGGGGTTATAACGGTATTCTTCATTCAGGTCATTGTATATCAGCTGAATCCCCGTCTTGAACCTGTGCCCCTCCCACTTCTGAGAGGTAAGATCGGCTTTGAGAGTGTAAACCACACTCTTTCTGTCGTGGTACCTGGGAAAATCGTAGGCGGTTATATAATAAGGATAATCAGGATCGGTGTAGAAGTATGCATTGGTTACTCCGGTATAGCGGTAATTGCCGCTGGGCATTATAACCGGTTTTCCGGCGACGTTGAACTGAGAGGGCTCTTTGTCGTCTACCGTGGAGAGACGGCTGAACTGGGCCCGGCTCATCTTTACCGAGTAGCTGACATCGTCGCTTATAATATGATTCAACTGAAACTTCATGTGTAACCGGTCGGTGGTGGTGGTGGCAGTTCTCTCGGCCGAGTTGAAATATACATAACTGGAATCATTCTTGAAATGACTGAACTTGCATTCCGGGTTCTGGAAACCTTCGAACAGCTGCCTGCTCTCATATCCCACCGTTTCACCATCGGGATTAATTATTCTTTCATCCCAGATGACCTCCACTTCGTTTCCGTATACATCGGTCAGCATCCGGGCGTAGAAGTTGTCATAGCGTACCAGAAACGCTCCCGCCGCGGGATTGTTGGGATCCCTGACCTTATCGTAAATCTGTACCGGATAGATCACCTTCCGCCTGGCTTCGATGCTTCCGGGAAAGTAATCAACCCGGGGAAGTTCCTTTTCCGCCCAGGGGCCGTGGTAGACCGCTACGTAGGTTCCGAAATCCCTGTCATCTTCGCCCGCCTTGTCGCGGCTGGACCTGAGGGACATGAACCTGTATTCCTTCTGTACGTACCCCTCTATATTCCAGTTGTTGATAAAACGGTCAGAGCGGGTATTGGAATAAATGGCCTCTCCCACCAGTTTCATATTTCTGCTCAACTTCCAGGCCAGTTTACCCTGAATATTGTAACTGTGACTCAGCCGGTCGGTGAATTTAATAAGATCATTAAGAAAAGTGTGCTCCTCCCTGTCCGCTATGGTCCAGTTCTCGCCATCGGTGAAAGTAGCCTGACCGGATATGTAGTAAGTCAGATCCTTCACAGGAGTGGGTCCTCCAAAACCGATACTCAGCCTGTCGTAGTTGGTGTAGGTCTTATCCTTCCGGCCGAAGTCATCGGTCATATAACGGACCTGTCCATTGAATGTTCTTCCGCCCTCGCGGGTACTCACATTGACAATAGCCGACTGGGCATTTCCGTACTCCGCATCCATTCCCCCGGTGATAACCTCACTCTGGTCGGTTCCCAGCAGCCCCACCGAAATCATCCCTCCGCCCAGGGGATCATCCACCGGCACTCCATCGATCTGGAACTGAACCTCTCCCGAACGTCCGCCCCTGACGTGCAATTCGTCACCCGTTTTCACAATACCGCTCTTCAGGGCCACCGCCTCGGTAACATCGTCCACCGGCAGCTCCTGCAGCTCATCCCTGGAAACCTTATGTGAAACGTCACTCTCCTTGGTCTCAATCTGGGGCAACTCCGCCTCTACCGTAATTTCCTGGGTTGTTCCGACGACTTTCTCCTTCAGAGAAAACTTAATGGTAGTGGTCTGTCCGGAGTTGACCTTCACATCTGCTATATTCTTGACCTCATATCCCATCATCATGGCCTTTACCGTATAGGTTCCCACCGGAACCCCCACAATCTTGAAGGTACCGTTGGGAAGAGTCATTGCTCCCATCTTGGTGCCCACGATGACTACGTTGGCATAGGGCAAAGACTCGCCGGTTTCGGCGTCTCTTACAGTTCCGTTGATTTTTCCTGTCTGGGCCGCAGCACTTCCGCTGAGCAGCAGTCCTACAAGGAAAAGAGATAACAGATATGAAAACTTCACAGCTTGAGAGCGGATTTTCATGATTCAACTCCTTGCCCGATTATATTATCACCATAATTCCCTCTTCATAAAATATTGATAGAATCGGGATTAAGAGGTGAGGGTCTCAATATTCTGTTCTTTTAACTCTCAAAACTAATATAATTCCTGCCCCTCCCCGTGTCAATAATTTTGAACAAAGAAATAGCACCGGGAGGATAAGCAGTTATCCCCCCCTCTCTGTGTTAATCTGTCCATGGCAGGGGAAGCGGAAAAGTTATTGATGCTCATAAAAATGCAGAGTCTGAAAACAGTTGGGAGGGCTGAACCGAATACCTGGGAATGCAGTTTACTGAAGCATATCCTTGATCTTCATCAGCCTGGTCTGATTAGACCTTTCCGCCTCGCTGAGCTTGTCCGAAATTTTCCTGATGGTTTCCTCCAGGTCGGGGATCAGAACATATTCCAGGGCATTGACCCTCCGCCTGGTCTTCTCCAGTTCCTCAGACATTCTGAACAGGGCGTTCTCCTTCTCCACCATGGCCAGCAGGTCGCTGAAGGATTTGAACAGACTCTCCAGAGCTTTGTCTATGGCCGGGGAGGATCGGGAAAGATTATACCAGAGTTCAGCTTCCGGAATCTCACATGAAAACATGGGAATCCTGACATTCATTTCATACCTTGCTTTAACCTCCAGATCCGGTTTGACCGGTCTGAGACCCAGTATATCCTCTATCTGCTGAGGAGGAGTAGTGGCCCTTCCGGACAGGTACAGAAGTTGTATCTCAAGGAGATCTTCCTCTACCCCGCTTCTCAGTTCCTCTGTTTCTTCCACCAGGTCGAAGAAGTTCTGCATCAATTTTTCCTGTTTATTCTTGAGTAGCTTATGCCCTCTCCTGGCCAGCTCCAGCCGCTTCCGCAGACGGAGCAGAACCATACGGGTAGGATTAACCTTCCCCTTCATCCTCTACCTCCTCCTTCGGCTTACCCTCTGGTTGCTTTTGCTCTTCAGTGGATTTCTTCTTTTCCTTCTCCCTCTCCTTCACCTTCTCAGCCGGTTCCACCTCCTCTTCTCCGGGTTCCCTTCCCTCGCTCCCGGCCATATACTTCTCGATCATATCGTCCTTTATCCGTTTGATCTCCTTTCTGGGAATTGCTCTCAAGAGATGCCAGCCTATATCAAGGGTTTCCTCAATGCCCCTGTTTTCATCCAGGGCCTGGCGGACGAAACTCTTCTCGAATTCATCACCGAATTTCATGAAGGCCTTATCCGACTCACTAAGGGCCGCTTCTCCCAGAACCACCGCCAGTTCCTCCACATCCTTGCTCCTGGCATAGGAGGAAAAGAGCTGGTTGGCAATCTGGGCATGATCCTCTCTGGTTCTTCCCTCTCCGATCCCCTTATCTCTCAATCTGGAGAGACTGGGCAGAACATTAATGGGAGGATATACACCCTTTCTGTGAAGAACCCGGTCCAGTATGATCTGCCCTTCGGTAATATAGCCGGTAAGGTCGGGAATGGGATGAGTCTTGTCATCATCCGGCATGGAGATAACCGGGATCTGGGTAATGGAACCCTCGGCAGTCTCTCCCTCTTTCTCCCCCTTCAGCAATCCGGCCCGCTCGTATATGGTGGCCAGGTCGGTGTAGAGGTATCCGGGATACCCCCTCCTGCCGGGTATCTCCTTACGGGCCACTGAAACCTCCCTGAGTGCTTCGCAGTAATTGGTCATATCCGTCATTATCACCAGTACATGCATTCCCATTTCGAAGGCCAGGTATTCCGCCGCCGTCAGTGCTGCTCTGGGTGTGGCCACCCTCTCCACAGTGGGATCATTGGCCAGATTGATAAAGAGCACCACTCTCTCCATGGCCCCGGTTTCCTGAAAGTCACGGATGAAGTAGTTGGCCTCTTCAAAGGTGATCCCCATGGCGGCAAAAACTATGGCAAAAGGTGCCTCCGAACCGGGCACAGCTGCCTGACGGGCTATCTGAGCAGCAAGTTCTGAATGGGGCAGTCCGAATCCCGAGAAGATGGGGAGTTTCTGCCCTCTCACCAGTGTATTCAAGCCATCTATAGCTGAAACCCCGGTCTGGATGAATTCCCTGGGATATACCCTGGCGTAGGGGTTCACCGGAGCACCATTGATATCCAGCCTCTTCTCCGGTATTATGGAAGGCCCTTCATCTATGGGCATACCCAGGCCGTTGAATATTCTGCCAAGAATATCGGGAGAAACAGCCAACTCCAGCCTCTTGCCCAGAAAACGAACCCTGGTTTTATCGATGTCCACACCCCGGGTGCCCTCAAAAAGCTGCACCAGCACCTTCTCCCTGTCCACCTCCAGCACCTTCCCCCTTCTCATTTCCCCCCCGGGAAGCTCCACCTCCACCAGCTCCTCATATGTAGCACCCTTTACCTGATCCATCAACACCAGCGGACCGGCTATATCCTTGATAGTCGAATATTCAGTAACCATTAGTACTCCTCTTTATTTTCCGAATCTCTTTTTCCCCGGGTTTATATATGGCAAGGGGTCTCTCCATAATCATCCTGCCTGTGATTAAGTCAGAATAAATCTATTCTGCCTGATCCATTCATCCTTCCCTGACAGAAATGCTGTTCTGTCCACCTGAATATTTGTCATGCTCATTCATCTTAATTTCCTCGATCAGACTCCATCCCTTCACCCCGGCAATCATCCCGCCCCGGTCCCGGCCTCCCCGGCATCCTGGTACTCCTCCCCTCCGGAAAAGGAACCCTTGAGCAGTTCAGATATCTGCTTTTCCATCTCCTGATTCATCGCCTCGAACTTCTCCTCATCCTCTTCGGGGATGTATTTTGACCTGGAGATCTCCTCCCTGACCGGCAGCTCCAGAAGCTTCTCCAGCTCCACCCCCTTATCCACCGCCCGGATACACTTGTGGTGAAGTTGAATAATGGTATTCAGCATATTAAACTGCTTTTTCAGCTTGGTGTAAGCATCCTCTTCATCGAAGGCGGACTGGTGCAGAAAATCTTCCCTGATGGATTTGGTGGTTTCCAGAATTATCCGGTCGTGAGGCGAAAGCGAATCCACTCCCACCAGCCTGACCAGTTCATTCAGTTCATCCTCCTTCTGAAGGAGAGCCATGGATTCTTTCCTTCTCCCATCCCATTCCTCCATCACCTCATTGCGGAAATAATCCGAAAGGTTTTCGTGGTATAATGAATAGCTTCTCAACCAGCCGATGGCGGGGAAGTGCCTTTCGTAGGCAAGGGTATCCTCCAGGCTCCAGAACACCTTTACCACCTTCAGGGTAGCCTGAACCACCGGATCGGATAGATCTCCGCCAGGGGGAGAAACAGCGCCTATTACACTGAGGGTACCCTCCCGTTCATCTCCGCCGGTACAGATCACCCTGCCTGCTCTCTCATAGAAGTCAGCTATCCTGGAGGGAAGATAAGCCGGGTATCCCTCTTCTCCCGGCATTTCTTCCAGGCGCCCGGACATCTCTCTCATGGCCTCCGCCCACCTGGAGGTGGAATCGGCCATCAGGGCTACATCGTAACCCATATCCCTGAAATACTCCGCTATGGTAATACCGGTATAAACGCTGGCCTCTCTTGCCGCCACCGGCATATTGGAAGTATTGGCGATAAGCACGGTCCTCTCCATAAGGGGCCGGCCGGTGGTGGGATCCACCAGTTCCGGGAACTCCTGCAGCACATCGGTCATCTCGTTACCCCTCTCCCCGCATCCCACATAGACTATTATCTCGGCGTCCGACCATTTGGCCAGCTGATGCTGAATCACCGTTTTCCCCGCCCCAAAGGGACCCGGCACGGTGGCGGTACCCCCCTGGGCTACAGGGAAGAACATATCGATCACCCTCTGCCCGGTAACCAGGGGTTTCCGGGGCATCAGTTTCTTAATATTGGGCCGTGATGTTCGAACCGGCCAGCTGTGGAAGAGCTTTATTCCCCTGGTTTCGCCACCTGCCTCTATCTCGGCGATGACATCCTCTACCTTATATTTACCCTTACCTGCAAGTTTCTTCAATGTTCCCTCTTTGATATCGGGGGGTACCATAATGCGGTGCCTTATCAATTCCGTTTCCTGGATCTCCCCCAGTACGTCTCCCCTCTTAACCGCGGCACCATCCTTTAAATCGGCGGGCTCCAACTCCCACTCCTTCTCCCTGTCCAGCCCGGGAAGATCCACTCCCCTGGTAATGTTGTTCCCAACCTCATGATAAATGTCATCCAGGGGCCGCTGGATGCCGTCATAGATGGATTGAATCAAACCCGGCCCCAGTTCGATGCTGAGGGGATGCCCGGTCGACTCCACACTATCTCCCGGACCCAGCCCGGAGGTGTCCTCATAAACCTGAATATAAGCCTCATCACTGTGCAGTTCTATGATTTCTCCGATGAGCTTCTTTTCCCCCACCCGGGCCACCTCGAACATTCTGGATTCACCCATTCCGGACGCAACTATCAGAGGTCCGGCTACCTTTAATATTTTCCCTTCTGCCATTTCCAGTCCAACTCCTTTGTCATTAACAAATAACCAGTTTTTTCAAGTAGTGGAGGCAATTAAGCTTACTCCTCATCGCTCTCTCCCGAACCTGTAATGTCCTGACCCACCGCCCGGATAACCATCTCCCTCATCTCCCGAAAAGCTATCCCTTTAGATTGGGGCCCCCTGCCGGTCCATCTGGCCTCCCTCAAATCCGGTATCACACTGACCGCAGGAAAGGTATCTACGGTTTTTTCCCTGATCAGGTCCCTGTTCTCACCGTATATCTCCTCTGTTACCAGTAATATTCTGAACCCCTCCTTCAGTATCTCATTCAGGTTTTCCTCATCCAAACTACCCTCCCCCATCACGAATGTTCTGCATCCCAGCACCCTGAAAAGATCTATCCACTCCGTTCTCCCTATCACAGCTATATCAGCACTCACTGCTATACCAGCTCCCTTTTAATTAAGGAGTAGGGCATCCACCCTCTCCTCTATCATATCCTGGGGAAACTCATTCAACTTGCATGTAACCACAGTACGGATAATCTGCTCGTTCCTCTCCCTCAACAGCAGATGATAGAGCACCGGTGCTATATCAAAATATCTGTACCTGCTCTCCCCGGTCAGGTGAATAAGCAGAGCGGTCAGAATCGGATCAATCTTCCAGAGTGGGGTCTCTCCACTCAATCCCCAGCTTATCAGCTTGCGGTAATCGGTTGTCTCCAGATAGGATAAGAATTCATTTTCGGTTTCCTTAAAGAAGGTTTTCAGCCTCCCTGCTTCTATCTTCCCCCCCTCCAGAAAAATCCGCCGGGCATTCTCTCCCATCAACCCGGTCCTCTTGGCTCTGATAAAATTCTTGATGTTGATAGTATCGATCCTGGAGGTGGTAAAGAAACGGGCGGCCCGGGAGGGAGCCGACCGGAGCAGAAAATTCCACTTTGCCTTCTCACATATCTGCTCCATCTCCGCCAAACTGGTCCCCTCCCCCTCCCTTTCCAGCCTCTGATACAGTTCCTTGAGATATCCGGGAAGATATCTGATATCATTATTTTCCGCCGCCCTGGAAATTACCTCTTCCGGATCAGTCAATCCAAAATAATTGAACACCGGTTCCCCGCCATCCCTTCCGGCCTTCCAGAGGAAACACATATTATCAAAATCATATCCGGCCCGTAAAAACAGGTTCACCTTCCGGTCCATCACCAGCTCGGTAAGCAGCTCCAGAATCATCCTCTTCTCAGCGGTGAGGCCCCTCTCGAAGTGATGCAGCGAGCCTACCTCGTCGAAACCTTCCAGATGATCGCGCAGGGAACCCAGCAGGCTTCCGGAGGAACCGCGGGCCAGGCGCTGAAACCAGTGGCTGTCCGGCATCTCCGCCTCCAGGGCATTCAAGCGGGCCACTATATAAGTATAGTTTACCATCACTGCTCCGATTGCTGCTCTTCCGGGGGGAAGAGAATCCCGGCCACTTGAGGCTCTATCGATTCCTTCAGCTGCTCAAAGATTACATCCAGGGTGAGGTTCACCGTTCTCCTTTCCTCCCTCAGTATAACACCCCACCGGAAATCCCCCTCCTGCTCAGCGAGTGAGAATTTTCCATCCCCCTGATAATCCCGGTTGAGGGAAGAGATAAAATCCTGGCCGAACATATCACCCTGTCCCCGGGGAATAATGATCTTCTCTTTTCCGCTGGAACTCCTGCTTAGAATTAATCCTCTCACCAGCTCCAGATATTCCTCCCCGGGAAGGGAAGCAATCTTCTCCCTGGCCTCCAGGTAAAGACTATTCAGAACCTGCTGTTTTTTCGACAGCATGCTCTTACGCATCTTCAACTGTTCATTGACAATAATTCTTTTTTTCTCATCCTCACCCTTCTTCCGGGCTTCATCCTCCAGTTGCTCCTTGAGCTTTTCACCCTCCCGGGCATATTCCCTTTTTATGGCCTCCGCCTCCTCCCCTGCCTTGCCAAGTATCTCTTCAACGGTAGCTTTTCTCTCTTGCTCAATTTTTTTGATTATGTTTTCAATAGACATAAGTCATTCCATCCGGTTAACCGGCTCTGACAGCCGAACCTCAGAGTGATATCCGCTGCAGTAAAAGAATGGTTCCCAACAGCCCCAGCACGGCGTAAGTCTCCACGATCACCGCAAAGACCATTCCCTTTCCTACCTCTTCCGGCCGTTTGGCCACCATGCTGCAGGCTGAGGCGCAGACCTTTCCCTGATACAGTCCTGAGATCAGGCCGGTTATAGCTACCGGAAGGGCTGCTCCCAGCATGGCTAAGCCGTTACCCACAGAGATATTCCCCAGCATCTCCAGGCCGGGCAGTTCATTTATAACCATAAACAACCCTACCAGTCCGTATATCCCCTGTGTTCCCGGTAGTGCCTGCAGCACCAGGAGGCGGCCGAACTTCTCGGGATCTTCACTTACCACCCCGCTGGCCGCCTGGCCCGCCACACCGGTTCCCAGCGCCGATCCTGCACCTGCCAGCCCGGCGGACAGAGCCGCACCGAGAACCACCAGCATAAATCCTAACATTTGACTCTCCTTCCTCGAAAATTAATATCTATTCTTCACTCTCCTCCATCACCGAATAACGCCTCTCACTGACGAAAGGCTGAAACGGTCTTCCCCCTCCGGCAAAGAACTTGGAGAAGAACTCCAGATACTGCAGCCTTCCGGAGTGAACGAAGGCACCCAGCGTATTCACCGCCAGGTTGAATAAATGTCCTCCTACCAGAATGAGTGCCATAACTATATATCCGGTATAGAATGGAAATCCCAGAACCATCCCGGCAATATCGTTAACCGCGATGGCAATTGCGCTGGTAGCCAGGCCCAGCGCAAGCAGCCTGGCATAGGAGAGAACATCGCCGAAATAACCAACCACATCATAGAAACCCACCAGGCCTCCCAGGAATTTCTTTACCACCCCATCCTTCTTCCTCCCTCCGGTCAGCAGCACCACCACCGCCAGGATCAGGGAGGCTCTCTTGCTCAATAAAGTAACATGGGAAGGTAGTTCTCCGCCCAGTATGGCGGAATATCCCAGCGGAGCCAGGGCAATAAGGAAAAGAATCCAGACCAGTTCATCCAGAATTGCGTCGACGATCAACCCTCCCTTCATCCTGGCATACATCTTAATCCCCATGCCGAAAAGCATATGAAGCAGCCCCAGCAGGAATGATACATTCAGCATCTTCATAGGTTCCCGGAGAGGATTTATCAGGACCAGGCTTCTCAAACTCTCCGGAAAGCTGTCCACTCCAAGGCCGAATATTCCACCCGCCAGAATCCCCACCACCGCAGTAACCAGACCACCCATGAACAGTAATCGCATCAACAGCCGGGTTCCCCCGGTGGGTTTGAATTTAAAAAGTATAATTGAACTCATGGCCGCCAGGGTAAATCCGTAACCAGCGTCAGTAAGACACATTCCGAAGAACACTATGAAGAAGGGCGCCAGGAGGGGGGTTGGATCCATCTCACTGTAACCCGGCCTTCCGTAAAGGGTAGTCACGAACTGGTATGGTTCCACCACCGGTCCGTTATCCAGGCGAATGGGAGGATCTTCATCCTTCCGGGGCTTCCGGAACATTACCTCCACCTCCCTGAAATTCGTTTCCAGGCCTTTTTCTACTCCTGAACAGTCCACCGCCCTGATCCAGCCCTCCAGCAGGAATGTACTGTCGGTGTAAATGAATAATTCTTCCACCTCCTCCAGTCCGGCCAGTTCATTGAGATGGTCGGATATCAGCATCAGCTTATCCTTGAGGAAGGTGAGTTGTTCGGCCTCCTTCCCGGCCTCTGAAACCTGCTTCTCCAGATTGACTCTCCTCTCTCTCTCCCGCCGGATCACTTCAGAGGGGGTCCCTTCCGCTTCATCGAAAATACTCCTGAATCCCCCCATCTCCTTGAGCTGATGCTCCAGCTTCCCGCTGTCATCCCGGGAAACAATGATACAGATATGGACATCACTGCCGCTGCGGGAACACTCCTGGAAATGCACCAGGGGGAATTCCTCCTCTATCACGGGGAGAGAATCCCGGGCGATCCTTTCGGTGAAAGTCCAGAATTGAAGAATATAGTTTTCTGTGGAAAGGGACTGGAGGGGAACATTTATGGAGCTCCAGGGCTCCAGGGAATGTTCCAGCTCCAGGCTGTCCTCGATATCGTCCTGCGCGTTCTTTATCATCCCTTCCAGTTCACTGCATCTGGCATGGATATCCCGGATATCTATTTCATTCTGGAGCTTCCTGATCCTGTCCGGGGTGGCCACCAGGGGAGATTTACCCATTTTCTGGAAGAAGGACATCTTTTCTTCGTATCTTTCCAGAAACCGGATAGCTTCATCAGCCCTCTCCACCAGCTCCTCCACCTCCTCCCTGCCGCTGTTAACGGTGTGATCTTCATCCCCATGCTCCAGGGAAACGTCGGTAACCTCCACCACCCCACGCTCACGCAGGTACCTTTTCAACTCCTCCTTGACAGAGACATGGCCGATAAGCTGAATTTTGCGCATTGCACTTATGGACAAATCAGTCTCCCGGTCTATCTACGCAATTGATAAAAAATCAGAGGGTTTCCTTGAAACGTCTTATGATTAAATTCAGGGCTTTCTCCCGGTTGTTATCAGCTGTTTCTTCCATGGATCTCTCCCGCTTCTCCTCCTGTTCATGTAACTCCTTGATCTTCTCCTCCGCCCTCTCCCTGGCCTGACCGACCTGGGTACGCTTATGCTCCTGCCCCTCAGCCCTGATTTCTGCGAGCATATCCTCACCATCCCGGCGGGCCTTCTCTACTATTTCACCCGCCTCCTTCCTGGCCTCCTTCACCGCCTTCCGTGTTTCCTCCTCACTGCGCCGAATGGAGGCAAGATGTTCTTCAATCATTGGTTACTCCCATCATGAAACCGGTGGCCACCTTGCTGAAAATACCAGTTACTCTATATCATATCTCTTCGTCAAATCAAACAACTGTCTTTAAAAAAAAATACGATGAAAAAGACCATTCATCAGAGCATTCATACCAGGGGGATAATATGAACACCATTATAATCAATAAAAACACAGAAAAATATTATGTCAAGACAAATAAAATCCGGAGTTTCCCTGATATTTATGCGATCCTTATGACTTCTGTGCCCGGTGTTTCGGAATCACTGTCAATTTCCCGCCTAAAAAGTTATTGGAATTCTCAATACTGTTTGATTACCCTTCAATTCATTATGGAGTATCAAACACCACTGGTTGAATCCCCCCCTTCGGCACAGGAAAAGGCGTTGGGCGGGGAAAAGATAGGCAGGCTTCTGCTGAAACTCTCCCTCCCCGCCACTGTGGCCATGCTGGCCAATGCTTTCTACAACATTGTGGATACCATCTTCATAGGAAGAGGAATAGGAACCGGGGGAATCGCCGGGCTGGCCATAACCCTGCCCATTCAGATGATAGTGCTCTCCATATCGCTGCTGATAGGGATAGGTGCAGCCTCCATGATGTCCAGGAGCCTGGGAGCCAGGGATTATCAGAGGGCCGGCTATGTAACCGGGAATTCCACTCTCTGCATCGTTCTGTTGAGCCTGGTGGTATCAATCCCGGGTTTTATACTGGCCCGGGAGATTGTTCAGATATTCGGTGCCACTGATACCATTCTGCCCTACGCCCTGCCATACTCCAGAATCATGTTCATCGGGAGCTGTTACTTCCCCTTTACCGTGGTGGCCAACAACCTGATCAGAGCGGAGGGGAATGCAAAGCATGCCATGATCTCCATGATAATCGGCTTCGGGGTGAACATTATTCTCGATTATATCCTTATCTTTCCACTTCAGATGGGGATGAGAGGAGCGGCCCTGGCGACCATTACAGGAAAATTTTCCACTCTGATCTACATAATCTTCTATTTCAAAAGCGGCAGAACCACCATAAAATTCGCCCTCCCTTTCTTCAAGCCGGTGGGAAGAGTTATCAGGGAGATGGTCGCCCTGGGGCTGTCAGCCTTCACCCTTCATGCCGGAGGAGGCATGGTGGTGGTGATACTCAACAACCTGCTGGCCCGGTACGGGGGTGATATGGGGGTGGCACTCTATGGAATCATCTACAAGCTGATTCTTTTCCTGCTGATGCCCATAGTGGGTATAAAACAGGGGATGCAGCCGGTAGTGGGATTCAACTACGGTGCCGGGAAATACCGGAGAGTGGGAGAAACAATCAAGAAATCAATACTTTCATCGGTAATCCTGGCCTCCCTGGGTACCCTGGTGATAGAGATCTTCCCTGGATTTATCCTGGGAATATTCAGCTCTGACAGGGAACTGATATCAGCCGGAACAGATGTATTGAGGATAGCAATGTCAGCGGTCTGGCTGGTAGGTATTCATACCACCGGACTGGGTGTGTTTCAGGCTCTGGGAGAGGCAAAACCGGCTTTCCTGCTATCCATTCTCAGAAGGGTTCTGATCTTCTGCCCCCTGATCCTGCTCCTGCCCCGCCTGGTTGATCCACCCATATATGGAATCTGGATTTCATTTCCCCTGGCCGATCTGTCTGCGGTTGTGATAACGGTAATACTGCTGGTAATGAGAACAGGAAAACTCAACTCAGCCAGTCCCCGCCGGTAAGGTGCGGCAGTTAAGGACTGCCACCCGGAGGGATAGCGCCCCGGTTTATTCTCTCTCCGGTTCAACCTTATTGCCAACGGTAAAGGTGTATATGTTCACGGATTTTCACAGTTTTAAGCTTCTTCGGTATTGTAAATTGAATATCTTCCTGTATATTTACCCAAATGATTGAAGAATATACCGGTGAACTAGCAGCTCTGGGAACCGCCTTCTGCTGGGCAACTTCAGCCCTGTTCTTCGAAGCAGCCGGCCGTAAGGTGGGTTCCCTGGCGGTCAATCTGATCAGGCTGGTGATCGGTCTGATAATGCTCTCCCTGTTCACCTGGGCGGTGAGGGGAATTCTGATTCCTCTGGATTTCCCCGCCCGGAGCTGGTTCTGGCTTACCATCTCGGGACTGATCGGGTTCTCCATAGGCGACCTCTGCCTCTTTCAGGCACATGTGGAAATAGGGTCGAGAACCTCCATGCTGATAATGTCAATGGTACCGGTGTTCACTTCGATTATCGGATGGCAGCTGATGGATGAGATCCTGGCCCCTGTTGAAATCCTGGGAATATTCATAACCATCCTGGGAATTGCAGTGGTAGTGCTGGAGAGGGACAGGGGAGGGGTAAAATCCCGGTCCAAGCATTCCCCCACCGGAGTGTTGCTGGGACTGGGAGGCGCGGTGGGCCAGGCAGTCGGCCTGGTGCTGAGCAAGTACGGGATGAGAGACTACAGCCCCTTCGCCGCCACCCAGATAAGAATTATTGCCGGTATAGCAGGTTTCTCGCTGATTTTCACCCTCACCAGGAGATGGAGGGGGGTAATCACCACTCTGGGGAAGGGGAGGGCAATGTTTCCCATCTCCATGGGTGCCATGCTGGGGCCATTCATAGGAGTTTCCCTCTCCCTGATGGCCATCCAGTATATCCCTACCGGGGTTGCCTCCACCTTCATGGCCACCGTTCCTGTAATAATCATCCCCTTTGCGGTAGTATTCATGCGGGAAAGGGTTACCCTCAGAGAGATAGCCGGCGCAATCGTAACGGTGGCAGGGGTGGCTATCCTTTTTCTGGTCTGACCGTTCATTAATCCTTACCCCGTAGCGGGAGCCTGCCGTACATCAACTCCGGTTACCCATCGATACAGGCAGAATATCAGAAGGGGAGCGAGCGGCCCTTCCCCGATCCTGCCTTACTCCCGATAAAGCCAGCATGTTACTGTATGATTACCATCCGTACTGATCAGTGGAGGAGCTTCCCGGCGGCAGCGCTCCATAACACCGGGACATCTGGTATGAAAGGAACACCCCGGCGGGATATTCATGGGACTGGGCACGTCTCCCTTTATGGCGGCCTTTACCGGGGATCCGCCCGGATCGGTATCCGGTATGGACGCAAGCAGCCCCCTGGTGTAAGGATGAAGGGGCTTTTCGAAAAGTTCCGGGGAGGATGCGGTTTCCACTATTCTGCCCAGATACATTACCGATATGGTATCACTTATGTGTTTTACCACACCCAGGTCGTGAGAAATAAACAGATAGGTAAGCCCAAGATCTTCCTGCAGCTTCATGAAAAGATTAATTATCTGTGCCTGAACCGATACATCCAGGGCGGAAACCGGTTCATCCGCCACTATGATATCCGGCTCCACCGAGAGGGCCCGGGCCACCCCCACTCTCTGCCTCTGACCTCCCGAGAATTCATGGGGATAATTGCCTGCTGAGGAGGGGGCCAGCCCTACCTTCTCCAGCAATAAATGAACCCTGCGGTTGATCTCCTTCCCCGAGGCCAGCCGGTGAATCTTTATACCTTCGGCTATGGTGCTGCCCACGGTCATACGGGGATTGAGGGAAGAGTAGGGATCCTGAAAGACCATCTGTATCCTTCGCCTGGCTCTTCTGAGTTCCTTCCCCTTCAGGGCCAGAAAATCCCTCCCTCCCAGAAATATCTTTCCTGCAGTGGGCTCCTCCAGCCTTAACAGCACCCTGGCCAGGGTGCTCTTTCCGCAGCCTGACTCTCCCACCAGCCCCAGGGTATGTCCGCGGTCTATAATTATATCCACTCCATCCACCGCCCGCACCGGAGTTTTATGGCGGGAAAAAACCCCTCCCCCTTCAGTGTAATATTTTTTAATTCCAGTCGCTTCCAGAACAGGCAATTACAAGTCTCCTTCTTCCGTAGCAATACCGGGATCACCGGCCGGATTCATTCAATCCCCCTTAAAGCCGGGGCCTTTTTGTCTCTCCTGATACAGATAGCATCGAACATAATGAGATTCGCCCACCTTCATCATGGAGGGTTCCGCCTGCCTGCATTCATCCCGGGACCTGGGGCAACGGTCACTGTATCTGCAGCCCGGTGGCAACTTGAGCGGATCAGGAACACTTCCTCCGATAGTGGAAAGTTCTCCCGGGTTCGAATCCACCCGGGGGATCGATTCTATCAACCCTCTGGTATAGGGATGAGCGGGGGTGCGGAACAGGGTTTCCACCGGGGCCTCCTCCACACTAACCCCCGCATACATCACCACCACCCTCTCAGCTATCTGCGCCACCACCGCCAGATCGTGAGTAATCAGCAAAATCGACATATCCATCTTCCTCTTCAGATCAAGCAGAAGTTCTATTATCTGAGCCTGGACCGAAACATCCAGAGCTGTGGTAGGCTCATCTGCTATCAGCAGTTTGGGCTGGCAGCTCAGAGCCATAGCAATCATGACCCTCTGTCTCATGCCTCCGCTCATCTGATGGGGATAATTCCTGTATCTCTTCTCCGGATCGGGAAGATGAACCAGGCGAAACATCTCTACGGTTCTCCTCTTCGACTCCCTGCGGCCCACCTTCTGATGCAGGCTGATCGCCTCCCTCACCTGCTCCCCGCAATTGAACACCGGATTCAGACTGGAGAGGGGCTCCTGAGATATCAAGGATATCTCCTTACCCCTGATCTTTCTCATCTCCTTCCTGCCCAGTTTCAGCAGTTCTTTTCCATCGAAGATGATCCTTCCTCCGGTAATCCTTCCCGGAGGGCAGGGGATCAGCCTTAAAATGGACAGGGCGGTAACACTCTTGCCACAGCCGGATTCCCCTACCAACCCTACCGTCTCTCCCCTGCCCACTTCCAGATCAAGTCCATCTACCGCTGCAGCAGGTCCCCGGTCGGTCCGGAAGACAGTTCTCAATCCGTCTATTTTCATTAAATTTTCCATCCGGTCAATCCTCAAGAAAGACAATGCCGGCCGGGGTGACCAGGCTGCCGGCGTGTTATTCATTCCCCACGGGGAAGCAACTCATGTTATTCCGCATGACATTATTTTATAACTTATCATATCACCCTCCTGGGATCAAAGGCGTCTCTCAACCCGTCACCCAGAAGATTATACCCTATCACCGTGATCACAATGGCCAGTCCGGGGAAGGTGGAAACCCACCAGGCTCTCAGGAGGACCTCTCTTCCCTGATAAACCATCTGCCCCCAGCTGGGCGTAGGCGGGGGCACTCCCAGTCCCAGAAAACTCAGCGCCGCCTCCACCAGGATTATTCCCCCTATCCTCAGAGTTGCCGCAACAATTATCACAGTTATGGTATTGGGTATCAGGTGCCTGAACATTATCACTCTTCCCCCTGCTCCCAGGGCTTCAGCGGCTCTGACAAATTCCCTCCCCCGCAAAGCCACGATCTGTCCTCTTACCAGCCTGGCAGTAGCCATCCAGCCGGTCACCCCCAGCAGGATAACCACCAGCCAGAAGGAGCTGGAAAACAGGGCAATACAGGTCAGCAGCAGGAAAAGCCGGGGGATGGATATCAACCCATCCACAATTCTCATTATCACTCCATCCACAATCCCCCCGAAGTAGGCTGCGGTGGCACCCACCACGGTGCCCACCACCACCGAAATGGCAACTGCTACGAAACTGATGGTAAGGGAGACCCTGGAACCATGAATAATCCTGGACAGTATATCCCGGCCGAACTTGTCAGTGCCCAGCAGATGATTTCCCCCCGGGCTGCGGTATCTCATAGCGGGAATATCCCCCTGCAGGATGGGGTCGCAGGGTGCAATCAGAGGAGCGAATATGGCTGTCAGATAGAGGAAAAGCACTATAACCGCCCCCGCTACAGCCATGGGGTTGCTTTTAAACCTCCTCCAGCCTGGAGACCACACACCCTCTCCCCCCTTATCTGCACCGAAGATCCGGTTCACTTTCCACCCCCTCTCGAACCAACCGTCACCCTGGGATCCAGAAGGGCATATCCCAGATCGGCCAGAAGGTTTCCTCCGATAACCAGAACCGACACCACGAAATTAACCGCCAGCACCACCGGGTAGTCCCGGGCGTATATTGCATCCACCATCAGCCGGCCCATTCCCGGCCAGGAGAATATCTTCTCCACAACCACCGATCCCCCCAGCAGAAAGGGCAGACTCAATCCTACCAGAGTTACTATGGGGAGAGCAGCGTTCCTGAAGGCATGCTTAAGATATACCTTCCGGTCAGACAATCCCTTGGCCCGGGCGGTGTTTATATAGTCTTCCCGCAATACATCCATCATGCTCCCCCGCATATACCGGGCCATGCTGGCCGCCGAGGCCACCCCCAATACAAAAGCCGGCAGAATCAGATGTTTCAACTGATTCAGAAACAGCGCCATCCCTTCCATGCCACGCACATCCACCGACTGCATATGGGAGGAGGGGAGTATTCCCAGCTTGAGGGAGAATATCATGATAAGCATCAAACCCAGCCAGAAGGAAGGAATTGAATATACAAACAGGGCGGCTATGGTATTTATCCGGTCGAACAGCGAATTATACTTTATCGCTGAAATCACCCCCAGCACCACCCCCACCAGAATGTGCAGAAAGAGGGCGGTAACGGTAAGACGAAGGGTGTTGGGTATGGCCTCTCCCAGGAGCTGGCTTACCGGTCTGTTAAACTGAAGGCTGAACCCGAAATCTCCCCTCACAAAACTTCCCATCCATATGAAATACTGCTCCACCACACTCCTGTCCAGACCCAGCCTCTTTTCTATAAGTTCCACCGTCCGGGGTGAGATATCGGGATGGTAATATCTGGCCATGGGATCACCCGGAGCCAGGTGCAGCAGAAAGAAAGTAACGGTCAGAACTATGAATACCAGTACAATGGACTGAATGATCCTTCGGAACAGGAAACCACCCATCATCCCACTCCTCCGGTGTAGAAGGAAAACTCCTTCCTCTTCCTCCCGGCCTCCCGGATAATCTCCTCTTTCTGTTTCCGGGAGAATTCCAACTCCAGCCACCGGATATCGAAACTCTCCCGGAAGGCTGTTTTTATGGAATCTTTTATCATCTTCAAACCGGGAGTCCGGTCCAGTTCATCCGAGAGTGAAGTGATTCTTCCGCCCAGCCATTCCCAGTCCCCTTCAAGATAATCGGTTATCCTTACCGAGTCCCTGGTTATCAGTATGGAACCATGCTGAATAAAGGCTTTATTGGTCCTGCGCTGGGAACTGGCCACCAGTTTTCTCCCCCCCACATTCAGTTCATCCCTGCTGGTAGAAACCAGGCAGGGTGAAGTAAGCCCCGGCTGGCGCCTGGACTTCCGTGCATCCGATATCCGTATATCCAGGCCCAGGTTTCTCATAGCGCATGCCAGGGCCCGGGATATACTGAGATAGGTCTCCCTGAGACCTTTTCCCAGAGGCAGGTAATCCAGGGGAGCCGAGACAGCATAGGTGAGTTCCCCCCAATGCAACAGCGCCCTGCCCCCGGTAACTCTCCTTACCACATCCACAGGTTTGTCTATCAGGATTTCCAGATCGAGTATCTCCTCGGGCTTCTGATGATAACCGACGGTAATAGCGGGGGGATCAAAATGATAAAGCCTCAACACCGGCGAGGATATGGGTCCCTCACAACTTCTCAGCAGGAACTCATCCACAGCCATATTTTCAGCGCCGGAAGCAGGTCCGTCATCAAGTAAAAACCATCCGTTCATTTCGCCCACTCTCCTGACCAGCAAGGTAGATCCGGAATAATCCACTCTATCCTGATAGAAGCTGTTTGCCTGTCCGGATATCAATCACTTTAATCCCGGATACTCCCGGTCAGCGGTCAGGCCCGGATAATTATTTCCACCTTACTCCTCCCCTTCCCTGGGCCATGAGAGATCAGGATTTCTGGCCGCAGCGGCTTCGTCCAGACGCCTTACCGGAGTGTTTACCGGTGCTTCCAGCAGCAAATCCGGATTGCTTTCAGCTTCATCGGCAATCTTTTTCAGAGTGCCGGCATATTCATCCAGTGTTTCCCTGCTCTCTGTTTCCACCGGCTCGATCATAAGGGCTTCCTTGACAATCAGCGGGAAATATACAGTGGGAGCATGCATACCATAATCCAGTATCCGTTTTGCCACATCCAGGGTATTGACCCCGAACTTCTTCAGATTGCTCCCTGAAACCACAAACTCATGCATGCAGGGACCGGGATAGTCCAGATCATAACGATCTTTCACCATTTTCATAAGATAATTGGCGTTAATTATAGCATTCTCCGATACCTTCCTCAGCCCCTCCGGTCCCATCCTCCGGATGTAGGCATATGCCTTGACAAAGACATTGAAGTTACCCAGGAAAGGATGAATCCTCCCTACAGACTTTTCCGCCTGTTCATTCAGTTCAAACCGGCCACCATTTTTCTCCACTCTTGGTACCGGCAGGAACGGTTTCAGATGATCTCTCACCCCCACCGGGCCGGCACCCGGGCCTCCCCCCCCGTGGGGGGTGGAGAAGGTCTTGTGGAGATTCAGGTGCAGAATATCCACTCCGATCTCTCCCGGCCGTACCATACCCATCATGGCATTCATATTCGCTCCATCCATATAGATAAGAGCACCGGCCTGATGAATTATATCCACCAGTTTCTTGATTTCCCTCTCGAACAGCCCCAGGGTATTAGGCAGGGTCAGCATCAGGACTGCTGTTTTTTCATCCACCTTCTCCCTGAGTGAGCCCGGATCTATAATACCGGCCTGGTTCGAGCTTATCTGTACCGGCTTGAATCCGCAGTGTGCCACACTGGCAGGGTTGGTACCATGGGCCGAATCGGGGATTATCACATTCTCCCTCTGATCCTCTCCCCTGCTGCGGAAGTAAGCCCGGGCGAGCATCATCCCCAGCAGCTCGCCATGGGCCCCGGCTGCAGGTTGCAGAGTGAAAGCGCTCATACCGCATATCTCTCCCAGATCCCTCTCCAGCTGGTAGATCAATTTGAGCGCTCCCTGCATGTCATTGCTATCCTGCTCCGGATGCAATCCGGTGAAACCGCTTAACCCGGCAATCTCTTCATTGGAGACCGGATTATACTTCATGGTGCAGCTTCCCAGGGGATAGATGCCCTTATCTATATGATAATTCCTGGAAGCCAGTTCCATATAGTGCCTGACCACTCCCTGCTCCCCTACCTGGGGCAACCCCAGGGATCCGGTTCTCTGAACGGGAAGATCCTGTTCCTGGGGGGGACAGTCATTCCCGGGGAGCAGAAAACACCTTCTGCCCTCCACACTCTTCTGGAATATTGTCTTGGTCATCTCACTCTCCCCTCTCAACCAGGATATCCCGGTAAAGCTCGAGTTCCTCTCGATTACGCTTCTCTGTAACAGCTACCAGGAGCGCCCTCTGATCGAACTCGTCGAACCCGGGACCCAGTGGAATACCTGCCAGTATTCCCTTTTTCCTGGCCCTGGCGATGAAATCCCCGGCGGATGGCTCCACCTCCGCCACAAACTCCTGGAAGAAATTTTTTCCGAATGGAAGATTGCATCCTTCCACCTCCGAGAGCATGGAATAGAGGGTATGGCTCTTGGACATGCTCTGCATGGCCACTTCCCTGAATCCCTCTTCTCCCAGGGCGGTAAGATAAACCGAGGCCGCCAGAGCACACAACCCCTCATTGGTACATATATTGGAGGTAGCCCTCTCCCTCCTGATATGCTGCTCCCTGGTCTGAAGAGTCATTACATAACCGCGCTTGCCATCCCGGTCCACCGTTCCGCTGATAAGCCGCCCCGGTACCTTTCTTATATACTTCTTCTTTACCGCCATGAATCCAAGCAGGGGTCCCCCGAGATTCTGGGGATTGCCCAGGCTCTGCCCCTCTCCCACCGCGATATCGGCTCCGTATTCACCGGGAGGCGACAACACCGCCAGTGAAACCGGATCCACATATGCCACCACCAGGGAACCGTTTTGACGGGCTATCTCCGATATATCCGGGGCAGGTTCGATAAGGCCCAAATAATTCGGTTGAGCCACTACCACAGCTGCTGTCCGGCTGTCTACCATGGATTCCAGCTTATCCAGGTCCGCCACTCCTTCAGAGGTAAAGGTAATTTCGCCTATTTCGATTCCCCGGGGATCTGCGTAAGTCTGCAGCACCTGCCGGACCCGGGGAGAAAATGCCCCGGGCAGGATGATCTTATCCCGCCGTTTTATTCCACAGGCCATAATCATCGCCTCAGCCATAGCCATAGCACCGTCGTATAGTGATGCATTGGAAGCATCCATTCCGGTCAGCCTGGCAATCAGGGTCTGGTATTCATAGATGGCCTGGAGGGTTCCCTGGCTCACCTCCGCCTGGTAGGGAGTATATGCAGTATAGAACTCGCTTCTGGAAAGAACATACCTCACTACTGCAGGAATGTACCGGTCATAGATACCCCCTCCCAGAAAACTGGCCAACCCGGATGCAGGATTATTCTGACCGGCCATCTTCCCGCAAAGCTCTCTGACTTCAGGCTCGGTGGAGGGGGGAGGAATATTCAGCTCCCCCTCTATTCTCAGATCAGGGGGAATTGGTTCCAGAAGCTGTTCAAATGATGAAACTCCGATAGCTTCCAGCATCCTGGTTCTATCCTTATCGGTGTTCTGAATAAAACTCATATGACTTTCCTTGTTAACAGATTCTATTACATACTTCCATCATCGAACCTGATTATCAACTTCCCCCTGTCCTATTCCTCCTCTTCCTTTTCTTCGCCCAGAAATTCCTGATACTCCTGATGGTCGAAAAGCACATCCAGTTCACTGGGATCGCTCATCTTTATCTTGAAAAACCAACCCTCATCGTAAGGGTCATGGTTGACTATTTCCGGAGTGTCCTTAACCTGCTGGTTGACCTCGGCAACCTTACCGGTAAGGGGAGAGAATAGATCGGCCACGGTTTTTACCGCCTCTATGGTACCGATGGGATCCATCTGCTGAACTTGGGTACCCGCCTCGGGCAATTCCAGATATACGATATCCCCCAGTTCCCCGGCTGCATATTCGCTGATCCCTATAACCGCCATATCTCCTTCTTCCACGAAAACCCATTCATGTTTGTTGGTGTACTTGCAATCTTCCGGAACCATACCATACCTTCCTTTCCTTTCCAGGACTATCCATCTCTCTACTGATTGATTAATAACATATCTGCCTTATTAATTCCTGATTATTATTTCTTCCTGGCCCGGCTCTGGTAAAAGGGCAGATCCACCCTTCTGGCCGGAACTGGTTTCCCCCTCACATTCACTGCAAAATCATCAGCCTCTTCCGGGGTAGAGCTGGAAATCAATCCCATGGCCATACTTTTCTGCAAGGTGGGGGAGAACGTCCCGGAGGTAACCTTTCCAATCTCCTCCCCATCCAGGAGCAGAGGGTAACCCTGCCGGCCAATCCTGCGGCCCTCCAATTCGAATCCGGCCAGCATCCTGGCAGGGCCCTTCTCCTTCTCTTCCAGAAGGCTCTCCCGCCCCACAAAATCATCCTTCTTCAACTTAACCACCCAGGACAATCCCGCCTCCAGGGGAGAGGTTTGCTCATTCAGCTCGTGTCCGTAAAGGCAGTATCCCGCCTCGAATCTGAGTGTGTCCCTGGCCCCCAATCCGACGGGACCGGCCCCCAATTCCCTGCCTTCTTCCAGGAGTTCCCTCCATACCTGTGTGGCCATGAAGGAGGGGACATAGATCTCATATCCCCATTCACCGGTATAACCGGTACGGGAAAACAGAACCTCCTGGCCATCCAGCCGGAAGGTGAAGAACCGGTAATATTTGAGCTTCTCCACTTTATCCCTCACTGCACTCGAGAATTTACTTTTGAGAATCAGCTCCTTCGACCGGGGACCCTGCACAGCTATCTGGGCAATCTCCGGAGTAAGATTGGAAATCCCTACTCCCTCCGGAGCCATTGCCGCTACATGATTATATATCTTATCCGAATTAATCGCATTAACCACCAGGAGGATCCTCTCCGGTGAAAACTTATACACCAGCAGGTCGTCCAGAATGTTTCCCTCCTGATTACATGCCACCGTGTAGCAGATGCGGCCGGGGGTCAGTTTCTTGACCCTGTTGGTTACTACATACTCTCCGAAATCCTCCGCCCCCTCTCCCTTTATCTCTATCTCGCCCATATGGCTCACATCGAAGAGCCCCACCTTCTCCCTCACTCTCTGATGTTCGGACACTATCCCCCGGAAGGACACCGGCAGGGTGTATCCGGCAAAATCTACCATCCTTCCACCCAGTTCCACGTGTGAATCATACAAAGGTGTTTTTTTGCTCATACTCGCTCCCTTGAAAAATCGAATATCTCCTGTCAGGCCGAACTTCTTACAAACTTACTCAGAATCTTTCCGGTATGAGAACCTTTACACTTCAGTATCTCCCCGGGAGGACCGGCAAACATCACCTCTCCGCCACCATCTCCACCTTCCGGCCCCAGGTCTATGATATGATCAGCCCGGTGAATTATATCGGGGTTGTGTTCGATAACCACTACCGTATTACCTCTATCCACCAGCTTGTTCAAAACATTCATGAGCATTTTGACATCTTCAAAGTGCAGGCCGGTACTGGGTTCATCCAGAATATAGAATGTATTTCCGGTTCCCCTGCGGGAGAGTTCCGAAGCAAGTTTTACTCTCTGGGCTTCTCCCCCGGACAGGGTGGTAGCCGGTTGGCCCAGCCTGATGTAACCCATTCCCACACTCTGCAGTACTTTCAACCTTCTCTTTACAGCTGGAATATTGTCAAAGAATTCCGCTGCTTCGTCAACCGTCATTTCCAGAACTTCTGATATATTCCGGTTCTTGAAGGTAATTTCCAGTGTTTCCCGGTTGTATCTCTTCCCCTTGCAGTCCCGGCAATGTACATAAACATCGGGGAGAAAATGCATCTCCACCTTTACCACACCTCCACCCCTGCAGGTCTCGCATCTTCCTCCCTTCACATTGAAACTGAACCTCCCCGGTTTATAACCTCTCAGGCGGGCTTCGGGAAGCCGGGCAAAAACCTTTCTGACAGGCCCGAAGATACCGGTATAGGTGGCCGGATTAGAGCGGGGGGTCCTGCCTATGGGGGATTGATCAATGTTTATTACCTTGTCAATATTCTCCACCCCCCGGATGGACCTGTGCTGTCCGGGAAGCTGCTTGCTTCTGTAGAAATGGCGGCGAAGGGCACGGTAGAGGATATCATTGACCAAGGTGCTTTTACCCGATCCGGACACTCCGGTCACACAGATTAACTTGCCCAGGGGGAATTCAATATCGATCTTCTTGAGATTGTTTTCCTCCGCCCCCCTCACTACCAGCGAATTTCCCGACCCCCGGCATCCCTCATCCTTGAGAGTGAAATACTGCTTGTCTTTAAGATACCTGCCGGTAAGGCTTCTGTCCTCCTGCCTGATCCTGTCCGGGCTTCCCTGGGCAACCAGCTCGCCACCTTCCTCGCCGGCTCCGGGTCCCAGATCGATAACGTGGTCGGCGGCGAGTATGGTCTCCCGGTCGTGTTCTATCACTATCACCGTATTTCCTGCATCCCTCAGCTCCTTGAGAGTCGACAGCAACCGTTTGTTATCCCTCTGATGAAGCCCTATGGAGGGCTCGTCCAGTATATACAACACCCCCACCAGCTTGGATCCTATCTGTGTGGCCAGGCGAATTCGCTGTGCTTCCCCCCCCGCCAGGGTGCCTGCAGAGCGGTCCAGGGTCAGGTATCCCACTCCCACATCTTTGAGAAACTCCAGACGGGATACTATTTCCTTGAGCAGGGGGGTACCGATTATCCTGCGGTTGCCTTCCAGTTCCACCCCCCTGAAAAATTCAACCGCCTTTCCTACCGGTTTTGCCGCCACCCCGGCGATGTTCTCCCCTGCTATTGTTACCGCCAGCGCCTCCGGTTTCAGCCGGCTGCCCCCACAGGCGGTGCAGGGAGTTCTGGACATGAATGACTTTATCCATTCCCTGATCCGGTTTGAACTGGTCTGCCGGTACCTCCGCCTCAAGTGGGGTATCACCCCTTCCCAGGTGGTTTCATATTCCCCCCGTCCCCTCTCGAAGTCATATCTGACCACTATCTCCTGATCGGAACCCTGGAGTATCATATCCCTGATCTCCTTATCCAACCGGGCAAAGGGCTGATCCAGGGAGAAATCACATTTCCCGGATAGGGCTTCCAGACGGTGCCGGTACCAGTTATCCTTCAGAGGACCAAGCGGAGCCAGAGCTCCTTCCCGGATAGAGAGGGAGGGATCGGGAACAACCAGTTCCAGAGCAAAGTCCTCCCTTATACCCAGACCGTTACAATCGGGGCATGCTCCGTAGGGTGAATTAAAGGAAAAAATGCGGGGTGATATCTCACCAAGACTTCTTTCGCAGTAGGGGCAGGAATACTCCAGGCTGAACAGTTGATCCTCTTCCCCCCGCCTTACTATCACCACCCCCTTTCCCAGTCTGGCAGCCAGTTCAGTGGAATCGGTCAGCCTGCTCTCCACCTTCTGCTTAATCCTTAGCCGGTCCACTACCACTTCAATATCATGTTTCCTGTTTCTGGAGATATTGATATCCTGATCCAGAGGGTATACTTCACCATCTACCCTTACCCTGGTAAAACCTTCCTTCCTCAGTTTCTCCAGAAGTGCTTTGTGCTGTCCCTTCCTTCCCCGTACCACCGGTGCCATTATGGATAACCTGGTCCCCTGCTTCCACCTGGTCAGTTTATCCACAATCTGATCAACTGACTGCTGGGAGATGGGCCTGCCGCAACCGGGGCAGTGGGGATCTCCCACCCGGGCGTACAGCACCCTCATATAATCATAAATCTCGGTTGCCGTTCCTACCGTGGAACGGGGGTTTCTGGAGGTAGTTCTCTGATCTATGGAGATGGCGGGAGAGAGGCCTTCCACACTATCCACATCCGGTTTCTCCATCTGTTCCAGAAACTGGCGGGCATAGCTGGATAACGATTCCACGTACCTTCTCTGCCCTTCCGCGTAAATTGTATCGAATGCCAGGGACGATTTGCCTGAACCGCTCAATCCGGTCACTACGGTAAGCTTGTTTCGGGGAAACTCCACATTTATAC
Source organism: uncultured bacterium (assembly GCA_964613215.1). GTDB lineage: Bacteria > Krumholzibacteriota > Krumholzibacteriia > Krumholzibacteriales > CAZTHK01 > CAZTHK01. The sequence goes on along the minus strand of CAZTHK010000003.1, from coordinate 166,652 downwards.
CCTTGAGATTATGCTCCCGGGCTCCTTTTACAATCAGGTTATGGCGATTCATCCCTCTCCCCCTTTCCGCCTTCTATTCTTTCCAGCGCCGCGGCAGCCACCTTTCCCCAGTCAGAGTTCTCGCCCCTGTTCTCTATTACCTTACGGTAGATGCTCACTGCACGGTCGAACTGATCGAGATGTTCATAACACTCGGCTGCCTCCAGCTTGGATGTAACCGCCCACATTCCCCCCATCAGATATGGAACCCGTAAAAACTCCCTCACCGCCTCCTGATACTTCTTCATGTTCTTCAGGGATATACCGGCCCAGTAATGGGCTCTTCCATTCTGCCGGTCATCTATGGCCACTACCGGTATCCTGCTATAAACCTGATAGGCCAGTTGGTGTTTCTGCATCCGGTTGTAGCAGAATCCCAGATTGAAAAACACCTCCACTATCCCCTCCCTTCCGGGGAATCCTTCGCTGATCCTCTCCCATGCCGATGCCGCCTTCTGATAGTCCTCCATTTCCTGATAGATATGAGCAACATTTTTCCAGGCCATGAAGGAAAGATTCTCATCGTCGGTCGATTCAGCAGAAAGCCGGTAGTTCCTGGCTGCCAGACCCTGGTTGCCAATGTGGTAATGTGCAGATGCCAGCTTGAAATAAGCCCGGCCTGCCAGGGCAGATGTGGGAGCTTCCCGGAGCATCCTCTCCAGCTTATCCACCGCCTCCTGCTGTCCTCCCCTCTCCAGATCGCATAAAGCCAGGTAATAAAGTGATTCAACCGCCTGGGAGCTGCGGGGATACTTCTCCCTGATCATGTTAAGGGTAGCTTGGGCCTGCTGATGGTTCCCATTTGATATTTCAACCCTGGCCTTTTCCAGATATATCCCCGGGATTTGATTGGAGTCCGGACAATGCCCTGCCAGAATCTCGATATCATGGATGGCTTTATCAAAATCCCCTTCCTTCAGCCTGTTTTTAGCCCTTCCCCCCAATGCCGAACAGCTGTCCACTTCCCCTGACCGGAGAGCTCTGGTATACCATTTCTCAGCCAGATCAAACTGGCCCAGCCTCATTCTGGCAGAGGCCAGAAGAACAAGGTTATCACCAGATTGATTGAGAGAAACCAGTTCCTCGAATATAGCTGCCGCCTCCTCCACCCTGCCGCTATCGAGCCGCTGCCGCCCCAGCCTTCGAAGCAGACGGAGCCGGGTGCCGGCAGCCAGTTTTTCCCTCTGCCGGTAAAGCTCCCTGAATATATCCTCCGCCTGGTCCCGCCGGTCAAGTTTTATCAGTGCGATGGAACGCCGGTAGTCTGCATCATAGGCAATCTTACTGCCGGGAAGAACGGAACCAGCTTGCCTGTATGCATCCACACTATTGCTGTAATTTTTGAGGGAATAATGGCAATCGCCCGCTCTGATATAACACCTGGCCTCGAGGAGGGGTGAGGGATTTCTTTCCAGGCATTCAACATATGCATCCAGCGCCTCCTCATAGTCCCCCTGGCTGAAAAGCACCTCCCCCAGATCATAGTACACCCCGGTTATCCTGATATCTTCTTCATTATCAGCAATGAAATCCCTGAAATAGCCGGCAGCACTCTCCGGCTTTCTCTTCAGCCGGTTCAGATAGGCGTATTTCAGTACCACCTCCTTGCGGTACTCCGCTGGAATATCTTGCTTCAATGTCATTTCCGCCAGATGAAGAGCACTGTCCGCAGCCCAGGTATGATTATCCCTGGCCTTCTGATACAGCAGTTCTATCTTCTTATCCACCGCCCAGTATCTCCTGGGCCAATTACGGTAGGTGGAAATATATTCATTCAGTTTTCTGAATTGCTCATTCAGATCCCACTTTGACAGACTGTGTTTCAGGTATGTCCGGTGGGCTCTTTCCCTCCATACCCCTCCCCCCGGTCGTCCGGCCAGCTCCGTCCAGATATCCATGGCCCGGTCCAGGCAATCATCCTCCGGCTCACCCTTCAACTCCGACAAGCTGTACTTCCGGTATTGAACCCGGCCAAGGTGGTAGAGGGCCCTGCTCCGCTGTTCCTGGTTGAGTTCTCGCTGGAGGGCCAGTCTGAGATGTTTCTCCGCTCCTTCATTATCACCCACTTCATCCAGGAGTATAACTCCCGTCTCAACCGCCCTCTCACCGGGAGACAGATCAGAGGACGCTATTTCAAGCAGCTCCCGGGCTGCTGTCCGGGTCCACTTTCCGGTAAGATCGAGATATTCAATTCTGCTTCTGGCTGAATCAGCATAATCGCTATTGCCGAACAGGCGGACCAACTTGTGATATCCTGCCAGGGCTGAGGCTCTCTCACCCTTTTCCTCCCTCAGCCTGCTCACCCTCCAGAGCGATTCTCTGACTAATTTATCCCGTCCTCCCTCATTCACGATAATATCCAGATAGCCCAGAGCAGAAAGGGTATCTCCTCTCTCCTTCAGAGAAAGATCAGCAATGCGGGAGAGCAGGGACAGCCTCTGCTCAGTGCCGAGGTCTCCGGAAAGGGCCAGGTTATAACACCTGAAAGCTTCATCAGGCGAACCGGTATGAATAAACAGTTCACCCCTGAGAATGGATACTTCACTCCAGAGGCCTGAACGGGGATGGCTGGACCTGAAATTGTCCAGTTCATCAAGAGCCTTCCGGTATCGGTTCCGGCGATAAAATATTCTGGCTTTAAGAAGCTTGAACTCGCCGGTACTATCCGCCAGCACACCCCGCTCCTCTGCTGATTGGATCAGAGAAAGCGCTCTCTGGTATTTATTCAAATGCCAGGAAGCATATACGGTCTTCCTGAATATTTCACCGCTGTGTTCTGAACGGGGAAACATTTCCAGATACCTGCTCCCCTCATCCAGAAGGCGGGAATCATCCTCCTGCCGGAAATAAAGATCCACCAGCGCCCTGATGGACCTCTCTCTCAGTGATTCTTCCTCGAAATTATCCGCCACATTCCGGTAAAAATCTATCGCCCGGCCGATATTTCCTTCTTCAGCAGCCTTTTCTCCCAATTCCATCAGGGCTAATGCAGCAAAGGGAGAGGATGGATTTTCATCCACAATATCTTTCAGCACATCATCTGCCTGCAGATCTCTTCCTATATTTTCCAGGGCCATGGAGAGAATGTAGCGGGCCCTGGGAATATAGGGGGACTGGCCGGATTTCTCTATCATATCCTTAAGCACAGAGGCTGCTCTCTGAGAATTGCCATCCGACAGGAGGCAATCTCCCGCCTCCACCAGCGCCCTCCGGACCAGTGAGCAATCTACATAATGCCGGGAAAGTTCTATCAGTTCATCGGCTGCCCGGTTATACTGTTTCAGCATCTTGAAAATTGTTCCCCGGTAGAATTTGACCTTGCAGGCACTCTGATGTCCCGGATATTCATCCATAAAAGCGGAGAAGACATCCAGTGCAGATCCGGCCCTCCCGGCCTTCATATAACATTCTCCTGCGTTGACCAGCGCGGAAGGCCGGCGGCTGCTATGGGGATATTTCTCCGAGAATCTTATAAACTCCTCCGCAGCCGCTACATACATGCCATCTTTTCTTAATTTTTCTGCAAAGAAGAAATCATCCGATTCCCCCGCCTGCGAGGATCCAGCCAGGGCATTGATCAGACAGAATATCCCTACGCCTGTAAGCAGAAGTATCCCTCTAACTTTTATGTTTTTTATCACTGTCCACCCTTTCCGAAATATATATCGTTAATTCGAATCCTCCTCCATCCCGGCAGGAGGAAAAACAGCGACAGGATATATTAAATTAGCAAAAAGACCCCTTCAGGTCAACACAGAAGGCCCGGGAGCAACAGGAGTATTAACGCTATAAAAGCCAGTCCGGAAGGTTATATCGAATAATTCTTCGAAGCTGATTCCTCCGGAAATTGGCTGAAGAAACCCGTCAAGAAAAAACTTAGAATTATAAATTTTTAAAAAAATGCGGCGGATGATTCACCCCCGGTGCCCGCGGTGAACCCCCGCCACAGAGATTAAACATAAGCCGATCTAGACTGCCGCCTGAGCTATCTGTAAAGGCCCTTTACAGCACCCCAGCTGGACTCATCCACCGGTACCTGTTCGCAGAATATCCTGGCATCGATACAGCAGGCGTCGAAGAGTTCCCCCTGATTCACACCGCAGAGATAAGGGGGATAATTAGCCGGCTTATCCGGCATGCCGCTCTGCCACACCCAGGATGCATTGGCTATGGCAAATTCAATCTCACAGTCCAGACAGTCCATGGGATCGAAGCTGCCGGTCAACATCACATTGGATGTCTTCCCCACCATCTCTCCTCCCACATAGGAAACCCTGGTGCTTACGTTGAAGTAAGTGATATCACCTGAGTAATCGGTTGAACCATCCCCCCAGGGACCGTTTGCATCGAGCCAGAACCGCCCACCTGTGTAATTGGTCTCATAATCGATCCAGCCGGTACCATTCCCATCCATATCCCTTCCGGTTTCCCTGGCACCATTGGAATCTATCTGCATGCCCCAGACATGCCACTGGGTTTTAAGGGCGGACCCATCCCGGGACTGGGCATTCTGGGTATTGCCGGGAACACCGGGACCGGCCCCGGAGCACCAGGCTTCAGAAACACGTCCACCCAGAAGGCTTCCCGAAGTTGAGTAGGTTCCATCCGGGTTGTTGACATTATCACAGTCGTTCCGGGCCGACAGGGGAAGGGCTATAAGCATAACCGCTGCAACTGATAAAAAGACCTTAGCAAGCTTCATTATTTACTCCTCATACAATTGGAAACTGAAAAAATTCTGTAATTTTACAGGAACCGATTTGATGATTTCCCCCCTTTCCATTTTAATTAAATACTTTACCTGTTAAAAATACTTCCGATTGAATCCTGCAAAGATTTATAAAATCAGGAAGTTTATCTGCAGTTATATTTTATCTTACAGACAAAACTAAACACAATGTTAATTTATAATGATTATAATATAAGATTAAAACTATGTCAATAATTAATTTAATTTACTATCGATCAATAAAAATAATTCAAGAATTACAGCCGGTTGATTATCCGGCAGAGGTGGGTAGAACAGGTTAATCAGAATCTTTTCCGTTATAACAGCAGGGGGTTTTTAACCGGAATAATTCATAAAATCAGCAGTCATCTCTGCCAGGGTTCAGCCTAGCGGGTGGATTCCCAATACTCCCATTTAACTTTCAGCCGCCTGGTCAAATCAAGACGAAAACAGGCTCCGGCATCAAAATGTTACTATCATTACGGTTCTGTCATGCTGAAAAGGAGTTTATGAATTAGCCGGTTTAGATAAGACAGCGGTAAAAATCTGTGGCGGGTAATTCAGCTCCGGTGCCCGGCTGAATCCCCGCCACACATCGAAAATAATTATTCCGGCGAATTGCTATCTGTAAAGACTCTTCACTGCTCCCCAGCTGGACTCATCCACCGGCACCTGATCACAGAATATCTCTGCATTGATGCAGCAGGCGTCGAACAGTTCCCCCTGATCTGCACCGCAGAGAAAAGCGGGATAATTTGCCGGTTTATCAGGCATGCCACTCTGCCATACCCAGGAGGCATTGGTAATAACATACTCCAGGCTGCAATCATAGCAGTCCATGGGGTCGAAATCACCGGTAAACATCACATTGGATGTCTTTCCCACCATCGCTCCATTCACATAGGTTACCCTGGTGCTTACATTGAAGTAGGTGAGGTTACCGGTGTAATCCATGGAGCCATCACCCCAGGGACCGTTTGCATCGAGCCAGAACTGCCCACCTGTGTAATTGGTCTCATAATCGATCCAGCCGGTTCCATTTTCATCTATGCTCCTGCCGGTCTCCTGGGCACCGTTGTCATCTATCTGCATCCCCCAGACATGCCACTGGGTCATCAGGGTGGATCCATCCCAGGACTGGGCGTTCTGGGTGTTTCCGGGAACGCCGGGACCTGCACCGGAGCACCAGGCTTCCGATACACGCCCTTCCAGAAGACTACCCGAACTAGTGTATGTGCCATCCGGATTGTTTACATTGTCGCAGTCATCCTGAGCCGCCAGAGGAGCTGCCATAAGCAGTACTATAATGGCAAGTCCAATAAATCGCATACATTTCATTTACATCCCCTCCTGTTAAAAGTAAGAACCAAAAGATTAATAGCTTTTATCTTTTGAATACCACCTCCCTCTTAGAACAAGAATATGAATTACACTCAGCCGACGGCCCTCCCCGGTGGCATATACTACACTAAAATGCATAGCTGTAAATCAGAACCGGTCTGTTTCCGGACTTCCCGGTGTTCCCCCAAAAGATTCCGGAAAACATTATCAAGGACCGCTGTTGTTCGTAGCCTATCTTTCTATGTAGGTCATTATACCTAAATATTTATACCCCTGTCAAAGGTTTTTTGCGATAGTTGCGATAGTTGCGATAGTTGGTTATGTAAAATAAAGTGTGTAAAAAAGGTTGAGAGCAAAAAAAGATGGTGTATTCCTCAAAAAAATAACTCAATCCGGAAGGAGGATACACCATGCCATAATCAGACTTCTCTGCTCATAATATAACACTCACACCCGAATAATTCTGGAGCAGGTCAAACCAGGGGCCGAACAGTAACTGGAGCTATTTGAACAAAGTGACAGCAGAGTATCTCCAAAAGGATAATTTTAAGGGACCGGCCAGTCAGGGACTCAGCCTGTTAAGAAGGCGGGGATATGGTATGGTTTCCCGTACATGCCTGATACCACACAGGTAGGCCAGGGTCCTTTCCAATCCCAGCCCGAATCCTGAATGGGGAAAGGTCCCGTACCGCCTTATATCCATATACCACTGGAATGCCCTGCGGGGAAGATCATGCTCATCCAGTTTCCTCTCCAGCAGTTCCAGATCGTGAATCCGCTGACCTCCCCCTATTATCTCCCCGTATCCCTCCGGCGCCAGAAGATCAACAGAGAGGGAAAGTTCCGGATTATCCGGATCAGGCTGCATATAGAATGCCTTAACCGAAGCCGGAAACCTGTGCACAAACACAGGCCTGTCAAAATCTTCGGACAGGAGGGTTTCATCTGCTCCTCCGAAATCGCTGCCGTATTCAAAATCAGAACCCTTCTCCCTCAATACCTCCGCCGCCTGATCGTAAGATATCCGGGGAAAAGGAGAAACCGCCTTCTCCAGTCTGGAAGTATCTCTCTTTAGAACATTTTCAAGAAGATCCCTGTGATCCTCCAGGGCCCTGCCCACAATCTCGACCACAAAATCCTCACCCAGCTGAATAATATCATCCAGACCGGCAAAGGCAACCTCCGGCTCCACCATCCAGAATTCAATCAGATGCCTTCGGGTCTTGGACTTCTCAGCCCGGAAAGTAGGTCCGAAACAGTATACCTTCCGGAAAGCTGCAGCGTTCGCTTCGTTGTAAAGCTGGCCGCTCTGGGTCAGATAGGCCTTATCCCCGAAGTAATCCGTTTCAAACAGAGTGGTGGTGCCCTCACACGCACTGGGAGTGAATACCGGCGTATCTACACAGAGAAAACCCCGGTTATCGAAGAAATCTCTGATATATCTTATCAATGAAGCCCTGATCCTGAGAATGGCATTCTGCCGCGAAGATCTCAGCCACAGATGGCGGTGGTCCATCAGGAAGCCGGAACCGTGCTCCTTGGGAGTAATGGGATAATCCTCCGCTATCTGGATCACCTTCAGATCGCTTACATCCAGCTCGTATCCGCCCGGTGCCCGGTCATCCTTTCTCACCGTTCCTGTTATATGGAGGGACGACTCCTGGGTCAGCTCAGCCGCTGTCTGGAAAACCTCATCACTCACTGATGATTTCTCCACTATACACTGAATTATTCCGGTACCGTCCCTGACCATCAGAAAATATATCTTTCCACTGGATCTCAGATTATATATCCAGCCCTTCAAGGTAACCTCTTTTCCCTTATATTCTCCTATATCCTTGACTATGGCTTCTCCCATGTTTCACTGCTCCCCTGTTAAATTATTCTTCGAAATCATCATTGCCCGTTCAGCCAGTAAAAACCCATCTGTTTATGGTTCCCCCGCTATTCCGGCGATACACCCTGCTGATAATACATCTCCTCACCACAGCCTCCCCCGGAAAAATGGGGCCGGTATAGAATTAATTAACACCCGGGGAGAGTAATGTAAACAATCAAATGTCAACAATCTCCGATTATTCATATAAATCTATGTCAAGGCACGATTTTTGCCGATCACAATACAAACAGCGAGTTTTTACTATAACCGGGTGCTGATATATATATTAAAAGTGGAAAAAGTTAGATTACATATAGTTACCGCCCCGTTGATAATTTCCATTACTGTGGCGGCACTTCTCTTGCTTGCATTATGCAATACCGCCAGAGGAAGTCAGCTGGACAGGATTGAAAACAGCCAGCTCAGGAAATTCACCCGCAGGGAACTTGCCAACGGCGCTCCCACCCTGGATATAACCTCCCGGGCTCTCTACCGGGAGGCTCTGAAACTCATGGATTTGGACAAGAATGATATTGCCAGGGAGAAGCTTCTACTCTCCTCCCAGCTTTCGGGAGATTACCCGGATCCCCTGTTCACCCTGGCACGGCTGGAATTTACCAGTGCAGAACCCGACTTTCTCTTCCACCTGCTGAAGGCACTAAGCCGCTCAACCGGAAACTTCTACTCCCGGTGTCAGCTTGCCGCCAATGCCACCCTGCTACTTATGGGATCACTTGTTATTACCCTGGCGGTTGTACTGTTTCTACTGCTGTGGAAATACTGGTCCTTTATAAATCACTGGATCAAAGAACGTTATCCCCGGAAAAATGCATTTCTCCCGGCAAGCTGGATAGCTTTCATTGCCGTAGCAGCACTGTTAATGCTTCGTCCCGGTATGATAGCATATATCTCGCTGCTGACTATCTTACTGTGGACCTTCATGAACGGCCGGGAGAAAGCCACGGTGATTGTTCTGATGATATTATTATCAATCGGATCTCTCTTCTCCAGACCGGCCAATACATTTATTGCGGTGATGGATCCGGGAAGCGTAACCTCCAAGCTATCCCTGATCAACAGGCGGGGAGCAGAATCCAGGCTGATAGATGCCATCTCGTCGATACAAAACCCGGCTTTCCGGGCTGAAAAGGACTACGCTCTGGGCACCCTGATGTACCGGCAGAGCAGAATCGAACAGGCCAAAAAACATTTTCTGAACTCTGTTGCGGAGAGAGAAAACTTCGCCCCCGCCTTCATAAATCTGGGGAATGTGTATTTTGAGCAGGAGGACTACGACAAGGCCATCGCCGGCTACCAGAACGCCATAGCACTGGACTCTACCAATGTTATAGCTCATTACAATATCGGTCAGGCTTACATAAAGAAGATGCTCTTTTCGGAATCCAGCGCCGCCCTGGAAAAGGCCAACAACCTGGGACTGGATAACTTCAGAGATATATACTCCGCTACCAGAATGAGAAACCTCACCATCTACGAGGGAGGATTGAGAGAGAGGGATCTCTGGTCGGCGGCCTACCGGGAAACCATGACGGCTGATACCGACATACTGGATCTGGTGATGCGCCCCTATCTGCTGGTGTCCCTGAGATGGCTCTGGCTGGTATTCGGAGCTACCCTTATCCTGGCCATAGTGATTGGCAGAAAGGTTCCCTCCGGCTGGTGGGTGTTCCGTTGCAACAACTGCGGTAATCCCACCTGTCCCCATTGCTCTGTATCGGAAGAGGGCATATCTTTGTGCCCGGACTGTTCAGGGGTAATAGAGGGATTGACCAGCATCAAGGTCATGGAAGCCCTTCTGCGGCATAAACGCCAGAAAAATATTAAAAGGAATGATAATAAATCACTTTTCCTAAGAATTATCCGCCCTGCGGGGGCCTATCTCTTCTCAGGAAGATTACTGGCAGGTTCGGTCATCATTATGATAAATTCAGCCGCCCTGTTAACCCTGATCTGGAGAGGATCATACTTTATTAATTTCAGAACGGTACCGGTGGGAACTCCGGCATGGAAGTATTTACTTCCCCTGGCAGTGATGGGATTGAGTTACCTTGCCGCTGCCAGTGTCAAACCCCGGCGGCCCCCGGCAAACTACAGGATTCTGCCACCCGACTTCAGGGCTGATATGAAGAAGCAGAAAGAAGAGCGCAGAAATTCCATAAAAACCGGCAATAAACCGCCAGAAGCGGTGGAATCGTTTCTGGATGATTTCTAGAAGGGGAATTTATGGCACTGGAGGGAAACGCAAAAGATTTCGGACTGAGTGAGATATTTCAGCTTATCTCCATCCAGAAGAAATCAGGAATGCTTTCCGTATCGGGTGAAGAAAACCGGGTGGTCTTTTTCGATCAGGGTATGATAATCTCCACCCGGGACCGGCGCAACCGGGCCAAGGATCCACTGAAGGAATACCTGCTCAGTTATGGTTTTCTGAGCAGGGATGAGATGAACCGGATTCAGCAGATTCAGGCTGAATCCAACCTCGATCTGACCGATATCCTTCTTTCGGAGAAGTATTTCTCCGGGGATGAATTGACCGATATCTTCAACCAGCAGATACAGGAAACCGTCCAGATTATCCTCAGCTGGCCCCGCAGCTACTATAAGTTTATCACCGGCAAAAAGGTGATTCAGGGAATAAAGACCTTCGCCTCCCTGAAAGTGGACAGCCTGCTGATGGAAAGTATGAGAAGAATTGACGAGTTCCCCGAGCTTAAGAAGATCTTTCCCTCCGAAAATACCATTATCAGAAAGATCAAGCCCCGGGATGACCAGATTCCCGAGCTGGACAGGTATGAAGAGGTGATCTACGATCTGCTGGATCAATACCATAGGCTGGGAGCACTGGCGGTAAATGCGAAAATGGCTGCTTTCTGTACCTACGAAGCACTCAAGAATCTACTGGAGAAGGGATTAATCGAAGTAACAGAACCCAGCGATTCCGGTGAAGAGGAGAAGTCTGTATCTTCGGACCAGGAACGGCCGGAAGGCAGAAGATCGTTTCTGCCGGCTGTGGCCAGTCTGCTCATATTGGCTGCCTGCTTTGCCACCGGTCAATATCTTATCCCCGGACTCACCCGTGCCGCCACCAAACCCAATCAGCCAGCTGAAAACCTGGCCCCGGCCGAAACCAGGCTCATAGCCTCCAGCCCGGAGGAACTCGAAGCAAGGCAGATATACTCCATCATACAGGAGAGTTTGAAGGAATACAGGGCGGTTAAGGGAACATATCCCTTTACCCTGGAAATTCTGGTGGCCAGAAAATTCATACCGGAAGAAATAATCAACCAGGCCGGGGATCTGGGAATCAATTATACCATAAGAAAAGATGGGAATTCATACTCCCTGAAGATCAGATAGGCCGGGTCTTCAATATCATGAATACCCCCTTGCTTTGCCGTATATGTTGCCGGTTATTATAAAAAAACCGCCCCGTGAAGGAACTCAGCCGGATTGAGGTTAATTATAATTATCTTTCAGCAGGGGAGTCATAACCGCTACAGCATTTATTGCCCTGCCCTTGAGATCCTCCAGCCAGAAGAAACGGCCCCTGCCCAGTTTTACCCTTATGGTATGTATGGTGTCTATAATGTATACTCCCTCTCTTCTGAGGGCGAACCTGTCTGAATAGCCATCCCTCCTCCCGGGGTACAGAGTAAAGGCGGCACTGTAGCCCGCTGCCCTGGCCTGTTCCTTCACCCCCGGATCTACTCTCCCGAAGGGGAAGGAAACAGTCCTTACCCTTACTCCCAGGTGTTCCTCTATCTCTTGCCTGGACCGGCGTAGTTCCCTCTTCACCGCTTCCGGCGGCAGCCTGGTAAGATCGCTGTGAGAACAGGTGTGTGAACCCATGGTAAAACCCTCTCTGCAGAGCTGTTCTATCTCCTCCCAGCTGAGGTGCCGGAATCTCCTGCCCGGCAGGGGAAGTTCCCATTTGTTCTCCTGTCCCACATAGGAAGTCACAATGAAAAAATGCGCCGGGATTTTTCTCTCCATTAAAAGGGGAACCGCCGTATCCAGCAGCTCGGCATAACCGTCGTCAAAGGTAAGAAATATCTCTTTTTCCCCCGGGTTTCTTTCACCCCCCGCTATCCGGAGCAGGGTTTCTTCTCCGATAAACCGGTAACCCACCTCCATAAGGGCGTCGACCTGATTCCGGAATCTTCCCGGGGTCATCCAGGTACCTCCGAATTCAAAGTTGGTTATCTTGTGGTATGCCAGGACCCGGGGACAGGATGAAGGGGGATACCCCGGAAGTCTCTTCCACAGGCAATAGATAATGATAATCAGTAACAGAAGCAGGATGAAAATGAGGGCAGCCGCTATCTTCACTTCCTCGATCATATATGATTTGCCGGGAATATTCCCACTTCACCCGGTGTGGCCAAATCCACCGGCGCCCCTCTCGGTTTGATCTATCCGGTCCAACTCTTCCAGCGAGATGGAAGGAACTCTGGAAAAAACCATCTGGGCTATTCTATCACTCCGGTTGACTGTATAATCGTTCCTGCCGAAATTAAATAGAATTATCCTTACCTCTCCCCTGTAATCGCTGTCTATGGTGCCGGGACTGTTAAGGATACCGATCTTTTTCTTCAGGGCCATACCACTCCGGGGTCTTATCTGTGCCTCATAACCGGGGGGTATTGATAGCACGAAGCCGGCCGGAACGAGAGCTGCTTCTCCCGGAGCTACCGCTATCTCATCTTTGCAGGCGGCCCGGATATCCCATCCGCTCGAACCGGCTGTCATTCTGTTCAGGGGGGGTAAACCGCGGTAGCCCGGCAGATAATAAATTCCTACCTTCACCGGGGAGGACAAATTGCCCTTCTCTAAATTCATATCTCGGCTCGCCATCATACCGGGACCTTAATGCATCCAATACAGTCAAAACGGATCTCCCTCATTCCCGGGTGATCCGGCTGTAACAAGGCAAATCTAAGGGCAAGCTTGCTTTTCAAGAGCCGGAATAAGACCGGTTCCACCCTCATATATTCATCCAACTACAGCAGGGCCTTCCTGCTCAACCTTATCTTGCCTTCATTATCGATCCCGATAACTTTCACTTCTATTTCATCGCCCAAACTGAGAACATCTTCCACCCTTCCTATCCGCTCATGAGCGATCTCCGAAATGTGGAGAAGCCCATCCTGGCCGGGCAGTATTTCAACGAAGGCTCCGAATTTTACGATACTCCTTACCTTACCCTTGTAAACCTTGTTCAATTCGGGTTCGGCGGTAATTTCCTCGATCATCTGGATAGCCTTATCACTGGATTCCCGGTCTACTGCAGCAATCAGGATGGTTCCATCGTCGTCGATCTCCACCCTGGCTCCGGAAACTTCCTGAATATTCCTTACCACCTTGCCACCAGGACCTATCACATTGCCAATCTTATCTACCGCTATCTTCAACTGCACGATCTTGGGTGCGTAAGGGGATATCTCGCTTCTGGCCTCCGAGATGGTGACATCCATAACATCCAGTATCTTCATTCTTGCTTGATGGGCATTAGCCAGGGATTCCTTCATCAGGCTTTTCTCTATTCCTGCGATCTTCACATCCATCTGGAAAGCAGTGATTCCGTCTCTGGTCCCGGCTACCTTGAAATCCATATCACCCAGATGATCTTCCAATCCCTGGATGTCGGCAAGAATGGCATATTGGTCGCCCTCCTTTACCAGTCCCATAGCTACTCCTGCTACTGCCTTGTCTACCGGTACGCCCGCATCCATCAGAGCAAGACTTCCACCGCATACAGTGGCCATGGAACTGGAACCATTCGACTCCAGGATATCTGAGACCAGCCGGATGGTATAGGGAAACACATCGTCGGAGGGTATTATCGGTTTCAACGCCTTCTCGGCCAGGACCCCGTGCCCAATTTCACGGCGTCCCGGTCCCCGGAAGAATCCGACCTCTCCTACACTGAAGGGAGGAAAGTTATAATGGAGCATAAACTTTTTCCATGACTCTTCAGTGAGAGCATCTATCCGCTGCTCATCCTGGGAGGTACCCAGAGTGGCAGCTACCAGGCTCTGTGTCTCTCCCCGGGTAAACAGGGCGCTACCGTGACTCCTATCCAGAACCTCAACCTCACAGGAAATGTCCCGGATATCATCAAACGATCTGCCATCCACCCTCTTCTTCCCGGAGATAATCATATCCCTGATTATCTGGCGTTCCAGGTTACCCATTATCTCTCTTATCTCATTTTCCGATTCGGGATACTCCTCGGAATACTTCTCCACTACTTCACTCACCAGCCCGTCTACGGCAGCTTCACGGTCCAGCTTGCCCTTGATCATGCTTCGGGATTTCAGTTCCCCCGCGAATTCGTCCCGGACCTTTTCCTCCAGCCGGGGATCTATCTCATGCCGGTCGAATGTCCTCTTCTCAGGAAGGCTACACTCTTTGATAAATTCCCTCTGATGCCTGTTAAGCTCCTTGATCCTGGTGTGACCAAATTCCAGAGCCTCCATCAGCAGGGACTCATCTATCTCATCGGCACAACCCTCCACCATTATTATTGCTTCGTCCGTGCCGGCTATTACCAGGTCCAGCCCTCCCTCTTCCACCTGTGAGAAGGTAGGATTCATGATGAAATTATTATCTTCTCTTCCTACCCGCACTCCACTGAGGACCGCATCGAAGGGTATATCAGAGAGGTTGAGAGCCAGGGAAGCCCCGGTGATACCCAGAGTGTCCGACTGATGCTCCTTGTCGCTGCTTAAAACCGAACAGGCAACCTGAACCTCATATCTGAAATTATCCGGAAACATGGGACGAATGGGCCTGTCGATCAAGCGGCATGCCAATACTTCCCTCTCGCTGGGCCTCCCTTCCCGCTTGAAAAACCCACCCGGTATCTTCCCGGCTGCATAGAATTTTTCCCGGTACTCCACGAACAGGGGAAAGAAATCCTTGTCCGTTTCTTTCCCCTTGGAGGCTACCGCGGTAACCAGTACCGAAGTACCCTCCTGGGAAACCAGAGCGCTTCCGTCAGCCTGTCTTGCCATTCTGCCTGTTTCAAACACTATACTCTTTCCTTCTAATTCCAACTGTCTTGTCTTCATTACCTTTCCATTCCTCCAGCCATCATCGTAAAAATCATTTCTCAATCCCTGAGTGAATGCAGCAGCACATAAAATTCATCCTCAGAAATACAAACTGCTGCGGAAATAACGGTCACTTTCTGAGATTGAGCTCCTCTATAATTTTCCGGTACGACTCAATCCTGTTATTCTTAAGATAATCGAGGAGCTTGCGTCTTCTCCCCACCAGTTTCAGCAGTCCCCTTCTAGATCCAAAATCCTTCTTATGGTTTTTGAAATGCTGGGTTAAGCTGTTGATCCTCTCGGTGAGGAGAGCGATTTGAACCTCGGGCGAACCCGAATCCTTCTCATGCAGGCGAAATTTTTCTATTATCTCCTGCTTCTTTTCTTTTTGCAGTGCCATCGTGTAACACCTCCCGTTTGCCATTGATGCGATATCGATGGCCGCAGAAAGGAAAAATTCTCCTATCCGCATCAGAACTGCATCAACGAATTAATACCGCTGGTGTAAACAGGTTAGAATGATATTTGCATATTCCATCCTAAACCTCCCCTCGGCGGCAGTTATTAAACATACATTAAAAAGCTGAATTGTCAACGCTTCTTTTGGATAAAGAGAGATAATTTTCGCTCACCCTGAAAATAAATCCTGGTTATATTTCTTTATTCATCAGAATCCGGATGGCCTTTTCCCTGTCCTTCTGAAGCTGCCTCCGCAATTTATCCCTGTACTCGAATTTTATTTCATCCCTTATGAATTCCACCGGGACCACTCTGATAACCCTGTTATAGAGCTCTCCGGAAAAATCGAAAATATTTACCTCCACTCTCTTTCTCCTATCCTTATGAAAGGTAGGAGAATAACCTGCGTTCATCATACCGCCGTACCACCGCTCATTCACTCTGACCTTCACCGCATACACCCCAAGGGGGGGCAGAAGTTTTCTGTCCTCTTCGATCTCCAGGTTGGCAGTGGGAAAATCCAGGCCCCTTCCTATCCCCTCTCCCGCCATTACCCTCCCATCCAGAAAGTAATAGCCAGATAGCATCCTGTTGGCAAGTTTGAAGTTCCTCTCCCTTACGGCATTCCTTATATTACTGCTGGATATTATTACTTCATCCATTACCGCCGGGGGAACCACAGTCAGATTAAAATTCCTGCGGCGGCTTTCCTCCTTCAATCTCTCCACCGAACCCTCCCGGTGATGACCCAGGTGAAAATCATAACCAACCACCAGGTGCCTGGCCATGAGTTTGTTCAGAAGCACATCGGATATGAAATTCCTGTAACTCATCCCGGCAATGTTGCGGGTAAAATTCTCGATTACCACAATATCTATGTCCAGTGCCCGCAGGATTTCCATCTTCTCCTCCAGGGTGGTGATAAGTGGAGGTGAAACAGCCGGATTGACCACTTCCAGGGGGTGCCGGTCGAAGGTTATCAGTACAGAACTGCCCGCTCCCTCAGCTTCCCTGACCCGGTTAAGAGCATCTATCACCTTCCTGTGTCCGGCATGAACCCCATCGAACACACCTATGGTTACCACCGTACCTGCCGAAAAATCAAACCTTCCCAATGAACTTTCCGCTACTATCTCCATATTTTAATTCCTCCCCTTACGCCCCGGCTGATCCTTCAGAAAGACCCTCTTTATACTGAGACCGCCCTCTCCGTTCATAACCGCTATTCCACCCAACCATCCATCATCCCTTAGAAGTCTTACCAATTCTCCCTCATCCAGATCGATATGGTAAGGCTGAGGTGGTATTCCGTGGTTAAGTTTGTCGGCCTGGCGGGCAATCATGTGATATGCCGGGAGGTGCCTGAGCGCATCCGCCATGGAGCATCCCGGTTCTTTCTGCTCCGGGATCGATTCCAGCGAATCATCATCAAATGAGTTTTCCAGGCTGAAATGACCTATCTCCTCTCTGACCAGGCCATTCATATGGGAGGGAACACCCATGGCCTTTCCCACATTCTCAGCGAATACCCGCACATAAAATCCTCTGGAACATTTTATCCTCAACTCAACCTCAGGAAGACGGCACTCCAGGCATTCTATCCGGTAAACCACCACCCTGCGGGGTTCTCTTTCTATCCTCTCACCCCTCCTGGCCAGTACATACAGGGGTGTTCCCCGGTGCTTCAAGGCCGAGTACATGGGGGGAACCTGCTCCCTCTCCCCCACCATCCGGGCCAGCGAGGAGCGTATTTTCTCTTCCTCCAGTTTGCTCCAGTCACCCCTGTTCAGAACTCTGCCGGTAGAATCCTTGGTATCGGTGGATTCACCGAACTTTATAGTGGTCCTGTAGGTTTTTGGCAGATCCATCAGATAACCGGATAATTTGGTGGCCTCCCCGGTTAATATCAAGATTAATCCCTCCGCCACCGGATCCAGCGTTCCGGCATGGCCAATCTTTTCGATTCCGGTCAACTTTCCGATACGCCTGACATATTGGTAGGTGGTCTGCCCGCTGGATTTGCTTACGGGAAGTACCCTGTGGGAAGCACCGTTACCCATAATTTTGTTCCACCAGTACTTCTAATTCTCCGTTTTTTTCAGTAATTCCTGCATGGATTGAACAACCTCGCGGATGGAATCCTCCAGACTGAGTTGAATAGTCGCTCCCGCTGCTCTCCTGTGCCCTCCCCCTCCATATTTCATGGCCAGAGCTGAAACATCCAGATCATCCATGGAACGAAAACTCACCCTGGTCTCCCGGTCACCCATCTGCCTGAACAGAGCGCAAAACTCCACCCCTTCAATGGAGTTAATATAATCCACGAACCCTTCGGTAGCCTTGAAAGAAGAATCATTCTTCTCCAGCATCTCCCTGGTTACCTGCATCACTGCAATCCTGCCATGGCTGAATGTTCGCAGTGACTCAAGGGCTGAGCCGAGAAGTTTCAGCCCATCAAGGGTATTCATATGAATGAACTTCTGGGTAAGCTCATAACCCCTGGCTCCCTTTTCCATAAGGACGGAGGCTGTCCTGAGTGACTCAGGATCGGTGTTATTGAATCTGAAACCGCCGGTATCCATGATTATGCCCAGATAGAGGCAATCAGCAATCTCACCGCTGATTTCTTCCTCCCCTATGGTGGAGAGAAACCTGTATACTATAACAGCAGTGGCGGCGGCATTCTCATCCACAATATTAATATCTCCGTATCTTTCGTTACCGGGATGGTGATCCATGACAACCACCTTCTCATCATCCGCCCAGCCTATTACCTCATCCGTTCTTGCAGTGGTAGGCGCATCCAGCGAGAATACCATCTGGTGATCGAACCGGTTCAGTTGATCCCTTTCCACAAAGAGTTCACTTCCCGGCAACTTTCTGTATATCCGGGGTAATCCTCCGGGGGCAAAACACCGTACCTTCTTCCCTCTGGCGGTGAGAAAAAGTGCTATGGCAAGTATGGAACCTATACAGTCCCCATCCGGATCGACATGCCCGATTATCAAAAAACTCTCCAATCCATCCATAAGGGAGCTAATCTTCTCGAACTCAGCACCAAACATCCCTTCCTTCATCTGGCTTAATTCTCCTCCTGATCATCTTCCTGGTGAATCCGGTCTATCAGTTTTTCGATTCGCATCGCCCTATCCAGGGATGAGTCATAGCTGAAAACCAGCTCCGGAATGACCCGGATACGCAATCTCGGTTTCAGTTGACTGCGGATATATCCGGAGCACTTTTCCAATCCCTCCTTGACCTTATCCAGGTCATCGCTTCCCCCGATTACATTGAACTTGATCTTGGCTACGGAGTAGTCCCTGGAGAGTTTGACCCCGGTTATGGAAACATTCTCCACCCGTGGGTCCTTGACCCTCCTGATCAAAATCTCGGCCACCAGTCTATGGATGGTTTCTTCCACTCTTCCCTTGCTCTTGTTACTCATGAAACAAATCACCACTCATCAGTATACTTCGTTTTCCCACTCCAGTATCACTATTCTGTGATCGCTCTCAAAAAATGTCCTGAGATCCTGAGATACCCTGTCAATTCCCTTGCGGTTAACGGCTACAGTTGCCAGAGCAAACTCGCTGCGCTGCCATTTATTCTGATAATCCGTTTCACAGAAAGAAACATTAAACCTGTTTTTGAGCCTGGACTTGAGACTTTCCAGAACATATCTTTTTTCCTTCAGGGATCGGCAACCTGGCAGATAGAATTGGACTTTCAGACAGGCAAAAAACAAGGGGCCGGCCCTCCGGGACTATTCCAGGGTTCTGCTTTCCTTCTCCTCGGTATAGAATTCGAGAAGGTCGCCCTCCTGGAAATCATTGAATTCAGTTATTCCTACTCCACACTCATAACCGGCCTGGACTTCCCTTACATCCTCCTTGAAACGCTTTAATGAATTAACCATACCCTGGTGAATAACCTCCTCCTCCCTTTTAACTCTTACATTTGCATTACGCCTGACCATACCGGATTTAACGTAGCATCCAGCGATAGTCCCGAATCTGGACACCTGGAACAGCTGTCTGACCTCTGCCACTCCCAGTTCCTTCTCCACTGTCACCGGTTCCAGCAGTCCCGACATGGCTGCCTTAACTTCTTCTATTGCCTGGTATATTACATCGTAAAAACGTACATCCACTCCTTCACTCCTGGCCAGTTCCAGAGCGGGAGGTGCTGCGTTCACATGGAATCCGATAACCACTGCATTGGAAGCACTGGCCAGAAGAATATCGCTCTCATTTATCAATCCGACCGCCTTCTGCAGAATATTCACTTTCACCTCTTCTGTCTGCAGTGAAGCCAGACTGTCCATCAGAGCCTCTGCCGAACCATGGGTATCGGCCCTGATGATAATATTCAATTCCTTTACTTCACCCTCCTGAATCTGCTGGTAGAGTTCATCCAGGGTTATCCTCTGACCACCCACTTCCCGGTCACGTTCACGCTGAAATTGCTGTCTCTTCCTGGCTATATCCCTGGCGGCACTCTCATCTTCTATCTCTATGAACTGATCACCTGCCTGAGGCACACCGTTACATCCCAGCACTATTATAGGCCTCCCCGGCAGGCAGCTTTTCACCCTTCTGCCCCGCTCATCCATAAGTGCCTTTACCCGCCCGGAATAATTACCCACCACAAATATATCCCCAATTTCAAGGGTCCCCTGCTGCACCAGCACCGTGCTCACAATACCCACCCCCTCATCCTTCCGGGCCTCCAGCACAACTCCCCTGACTTCAGCCTCCGGATCAGCCTTTATTTCCATCATTTCCGCCTGCAGAAGGATCATCTCCAGAAGATCATCAATCCCATCCCCGGTCCGGGCAGAGATTTGAGCCCCCATAATATTGCCGCCGTACTCCTCCAGCACCAGATTGTGCTGGAGCAGTTCCCTCTTCACCTTCTCCACATCAGCGTTGGGCAAATCGATCTTGTTGATGGCAATAATAATAGGAACATCTGCAGCCCTGGCGTGGTTTATGGCTTCTTCAGTCTGAGGCATTACTCCGTCATCGGCAGCCACGATGAGAATAACAATATCGGTTACATGAGCACCTCTGGATCTCATAGCGGTAAAGGCTTCATGACCGGGTGTATCTATGAAGGATATCTGGCTGTCATTCATCTGAACTTCGTAAGCACCTATGTGCTGGGTAATTCCACCCTTCTCTCCAGCGATAATATTACTCTCTCTGATCTTGTCCAGGAGTGAGGTCTTCCCATGATCCACATGCCCCATTATGGTTACCACCGGGGGCCTCTGAACCATCCTCTCGGGTTTTACCTTTCTCTCCTGTTTAAGCAGTTCCTGGCCATATTTCTTGGTAAAATCGACCTGATAACCATACTCGTCGGCGATCATCACGATAGTATCGGCATCCAGACGCTGATTGACCGTAACCATCAGCCCCATCTCCATGCAATGACCGATAACCTCAGTGGGATCGGCACCCAGATGCCGGGCCAGCTCCGAAACAGTGGAATACTCAGGAAGTTTTATTACATTCTCGCTATCGGCTTTCTCTTCTCCGGATTTTTTCTTTCTTCTGCGTTTCTTAGGTTTTTTGGTGGCCTCCAGCTTGGCCAGAGTCCTCTTCACACTCTCCTTAACCTCCTTCTTCTCCACTTTCTTCCGGGGAGAACGCTTTTTCTTCTTTTTCTTCTTTTCCTTTTCAGCCTGGGCAGGTTTTCCCTTCTTGGTTTTCTTTTTCTTTTCTCTCTTCTTGGTATCTGCCTTCACCCGGTCAATATGCTGTTCTATCAGCTTTTCCACCCGTTCCTCCACGGTGCTCATATGACTCTTGACAGTAATGCCTTCCTTTATCAGAATCTTTATCAGAGCCTCACTGGATATATCATATTTGCGGGCCAGTTCATATACACGGATTTTAGCCAAAAGAAGTCAACTCCCTTCGATCACTCTTTATCCACTTCTTTTTCCTCCGGACTATCCGGATTCTGTGTAACTTTTTCTTTATTGTGCTCATCCTCCTCATCCTCCCCGGAAGTTTCCTGTTCGATTCCGGATTCTTCCGGTTCCTGGCGGGAAGATTCTTCTTCATCCTGGTCCTCTGTCTCATTCTCCTCCTCTTCCTCACCCTCCTCCGGTTCCCCTTTCCGGAATAAATCTTCCTCCTTCGGGATCTCATCCGCCTTTCCAAACAGGTCTTTCTCTGTTAATTCCTCTTCTTTCTCAATTTCTTCATCACCTATGAATTCCTCATCGAACAACTGCTTCTTAGCTTCCATAGCCTTCATCTTCTTATCCAGCAGTTCTTCCAGAGCTTTGTCCAGCTCCTTCATGGTTTCGGCGGCGGTTTCCTTCAATTTATCTGCCGTTTTCTCTCCCACTCCCTCCATCTCCATCAATTCTTCCCTGGTTGTACGGTGCAACCTCTGTACTGTAAATACACCGATATTTCTCAGTTTCTGAGCCATCTTCTCAGAAACGCCAAACATATCCTCTATATCCATCTGGAGTTCCTGCTCCAGCTCCGCTCTTGCTTCAGCTTCTTTTACCGACATCAGGTCGATCTTCCAACCGGTAAGGTTGCTGGCCAGCCTTACATTCTGACCCTCCTTGCCTATGGCCAGAGACAATTGATCATCATCCACTATGGCCACTACTTTCTTTGCAGCCTCATTGAAGCGCAGGGACGAAATCTTTGCCGGAGCCAAAGCGCGTTCCACAAATTCAGACGAGTTCTCACTCCAGTTTACGATATCTATCTTCTCACCCTGCAGTTCATTAACCACCGCCTGAACCCGCGATCCCTTCATCCCCACACAGGACCCCACCGCATCCACCTTTTCACTCCTGGAATTAACCGCGATCTTGGAACGGCTCCCCGGTTCACGGGCAATGCTCTTGATCTCCACCTCCCCGTCGAAAATCTCGGGCACCTCCTGCTCGAACAATTTCCTCAGGAAAATCTCGTCGGTTCTGGAGATTATTATCTGGGGTCCCCGGAATTTCTTGTCCACCTCTATTATACATGCCCTGATTGTATCTCCCTGATTGTACCTTTCCGAACGGATCTGTTCCCGCTTGGGCAGATAGGCTTCGGCTTTCCCGATATTAACCAGAATATTACCCCTGTCCACCTGTCTTACCGTGCCGGATATTATTACTCCTATCTTGTCTTTGTATTCCTGGTGTACCCGCTCCCTCTCCGCTTCCCTGACCCTCTGGGTTAAAACCTGTTTGGCTGTCTGAATGGCATTTCGTCCGAATTCTTTTACCGGCAATTCTTGCCTGACCTCTTCACCTATCTCCGCCTCCGGATCGATCTTTTTAGCATTCTCCAACCCTATCTCCACCGCTTCATCCTCCACCTGCTCTACCACCCGGTAGACTCTGGAAACCGTCATGGTACCCTTGGCCTCATCGATATGCACATCTATTTCTGCATCACCGCCTATCTTCCGGTGGGCGGCAGATTCCATACTCATCTTGATGGTATCAATCAGGGTATTCTTATCCACCCTCTTCTCTTTTATAACCTGGGACAATGCATCCATGAAATTGTAGTTCATATTCTTACTCTCCTGATTACCGGTAGAATTCCGCACCCTTCACCGGGATATTAATTAACCAGCCCGCCACTGTCAAAAATATTTCCCTTTTCCCTGCCCGTTCCCCTTTCCTTCTTCCTCTTGGGAACCTTCCATTTTTCTCCATACAGATTGGCTTCCTCCATCACCCGGTATGGTATCCTTCTCTCTCCCGCCCGGGATGACAGAATGAATTCATTCTCCCCCGCTTCACTGATGGTACCCACATGCCCGTGCCTCTTTCCACTTTCGTCCCTAACATAAACCTTCACCCTCCTGCCCTTGAATCTATTGAAATGTTCAGGCTTGGAGAGAGGCCTGTTAATACCGGGAGATGATACTTCCAGATTATAGGGCCCGTCAAACACCATCTCATTCTCCAGAACAAGTTCCAGAGCCCTGGCAACCTTCACACAGTCATCAATGGATACGTTATGAGGGGGGTTATCCATGAAAATCCTCAATACCCTCCGCCTCCCCCTGGAAGAAAGATCCATCTTCACCAGCTCGTACCCCATAGAATCGAGCTCTGAATCCATTAGATTTTTCAACCTCTCCTCCAACTTCAATTTTTCCTCCGTTATGGCAAATAAAAATTGGGGCAACCCGGCCCCAACATCTTCGTTGTACTCATCTATATATACCTAGACCATAAAGAACTAAAAATCAAGAAAAAAGTAATGGTGAGATTGCCAAATTTCCGGAATCCACCTCCGGTGTCATCGGTCAAATCACAAACCGGGCTGAAAATCTCACTGTATAATCCGAAAATGTCTGCAGCCCTGCAGATATTACTGCTTCCAAAGGTAATTAAGCAGCACTGTTCCCACTGCATTCAGGCTGCGGGGAGAGCATTTATCCGGAGTATCTTCCAGAGTATGCCAGTATGCATATTCAAAATCTATCAGGACCACAGCCGGCAAACCTTCGTTAATAAAGGGCAGGTGATCATCATATACGGTGCTGCCCTGCTCGTTCTCGAATTCATTAAACCCCAGCTGTTCCGCAATAGAAAAGAGTTCATCCAGCAACCAGGAAGTTGCAGCCATGGAAAATCCCTCTTTCCTTACCTCTAACCCCTTCTCTCCCACCATATCCACAATAATTACCGCCCTGGGCCTGTATCCCACCGCTCTCTTTACGAAATGCCTTGAGCCCAGTATCCATCCTGATAAATCCCTGTATCTTCCGGAATCTTCCCCGTCAAAGAATACCAGATCCACACCCAGCCCGGGTGGGAGTTCCTCCATGTGCCTGGCCAGCTCCAGCAGAACGGCCACTCCGCTGGCTCCGTCGTTGGCACCCACTATGGGACGGTCATGATTTTCAGGATCGGGATCCTTATCCGCCCACGGCCTGGTATCATAATGGGCACCCAGAAGTATCCTCTTCTCTGCCTTGGGATTGAAATTTGCGATGATATTGAGTAGTTGCAGGGTATCTCTCCTGCCATTTACTCCCTCGAATTCCTGCAGGGAAACATTGGCTTTGAATCTCTTTAATTTCCCCGCGATGTACCGCTGAACCTCCCGGTGTCCCCTGGTGCCGGGATATCTCGGCCCGATATCACACTGATCTGTGAGAAACTGGAAAGCTTTCTGCTGGTTGAATTCCGGAACTTCTCCGCCGCCACAGCCTGTTTCCATCATTACTGTCAGGGTAAGGCCCGCCACTATAAATATCACCAATCCCTCTTTCATGCTTTGTTCCTCCTAGAAGGTGAACTCGCCGGTTACGTGAAGCCCCACAGTATTATATATCAATCCCATGGGACCTCCGGCTGTCCTTTTATAATTGAAAGATAGACTACCCTTAATCTTGTTGCTGAATTTGTATGTAGCTCTGGGGGTGAGGGAAAATGTTGTAGCAGGCGGCTGATTATACTTGGTGGTCCTGGCATATCCCACATTCAGGTTTGTCCTCAGGGTGCTCTCGAACTTCATTTTTTTATCGCCCAGGAAAGGGAGGGGCAAGCCGATTCCCTTCTTGCCCTCGAAGTCATACTTGGCATTAAGATCAACGGACCAACCCTTGTCCCACAGGTTATCCCCACCCTCATACTTGTTCTTATGCCTGTAGGAGAAGGAGAGATTTGTAGACATATCATTTTTCCAGCTCATATCCCAGTTGGGGCTTACCGTATATATGACTTCCTCTCCTCTCACATCCTTTCTGGTTTTTCGTTCAAACTTCATCCTGAGATTACTATTCTCCAGGTATCTCTTCAAGAATCCTATTTTCCCTACATTATCCCACCTCAGGTTCAGGGAGGGCCAGGTAATTCTCTCTGTTTCCGTCTCCCTCTTATTGATCACACTCCTGCCCCTGGTCATGGAATATTTTATCTCCACATCAGCAGTAGAAGATAAATTGAGGCCGGTATTAAAGCTTATCATAATATTGTCATTCAATCTCTCCGGTTCCCGTTCAATATCTCCGCTCTTTCCGGGAACCCCTGCCTGATCACTCAGTCCGAACTGATACCAGAAGTTGGCCCGGTCATAGATTCTGTTATAGTTTGAATTTCTTCTCATGGAAATATGGGTTTTCACAGGCTCGACCCTGGATATAAATTTAATCATCTTCCGGGGAAGCAGCATATAATCAACTTCTTCACCCACGGTAGTGTCTGCCCCGGCTTCTTCCTGTTCACCCTCCCCCGGTTTCTCCTCCTCTTTCTGCGGTTTTCGTCTTCTGCCGTCCAGGCCCAGATCCCGGAATCCTCCCTCATCCCCGGCAGCCTCTTCTTCCTGTTCTTCACCTCCACCGGGGTGGCCCTCCACAGGAATATCGTGTTTCTCGCCCGGCTTGGAATCAGACATTTTCTTATTTCTCTTTTCCATCAATTGTTTCAGCTTTTCCTCGCTGCTCTTCGACGATCCACTCCCGGTCGCCCTGGATTTGGCCCTCTGGAATTGCTTATCCTCTATGATATTCAGATATTTTCCCAGGTCCAGAAGGTACTTCCCCATATCCAGGTCGAAGAAGAAACCCATATCCCTGCTCAAGTCTGCATTCCTGGTGCCGAAGGGATCATCACCCTGCCTCACAGTTGGCCTTATGTTCTCTGAATAATGAGTGCTGTAATCGAAGGTAGGGTTAAGCTCTCCTATCAGAAAGAGGGTGGGAGGAGGCTTGACAGTCATTTTGAAACTATGTCCGAAAGAGGTCTGTACGCCGATGGGAATCCCGTGGAAGTCATGGTCAATTCCCAGATTTCTCTTCTCCCTCATGTTGAAATCAAGCTTAATTGACCTGAACGGCTCATACACCGTTGACATTGAGTTATTCCAGCCGGCACTATAGCGGGTGGGCCTTTTATCGAATATGCCGTTCCGCAGGGAATATGTTTCCCTGACCTCCCGGCTGGCGGAACTCCTGAAGGATAGATTAGACAGCCAGTAACGCCATTTGATACCCCCGAAAAGGTTTACCTTCCTGTCATTACTGAAATGGACATCGTAGTTCAGATTTCCACTCATGGTCCGGGTGGTGTCCCTGGTGCTGGGATTATAGACACTTCTCTTGGAGTAAGTGAAACCGGTCCTCAGATTGTCGAATAAATGTTTCATCAGGAAATTCTGGGAACCCTTTCTACTCATGGATATACTCAGGGAATAATTGTTGTTTACGCTCCGGAGACTATCCTTTACCGCCTCACTCTTTATCTCCACATCGCTGCTGGGAAGATACTTTGGAAGCGATTTGGAGACGTTATACTTTGCTGAAATGGGAAAAACAAATCCGCCGGTGGGGATAAAATAACCCAGCCGGGTCTTGCCGTTGAAGGAGTAGCTGGAACTGACCACACCGCTTCCGGCACTCTGATTGAGGGACCGGAACTCTGCTCCCCTCCTGCGCCAGCTTCCGTTAAGCTGCAGTACCCCTCCGAAGTTGGCAGAGACATTGACCCTTTCGGCATGATCAACATCCTTTCTCACCCCCCCCAGCCTGATGTCGTTGAAGAACAGACGCCCTTCGCTCAACATGTGGCCGGTGGTATTTCTCGCTCCGGCAAAAAGGCGCTTGACCTTGAAAAGGGACGGATTTCCTACCAGTTTTGCGGTATAGCTTCTGGAAGTTGCTACCACATCTGATATGGTCTTCACTACCATGCTGTCCCCTGCATTAACTTTAAGATTGGTCAGGTCGGCCAGGTTGATAATAGCCAGAATCCACCTTCCCTCGTATCTCTCCCTCAGGGGCACGGAGACCTCATAGTAGTTGAGGCTGTCATAGGCAATTCTGAAGTAGAATTCACCTCCGGTAAGTCCCTCGCTGTGCTGCAGGAAAAACTGCAATTCCCGGTACTGGGAGTAATCCTGACCCTGGCCGAAGTACCTTTTCATCGACTGAAAGGCCATACCCGAATCCAGATCGGTAAATTCAAACAGCAGTGACTGTTCCCTGTTGGCAATACCCTCTTCCTCCTCTACTTCATAGGGGGAACTGTAAATCTCGGGGGTTTCCTTGTTATTGACAATTCCCACCGTTACGTCTGTGCTGGTACTATCGGCGAGAAGCCTGCCGTCCAGATCCCTCAATCCATCGAAGAGCCACTTGTTTCCCACAAACTTAAGACCGGTCAGCTGAACCAGCTTTCCCCTTCTGGCTCCCAGGCTGTCCAGGCCGGAAACCCTGATTCTCATATGCTGAATGGCATCCATTCTGGGTTCAGTGCCGGTTAACCCGGCGTTGGAGAGATCGATCCGGTACATCCTCCAGGAACTGTTATATCCATCCGAGGTATTGTTCCAGTAATCACTGTATCGGGGTTCGCCCTCCGGGAAATCCCTTCTTACATCAATTATTGCTTCTTCGGACAGATCGATAGTCAGGGTATAATAGCTGTTGACTCTATCCAGAATATCATTGCGGTTTAGATCCTCGGTATCTTCAACTCCGTTCTGGGAACGGCAATTAATATTCTCATACACATTCAGCTCACTATTCCAGCTATCCTCCTCCATGGTGAATATGCAATCATCATTCTCATCAAAGCCTCTATCATCAGCCAGCCTGGTCCACCCGTCAAGATCCCTGTCCTCCTGATTGAATATCTGCCTTGCCGGCTTGTAGAAATCTTCGTCGATATCACCGAAATCTATATGCAGCTTTCCACCCGTCCCGGTCTCATCTCCCCTGAAATCATTAACCCAGATCTCAAGATACTGGGCGGTGGTAAGGTCAATACCCCCCGGAAATCCGGTCATTATCCCCACCCAGTCATCGCTGTTCCAATCTCTCTCGGGCTTTACCGGATGAATAACAATGGAGGAAGAGGTAGCATTCTCTCTCTCATCCAGTTCGGGATTGAGGTCCCGTTTGGAGACCACCAGCTGTTTCCAGTTCTCGGTGGTATGGGTGGGATTGTACCAGTAAAAATCTACATCCTCCCCTGGCATCAGAACCGAATCGGGGGAGTCCGGAACCGCCGGGGGACTGGCCTCATACCAGGATTTCCTTATCAAGGTTACCCGGTCACTCTCCTCTATCCCCTCCATATCGTCCACATAGGCCTCTCCCTTGGTATTGGGATTTGGCATGCTTAACGCCACCTCGCCCCCTATATTGATGCTGCTCTGTTTGTCCGTATCCACCCGGGGCAGCAGATTGACCAGCCCGGTCATCCAGCCCGGCCTGAAATTGAAGGAGCCGTTGATGTCCGCCGCCATCACCCGGTGAGGCTCCTCCCCCAGCCTGGGCCTGTACCTGGAGGCCCCCACCGAATTATAAAGAAAGGTCCCGTTTATCCTGGCATCCTGCGACAGATTCAACTCAGCTCCCACCCCCAGCAGCGACTTCTTTCCCCCTCCCATAATAGGTTTGTGCTGATAATCTATGGAAACCTTTGAATTGGCAGTCATCTGGTAGAGTATGTCACCGGTCAGGGTAACCACCCCGGTGGTATAATCTATCTTATAATCCACTCCCCTGCTCAACCGGGTGCCATCCACCGTGACCACTTCACTTCCCTCTATGATATCGAAGGCATTAAGCTGGAAGGTCCTCTGCCCCCCTCCGGAAGATTCCACCATGATGCTATAGTAATTATAGTCATCCATCTCGGTCCGGCTCAGAACCTGGTCATACATGTCAGGCCGCTTGACCAGAGCGGAATCCAGAGCTTCCATATCATTATATTCAGTGGAATCCAGAACGGAGGCCAGAACAGCGGGGGTGGGATTGAAGGGTTCAAAGTAGGGGAACATCAGGTATCCGGAAGGCAGAATGATATAATCCTTGTCGTCCACCAGGCCATCCTTGCCCTCTGTCTGATTGTTACGGTTAAAACTGTCCAGCCCGAAAATCCTGATAAAATTGAGGCCGGACTGCGGGTGAATA
Source organism: uncultured bacterium (assembly GCA_964613215.1). GTDB lineage: Bacteria > Krumholzibacteriota > Krumholzibacteriia > Krumholzibacteriales > CAZTHK01 > CAZTHK01. The sequence goes on along the minus strand of CAZTHK010000003.1, from coordinate 137,218 downwards.
TCCGGATTCTGCCTGTTTACATCCTCTTCTATAGTAATGACCGGTGGTTCATAATCATCATCCTGCTTTTTAAGCTGACCAATTCCGAGATAGTACACATTCCTCATCATCATATTCCAGGTATGATGATAACCACTGGATTCATCCGGGCTGAATTCCACATCCACGGGGCAGATAAGTTCAGCGGTGTAAGTAGCAGTAGAATCTGTGCTTATGTTACCATTCTTCCACAAATTATAATCTCCCACCTTGTGGAATTCATTGGTAGCGGTGTTTTCAGACTTGTATATAATCACCAGGGACTTATTGTCGGGTAGAGGATTGGCCAGTTTTATTCCTACGTAACGGTTCTCATTGCCCTTTTTGACCCGGATAAAATCATACTCGTTATCTTCCCTGGTGAGCTCCCTGTATCTCCTTTTGGGATAGACCGGATCCACACCGCTATTATCTTCCAGCCCGTTATTTTCGGGGTCCTGGTAAGCCTTTATCCAGTACTGGGGATAGTCGACCAGTTTGTTCTGATCCGATTCGAAAACGAATATATCGTCATCTTCATCTATTACCGGGAAGGTATTGAAGAAGCTGCCTCCCTGGTAACCGGGGCTGAAATCCGGACCGGGACATTCGAAGTAGAAGAACTGTCTCCTGACAAAATCCACATCCTTTATTCCCACCTTCTCCATCTGTCCGCCCTGGGAGTTGAAGGTACCGGAGGCTGTTTCCCCCTCCTCCTTGCTGGCAATCACTGTGAGGGCCAGGGGGCCGAGTTCAGCCATCCCCTTCACTCCAAACAGGCCTTTTGCGCTTCCCGAGTAGCTTATCAGCTGCGCTCCGCTCATGGTCAGGTCGGTATTCCCCATCTCGATCAGCTTGACTACATCATCTTCGAAACCCCGGTAGTTGATCCTGACATCGTTGGTAGAGGTCCCCACCCCCTTGCTGCTGGAGTGGCGTATCTCTACATTGATCTTCTCCCCGATGTTCCCGTGAAGATCAACCGAAAGATTCTGCTCCATATCCAGATCGGGAAATTTCTGATCCTGCTGCCTGGTTTCACTCTGGGGACAGTTGGAGCACCATCTGGATTGCCCTCCTATGGTGATCTCTTCCCTGCCCCGGACAGTCAGGTTGGTAGCCTCCCCATCTCCGATTATAGCCTCCACCTGATCGGGCAGGGGAACGGGGATATCGATGGAGAGCAGTCCACCCCTTCCTCCCTTAACCTCCCTCTGGGTTTTCAAAAGATACTCCACCTCCTCCGCCCAGGTTTTTCTCAAAGCTTTGTCCCAGATCTTACGGCCCCTCTGTTCCATACTCTGGATATCAACAGTTACCTCACTGCCCCGGATATCCCTGGGGACATAGGAGTAGAAGGGGCCTTCTCTTTTCTCCTCCCGGTGGAAATATCTGTCCCCCGGCACCCGGAAAGAAAATATAAGGCGGGTGCCGGGATCATATTCCACCACCTCCCGGACACGGGTGGTATCTACATCCAGAAAGGAAGGATAGATAAACTTATCATCAAGAAGTATATAGCCGGGAGGGAGCTGATTGTTCTCACTTATGTAGTAACGTATCTGAAGGTCCCTCTTGATCCTCTCCAGATCAAAATCCGGCTCAGCCGTATAGGCCGCAAGTGGCATTATAACCAGAGCCGCCATTATTATGACACACAATAACCCCGTGCCGGATATGGAGTTTTTTTCTGCACCCTCACCCCAAAAACAATCTGTTCTTTTTTCAAAGAAATAAAACTTGATATGCCGGCGAACGCAGGCATGGGATAGTTCAGCCCCACTCCTTCCGGTTAACTCAAAACTTCTGGAAAAAGTTTTCCGGAGGATTTCAGCAAGCCAGCCTCCCTCCCCATTTTTTTCTGAATAGAAGAATGGTTCCAAAATTGCTCCCTCCATGGGGAGAAAACTCTATTGCCACGGTGCGAAGATATGTTAAATTTACCATGTTCGAGCAATCAAACACGAAAAAAGCGATTGGTTAGGGGTAACAGAATTGTCTATAAAACAAGACAAAACAGACAATAATTGTCTACAAAAGAATACACCAACACATCGTTCGCACATCCGGGCTGTAACCACCATAGACCACGAATACACTAATTCTATATCTATTGCTCTATCCCGTAACATAAACTACGGGAAGACATTAGTATTTCATTGCTGCGGTTCGCCGTACCTTCGAACGGCAGCAGGCAGACCTCCTTTTACTGTTTGATTATGCATATAATAGACCGATACATACTTAAAACCCACATCGGACCCTATCTGTTCAGTCTGGCTGTGCTGACCTTCATATTTCTGACCGACCTTATAATACGTTACATAGACATGTTTGTGGAAAAAGGGGTGGACCTGATGGTGGTTCTGGAGTTTTTTATTCTCAGCCTGGGACACATGTATGCTCTGATAATCCCCATGTCGGTACTCCCCGCAGTACTGATGGCTTTTGGACAGCTGACCTCAAATAATGAAATTACCGCTATGAAGGCCAGCGGTGTATCACTCTACAGAATCATTGCTCCGGCGGTGATAGCAGCTATCTTTATGACGGCAGGACTGATTTACTTTCACAATCATGTTCTTCCCGAGAGCAACCACCGGCTTCTCAATCTGAGGATAGATATAGGCAAGATGAGGCCGACTATGGAGATTGAGGAAAATATGTTCAGCAACACCCTGGAAGGATACACTATATACGTAAGGGAGAAGGACGACGAAACAGGAAAAATCAGGGATGTCTGGATTACCAAGACCAAGGAAGGTGAAACACCAACTACAATAATAGCTTCCCGGGGTAAAATGGCCTACCTGGAGGATGAAAATGTAATCAGGTTCGATCTGGAAGACGGGGAGATCCATGAAATGCCTGATCCCAATGATATAAATACCTACCGCAAAACAACCTTTAGAAATCTTACCATAAATATCCAGGATCAGGACCGGACCCTGAAGAGGAGTGAGCGCTCTCAGAGAGGGGACCGGGAAATGAGTACAGCCATGATGCAGGAAGAGATTATGGATATAAGAAACAGTATGAAGGGGGTCAGGGCCAAGATGCATCATCTGGCCGCCGGGCCATTCCGGAAATTTCTTTCCCGCACCAAACCCGATTCTTCAGAAAGCCTCTCCTCTCAGCAGGGAAACTCTCTCTCCGGCAAAACCGCAGGCGGAAGAGAAGACAGCAGGGGATCAATGAAGCGAAAAGCGGAAAACATCATGCATATACTGGAAAACAATGCCTACCTGCTTAAATCCAAAAAGGATCAGATTTCCAGATACCAGGTGGAAATACATAAAAAGTTTTCCATACCATTCGCCTGTATAATATTCGTAATGTTCGGAGCTCCCCTGGCTATCCGGGCGGGTAAGAAGGGCATGGCCATGTCCATAGGGTTGAGTATATTATTCTTCGTGTTCTACTATATCTTGCTGACTGCTGGAGAAAAACTCGCCGACAGGGGGTTGCTGAAACCGTGGCTGTCCATGTGGCTGACCAATATCATATTCCTGGTTGCTTCGATTTTCCTTATCAGGGCCACGGTGAGGGAAACCAGAGCCATCAACTGGGAAAAAATCAATATCCTGAAACGGCGGAATCGTGCGAATTCATGACAGATACATACTGAGCAAGTTCTGGAAAAATCTCCTTCTGGGCCTGGTGGCTTTTACCCTAATTTTTATAATCGTAAACATCAGTGAGGAGATTGACAGTTTCATCGATCACGATGCCACGGTTAGTGAAATCATACGTTACTATGCCAATCTGACCCCCTGGATACTGACCCTGATAATGCCGGTTTCGGTTTTACTGTCGGTGGTTTTCTCGCTGGGCAAGATGGCCAGAGATAATGAACTTACCGCCTTTATCGCATCGGGCCTGTCACTGATCCGTCTCTCTGTTCCCATCCTGATATCCTCTGCGCTGATCAGCCTGTTCATGATCGTATTCAGCGAAACCATAACCCCCAGAACCTACCGGAGGAGTGAGAGGATAAAGGTTATGGATATAGAAGAAAAAAAACCTGCAGACTATCAGGAGACAAAAAAGAACTTTCACTATCTGGGAGAGGATAACAGGATTTACTATGCCCAAAAATACAACACCCGGTTGAAACAGCTCAATGATGTGATAATACATAAATACAAAGGTTCCAGGTTGACCAGGCGTACGGATGCCGGGAAGGCATACTGGGATGGGGAAAAGTGGATTTTCCTCAACGGGTTGGTCCGGGAGTTCAAGCAGAGCGGGGAAGAGATTTCCAGATTCAAGAAGAGGGCTATGAATAATTTGCCGGAGAAGCCTGAGGACTTCGCAAAGATACAGGTCAAACCGGAGGAGATGAATTTCTTCGAACTCAGAAACTACATTGACCGGCTGAGGAGGGGAGGCGGTTCTGTCGACAAATATCTGGTGGATCTTTATTTCAAATTAAGTTTTCCCTTTACCAACTTCATATTCGCTATCATAGGTATTGCTTTTTCTTCATCCAAGAGAAAACCGTCCATGGCCACAGGCTTCGGATTGACACTGCTGATAAGTTTCGCCTATTACGGAATATTGAGATTGGGACAATCTCTGGGCCACAGTGGTGTGCTCCACCCGGTACTCGGCGCCTGGATGGTAAACATCATTTTCCTGGTGGCTGGAGGGTTTCTTCTGTACAGAGCCAATCAATAGATATATATTATCCCCGGAGAGGATTACCGGCAACGATCTCCAGAACCCATCCCCGGAAATTCAGAATACTTTACGCCAGGTGATGGTTTCCGGGAACAGGATAAGGACAATTTCAAATACCGGGAGAATAATATGATTGATTATTCTCAAAGAAAACATTCTATTGCCCTGATATCAGGGATGCTGTTGTCGGTAATTATAATTCTGACTGCATCCCTGCAGGGTTTTGATCAGAGATTCAAAGGGGAAACAGAACTGATCAAAAACCTCAAAGCCGAAGAAAGGCTGGAATACTTCGGCCTTCGCTACCTCATGAACAGGTATCAGATCAGGCAGTTCCTCTCCCTGGAATCGGAACGGGCGAGGGATGAGTGGATTGAGACCTTCTGGGTTCAGCGCGATCCCACTCCCACCACCCGCAAGAACGAACGAAAGATAGAACATAACCGGAGAGTAGGACTGGCCAGGGAATTATTCGGAAAGAAAACCGCACCGGGATGGGATAAACGGGGGGAAACACTGATACGGTTCGGGGTGCCATCCCAGCGGACCCGTACCTGGGGGGATGTGGGAATGTACCGGATGACTCCTCCCGGAGAGGTCTGGTACTACCGGTCGCTGGATATGATCGTGCCATTCCATAATTTCAATCTTAAGGGCGAATTCATCTACGCCATAGAACCGCTTGGACGGACCGCTCGCCAGCAGCTCGACATTATGAAGGGAATATCCGATCTGTTCGACTATGAGAACGTGGATCTGCTTTACCCCCTTGAATATATGACCACCGACCAGATAGAAGAGCTGGTCGAATACAACCCCGATAAGATCGATTATATAGCGGATAAGGACATAAGATGGGACCAGCCCACAGATATGATTGCTCAGCTGGAAAAGGAAAAACGGGCTGAAAAGGTAAATAATTTTCACAGGATGATGAGGGAAAACCCGATAGTCCACTCCTTCGAACTGGAACACAGGGTCCTCCCCCTCTACTTCGGGGTTACCTCCTTTCAGGCCGGAATGAATGAATACCGTACAGAGGTTAACCTGGAAGTGCCCAGCAGTGATATAAATTTCATAAAGCAGGGAGGAAAACTGGAGGCTGATGTTAATCTGAGAGTGAGTGTAAGGGATAAGAATTTTAAACAGATCGCCCTGGAGGGTGACATTATCAAGGCTTCCCAGGCAGATCAGGACACCTTCAGGGGGCCCAGTCACCTGCCCGGCCAGGTGGTTCTTACTCTGAAGCCGGGTTACTATCGCCTGGGAATAGAAGCCATAGATATGCATTCAGGACGCCGGGGCACCTACCGGACCAATTTGCAGCTGGAGAGGATAACCGAATCCCTCTCCCTGAGTGACATCCAGTTTGCCAGCAATATCAGGGAAACCGAGGAAAACACGAAGTTTGTGAAGGGAAACCTCCAGGTGGTGCCTCACCCCCTCCGGGCCTACAGAATCCCCTACCCTATAACCGTCTATTTCGAGATATACGGTCTGGGCACCGATGAAAATGATATTTCCTTCTATCAGATAAGCTACCGGATTATTCCGGTAGATCCCAAGAGAGAGGGACCGGTACTCAAAGAGGCAAGCACTGCCATAAGCTCCAGCTTCGAATCCACCGGCTACGGATCGAAACAGGTCCAGCGGCTGGAAATTACCACCGAGAATCTCTGGGAGGCAACCTTCCAATTCATGGTACGTGTTATCGACCGCCGCACCCTCCAGAGGGCAGAGAAGAAAACCAGATTTTCCATCCTGGAATAGATATCAGGTTCCCTGTTCCCAGCTGGAGAGATACTTTATCTGCTTATCGGTCAATTCATCTATGGAGGCATCCAGAGCTTCAAGCTTCAATGCAGCTATCTCCCTGTCTATCTTTGCGGGAACCGAGTAAACCTTATTCTCCAGGCTGTTTGAATTATTCACCATGTATTCAGCGGACAGAGACTGATTGGCGAAACTCATATCCATAACCGAAGCGGGGTGGCCCTCCGCGGAAGCCAGATTTATCAGACGTCCTTCACCCAGCAGATTTATCTTCCTGCCATCTGCCAGAATATACTGATCAACATTCTCCCTTATTCTTTCCTTGCTCTTGGCCATCTTTTCCAGGTCGGGAATATCTATCTCCACATTGAAGTGACCGGAGTTAGCCACAATGGCGCCATCCCGCATTACTTCGAAATGCTCTTTCCGGATAACAGAAATGTTACCGGTCAGGGTTATGAACACATCCCCTATCCGGGCGGCATCATGTGATCTCATTACAGTATAACCATCCATTACCGCCTCCAGGGCCTTGACCGGATCAACCTCTACCACTACTACATTGGCTCCCATTCCCCTGGCTCTCATGGCAACTCCCCTGCCGCACCATCCATAGCCGAATATTACCACTTTCGACCCGGCCAGGAGCAAATTGGTAGCTCTTAGTATCCCGTCTATGGTACTCTGGCCGGTCCCGTAACGGTTATCGAAGAAATGCTTGGTCATGGCATCGTTGACCGCTATCACCGGGTAAGCCAGCACTCCGTTCTTCTCCATGCTCCTCAATCTGATAACACCGGTGGTCGTCTCTTCGGAACCTCCGATAACATCATCTATCAGTTCCCTCCGGTCCTTGTGAAGAGTGCTGACCAGGTCGGCGCCGTCATCCATGGTTATATGGGGGCCGGCATCCAGCACCTGGTTTATATGACGGTAATAGGTTTCATTATCTTCCCCTCTTACGGCGAATACGGATACCTGATAATCACTGATCAGTGAGGCCACCACATCATCCTGGGTGCTGAGAGGATTGGAAGCGCAAAGGCTGACCTCCGCTCCCCCCTCCTTCAGGGTACGCATCAGATTTGCCGTCTCGGTGGTCACATGGAGACAACAACCTATCCTTATCCCTTCCAGCGGCCTCTCCTCACCGAAACGCTTCCGAATCATGCTTAACACCGGCATATTACCGTTGGCCCATTCGATTCTCTTTCTGCCCTTCCCGGCAAGATCCAGATCCCTGCAATCATACTTCATTTATTGTTCCTTTCCCTTTTCATCTGTCATCAGTTAGATTACTGTATCCTCGATTTAATTTTATCGGTATAATCGGTCTTTTCCCAGGTGAAGTTCTCTTCTTCCCTTCCAAAATGCCCGTAAACCGCGGTCTGGCGGTATATCGGTCTGCGAAGTTTCAATCGATCAATTATCCCGTTGGGAGTAAGATCGAATACCTCTCTGACCACCCGGGTCAGTCTCTGATCATCTACCTCTCCGCTGCCATGGGTGTCAATCATTACCGAGACCGGTTCGGGCACCCCGATGGCGTAAGCCATCTGAACTTCACATTCTTCGGCCAACCCGGCCGCAACAATATTCTTGGCTACATGCCTGGCGGCATAGGAACCGGAACGGTCCACCTTGGATGAGTCCTTGCCCGAAAAGGCACCCCCTCCGTGGCTTCCAAATCCTCCGTAGGTATCCACAATGATTTTCCTTCCGGTCAATCCGGTGTCGGCCATGGGACCACCCCGGACGAACCTTCCGGTTGGATTCACCAGGATCCGGCAATTGGACATATCTATATCGAAACTTGAGAGCACCGGCTTGATTACGTGCTCCTCCAATCCCTCCTTTATCTGATCCAGGGACACATCCTCGCTGTGCTGACTGGACAGCAGGATGGTATCAATCCTTATGGGAGTATGATTCTCGTATTCCACTGTTACCTGGGATTTACCGTCCGGTTTAAGGTAGTTCAATATGGAATCTTTTCGCACCCGGGCCATCTCCCTTACCAGCTGGTGGGCAATTACAATAGGCAGGGGCATTAGTACAGATGTCTGGTTGCAGGCATATCCGAACATCAATCCCTGATCACCCGCTCCCCCCCGGTCCACTCCCATGGCGATATCCAGAGACTGTTCATCTATGGAGGTCAAAACCGCCGCGGTCTTATCGGCAAAACCGAGATGAGGATCGGTATATCCCACCTCATGTAAGAGCTTCCGGACAATATCAGGTATCTCCACATATTCGCTGGTATGGATCTCGCCTGATATCAGTGCCATTCCGGTGGTAACCAGTGTTTCACATGCCACCCTGCCATCCGGATCGCCTCCCAGGATGGCATCCACTATGGCATCTGATATCTGATCCGCCACCTTATCCGGATGGCCTTCTGTTACGGATTCCGAAGTGAATAAATGCTTCTGGCTCATTATCCCTCCTTAAAATGGAAGCGAGCTGTATTCTGCCAAAACTTCAATCTTCATTAATCCTGGAATGATCTCCTATATTAATACTCCCCACCTGTCCGGCCACCCGGACATGTGCTCCCAGCACACTTCTCTCCAGTACCACATCAGTCAGATGTGTCCCCCGGTTGATTATGGAATTACTTATAACCGCAGAGCTGATATCACAACCCTCCGCTATGGTTACATGAGGTCCTATCACTGAATTATCTATCTTACTGTCCTTGCTGATATGACAGGGGTCTACTATTACTACTCCATCCCCCTCCACCCTGTCCTTCCTTCCCTCCAGAAGCACCCGGTTGGTTTCCAGAAGGGTGTCAACAGTTCCGCAATCGAACCAGCCGTCAATATGGTAGGGACGGAATTCAGTCCCCTCCTCTACCATCACCTGTAATGCATCGGTAATCTGATACTCTCCTTTAGTGGTAATTCCCTTCTCTATTATCCGGGAACAGGCCTGGAAGAGGGGCGATGAATCCTTAAAATAATACACCCCTATCAGAGCAAGGTTGCTTTTAGGCCGGTCCGGCTTTTCCACGATTCCGCTGATCACACCATCTTCAACTTCACATATACCGAACCGCCGGGGATTCTCAACCTCGTGTACACACAGCACATTTTCTCCCGCGGACGGTATTCCGGCAAAATCCGCATCTATTATGGTATCACCCAGTATAATCACCAGCTCGGATTGGTCAGCCAGCTCCCGGGTCTGCATAACAGCATGGGCTATACCCTTCTGCTCCTCCTGTACCACGAAATTTATGGGTATACTGTAAGTCTCTTCCAGGTAATTACGAATTTTTTCCCCCTGGTATCCTATTATGGGGATAAGCTGATCGATCCCCATCTCCAGAAGATTGTCGATAATATGTCCGATTATAGGTTTACCGGCTACATTCAGCAGGGCCTTGGGAATAGAGTAAGTATGAGGCCTCAGCCTCTTCCCGATACCCGCTGCAGGTATTACAGCTTTCATTGATCCTCCATTCTCAATTCTTCTTTGACCTGTTCTATCATCTTTACCGGCGTGGGATCCTTGCCATACTCCACCGCCAGATAGATGCTGGCAAAATCGCCAAGCAGCAGCATGGAAAAAAGCCTGCTCAACCGGGATAATCCCTTACCCCCCTTGTCACTATCGATAACCGATATTCCCCCGGCCAGAGGTTCCAGCATCCTCCTGCTCACCTCCATACGTAACTTTACCCGGGGATGGTCTTGCTGATCCGTCAGAAGCACCATAAAAAAATTTTCCCGGAATTTATCCGGGCACTCCCACCCCATAATTTCATTATGCCCCAGTTCCGGAAAAATATTATCAAATGCCATAGTCTTGGCATTCTCGTTAAACTGGCATTTCCACCGGTATGCCATTCCGGACATAAGACCGCCACCCGAATATATCAGGGGTAGCTTGCCATAAAGTTTTCGGGCCAACCGGAGGGCAAGGTTTCCGGAAGGATCCCCCTCTATCCTGTACTTCTCTACCAGGCTCCTGCTTCCGGCCAGGGCCATATTCAGATCTTGCTCATCCACTTCTACAAATCCGCACCCGGAGCCAATCCTGAGCAAAGCGGCAAACAGGTAACCTATCGCTGCCCTGGGAGGTAATCCCTCCGGCAGTTTGAGCAGGGGCACCCCTCTCCCGGAAGCATCATCCAGAAGCCTGCCACCGGATGTTACTACCGCCACATTGCAGTTCCTTGAGAGGGCCCGGTTATAACCGGAAATAGTCTCTTCGGTATTACCACTGTAGCTTATACAGATAACCCTGGCATCCTTCCCCAGATAAGGGGGAAGGCCATAACCCCTGTTCAAATAGACCGGCGCCCTGCTATCCGGCCCGGCCAGATCCTTGAGAAACCATCCCCCTATTGCCGATCCCCCCATTCCGCAAATCACCAGGGGATCCTTGTTCTTCTCGAAACCAGGCTTAAAACCCTCCGATTCCTTCCACATCCACTCCACCTGGTCCGGGAATCCGGCTGCATGATGATGCATTTTTTCCACATCTATTCTGAAATGCCTGGAAGATTCATCCCCGCCCATTTGAAACCTTTCCATTAAAAATCATTGGCAAGATAAATTAAACCAACTCTGAAAATCATCCTTATTTTCTGATGAACTCCTTGAGTTCCGGACGTTTTTCATCAACGAATCTTGTTAAAACGGATTTTACTTCCGAAACAGTCGAACATTTAAGCGCCCTGCCGGCCAGGGCCTTGGTTTCATCATAGGTTACCGAACGGATAATGCTCTTTATTTCAGGGAGAATATAAGCGCCGGCGCTGAATTCATCCAGCCCCAGGCCGATAAGCAGCAATGCCCCAAAAACATCAGCAGGCATTTCGCCGCAGATGCCAACCCATATTCCATTTCTGTGAGCGGCCTCTACAGTATCCTTCAGCATCTTCAGAATACTGGGATGAAGAGCATCATAAAGATAAGAGATCCTGCTGTTACCCCGGTCCACCGCCAGCACATACTGGATCAGATCATTGGTTCCTATGCTGAAAAAATCCACCTCTTTGGCCAGATTATCTGCCATGGCAACTGCGGCAGGGGTTTCTATCATTATCCCCATTTCCACATCCTCATCTATCCGGTAGCGTTCATTCTTCAAATCCTCCTTGACCTCTTCACATATCTCCAGGGAACTCCTGACCTCCTCGATAACGGATATCATGGGGAACATAACCCTGATCTTGCCATGAACCGCAGCCCTGAATATAGCTCTGAGCTGAGTTCTGAATATGTCCCTGCGGGATAGAGTAAACCTTATACCCCTCCATCCCATAAAAGGATTATTTTCCTTATCCTGTGCCACCCACCCGGCTATCTTGTCACCCCCCACATCCAGAGTCCTTATTATAACCGGATCAGGAGCCACCTTCTCGATCACCTCCCGGTAGTACCGGTACTGCTCTTCTTCACTGGGGAGGGTTTCGCTGGTGATAAAAAAGTACTCTGTCCTGAATAAACCTATTCCCCTTCCCCCATGACTGAGAAGATCATCCACCTCATCCAGCACCTCTATATTGCCGGAGAGTTCAATAGTCTTTCCATCCAGGGTTACCGCAGGATAATCCTTCAGGGTGAGCAGTTCCCTCTCCATCTCCTGGTATCTGGCCCGGGCCTCACGGTAATCCTTCTCCTTCTCCGGAGTAGGATTGAGAACCACCTGTCCGGTTATTCCATCCACAATAATCCTGTCATTGGGCCTGACCTTCAGACAGAAGTCATTCAGTCCCACCACCGAGGGAATTCCCTGAGACCTGGCTACAATGGCAGCATGCGAGGTTCTTCCTCCCACATCGGTTACATAAGCCTTCACATACTTCTTCTTCAATCCCATGGTATCGGAGGGAGTCAGGTTTCTGGCCACCACCACTGCTTGCCTGTCCAGGCTGGTTAATTTGTCCTCCTTCTGCCCCAGCAGAATTCTGACCACCCTGCTCCTTACATCCCTGATATCCTCCCCCCGCTCTTTGAGATATTGATCCTCTATCTCATCGAAGCTGGTAAGAACCCGGTCTATAACCCGGCTGAATGCACTGGCCGCACTCAGCTGCTCTTCCCTGATAAGCTTTATGGTATTCTTCTGCATATCCTTATCGGTTACTATCAACCGGTGGGAATCCAGAATTCTGGCGTGCTCCTCCCCCATATCATCCTTAAGCCTTTTGTGCAGCTGATACAACTCCCTGTCAGCCTCCCGGAGGGCACCCTCAAACCGGCTTACTTCCTCCTCTACCTTCTCCCCGGGAACATGCTCCTCTCCCACCGGCAACTCTTCCACATTAACCACGAAAGCATTACCTATGGCTATTCCGGGAGAGGCCGGTATGCCGGTAAAGACTTCATCCCTGGTTTCAGTTTTCCGGTCCATCATATCTAAACTCCGGAGAAATTACTCTCGAACAGCCGGACCAGATGATCCAGCGCTTCCTTTTCATCCTCGCCCTCAGCCCTGATTTCAAGCCGGGCACCCTCTCCCGCTCCCAGACCAGCCACTCCCAGTATACTCTTGGCATTAACCTGCTGACCGTCCTTGGCAATGGATATCTCGGATTCGAAGCTGTTACAGGCCTTTACTATCTCGCCGGCCAGCCTCAGATGTATACCGTCACGATTTTTAACTTTTACCTTTCCCGAAACCATCTTTCCTCTCGCAACTCCTTGATCCTGCTATTTACTGCTCAAACTATCCGATAGAGGAGTAAAAATATACAAGAGGCGGTTACACTAATCAATACATATAGATAGAAAGATAACTTCTTTAACAAGAATATTCCTCCAGCCACCAGAGCCAGGCCGTATCCCCCCACGGCGAAACCGCCCCATTCGAATGCTTCAACCAGGGCAACTGCTGCAAGTACACCCCCCGCTAAAGCTGCACAGTTCTTCAGCCAATCCTCCGTACCGAAGGCGCTGGTGAGAAGTGCTTCTATTACCTCCCTGCCCCTGCGCAGTCCGGTTAAGTATCCACCTATTCTATAATGGAAATGGTAGACATTGTAAACAGCGAGGAAAATTATCAATCCTGCATACGACCCATAGATAGCAAATAGGGAGGCTATTGTCAATACCAGGGGTAACAGCACCATACTGAAAAAATAATTGCCCCTGGCTGCAAGCAGCTGAGAAAGCACTTCCTTCAGATCTTCCACATCCCGGGCGGTAATACTCTCCCCCCTGCTTCTCTCCTCCTCCATCTTTTCCACTGCTCCGATAATATAGGATGCCATAACCGGATCGGTGTTAAAATAACCGGTATGCCTGATGGCCAGATCCTTGAGGTCATCAGCGCTTCGGGCCCACTTCTTCAACAGTGGAGCCATAACAAAGTATAAGCCGCCTCCCAGTATGGTCTTCCTGTTTTGCGAAGCCTTCAGAAAAAATAATCTCAACAGGCTCCTGAAATGCAATAAGGTCATAGCCATCCTCTTACGGTGAACACCAGCAGAGTCAAAACAAATCCGGAGGCAAACCATACTATCCTGGAGGTAAAAATATGTAATCGCAACAATGCAGCAACTGCTATAAAAGGAATCAGAGCTCTCAATCCTTCCATCATATCTCCGGTATAGTCAGTTATAAAACCAGCCGCCTGAATCACCAGAATATGACCTGCCCCCACCACTACCATAAGAAACAGAAAACCGGAGAAGAAATCAATCAGTACTCCGGCCCTATGAAACCATGATGCCCTCCTGATCTTACCATTTACAGCATTCCGGGCAATTGAACCGGATATACTCCAGAAGCCATTTTCCCGGCTGATATAACAGAAGTCGCCCACTCCCGAAATCATCACACCCAGCAGAATTGATATTAACAGAATATCGGGGTGGAGCGAGGAGTGATTCCCCGCACTTCGGCAACCCAGCAGGTATATTGCCACTCCCGCTATGGAGGCAGCCTTCACACTCAGCAGCTTCTCGCCCCGGACAGGAGAATAGCCTATAAAGATCATCTGAAATAGCGCACCGGCAAGAAAACCCCGTACAGGATCGCCCAGTACCAGCCCGGCAAGATAACCGGCGCAGATGGGAGCTGACAGCATCAACCCCAGGGAACTCTTATCCTCGGCAATTAACACTCCTCCCACCAGTGAAACGGCCAGCAAAGATATCATCCGGACATCCCCCAAAAGAAAAACCTGCCTCTGAATTCAATCTTTCCGGTCCCTCCTCTATACCGGTATGCATCTGTTAAAGTACAGGATTCCAATATATTCCTCCTGAATACCGCCTTTGTGCTCCCCCCGCCGGAGGTATCACTCTTTCGCCGGCCCTGCTTCTATAATCACGCTGAAGACAGACTCTTCCCCCCGGCCAAGATTCAGATGCCACAGCGGTGATATTACCGATCCCTGATACACCTTTTCGAATCCTGTTTCTGAATTTGATACGGTAAACAGGGGAAACCGCCATAACCGTGCCGGAGGGTCAAGGCTAAAATCCAGCGATATGTCCATCCACTCATCCACCAGGGAGAATGATTTTACATCCTTCTCCTCCCCCCTGGACGCCAGATGGACATGGTTTACCTTTCTTCCGGGAAAACGGTAATATCTATCCGGGGCATCTCCCGCCAGGAATGAGAATACCGTCTCCACTCCCAGCATACAATCCAGCTTTCCTTCCAGCACAACCACCCTGTACTCCACACTCATAGCTGATCTATCCTTCATCAGGGAATACTTCTTGAACAGCTTTACCTTACTGCTATCTCCCTCCCGGACTACCTCACCATCCCTCCACAGGGATATACTATCTCCCTCCCCCTTCTCATCCCACACCCTGTAAACACCGTCTGTAAAATCACCCAATTCCCTGTAATCCGAGCTGGAGAAGGATTTCAAGTTCACCGACCGGTCAATAAAATGATCCATGAAGGAGGCCCTGGGATATTGGTCGTAGATCAACAACTTATCCAGATTACTCTGCTTGGACCTCTTTACATTGTGAATGCTGACCGCCTCATCGATATCACCCCCCTGCCCGGATTCACCTACATTTCTGTGGTACATTTCCCTTCTTCTGGTAAGAGTGTCGGTGAGGTTGAATGGTGGATCAAACAGGTCAAGTTCACGTAATGTTCCCCCCTTGAGTTTGACATAAGCTCTCAGATTATCACCGGTGAGTATTACTTCGCCGGTACCATCGCCATCCATATCTGTAATTCCCCCCGGAACTGCAGCGGGTTTTTCTTTTAAATGCTCTTTGACCTTGACTTCGGCGCTGATGAGGTTCTTATAGATAGCACTTCTCAGGTGGGGAAGATACAGCCCCCCAAACAGTCCATGCCAGTATGCACAATTACACTGTGCCTGATAGAGATGGTCCCGGGCGTTCTCAAATCCACCATCTTTCCCGGACTCGCTCCTGCAGGCTTCCACCATATCACTGGTCAGCAGCATTCTCTTGTGCATCCAGTTACTTTCCTCATATTTAACCATGAAATTGCGCCACAATCCCCCCTTCAGAAGCTCCGCCGCTTCCTCCCCGAATCCATTATTCTCCAGTGTTTCCTTAGCCCCCTGGTACTTTTCCTGTGCCCTTAAGGGAAGGGCCCACTCCATCATTTCATTGTAGGAAGCGGTGGGCAAATAGACCATCCCCTCCGCTCTGAATTTATTCAGCACCTCAGAGAATGTCGATATCTCCAACCATTCGCTGTTCTTCTCCAGAGCTTCGCAGAACCTGTGAAGCCACTTCTGGCGGTAACACAAATTGTTGGTCCCCGGCCACAGGCCGAACTTCTCCCCGTCATCTGCCAGTACTACTATTTTGGAACTGCCGGTATCCTCTTCTGCAATCTTGTGAAAATAGTCAATGGCCTCCTGTGGCTGATGGAAAGGTATAAGATATCTCAATTTCATGTCGATGGGGAAAACATTGATGAACTTGCCGTTTTCTTCGGTGGAGAAGTATCCCCTCATCTCTTCGGAGGTAAATCCGGTACTCTTGAAGTGGGAATCATCCACTACCACATAGTTCAAACCGGCATCGTATAAGGTCTCCGGCAGATGAGGATCCCATATCCTCTCGGTTAACCAGCATCCCGCCGGTTCCTTCCTGAATTTATCCAGCAGGAATTGTCTCATCATTTTAAGCTGTCCCTGCCGGTCCCTCTCCGGGATCACTGTGAGAATCGGTTCATAGTACCCTCCCGACATCAACTCAACCTGATCGGAGTCTATCATCCCCTTGAGCAGTTCCATATACTTGGGATGTTTTTCCATAAACCAGTCCCACAGTATCCCGCTGTTATGAAGGGCGAAGGAGACCGCCGGATGTTCCTTCATTACCTCCAGGAAAGGGAGGTAAGCCTTCTTATATGCCTCCTCTATAACATGCTCGAAATTCCCCACCGGCTGGTGGTTGTGCATACCCAGTATGAAAGTTACCTTGTCACTCATAGAATCATCTCTTCTTTCCTTGTTTTCTCCTTCAAAGGGGAGACCGCAAATTCAGCCAGGAGAAAGACTTTAAACATCCTGCTTGGTTAAGATTACGGGGGTGCTGTCCGGCAGGGAACGAACTTCCAGTTCTACCCCCCTGTCAATAAGCTCCCTCAGCCATTTCCGGTCCTCTTCGCTCAGATATATATCCTCCAGTATCTTTTTCTTTCCATCCGAATAGTGCATACCTCCAACATTTACCTCTCCGATGGACACTCCGGAGTTTAAAAGTTTTACCACATCGCGGGGGGTTTTTACCAGAACTATAACCTTTTCCCCTTCATATACCCCCTCTTTCAGCTGATTCGCCCCTTCATCCAGTGTCAATAGGGAAACCCTGTATTGGGAAGGAACAGTGGAGAGATAAAGGTTCCTCTTCAATTCATCATTAGCCACCCGGTCGTTAATCACCACCAGCCGGTGGGGATTTATCACCCTTCCCCAACCGATCACAACCTGGGCGTGAATCAACCTGTCATCGATCCTGAATAGTGATATCAAAGTTCTGTGCCTGCTATTCTGTACCTGCCGGAGTAACGGCCGACGGAATAACCACCCCGTGCTAACACTCGATCACCCTCACACTCTCCCTGCCCCTCTGGATAAGGTGTTCGATCATTTCATGATACTCCATCGACTCGCGCTTATTGATAAAATCAAGAATTAGAGGTAGATTTGCCCCGCTTATAATAGTTGCTTTATCCCTGCCCCTCATTGCAGATATACAAACAGTACAACACGATCCCCCGAAATGATCCACGAACATCACTACTCCCCCCTCACCCTCTCTTCCAGCCAGTTTGATTATCTCCTCGATAACCTTCTCGTTGGTCAGGTTGGAACCAGAGATATAATAGCAATCACTGATATTCCCCACAATCAAACCGGCTGTAGCCAGAAGCTCCCTTCCCAGATCTCCGTGAGTAACTATTATGCCGATTACACTTTTGGATTCATTCATATTTATTCCGTATCGGATTTAAGGTATCTTCTGGTCTTCTTATCACTCTCCATCAGATCGACCAGTTTCCTGTCCAGCTGTCTGGCCCCGTCAATTCCGTATACTTTCAACATATGGTTAAGGGCAATTGCCTCTGATATTACGGTAATGTTCTTACCCGGATAAATGGGGATATTCAACTGCCTTACCTTTACTCCCAGTATTTCGGAATACTCCTCATCCAGCCCCACCCTTTCCCAATCCTTTTTGGGATCCCATTCTCTCAACATTACTATCACTTCTATCCGCTTCTGAATCCTTACCGCCCTTATTCCGAAGATATCCATAACATTGACTACCCCGATTCCTCTTATCTCCATGAAATGCCGGAGATGCTCCTTACCCCTCCCTATTACCACCTGTTTGGTCCTCTTCAGCTCTACGGTATCGTCGGCCACCAGCCGGTGGCCCCTCTCCACCAGATCCAGGGCAATTTCACTCTTGCCTATTCCACTCCTTCCCATAAACAGCAATCCCACTCCGTAAACATCCACCAGGGACCCATGCACCTGTGTTCTGGGAGAGAAGATATCCTCCAGGTGACTGGTCAACTCGTGAATAAAGGGGGTAGTTGACATGGGGGTTCTGAGAATGGGTATGCCCTTCTGATTGGCCATGGAGATCAAACCCTCCGGAGGCTCCAGTCCCTTGGTGATAATAATACAACAGAGGGGGCGGGAAAAAACTTTCTCCAGAGACTCCTTGACTGCACCCTTGGAAAGTGATTTCAGATAGAGCAACTCCGTCTCCCCCAGAATCTGCACCCTTTCACTGAGATAATTTTCCATGAAGCCGGTTAGTACGAATGAAGGACGGTGGATATCAGGAACTGTTACAGGAATGGGGCTCTTGAGACCGGAAGTTAAAACCTCCAGATCAAATTCCTGATAAGTGTTTTTGTAAAAATCTTCCACGCTGTATTTATTATCCAATTATCCCTCCTGGCCAGAAACAATATCAGAAATCATAATTATTCTCAGTCTTGCTCCCATAATTGTCATAAACAACTATTATTAATATCTGACAGAGATGTTTCAAGGTTATTCAGGGCAGAAATAAAAAAACTGCGGCCGAACCTCGGGTACTTCAGTGGAAAGCTTATTTCACCCTCTACATTAGCATCCAGAATTTATCATCCGGAGTTACCATTAACTCGTATATAAATCCGTCCGGCCGAATCGAACCTTCCGGTCAACCGTTAATCCGGACTGTCAGTCAAGGCCAACTACCCCGTAATTTCCGTCGTCCCTCCGGTATGCCACATCCAGATTTCCCGACTCCTTGTTTTTAAATATTATAAACCCTTTTCCTTTCTCTTCCATTAATATAATAGCTTCGTCAATGAAATATTCCGGAATGTTATGAGGTACACTCTCGATTAAGTCAAGAGGGCCATTCCTGCCCACCGATTTGGAATCAAAGACTTTTTCTGAAGGCATTTTGAAACTACCTCCATTTCTGGCATTCTGATGATTGGATATCATTTTTCTCTTGAATTTCTTGATCTGTCTCTCCAGGTCCTTGGCAGTTTTGTCCACGGACTTGTACATATTATCACTTTCTTCCTTAGCAACAAAATCATGCCCGTTTACATGAACGGTAACTTCAGCAATATGTCTGATTTTCTCTACCGACATAACCAGATCAACATTGATAATATCGTTAAAATAACGCTTGAGTTTTCTCATTTTCTTTCTGGAATGTTCAACCAGTTCATCACTTGCTTCGAAATGCCTTGCGGTAGTAGTCATCCTCATGTCACATTCCTCCTGACATCATAGGTTTTTCCGGGCACTCTTCCTTCCCGGGATATTCAAGGGATTAACCTCGTGATAGGAAGATCGAACCAGAGGGCCTGCCGAAACCTCCGAAAAACCCATCTCCAGAGCCTCCCGCCCGATCCCGGAAAATTCATCCGGATGGTAGTATCGCTTAACCGGCAATTGATCCTTTCCCGGTCTGAGATACTGGCCCACCGCCAGAGAATCGCAATCCACCTTCCGGAGATCCTGCATGCCCTCACGAAGTTGCTCCCTGGTTTCTCCCAATCCGACCATAAAAGACGATTTAGTAATCACCTCCTTATCCTGTTGCCTGGATTGTTTCAATACTGAAACAGACCGTTGGTAATCAGCTCCCACCCGCACCCGCGGGTAAAGATTTTTCACCGTCTCCATGTTGTGAGACAGTATATCCGGACCGGCGGAGAGTACGGTGTGCAGAGATTCGGCTCTCCCCCTGAAATCGGGTATCAATACCTCCACTACCGGAGCTGGATCCAGGTTTTTCAATTCCCTGATCACTTCGGCGTAATGGCCTGCCCCGCCGTCTTCCAGATCATCCCTGGTTACCGAAGTGACCACTACATAATTGAGATCCAACTCTTCTGCCGCCATGGCGATATCTCCCGGTTCCGATACTGTTGGCGGCAGGGGATTTCCCTTTCCAACCGAACAGAAACGACAGTTGCGGGTGCATATATCACCCAGTATCATAAAGGTCACTTTTCCTCGGGAATAGCATTCGGCTCTATTGGGACATAGAGCCTCCCTGCAGATGGTGTGAAGGTTATGTTTTCTCACCGCAGTTTCTATTTCGCCGCACTCGCTGAGCAGTGGGATTCGTCTTCTCAGCCAGGGGGGGAGTTTCTTCGATCCGTGAATCCTGTTTGAATGTATCATCTACTGTCTCTTACCCTGCCGTTTATATTTTTCACGAGCAAGAAACACTCTCACTATTATTTTAATATATACTTTCGAATCGGACAACCATTTAGACAAAATTTATGTTGCCCCCTGAAGTTTCACCGGCGAGCCTGCATCTTCACCGGTCTATATAGAGATCCCATTCCGGTCTGAAGGCCCGTTTAATACTTCTTTCTGTGCCTGGCGGGAAGGATTCCAAGCTGCTCCCTGTATTTGGCAACTGTTCTCCTCGCTATGATCAAACCTTCATCTTTCAGAATATCTGCGATCTTCTGATCACTCAAGGGTTTTTTGCTGTCCTCGTTCTTAATAATCTCCCTTATCTTTAATTTAGCACTCCTGGCGGATACCTCCTCGCCGGAACGGGTATTCAGCCTGGAGCTGAAGAAGTATTTCAATTCGAAAACACCGCGGGGAGTCTGAACGTACTTATTGGTGGTAACCCGGCTTACCGTAGACTCGTGCATTCCTATCTGGGCCGCTATCTGCTGAAGGGTGAGGGGCTTGAGATAGGCTGCGCCCTTTTCGAAAAACTCCCTCTGTTCTTCCACAATACTCTCCATCACCCTGATCATGGTTCTCCTGCGCTGTTCTATGGTTTGAATCAACCACTTGGCGCTCTTCAAACGTCCGGTTATAAACTCCTTGGTCTTCTGACTGATGGAAGCATTCTGATCGAGTTCGTCCCGGTATGACTGACTGATCCTGAGACGGGGAAGATTCCGGTCATTGAGATAGACCACAT
The DNA here is from genome assembly GCA_964613215.1 of uncultured bacterium. GTDB lineage: Bacteria > Krumholzibacteriota > Krumholzibacteriia > Krumholzibacteriales > CAZTHK01 > CAZTHK01. The sequence continues at coordinate 115,842 of CAZTHK010000003.1, read as the reverse complement.
ACTTTTCACCTACCCTCTCTACCACCAGATCCGGGATGACATAGGTGGGGCCTTCCGATATTATCTCCAGGCCCGGTTTTGGATTAAGTGCCCCTATTACCTTGGCCATATCCTGAACTTCCTTTACCGGTACCTTCAGCTTTTTGCTGATATCCATATATTTCTTCTTCTTAAACTCTTCAAAATAATCTCTGACAATTCTGGCAGCCAGAGAATCCTCCATCTCTCTCGCTCTGAGCTGTATCAGCAGGGATTCCCGGAGATCCCTGGCGCCAACCCCGGAGGGATCGAAGTTCTGGATTTTCTCCAGAATCTCCTCCACCTTTTCCTCTTTCTCCCCCACCGCCCTGGCTATCTCTTCCACGGTGCAGGTCAGATACCCCGAATCATCAAAGCTGCCGATTATATATTCACCAATTTTTCTCACCACTTCATTCTCGCTGATAAGCCTGAGCTGGGACATCAGATGCTCGGAGAATGATTCTCTGGCTACCGGAACTCTCTCCATAAAGTCTTCCTTCTCCTCATCCTCTCCATATCCTCCCCCCATGTTAAATCCGGTCTCAAAGTAATCTTCCCAGTCTATATTATCTTCCTCCTCTTCCTCCTCCTCTTCTTCCTCTTCTATTTCCTCTTCTTCCAATTCATCCGCTTCTTCCAGAAGAGGATTCTCCAGGATCTCCTGTTTTAACACCTGCTGCAGCTTCAAGGTAGGCATCTGAAGCAGTTTTAAAGCCTGTTGCAGTCTGGGGGTCATCACCAGCTTCTGTTGCATTCCCAGCCTTAATTTAACCTTCATTTCCATAAACAAGCCACCTTGTTTTAGAGTCGAAAAGCTTCTCCGAGATAAATTTTTCTGATTTCCGGGTCGGAAGCGAGTTCATCCGCTGTACCGGAACGCTTTATACTCCCCTCATACATGATATACGATCTATCGGTAATTGACAACGTTTCCCTTACATTATGATCTGTTATCAGCACACCCAATCCCCTTTCCCTCAGCTTGGTCACTATACTCTGGAGATCTGCCACCGCTATGGGATCTATCCCCGCGAAAGGTTCATCCAGCAACATGAAGGATGGTTCTGTCACCAGTGACCGGGTTATCTCCACCCTCCTTCTCTCTCCCCCGGAAAGTTGATACCCCGGATTTTCCCTCAGATGCTCTATATTCAACTCATGGAGCAGATCGGACAATCTTTCCTTTCGTTCCCGCTTATTCATACCGGTAGTTTCCAGAATGGAGAGGAGATTCTCCTCCACGGTCATCTTTCTGAAAACCGAGGCCTCCTGAGGCAGATAACCTATTCCCTTTCTGGCCCGGATGTACATGGGGAGCCGGGATATATTCTCTCCATCCAGAAAAACATCTCCCTCCTCCGGCTGGATCATACCCACCAGGAGATAAAAGCAGGTGGTTTTTCCGGCCCCGTTAGGCCCCAGTAATCCAACTACCTCCCCCCTCCTCACATTGATGGAGACCTCATCCACCACTCTCCTCTTTCCATAGACCTTCACCAACCCTTTACTGCTGAGACCTTCCGCCGGAACTCCAGCCTGGTTCTGCCCGGACTTATTTTCCATCTGGTTGTTCAATCTTCACCTTACCTTATTCCTCATCCACTATCTCCTCTTCACTCTTCAGCAAAACCTCCACTTCCCTCTTAATCTCCCACTTCTTGAGGGAGGGATCACTTACAAATCCATAACCGGTGAGTATATCGTCATCCCTGGTAAATTTGACAAAATCATCGGTATGGATCTTACCCCTCTCCCTGAGCCAGATCAGGGTCTCCGTCTCCAGGGTGTAACCCTCCCTGGAGGTAACCACTACATTGCCCAGGGTAGTAAAATCGTGGGTCTCCTGATTTATCTCCCCCTTGTCGGCATTAAGCACAGAGGTTCTCTCTCCCTGTTTATTATAAAAATCTATGGTGGGGTTTTCGGTAACCAGCAGCTTTCTGTCGTTATACACCCTGGCCAGGGGAGCCTCCAGAATCCACTTGGTTACCCCCGAATCACTCTCGGTAATCCGGAAATTCTCGAAAACCTGATCGGGAGTATGGTCGGCACTGAGATAATTCCCCTTGCCCTCTTCTCCATCACATGAAAAAAGAGCCACCCACAGAACTACAGCAAGAACAGCTGCAATTATAACGGATCTCTTCTGGTTTATTGCTTTTCCAGGCTTATTCATAAAGTTACTTATCAAATACAACCCTCTTTTCCTTTCCTGCTCTCCAGTATAATATTATATCATTCTACCGGCCTTTGCTAATTCAAATACTTACTCTCATATTCTTTCCCTGCCCCGATCCCGCTATTTGTTTCTTCCTGAGGACTTCTCCTCCACCTCCGGTGAAACCAGATCCACTGCTGGGGGTGTATACGTATCAGTTTTTCTACCGCCCCGGCGCATCTCCCGGTCAATTCAGCCACTCTTTGCTCCCGGACAAGATCAGCCGGAGGAATCTCCAGTTCGGGAAGAATGGTAATCCGGTGTTTCCCGCCGGGTTGCATATGAATAGCCACAGGAACCACAGCCGCGCCACTCCTGAGAGCGAGCGAAGCCAGGACGGTAGAGGTATAGGCCAGCCTTCCGAAGAAGGGAACGAATATACCCTCCATACCGGTGTCCCGGTCCAGCGACATGCCCAGCATCTCACCTCTCTGTAAGATCCGGTATGCCGGAGCAATATTTGAATCCCGGGGTATGGTATTAACCCCGTGCCTCTCTCTCATACTCACCAACATCCGGTCAAGGGGGCGGTTATGGAGGTCCCCGGTGATAACACTGAGCTTATATTCCCTTTGAGCAATACAGGCGGCCATAAGCTCCCAGTTGCCTATATGGCCGGTAAGCACTATGACACCCCTTCCCCGCCGGCAGGGCTCTTTGAGATTATCCTCATCAGTCATTTCACAGAGTGACAGAACCCGGCGGGGGGATAGATAGGTCAGCCTCAGGGCATCATAACTGTTGCGTCCCATCCACTTGAAGCAACCCGCAGCCATTGCTCCGGTCACAATAGAATCGGCCCGGGGAAAAGCTCTGTTCAGATTATCAAGGGCGATATTCCTGTCCTTTCTGTAGAATGTGTAGGCCAATCTGCCCAGAGAGGAAAAGATCGCCAGCCCTGCCTTCCTCCTGGTTACTGCGGCAAGCAATATCAATATCCTTACCAGAAGAAAAACCAGACCTCTCCGGATCCGTTTTCTCACCCTCCTGTAATTTCGTTCTGGCCGGCCGGGCAAATTTCACCTGTCATGATTATTCCGGAGCAATCAAGCTCGCATTCAAATTTTCCAACTCACCTGGGGTGCTGTGTTCAGTGTCGAATGATTGTATATCATATTCATAACGCCGCCATTGGCTGACGTTGTTATTACTTATAGCAAACTGCAATCAATCCGTCAAGCAATCTATATGCCAATTTTTAGATATTTTTGCAAATAACTAACGCCACCTGCAATGCAATTAATATCAACAGATTAACAGAGGGCAAAACCTTCCTCTTCTCTAATTCAATAGAGATTTCTCGCCAGAATCCGTATTGCCCCCAATAAATTAACCGTCCCCCCTGCCAGGCAACCTGACAGTTGGATGAGTATAAATAAAAATATTTTTATTAATCCCGGGGGTAATCCAGAGAGCAATTCCGACAAGCCGGTAATTGTATTTCAGGAATTTCCCCTGTTGGCAAAATCATTGTGATTTAAGAGAGGATGGGAAAGCGAAATATTAAACCTTTATAACGGTAAGATAATTATTTCAAACCTGTTCTGATTATATCGTGTATGTGTATTACCCCCTGGGGAACACCATCCGGGTCCACTACGAACAGCTGGGTAATGGGAGAGGGATCACCCATCTCCATCTGTTCCAGTGCTTCTATGGCCAGACAGTTTCCCCTTATGGTTCGGGGGCTGGGAGTCATCAGCCGGGAAACTTGAGATTCCAGGGCGGAGGGGTCCTTAATCAGTATTCTTTTCAGATCTCCATCTGTTATTATTCCCACTAATCTTTTATCGCTGCCAGTTACCCCCACACACCCCAGCCGCTTGTTGGCTATCTCGAAAAGGGCATCTCTCAGCCTGGTATTCTCTTCCACCAGGGGTACTTCCTCCCCCTGGTGCATCAATGTATCCACGGTAAGAAGCAGCTTCTTGCCCAGTACACCTGCAGGGTGAAGCCTGGCAAAATCCTCCCGGTCGAAGTCCCTGTTTCTGAAAACAGCTACCGCCAGGGCATCGCCCATAACCATGGCAGCGGTGGTGCTGGAGGTGGGAACCACATCCAGGGGACAGGCCTCTCTCTCAATATTGGTAACCAGGGCGATATCGCTGTGTACGCCCAAATTGGATTCAGCCCTGGAAGTAATGGATATTATCTTTACCTCAATCTCCCGGAGGTACTTCATCAGGTCGGTTAATTCCTTATTGCCCCCGCTCTTGCTCACTGCCAGCAGAATATCATCCCCGGTTATCATCCCCATATCACCATGAGTTGCCTCCACCGGGTGAAGATAAACCGAAGGGGTACCGGTACTGCTCAGGGTAGCGGCAATCTTACGGGCCACTATCCCGGACTTACCTATACCGCATACCACCACCTTCCCCCGGCAATTCAGAAGAAGTTCCACCGCCCTTTCGAAATCCTCCCCCACACTCTCACGAAGCTTCATTAACCCTTCTATCTCATGGGTAATAACCTCCCGGCCTATCTCAGCCCATCCGCTGTCCTTTCCCTTCTTCTTAACACCATCCGTTTCCTCCCGGCAGGTTGATTGAGATCCCCGTTTACTCATAATGATCACTCCTGATGAAAAAATTTTATATTTATATTTCTGCTCTTCCGGTTCTATGGATTTATACCATTTTCCCCTCTATTTTTAATTTTAATATTTTTAAATTCCACCGCCAGGTCAAACAATCTTCTCAGCTGACTCAACAGATCCGGCAGAACTTCCAGAGGCAACATGGCCCGGGCATCGCAATGGCAGGTTAGCGGTTCAGGGTGGGTTTCAATAAAGATACCATCGCAGCCGGCCGCCGCTGCAGCTCTGGCCAGGACTGCGCCGAATTGAGGACGTCCCCCTGATCTGTCCCCCTCCCCTCCGGGCAGCTGAAGAGAATGGGTGACATCGAATATCAGGGGAACCCCGAAATCCCTCATTATCTCAAAACCGGTGAAATCAACCACCAGATTATGGTACCCGAAAGATGTTCCCCGCTCAGTAATCATTATTCCACCCGCTCCTCCGCTTCTTGCCTTCTCCACCGCCAGTCCCATATGGGAAGGGGACATGAACTGTCCCTTCTTCAGATTGATCACCCCTCCCGTCCCGGCTGCAGCCATGATCAGCCTGGTCTGCCGGCAGAGGAATGCCGGGATCTGGATAACATCACAGATCCGGGCAACCGGCTCTATTTCGTTCCGGCAGTGTACATCTGTCAAAACAGGCACTCCTACTTCATCCTTCACCCTGCTGAGTATTTCCAACCCCCTATCCAGGCCGGGGCCGGTGTATGAATCCACCGAGGACCTGTTGTCCTTAAGATAACTTGACTTGAACAGGTATGAAAATCCCTCCCGCCGGGCCAGCCCGGCACAACGCTCCGCTATCTTTACCGCATCATCTTCATCTTCCAGAGCGCAGGGTCCGGCAATCAGCAGCGGGGTCCTCCCCCCTGCTGTAATCCGATCACCTATCTTTACCATATCCATCAATTAACTCCCGGCCGGAAATATTCCAGGAGGGACCGGCGAGACCGCCCCCTCATCCCGCTCCGTCTTTACCATATCAGATCCTGTGTGGTATTAACCCTTTTTACTCAGAGGGCTGGAGACATCCTTGCCGGCTGACCTCTTGTATTGCAGAGCTGCCGCCACCAGTCCCTTGAACAGGGGATGGGCCCTCTGGGGACGGGATTTCAGCTCCGGATGAAACTGAGAGGCTATAAAAAATGGATGGTCCTCCAATTCCACTATCTCTACCAGCTCCCCGTCAGGTGAAGAGCCGGATATCTTCAGCCCCTCCTTCTCCAGAATCTCACGATAGTGGTTATTTACCTCCCACCGGTGACGGTGCCTCTCCTGGATGATATCCTCTCCGTACAACCTGCGGGCGAGTGATCCCTTCTGCAGACGGCAGGGATAGGCACCCAGCCTCATACTTCCGCCCATCTTGGACGTCTTTCTCTGCTCCAGCATCAGATCGATAACAGGATGGGGCACATCGGGATCGAATTCCGAGCTCCCCGCCTCCAGACCACATACATTCCTGGCAAATTCTATCACCGAACACTGAAGCCCCAGGCATATCCCCAGAAAGGGAATCCTGTTCTCCCTGGCATACCTTACCGCCATTATCTTTCCCTCGATACCCCTGTCTCCGAAACCTCCCGGGACCAGAATACCCTTTATACCCTTCAGGTATAGTTCCGCCCCATTCTCCTCCACCTCTTCAGAATCCACCCATTTTATCTTGACCTTCACATCGTTGGCCACACCGGCATGGATGAAAGACTCAATAATGCTTTTGTATGCGTCGGCCAGATGAACATACTTTCCCACTATGGCTATCTCCACGGTGTCGGTGACTGAGCGAATCTTATCCACCATCTCCTCCCATTCATCCAGATCGGGGGAAGGACATTCCATCTCCAGCTTTTCCACAATTATATCATCCAGTGACTGTCTCCTGAACATCAGGGGAACTTCGTATATCGACTTTACATCCTTGGCTTCGATAACCTCTTTCTCGGCCACATTACAGAACAGAGCGATCTTCTTGCGGGCTTCCTCGGTAAGCTCATTTTCACATCTGCACAGCAGCACATCCGGCTGGATTCCAATCTCCCGGAGCCTCTTCACACTGTGCTGGGTAGGCTTGGTCTTCATCTCTCCGGCCGCCTTTATATATGGTACCAGGGTGAGATGAATATAGAGAGTATTCTTTATTCCGTGGTCCAGGCGGAACTGCCTTATCGCCTCCAGAAACGGAAGTCCCTCTATGTCACCGGTGGTGCCCCCTATTTCGGTTATTACCACATCGACACCATTATCATTCTCCGAAGCGGTCCGGATTCTCCTCTTTATCTCATCGGTGATATGAGGAATAACCTGAACTGTCCTGCCCAGATATTTACCCTCCCTCTCCCTGTTTATCACCTTTTCATATATCTGGCCGGTGGTCACATTGGAACGCTGGGTCAGATTTCTGTCTATGAATCGCTCGTAATGGCCCAGGTCCAGGTCTGTTTCCGCTCCGTCATCGGTAACATATACCTCCCCGTGCTGAAAAGGGCTCATGGTACCGGGATCCACATTGATATATGGATCGAACTTCTGCAGAACCACCTTGAGACCGCGCTGTTTAAGCAGAAGGCCGATGGAGGAACTGGCTATACCCTTACCCAGGGACGAAACCACCCCTCCGGTGATAAATATATACTTGGTGTTATCTTTCATCCCGCCCTCTCTCTTAATACTCATTATTCCCGTGTCAATCACACTTTATCCCTTCTCCATTATTTTTTCAACTCTTTTTATATCCTCCGGCCGGTCTACCCCCAGGGACCTGTGCTTACAGGTGATAACCCTTATGGGATAACCATTTTCCAGTGCTCTGAGCTGTTCCAGGGATTCCAGCTTTTCCAGGGAACCTCTTTCCAGGGAATCCCAATCCAGAAGAAAATTACGCCTGTAACCATAGATCCCGATGTGTCTGAGAAAATCCCCCTCCACCGAAGGTATGGGAGAACGGGAAAAATAAAGAGCTTCCCCCCTGCGGTCGCAAACCACCTTCACCACATCCCTCCTGTGTAGAGCCTCCCGGTCTGAATCGGGAGCTGCCAGGGTAGCCATCATCATCCCAGTATCCGACCGCATCACCTCGATCAGCTTCTCTACCCCCTCCAGCGGAAAAAGCGGCTCATCCCCCTGAATGTTCAGCACTATCTGATGATGGTTACGCGAAGCCACCTCGGCCACTCTCAGGGTGCCGGTGGAATGGTCCCTGGAGGTCAGCTCGGCATATCCTCCGTCCCGTTCCACCACCCCCTTTATCTCTTCACTATCGGTGCCCACCACCACCCTGTCAATCTTCTCTATACCGGCAGCCCGGCGGTAAACCCTCAGAATCATTGGAACTCCACCGATCTCAGCAAGGGGTTTGCCCGGAAACCTGGTGGAACCGTAACGGGCCGGTATGACTGCAAGCACCCTCTTCTCTGTCAATTCATTTATCCCTTCATGCTACTGCTAATATATTAAATCACCCCACACCGGAAATGTTTTCACCCTTCCATTTCACCTTACTGCATCCAGATATGAAATCCAGCGCTGACCTCGGGAAGGGTTGGATATGCCGATTAAAACAGACCGATTTTCTTTGCAGCTCAATCAGTAATTTATGCCGGAGACTTCGGGAGAAGAGTTCATTCCCGGAAAAACCAACCACCAGCCCGGCTATCCCTGACAGGGAATCCCGGAGCAAACATACCATACCGGCCCGGGATTACCTGAAACAGCATATAATCAACCTCTGTACTTCTCCTGACCCTCAGTGTATATATTTCCCCCGTGAGAGTCCTGTGCCACGATCAGGGGAAGCTCCTTCAGGGTCAGCTGCCTTATCGCCTCCGCACCCAGATCTTCATAGGCAATTACTTCAGCCCTGGTGATTCGCCTGGCGATCAGAGCGGCGGCCCCGCCGGTGGCAGCCAGGTAGACAGCCCCGTGCTTCTTCATCGCTTCCACTACATCTTCACCCCTCTCGCCTTTACCGATCATCCCCTTCAGCCCCTTCTCTATAAGTATTGGAGCATAGGGGTCCATCCTGTAGCTGGTGGTGGGCCCGGCCGAACCGATGGGCCTTCCCGGAGGAGTGGGGGAAGGACCAACATAGTAGATTACCTGCCCTTCCAGAGGAACGGGCAGCTCTTCTCCCTGCTCCATAAGATCTACCAGTCTCTTGTGAGCGGCATCTCTGGCGGTATAGATATAACCACTCAGGGAAACCTTGTCTCCCGCCTTTAACTTCCTTACATCTTCCTCCTTAAGAGGAGTATTCAATGAATATTCTGCCATAACTAACCTGCCTGATTTTATCCCATATAGTTAATCGAATTATCATTCTGTCAATTCCGCCGGTGCTGAGAGAACAACTTCTCTGACCGGTACAGTAGCCCTTTCACTGTGCTATATCTCCACTTCCTTATGCCTGGCGGCATGGCAGTTGAGATTCACCGCCACCGGCAGGGAAGCGATATGGCAGGCGGCCACCTCGATATTTACGTCCAGTGTGGTTATCCTGCCCCCCAGGCCCTGCGGTCCTATACCCAGCCGGTTTATTCTCTCCAGCAATTCATCCTCCATGGCGGCGTAGTATTCATCCGTATGCCTGCTTCCCACCTCCCGGAGAAGGGCCCTCTTTGAATTCAGGGCGCACTGTTCGAAGGTGCCTCCTATCCCCACTCCCACTACGGTGGGAGGACAGGGGTTGGCAGAGGCCTCCTTAACTGTTTCTACTACGAAATCCTTTACTCCCTCCTCCCCGTCAGCCGGCTTGAGCATGGCTATCCTGCTCATGTTCTCCGCTCCTCCGCCCTTGGGTACCACCATCAACCTGATCCTGTCGCCCGGTACAATCCTGGGGTAGATAACCGCCGGAGTATTATCACCGGTATTTTCCCGCCTGAGGGGATCACCCAGGGAGGATTTGCGCAGATATCCTTCGGTGTATCCCCTGGCCACTCCCTCATTCACCGCTTTCTCAACATCGCCCCCGGTGAGATGTACATCCTGCCCGATATCCATGAACACCACCGCCAGACCGGTATCCTGACACATGGGGACCCTGTCCGTTTCAGCGATTTCTGCGTTCTCCAGTATCTGATTCAGTATCTCTTTTCCCACCTCCGAATCTTCCTTCTCCAATCCCTTCTCTACCGCATCTTTAACATCATCTCCCAGCACGAAGTTGGACTCCTGGGAAAGGCGGGCAACTTCATCCGCAATCTTTCCAACATCGATCTCTCTCATATCTCTCCTCTCCTGGAAGGGTTAATCTAAAAGATCATCCTCGAAATCAAAGGGCCGGCCGGAGAATAACTACCTTCATCTCTTCCGTAAGTGAACCGGATGTTACCGTAATCTCACTCTGGCCGGTCCTGTCTACATTATCCATCCTCCCGGCAAATTCATCAACCGGTTTAAGGGGGAATTCCACCTTGCCGGTCTTGAAATGCATGGGGATTACTATATTCGGATTCAACTCTCCTGCTATTTCCGCTGCTGCAGCATCATCGATGGTGAAATGGCCACCCACCGGTATAAGAAGAATATTAACCCCCCGGAGCTGATGGTACAGTTCCCGGGACGGAAGGTGTCCCAGATCCCCCAGGTGAGCCAGCTTCATCCCCTCTGCGTTGAGTATGGTAACCAGGTTGGTACCCCTCTCCTCTCCCTCCGATTCATCATGGAAGGTGGGAATCATGGTTCCGCTGATATCCCCCTCCCGGAATTCACCCGCCTGGCGGTAAATCTTACCGCATTCAGATATAACATCCTGACAAACATGATCGGCGTGATCATGGCTTACCAGAGCGAGATCAAACTCCTCCTGAATGGGTGAATATTTAACCGCCCCCTCGAAAGCTCCCGATTCATAGGGGTCGAATATCACCCTTCTGCCATTCTGCAGGGTCAGTTCAAATGCTGCGTGACCCAGGAACCGGATTTTCATGCTAACCACTCCCCTCTGATAAAAAATGGGAGAATGGTCCGGGAACAATCCCGGTTTCCCATTCTCCCAAAGTGACAGTCATAATAGTGTGAGTTTGTTAGTTGGTGTAAACACTCACTCTTTTCCTGGACTTGCCCATCCGTTCGAAAACAACAGTGCCCTCGCTCAGAGCGAAGAGGGTATCGTCCCCACCCTTGCCAACATTGATGCCGGGGTGGATTCTGGTGCCCCTCTGGCGGACCAGGATGGTTCCTGCCGAAACCGCCTGGCCTCCGAAGCGCTTGACCCCCAGCCGCTTGGCATTACTGTCCCTTCCATTCTTGGAGCTTCCCACACCTTTCTTGTGTGCCATGACTTTCTCCCTGTTCCTTATCTCAGCCGGTTATACCGAAATCTCCTTTATCCTCAATATGGTATGATCCTGGCGATGCCCCTTTCTGCGCCGGTAGTTCTTTCTGCGTTTCATCTTGAAGACCGTGATCTTGCTGTCCCTACCGTGTTCTACCACTTCTGCGGTAACCTTGACATCATCCAGGGTGGGATTTCCAATACGGGTATCATCTTCCCCGGAATAGAAAAGGACCTGATCGCACTGAATCAGGCTCCCCTCCGTCACATCCAGGCGGGGGACCTTTATCTTTTCTTCAGGGCTTACCATGCACTGTTTACCGGCCAGGCGCACCACCGCATACATCTCCATATACCTCCTTAAATCACACTGAAATTTATTGATAACAAACAGCACCCCTGAAGTCAAGTTGAAAAAACCCAGCCGGAATATAATTATTTTAAATTATTATCGCCTTCCGTATAATATTATTATACAGTAGCGGTTAAGCCGCTGACACCAGATGCACCATTACCTGATTCTTAAGATGACCTGAGGTGGAATTATATTGCTATCCGTGCAGGCAGGCGCATTTCGGAGCTCCGGGTTATCATGAGAAGGGAATAAAACTATGAAAAGATTAAGCCTGATTATAATTTTACCTATTATAATATCAGCCTGCAGCGAAGACACCACGGGGCCGGGAGGAGATACAGGCCTGTGGAATAGTGAACACTCAAACATAATCGAGGGCCGGGTATTGGATCAGGAGGGGAAGGGGATACCCAATGCCGGGATAGTTATCAACTATCACCTGGAATATGATTATGATAATAATTCCGGCGTGAATATGATATCGCCCGGGGAGAATGTGGTTATATCAATTCCATCCGGTACTGAGCTGTCAGCTCCGGATGATGAACACATCAGGATATGGATCGAAAGATACTGTACCAATGAACATATCGTTACCCTCCTCGACACAACCCTGGCTGAGGGGCCCAACCCGCCGGTCATCTGGAATGGCAGAAATGCAGATGGGAAGAACTGCCGTCCCGGTGTTTACAATTCTATAATTCAAACGGAAACATCCTCTGTTACCACCCGCGACACCTCACAGGCGTTTCTGAGCTATGATAATTTTTACGATTTCACGCCGGACGACATGGAGTTCAATGCATTAACCGATTCCACCGGCAGTTTCAGTCTGTCCGGGTACTGCCTGCCCTCCGGCTACAGCGATTCCGCCTTCTGGCCGGAGAGGGGCACCTTTACCATTACCAGATATCCGGATATCTGGGCCGTTCATGATCAATATTATAACAGTATGGTGGATTCGGTGTATATATCCCCCCTTCCCCTGCCGGCGGAAGAATTGACCATCCAGCTGAGTCGGTAGAATCCGTCTGACTCCAGCAACGGCAAGGGGCTTTATCTCCAAAAATATAGCCTGATCACGGTATTCCTTGACATAACACAACAAAAAGTTAATATTACTTAACTATGTTAGGGATAGCTAACATTTATAAATTTAATTCAGGTCGTGAGCTGCTGGCCGGCAGACAGGGATGTTCCGACATGACCATTAATTATTCGGGGATTACATAATGCTGAGTTCCAGTGCTGAGGATTATCTGGAAGCCATCTACCTGCTGGAGCAGAGTAAGAAGGCGGTGAGGGTCAAGGATATCAGCAGGGAGCTGGATGTCAGCATGCCCAGTGTTCATCAGGCTCTGCACAACCTCAAGGAGAAGAAGCTGATTCAGCATGAACACTACGGCTACGTCGAACTTACCCGGAAGGGAAGGGATACGGGAAGGAGGATCAACCACCGGCACAACATCATATTCAAGTTCTTCCAATCCATCCTTAATGTCCCCGAAGAAATTGCCGAAACAGAGGCATGCAGGGTGGAGCACTACATAAGCGACCGCACCCTGGAGAAGCTGGAGAATTTCATTGAGAAAGTCGGCTCCTGTCCTTACAGTGATTTTAATTGTGATAGAGGTTAATTAATGATTTCTGAAATAAATATGCCGGTACCGGAAGCAGGCAGCAGCAGGCCTCCGGAGGAAAAATAGGATAAAAATCTTTATTCTTGCCGATTACCGGAATACAGGAGATATCAGCTTTTTCTATGGAACCAAGAAGGATAACAAAATGAAGACCGGAAATCTAATACCACTGGTAAAACTGAACAGGGGTGAGGAAGGGATTATCGGGAGTATCAACGGGGGACAGGGGATGCGGAAGAACCTGGAGAACCTGGGGGTCAGAGAAGGGGTGAAAATAAAAGTAATAAGCAGGCACTATATGAAGGGACCGGTGGTAATTCTGATAGGAAAATCGAGAGTGGCAATCGGATTCGGAATGGCCAGACGGATCATGGTACAGGCCTGATGTGTTCTAAACCGGGTGAGGAATACACCATGGATAGAATTTTACTGATGGGCAATCCCAATGTGGGCAAATCAGCTATCTTTTCCAGATTGACCGGTGCCCGGGTGATTGCCTCCAACTATCCCGGAACCACGGTGGAATTGACCGAAGGTGACCTGAAGCTGGACGATCAGTATGTGGAGATCATAGACACCCCCGGCACATATACCCTGGAAGCGGGTTCCCAGGCGGAGATGGTTGCGGTTAAAATCCTGGAGGATACCTTCTCCAGTAACTCCCGGGACAACGCGGTGGTGATCAATATTGTCGATTCCACCAACCTGGAGAGAAACCTCAACCTGACCCTCCAGATACTGGAACGCAGGATACCCACTGTAATTGCCCTTAACTTCTGGGATGAAGCTACCCACACCGGAGTGGAGATAGACACCCGGGAACTGGAAAGATCGCTGGGTGTACCGGTGGTTCCCACCTGCGGCATCAGCGGGGAAGGTATAAAGGAACTGGTCAGCAAGATTCCTGAGGCAAGGATCAGCGGTATCCAATTCGACCCCCGGGACAGGTGGAAGAAGATAGGTGAAATAGTAAACCTGGTCCAGCGGCTTTCTCACCGGCACCACACTCCCCTGGAGACCTTCAGCGACTATTCGGTACATCCCTTCTTCGGCATACCCATAGCCCTGGCCATACTATTCCTCTCATTCTCGGTGGTCAGGATTATCGGAGAGAATATAATAAAATATATAGCGGATCCTGTTTTTGAAAACTTCTGGGCTCCCCTGATGATGAAAGTTTCAGCCCTGCTTCATCCCGGCAGCATAATCCACGATATCATAATTGGCCACCTCTTCGAAGGGGAGATAGATTTCGGGGAATCCTTCGGTATGCTCACCACCGGGCTGTATGTCCCCCTGGCGGCGGTGCTTCCCTATATAATATCCTTCTACATAATGCTATCAATTCTGGAGGATTCCGGTTACCTCCCCAGGATGGCGGTGATGGTGGACAACGCCATGCACAGAATCGGTCTTCACGGCTACGGGATAATACCGATGATCCTGGGCATGGGATGCAATGTTCCGGGAGCAATGTCGGCCAGAATCATGGAAACCAAAAGGGAGCGTTTCCTGGCCCTTACTGTGATGGCCATAGCGGTCCCCTGTATGGCCCAGATTGCCATGATCATGGGGCTTATAGGCAAAGAGGGAGCAAAGGGACTATTCCTGGTATTCGGCATACTCTTCTTCGTATGGGTAGTCCTGGGGCTGTTTCTAAACAGGATTCTGTCGGGAAAGGCACCTGAGCTGTTCATAGAAATTCCCCCCTACCGGCTGCCTTACTGGAAGGCTCTGATCAAGAAGGTCTGGACCCGGGTACAATGGTTTATCAAGGAGGCGGTGCCCTGGGTGCTGGTAGGGGTGCTGGCAATTAATATCATGTATTCTCTGGGGATTATCGAATTCATCGGAAAACTTGTCCAGCCCGTGATCTCCGGAATATTCGGGCTTCCGGTGGAGGCTGTGGGAGCGCTGATAGTCGGTTTTCTCCGGAAGGATGTGGCAGTTGGAATGCTGATCCCCCTCCACCTCTCCTTCAGACAGCTGGTCATCGCCAGTGTGATATTGACCATGTATTTCCCCTGTGCCGCCACCTTTGCAGTAATGGTGAGGGAGCTCGGGATCAAGGATATGATAAAATCAGCCCTGATAATGATAGTTTCCACTATCATCATGGGGGGAGCACTTAATCTGATACTATGAAAATCTCACGATTAATTGTCAGCCTCAATCCGTCAAATTCATGATCACAGGGTTGAACATTCTTTCCGTTGACAGGCCGGCCCGGCCACATTATGCCTCCTTTTATTCATCCCCTGGAAGTGGAGTTACCGGGTTGCAGAAATGGCGCAGAAAGAGGTGCCAACCAGCCACCACGGCAACCAGCATCGATGGTGTTATCGGCGGATTGGGGTTGACCATTAATTGATCCTAAAACTATTCCTTCAGTTCTGTGAATTCACCCAGGGTTCTGGTAAACACCACAATCAGGATCAATCCCAGAATTATATGGGCAGCCAGGGTGTACCAGATAAAGTCGGGATGATCTATGGAGCGGTAGTATCCATACAGGGAGGTGTAGGTAACTCCGCTCAGAGCTCCTCCCAGCCCGGTGGAAAGAAAATTGGCGCCCATGTACAGCCCCGCCTTTTCCTTGGGGGCAATCCAGGTGATGTACTCCTGTATTCTGGGGCTGGAAATCATCTCCCCTATGGCAAACAGAATTATTCCCAGAAAAACTATGGAGGGGGGAGAAATCCGGGCTACTCCGATAACACAGAATCCCGCTGCCATAACAAACAGGCCTAAGAGAAAAATGGGAATAGCCCTGAACTTCTCGGCTATCCTGGAGACAAAGATCTGAAGTATCATTATTATATAGCCGGTATGAGCGATGGTCTCACCCAGCAGCTTTCTGGTCCCTTCACCGGTTTCATGTGAGATGAAATTGGCTACCCCTGAACCCAGCACCGATTTAATACTCATATAAAGCTGTACCGTATCCAGGTTCCTGTCTATGTATACGGCGGTAAGATTGAAAAAGGCCCAGAAGGGAAGCCAGAAAAAGACACCCAGAAGCAGGAGAAAGAGGGTAAACTTCCCGTCTGACAGGGCTATCCATATATCCCGGAATTTGTTCTTCAGGGTGGCGTCATGAATCTCCCGTTCCGGTTCCCGGTAGAAGAATATGGTGATAAGCAGCATAGCTCCTATTGAGATGGCTGCTGCAATAAAGGCGTGGTGCCATGAAACGGCGCGCAGCTTACCGGCTATCAGAGGGCCGAAGGAAGCCCCCACATTAACCATGGCGTAGAAGATACCGAATCCCAGGGTCTTGTTGGATTGATCGGTAACCGCCCTCACCGTCCCGGATACCAGGGGCTTGAATATCCCCGCCGCCAGGGCGATGCTTAACATGGTAAGTGCTATTCCGGAAAAGGATTCTGTAACAATAAGGAGCAGAATGGATGGAAGATATGCCAGGTAGGATACGATCAGCACCTTCTTGAATCCGAACCGGTCGGCGAAGGTACCCGAAATAATCGGGATGGTGTAGGAAAACAGCAGGAACAGGCTCTGTACTATTCCCAGCTGAGCTTTGGTATAGCCCAGGTACTCCATGTAGATACCAAAACCCATGTAGATACCGTAGTAGCCAAACCTCTCAAGTACCTCCACAATATTGGCAACCCAGAAAACAGGAGGAAAAGTTGTCCGTTTCATTTCTGCTCCCCGTGTTTGACCGGAGGGAGATATTCCCCTCCGGATGTCCCGGCAAATTGAAGCTCAATTTAAATATTACTTTTATTCTATTGTTTAATAAATACGATATCAAGCAATTACATAATTAAGAACACCCCGTACGCACCAATAACAGGTAATAAAAGCATAATTCCAGAAGATTTACATCGAAATATCAACTGTATCCGGGGTATCCCCACCCGAGTACAGGGGAACCATGCAGGGAGGCTGGCTTGCCGCTACCGCAGCAGGTAACCTTATGACAGGACTGGTGGGCTATTTCCGGGACAGATGGGAACTGTGGCAGTTCTTCCTGCTGCTGATAAGCATGTGTATGCTCTCTGCCATTTTCATCTTCTCGGTTACGGGAAAACTGGAGAAGGCTTCTGAATCGTAAGGAGAATTATCAATATCAGGGTTAAAATGTCCCGATATAAGTTTTCCGTCCGGAATTAAGGAAACGCCCGGTCCGAACCGGGCGTTTCCCTCTGTAATGATCTTGAAGTTCTGGAAATTTTCCGGAATGCCACAGGGGTGTTATTCAACCGGGCAACCGGTATCATACTGATTCTGATCCCAGCACCGCCTCTCACCCTCCATATAGTCCGGCCACTGAATATATCCTGATCCTTCCGGATACCAGACTATCTCACCACTTTGATCCTCTGCTGAATCGTAGAAAGAGATGGCAGAGTGTGTATCAGACTCGGAGAATGACAGTTCACTGCCATTTTCCGGCACTCCGGGCTTATTTACAATAAAATCTATCCTGCTGCTGTCGGGCTCCTGGTCTTCCCACTCCACCATGATGCTCTTTATTCCAGGAGTAGCAGATGCTCCTGAAAGGGTCGCCACAGCAAGAGATCCGGGCTGGTCAACTTCGTAGAACTGCCAGTATCCCCGCCTTTCCCCCCTGTACACTCTGCCTTCCAGCCAGATGAAATGATCCAGAGGATTAGCCGGACCGGTGCTGGATACCTCCATCCTCCACTCCACATATTCCTCCTCCGGTATGCCGTAAAGATAAATACGGAACTCACCATCACTGTCCACAAACAGATAGGTCCACAGCCAGGAGCCGTCCGCCTGCGGCTGGGGCACAGAGTTTATGGCTGCTTCGAATGCCGCCACCGGAGCAACCATGGCGGAGTAAACCACCACCCTCAGATAGAGTGCCCTTACCGCAGCGTTGAGGAAATTCAGTCTGCTGTTACCTGCTGCCGAAAGGTAAAGGCTGCTTCCTCTCTCAACAGTACCATTGATGATGGCTTCATCTTCCAGGGGAACAGACTCAAACAGTGAGATATCCATCTTCATGGTAGCCGAAGATGGCAGATCCGGAGCTGATTGCTGTGGCTGTTTACCCGCATCCACCGGGCTGTTCTCCTCCGAACAACCCGTAATCATCATCCCCGTCAGAACAATAATCAGCGCAGCCGGTATAATCCTTCTTATCATTGGGTACCTCCTTTTCTTTCAAGACCACGCTATCTGTCTTTCTGATTACACCACCGCACATTCCATGCCAGGATGTTATTGTTTAACTTATTGTTATATATGAACTTAACAATCTCGAATTTATCCTGATATGGTGTTACAAATTCACACCGGTGGCAACAAAGAGACACTACGGCAGGCGAGAAGATGTATACCCGTATATTCGATAAGCCGGAGTTTGCCATAGGCACCACCTGGCAAGTTCGCGGCACCGGTTGCAAAATCACCGGCTTCGCCGGATGCCCTTCAGGCGGATACCATTCACCCACCTGCAAGCACCCGGAACCCTGCCCTCCGGGTTAGTAGGCAACCATGGACAAGCCCATGGCACTTAATCAAAATACGAGCTTCGCTCGCCGCCCATTCTGGCTGAGTTCACATTCACCCAAGGGCAAGCCAGTGGAACTCTGCCCCGCAGATTATTAGAATCAGGACAATTAACCTCAATCCGTCAATAAAACCATTGATGCTGGTTATCTTTGCGGCTAACCGGTGACACTTTCTCTGCCATTTCTCTAATTGGTAAACACCACCAGCTGTGGAGTAATAAGAGGAGGTATAATCCGGACAGGTTGGCGTATGGAGGAAAAGAATCGCTGTTCCGGTCACCAGAATTTTGACGGATTGAGGTTAATTGGCAAAGCCGAAGGGTTAATTGACCATAAAAACCGGCAGGAGAAATCTCCGTTCGGATCAGAGTATCCGAACACTTCCCACCGGCATTAAAAACTGTGTTCAATCTGCCGGCCTCCGGGGAAAGAGCTTCTTTCATCCGGTTCCCTCTTCCGGGATCACCATCACCGGGATTTTGCCTCCCCGCCGGGTCAGTCCGGTGATACCCATCAAGGTATATTTTAATCAGCCCGGAGATCCGGCAGCAATAGGCTTTTCAAAGTCTGTTTAAAAGCCGTAGAGAAATGATATCCCCAGGGTGGTATATGATCCTTCTTCATCTATGTCGCTTCCCAGGCTGAATTCACCCAGGTGGAGCTGAGCCTGGTCATATTCAATTATATTCAAGGTGAGATCCACTCCCAGGGCAAAATGCGGGGTGAAGAAAAATCTGAATCCGCCCCCCATGCAGACACCCCCGCCCTCTATGGTACCGGTTACGGAAGCCTCCTCCAGCCTCAGGGCATAACCGCCCATACCCCCCTTAAGATAAGGCCTGAAGGCACTACCGGGAGAGAAACGGTAGTATCCGGATATGGTGACCGACGATATCACCGCCGAGATGGATTCGGCGGAGGTGTCATGGTTGGCTCCGCTTATAGACAACTCCAGTGAGAAGCTCCGGTTGAAACGGTAACCTCCATCCAGGGCCACTCCCCCTCCGTCATCCTTGATGAAAAGCTCATCCCCCTCACTGTCGGTGTGGAGTGAGGAACCATTGAACCTGATTCCCAGATATATACCCGATTCATCCTCCGATACTTCATCCCCTCCCAGCACAGGAGATGGTATCAGGGCCGGAACCAACAGCAACACCAGCACACCAGCAAAAACCCACCTTACCGGATATTTTACAATGGCCGGTTGCGCTGTCCCGCCTGCGGCTATCCTGCTTTTTGTTATTTTTTTGTTTTTCATGTTCAGGGTCCTTTCGTTGATGATGATCTATCTAATCACTGACTCAACAAATGTGCCAGAAATGATAATCCGGCACATATGCTTATATCATCGCTTAACTGTTTATATTAATACAAATTAGAGCTTTCCATATTACCGGATAATTTTGATGGAAATTATTACTTTCCGTGCTGTTGATTCACCCCTGTGAAATTTATTCACTAACCCTCCCTGGTCAGATTGTGCTTCTTTATCTTTTTATGGAGATTGGTTCGCTCGATACCCAGCTCCCCGGCCGCTCTGGTGACATTCCATCCATGACGGTCCAGGGTCTCCATGATCATATCCCTCTCCAGTCTGATCTTGGCTTCTCTCAAGGGAAGCATCCGGTAAACTTCTGAGCCATCCCTTCCGGCGTCTGTATAACCTTCCGTTTCCCCTGCCTCCCCGCCGGTTCTCTTCTCCGGACAGCTGTTCTCCCCGGGAACTGCCTGAGAATACTTACCTTTCGGTAAATCCCGTCCCCCCATTCTTATCTCGGCACTCAGATCACCCACTCCCATTACCCTCCGGGATGACATTATCACCATGCGCTCCACCTGGTTTCTGAGTTCCCTCACATTGCCGGGCCAGGGATATTCCATCATTATCTGGACGACCCGGGCATCCAGCTTCCTGGAGGGCAGGCCGTTCTCCCTGCAATACTCTTTTATGAATACCTCTGAAAGGAGCGGAATATCTTCGGGGTGATCCCGCAGGGGAGGTACCCGGAGGGGCACCACATTCAGACGGTAGAAGAGATCTTCCCTGAACCTCCCCGCAGTAATCTCCGCCTTGAGATCCTTGTTGGTAGCTGCAATGACCCTTACATCCACTGAGACTGTCCGGTCGCTCCCCACCCGCTCTATCTCACCCTCCTGAATAGCCCGCAGCACCTTGGTCTGGACCTTCAGGCTCATGTCACCCACCTCATCCAGAAAAATGGTACCTCCGTCCGCCATCTTGAATTTACCCTCCCTGGACACTACCGAACCGGTGTATGCCCCCCTGGTGCTGCCGAACAGCTCCGCCTCTATCAGCTCCTCCGGAATGGCGGCGCAGTTTACCCTGACGAAGGGTCTCTCCTTCCGGTTACTCCGGCGGTGTATCTCCCTGGCAACCAGTTCTTTGCCGGTTCCTGACTCCCCCAGTATCAGCACTGTGGCATTGGTGGGAGCCACCTTGCTTACCTGCTTGAGGATATTCTGAATGTCCCCGCTCCTGCCAATCAGCCTGTGCCGCCTCCGCATCCTGCTGCGAAGCTTCCTGTTCTCCTCTGTTATGCTGCGGTACTCCAGGGCATGTTCGGAGGTGAGCAGTATCTTCTCCTTGCCGCAATCCTTCTCCAGAAAATCGAAGGCCCCCAGTTTTATCGCCTCCACCGCCTTCTCTATGGAACCATGACCGGTCAGTATCACCACCAGCTGACCGGGCCGGTGAAGCCTTATCTTCTTCAGCGCTTCAATACCGTCCATATCCGGCATGGCCAGATCGAGATAAACCAGATCGAAATACCTGCTTTGAACCAGGGCTATCCCGGCGGATCCGTTTGCCGCCTCCTCCGCCTCCCAGCCCCTGTTACGGTGGATCATCATCATGGTTTTCCTGATATTAGGTTCATCGTCTATGATACAAACGCTTCCAGCCATGCCTCATAATTCCTTTCCATCTATCTTCTTTTCTCCGGCAGATTCAGAGAGATTATTGTTGCCGGAAACCCGGTAGGGAAGCCGGATGACGAAACTGACCCCCCCCTGCCTTCTGTTCTGTGCCTCTATGGTGCCTCCGTGCAGAAGAATAATATTCTTCACCATGGCCAGACCCAGACCACTGCCTCCCTTGCGGGTAGTAAAACGAGGCTCGAACACCCGCTCAATCCTATCCTCCGGGATACCCGGACCATTGTCGGAAAAAACCATACTGATATAATCCTCCTCAGCGGATATCCGGATATCAACCCCTATTTCATCATCTTTCCCCGCTGCCCCCACAGTATTGTCATAAAGATTCACCAGCACCCTTCTCATCTGATGATGGTCGAACACTACAGAGGACACCCCCTCTGATTCCACTGATGTCTCCACTCCCGGATAGAGGGAAGCCACATCCCGGGCCAAATCCCCCGGAGAACCCTTCTCCAGTTTTAATCCCGGCATTCTGGCAAAAGCCGAGAACTCCCTGACCAGCTCCCGGAGATGCTCCAGCTCATCCTCCACCACCCTCACAGATTCCCTGAGAAACTTGCCGTACTTATCATCCCCCCCACCGTACTGGTCCCGCATCTCCTGAACGGTCAACCTGATCGGCAGCAGGGGGTTCTTTACCTCGTGAGCAAGATTTCGGGCTATATCCCTCCATGATGCCATCTTCTCCATATCGGTCAACCTCCGCTGTTGCCGCTGCAGCCTGCTAACCATGGAATTAAAGCTTTCGATCAGATCTCCGATCTCTCCCCCCGCCCGCTGGCGCAACCGGTATCCCCAGTCGCCGCCAGCGATTATACTGGTGGCCGAAGCCAGTTTTCTGACCGGTCTGGCCAGCCGTTCCGCTATTATCAGGGCGACTATCAGGGATACTGCCAGTATCACTCCATAAATTATCATAAAAGGATAGAAGAAGCTCCTGTTCAAACGCTCCCTGGTCAGGCGGAGCTGAGCGAATATCTGTTTTCCCTGCAGTATCCTGTTTGCATTATGGATAAACTCCGGATCCACCCGCCGGTAAAACAGAAGGGGATTCCTGCCTTTCTCCCGGAGGAGAGCCAGTTGAACCGCCAGGTCCCCTGTTTCATAAAATGCCAGTCCCGCTACGGCCCCGAACTCCGTTTGCCTCGGTTTAACCTCCCTGTTCCTGATAACATCTCTGAATAAAGGGTTCATCTCAAATGTTTTCAATTCACCGGGAATTTCTTCTCCGGCATAAGAATCGGCGGGAGGCACCACCTCATCAGCAATCAATACTCCATCCACAGTATCAGACCGTTCGATCATTCTGCTTACTTCGCCGGGATCCCACCCTCCCCCGGAGGGTCCGGAATTCCGGGCAGTCAGATCAATTATCCAGCTGTCGAACTCCCTCTTCAAATTTCTTATTCTGCTTCTGGAAACAGAAATACCACTCTCCAGAGCCTCCGAGATGGTAGGGTTCAACCCCACATTAAAGCTCTTATCCAGAAGATTCTGCACCAGCAGGGAGAGTGGTACCGCCGGCAGAAGTGCCAGCACCAGGCATAAGATCACCAGCCTCTTTCTGATAGACAAGCTTAACCTCCCTCCCTGATCTCCGGCAGCTGCTCCGGTTTGAAAGGGGGTACGCTGTACCACTCGCTTTTTCCGGAATCATTATCGCTACTGCTGAAAAAATGTGATATAAGTTCATTGAGATTAAGAACATGCTCCCTCCAGGATCCCTCCTCGCCACTTCGAACATTCTCCCTCACCCAGCTGTCTATCTTTCTTTTATCTGTCCCCCGGAGGGGATTCACCGATATACCCACCTTCAGCCGGTATGAATCTTTGAGAGAATAACGTCCCGCTGTTAGCAGAGAGTCTATCCTCAAATTCTCCGCCGCTCGCCGCAATCCCTCCAGGCTGTTAAAACAAAAAGTGGTATCTTCGCCGGCAAGAGAATATACGTCCTCCCAGACATCATAATTAAGCGAGAATGACCTGATCCCGCTTGCTGTATTTTTGCCTTCCACCTGAGAGATATGGTAAAACAGCTCCACTACCGCCGGCAACCCGCTACGGACAGTACCCAGGATTCGGGGGGAAAAGATCCCCTCAATCTCAATCTCTACAGCCAACCGTCCCCCCGGGTTATAAAGCCTCACTTCCCGGACAGATGGCCTCTCCCCTCCCCTGGTGGGAGAGGAGCATATGCATGCCTGCAGAACAATGATCATTAGAAGAATCAGCTTCTCCGGGCATTTCATACAGTCAACTCCAGAAATCAGAAGGAGAATCCAAGTGCTCCATGGATATAAAAAGGATCGCCGGTATTGCCTTTTGACAGGGGAATACCTACATCCACCCCCAGTGTTCCCAGCCAGGGCAGTCTCAAACGGAAACCATATCCTCCGGCTGATTCCACCCCTGATAAAGACAGCGGCCGGCCCCGCAACCAGCCCTGCCCGGCATCCAGAAAAACAAGTCCCGACAGTCTGGGAGGCTCCTCCTTCGAGGGAATCAGTGGAAACCTCAGCTCGCCGCAGGCCAGCCAGCAACCATCATGACCCACCGGAGGAGAGAGGCTCAGTTCCCGGAATCCCCTGATGGAATATATCCCTCCCAGGGAGAAACGTTCGAAGAAGGGGGCTCCCCGGGAAACAGCGCCGCAACTCAACCTTCCCGACAGAACACGACCATTCCCCAATCCTACATGCTTTCTGAAATCCATAGTAACTTTACTGAACAGTTCGTCCCCACCCAGTGCAGTATTGTGGGCCCTTATGGATAATTTAATAAGGGAACCACCCTCCGGGTAGATAACATGGCTGCGTGTATCCCTTATCAACCTGAAAAACACACCGGTGATCAGGGTTTTCTCCGTTCCGGTTTTAAGAGAGGGAGGCAGTTCCCGGTAGAACCTCTGCCTGTCCGGTTCCACATCCATAAAGGAGCTGTCCGGAGTAACCGACTCGGCCCTTATACCCAGTGCAAATTTCTCCGGCCCCCCGGTACTGTACCGGAGAGATATCTCTCCTCCGGCCCTGTTGATCTTCTGCTCGAATTCACGCCAGCCCTCCCCCTCCCAGCCGGTCTCACCCTCACCGGAGGGCCCGCTGCCGAAGAATAACCGTTCCTGATTGTAGGCATGAACCCCTGCTGCCACTCCGAATCCTCCATCCGGAGGGGGCTCTCTCTTCCAGCGGGCATCCACTCCGGACAGCCGGAATCCCAGCCGTACACCAATGTTGAGATGGGAATGATACCCCAGAGCCGGTTCCACCCTCAGCCCCAACAGAGTCAGAAACCATCCATGTACGTCATGATATCCATAGCCGGTTTCCAGGGATAAGGATTCCCGCTCCTCCACCATGATATCAACAATTACATAGCCCCGCCTTTTCCCGGGGCGGGTGGAGAAGACCAGATTCTCTATCAGATAATGTATGCCTAGTAGACGCTGCCTCTCCCGCTCCAGCCGCTTGGTGGTAACGGTGTCTCCGGCCTGGAGCTTCATGGTGGATATGATGAGCTGGGGCTTTATTTCTTCGGCACCGGTTATGTTTATCTTCTCCAGGCGGAGATATCTCTCCCCCTCGCCGCCTCGCCCGGCTGATACCGCTGAGGAAGGGAAAAAGAGAACAAGCAACAACCCCGCCAGAAGGATCAGTAAGAGTTTGTGATAACTGCTTATTTCAGCAAGACTTCTACTCATATTACAGACCTGTTTGCATAGGGTGTGCCGTTTATCTGCATATCTGTATAACTCTTATAATAGCATGGGCTTATAAAGTCGAAAGATTATTCGGGAATAGCTAAGCTTTATTATACTGTGAAAATATTATACACCATGAATACCAGGCTGGGAAGTATTTTCCCCGGTATTTTATAAATATTTTTATATTTTCAAACTTCCGGCCATCTGATAGGTTTAATTATTATAACAGGGGGTAATTCATGGACGAGAATAATAAAAATACCGCAGAGCTGAAGCGAAAGATCGGCCGGCTCGAAATTGCGGTAGAGGAGCTCTCCATTCTCAATGATATATCTACAGCTATAAATTCCGTCTCCTCCCTGGATGAGGTGATCGACATGATAGTGAAGAAATGTATCAAACACATGGGAGTGGAGCAGTGCACGGTAACATTACTTGAGGAGAACAGACAAAACGCCCCCTTCAAGACATTTATCAGGAGATCTGACAAATCAGGAGAGATTATCCCGTTCCGTTTGAACAGTCAGCTGACCGGCTGGATGATCAAAAACAAAAAGCCTCTGCTGAGTAACGATATATCAACGGACAAACGCTTTCAAACCAAGAAAGATAAGGATCAGCCCATCCGCTCCCTGCTCAGTGTTCCCCTGATTCTGAAGGGAGAACTGCAGGGATCCATCAATGTGTTCAACAAAAAATCAGATCAGACCTTCACCCGGGGCGATGTAAGACTGCTCTCTATAATAGCCACCCAGTCAACCCAGGTTATCGAGAACGCCAGACTCTACGAGGAAGAAAAGAATCTGCTGATATTAGAGGAAGAGATGAATAAAGCTTATACCATCCAGATGAAACTTCTTCCCAGGGAAGCCCCCCGGATACCCGGATATGATCTGTTCGGAAGGAGCATTCCGGCCAGAAAAGTGGGGGGAGATTACTTCGATTTCATACCTTACCAGGGAAAGAAGCTTGCTTTCTGCCTGGGAGATGTGGTAGGCAAAGGCATTCCGGCAGCTCTGCTGATGGCCAGCACCCAGGCCACCATACGGGGACAGATAATAAATGATTTTTCTCCGCGGAAATGCATGGAAAATTCAAACGTCCTGCTCCACCGGAGCACCACTCCCGACAAGTTCGTTACCCTGTTCCTGGGAATTCTGGATCACAACAATCATACTGTTGAATACTGCAATGCCGGGCACAATTATCCCTGCCTGTTCAGGCAATCAGGCCGGATGGCTACCCTGGATACCGGCGATATAATACTGAGCACCCTGGAGGATTATTCCTATTCAGAATCCACCACCCAGATGAATCCGGGAGATGTGCTGATTTTATACTCCGATGGAATCACCGAAGCATTCAATGAAGATGACCAGCAGTACGGAGAAGAAAGGCTGATAGAAACAGTCAAGGACAATATAAATGAACCGGCCAGGACCCTTACTGTCAGGATTGTATCCTCGGTGAGAGAGTTCGCCGGAACCAGGGAACAGTCGGATGATATAACCCTGATGGTGATAAAGAGGCTGGGCTGAAATTATAATACCTCCCCGGCGATAAATATTCCCAATAAAAAAGCAACTTTTCCCGGCTTGTCCGAATGTTTCTGAACAGCTACCCCAATCCGGCGTAGTGGTTCAGCCGGAAGATCAGGGCGAATCAGGGCAAAAGGGCTTAACAGCTCCATGGCAGTTACAGGTCCCCTCCGTAATCGATAATGAGGACATAGGACCGGTAATCCGTGAAGGCCAGACCCTCTACCATATGGCCATGACCACTGTGAGGGCAGTCATTATTCGCCATGATCACCCTCCTGTTGCCGCCCAATGTATACCTCCTGCTGGATGACCTGCGTAACCGGGCCAGGACTATCGCCGGCAGATCGAAAATTTAATCATTTTATAATGGGACAAAAGGGTTGAAGAGATGAGTTCCCTCCGGGTAACCCTTAACAGGGCCGGAAGAGTACCGAGCATATAACCAGAATCACCGCCATAGAGACCATAATTATACCGGCAATCCTGGATTTTCTGTTGCCTGCCAGGAAAACCCCGCATATCACCGAAAGGGAGGGCAGAACGAGAACCACCAGGAGCGTTATTAATAAGGAGGGGAAATCACGGTCCGCCAGCTCCAGGCTGCCGGCCGCATCCCGGTGAATATACCACCAGATGATTTCATATACAACCAGGCCAGTAATGGGGAGAAGGGCCAGAAAGCCGTATATAAGAACCCTGCGCTGAGTTTTGTCATAATTCCTCATATTATATCAGGTACACTTCGTCTTGACTAAATATCCTCCCTCTCATATACCACCTCGCCCCCCACTATTGTATAATCCACCCTGGTTTTGATGATCTGATCGGGGGGTATGGTCATCAAGTCGCGGTGGTAGATAACCATGTCGGCGAGATAATTCTTTTTTATCATACCCTTGCGGTCCTCCATGAACTGTGCATAGGCAGAGCCCAGGGTATACAGCCGGATGGCTTCCTCCATGGTGAGCTTCTGTGAGGGAAACCATCCCTCACCCGGTTCGCCCCTCCTGGACTTTCTGGTTACCGCGGCGTAGAGACCCTCCAGGGGATCCAGCGGCTCCACCGGATAATCTGTGCCGAAGGCTATCCTTGCCCCGGTGTTCAGAATCCGCCTCCAGGCGTAGGCCCCCCTGCTCCTATCACGCCCTATCCGCTTCTCACAGAAACGCTTGTCGGTTATACAGTGGGTAGGCTGCATGGATGCAATAACACCCAGCCGGGCAAATCTGGGGATGTCCTTATCGACCAGCACCTGGGCATGCTCGATCCGGTGGCGGCTGTCCCGTTGCCCGTTCGCCTCCCTGGCTTTCTGATAGGCATTCAGCACCCAGTTATTAGCCTTGCTGCCGATGGCGTGAACACCAATCTGAAAGCCCATACTGTCGGCCGCCAGCACCTTTCTCTCCAGCTCCCGGTATTCCATCTGAGGCAATCCGCTCCTGTCCGGTTCATCCAGGTAGGGTTGAAAGAACAGGGCGGTGGCTGAACCCAGGGTGCCGTCCATGAAATCCTTCAATATGCCGAACCTTATCCAGTTGCCCCTCCGGGGATATTCTTTCAGCAGCCTCTGGTAATCCTCCAACTTATCCAGGTCAGCGGTGAGCCTCCCGGAAACATCCACCCGGAGGGTAAGCTTACCCATATCCATCAATTTCTGATAATCCCCGAAATCCCCGTCGCCGGGATGCTGAATGCTGGTAACCCCCGTCCCGGCCGCCCTGTCCAGAGCAGCCAGCCAGCCTCTCAGTTCCTCCCTCTCCCGCTCCTCCGGGGTAAACTCAGCCTCCTTCTCCCCGAACTCCAGCAGATCCTTGGCGGACTCCTTGAATATTCCGGTAGGCTCCCCGGTTTCCGGGTCTCTCTGAATTTCACCTCCGTAAGGATCTGGGGTATCTGCGGTGATACCCGATCTTTCTATTACATAGCTGTTCACCAGTACGGAATGACCATCCGCCCTGCTCAGCACCACCGGGTTCCGGGGAGCCACACTGTCTATCAGCTCCCTGGTGGGCCACTTCTTGTCCGGGAACAACTCGTGATCCCACCTTCCCCCCTTTATCAGAACACCCGGCTCAACCTGCCTGACCCTCTCAGCTACCCGCCCGGTAATAATCTCCGGATCGGTAATATACCGCAGATCAATATAATCTGGATCAATTGGGCCGAAATGAACATGGGCATCGTTGAACCCCGGTATCACCAGCCTGCCTCCGGCGTCGATTACCTCAGTGGCACCTTCTTGTATATACTGCCCTATCTCCCGGTCTGAAGTTACCGCCACAATCTTCCCTCCCGTTACGGCAACCGCCTCAGCACGTGGATTATCCCGGTCGATGGTAACCACCTTGGCATTTCTGATCACCAGATCGGCGGGTGGGCCCTGGTAATCAGCCCCGCATCCGGCGATCACGAAAACAATCAAACAGACCAATATAGATAGTCTTATTTCTCCAGTCACGGATGCCTCCTTTTTTCAGTTTTAAAATTACATACTATTACCCCTGTATGAAATTTTACAAGAATTTCCTTTTCCCAATCTGACAGTTTTAATAACGTATTATAATAGCATTTGCCCGGACTCTGATAAATACATCTCTGTATGGGATGAGGTTGCACCCGAATCAAGCAAGTAATAAGAACACAGGCCCGAAAATCAATGTACGTTCACCAGGAACAGGCAGCCGGGCCTTCTCATCCATTAATAATGCCGGTTCTCCCTGTCTGAAAATAGTATCAAGGCGCCTTCAACCGGAGATAAATTAATATCTGTCAGATAATAAATTTTTTGAATTAATGAATTGCATCTCATATTATTAATAAAGGCCTGTACTTGAGGGGGAAAGACCATGTCAAGACACACCAGAAGAGAATTCCTGCGTGACTCATTCATACTTGCCCTGGCCGGCTCCCTGCCGGCAGCCCTTATCTTTCCCGACCGTTCCGCCGGAAGAGACAATCCTTCACTTAAGCAATTACTAGAGGGAGATACATCCAGCGGGGGCGGGGGAAATGCGAATAGCATATCAAACCCGGGTCAGAACGGGCTCCCCGGCGGGCCCGGTGTTTACGCTCCACCCTATCTTGAACTGCACCGGAGCGGCGAACTAAAACAACGGGGAGAAAAGCTCTGGGATATCATGAAGGAATGCCGGCTGTGCCCCCGTAACTGCCGGGTAAACAGAATGGAGGGGGAAAGAGGTATCTGCCGGGCCACCTCAAAGCTGGTGGTAAATTCAGCTCATCCCCACTTCGGGGAGGAGGCGCCCCTGGTAGGTTCGGGCGGTTCGGGAACCATATTCTTCAGCCACTGCGGGCTGAGGTGTGTTTTCTGTATCAACTGGCAGATAAGCCACGGGGGGGAGGGCAGTGAGAAGAGCATCGGTGACCTGGCTGACATGATGTTATACCTGCAGGAGATCGGCTGCAACAATATCAACGTGGTAACCCCCACCCACTACGCCCCCCACATAGTCCTGGCTCTGGACGAAGCAGCCGGGCAGGGGCTGACCCTCCCGCTGGTTTACAACACCTGTGGATGGGAGCGGCTGGAGATTCTACGTATGCTGGACGGAATTGTGGATATCTATCTTCCCGACTTCAAATATCACAGCCCGGAGATGGCGGCCAAATATTCAGCCGGCGCCGAACGTTATCCGGTAATGGCCAGGGATGCACTGCTGGAAATGCACCGTCAGGTGGGGACAGCCCACCCGGCCGGGGATGGCCTGATCTACCGGGGCCTCATGATAAGGCACCTGGTAATGCCGAACAACGTGAGCGGGACCGACAGGGTGATGGAGTGGATAAGCAAGAATCTTCCCGGGAATACCTATGTTAATTTGATGTCACAGTACCGGCCCATGTACAGGGCCCATCAGTATCCCGATATCGACCGGCCTCTTACCAGGAAGGAGTTCCAGCAGGCCATAAGGTGGGCCCGGGAGGCGGGACTGACCAATCTGGATATTCAGGGATAATTCTTATTGAGCTTCTATAAATCCATCCGCTCCGATATTCTCTGTAATATTACAAATCCGGGGGCAGGATTCCATACCTGCAACCCCCGCAATAGGATCAATTCAGTGATATATATCCATACCGGCAGACTCCATATCCGCATTGAGCCGGTGATAGGCATGCTTGAATGACAAAATCCTTATTCCATTGTATCCAGTAGTGCAGGATAACAAACCCGCTAACTATCCAGCACTTCCCTGACCTTGGAGGCGAGATGGTGCATCCTCACCGGCTTAGCGATGACTTCCCTGATGGTACTACCCTTCCCGGTATCATCCGGAATTTTATCTCCGTAGCCGGTTATCAGAATGACCGGAATCCCCGGATCACACTCACCGAGCCTCTCAGCCAGGCCGGTGCCGGTCATATCAGGCATGGTAAGATCGGTAATCACCAGGTCGTAGCCGTCAGGATTCCGCCGGAAACTGCCCAGCGCATCCACACTGCTATTATTTACCTCTACGGAATAGCCCAATCGACTCAGAATCTTGCTCAACACCCCGGATACCAGCCTGTCATCATCCACTAACATTATGGATTCATCTCCACCCGGCAGGGATTCCATACTCTCTTCTTCCACCTCCTGCTCACCCTTCATAACCGGCAAATAAACGGTAAAGGTGGATCCCTCCCCCTTGATACTGGAAAAGGTGACCTCCCCATTATGGCCCTTGACTATTCCGTGAACAATGGAAAGTCCCATTCCGGTACCCTTTCCTGCCTCCTTGGTGGTGAAGAAGGGTTCGAATACCCGCTCCATGGTTTTCTGGCTCATTCCCTCTCCGGTATCCATAACCGATAGCTTAAGATACTCCCCCTCATTCAGGTTGTGGTAGTAACCGGCTTTGCTTGAATCTATATTAGCCTGTTTTAACTCCACTGTGAGCAC
Source organism: uncultured bacterium (assembly GCA_964613215.1). GTDB lineage: Bacteria > Krumholzibacteriota > Krumholzibacteriia > Krumholzibacteriales > CAZTHK01 > CAZTHK01. The sequence goes on along the minus strand of CAZTHK010000003.1, from coordinate 84,127 downwards.
TCCCCCCCGATCCTCCATAGCCTGAAAGGCGTTGGTACAGAGATTCACAATCAGCTGGTGCATCTGGGTAGCATCTGCAAGTATCTTTCCGCAGGATGGATCTATGATACTTCTGATTTGGATGGTAGACGGAATGGAGGACCTCATCAGTTTAAGCGCCTCCTTGACTATCACACTCAGATTCAGGGGCTTTTTCTCACTCTCACTCTGCCGGCTGAAGGTGAGTATCTGTCTAACCAGGTCCCTTGCCCTGTTGGCTCCGTTAAATATTTCCTCCAGATCTCTGTGAATGGGATCTGATTCGGGCACACTGGAGAGAGCCATATCGGTATAACCGAGAATAGGGGTCAGTATATTGTTGAAATCGTGGGCTATTCCTCCGGCCAGAGTGCCGATGGTCTCCAGTTTCTGGGCCCGCTGAAGCTGCTTCTCCAGCTTCTCCTTCTCATCCCGGTTTTTTTTCTTATCGGTAATGTCCTCTATTACACCCACAATACCCGAAATATTCCCCTCTGTATCCCTGAGAGGATAGTAGCTTTCCACCGTCCACCCTGACCCGCCCTCCGGCAACCGGTACTTCAGCTCCTCGTCGGTTATGACCTCACCCATCATGGCACTCTCCATAGCACTCTTTATATTCTTCTCAAGGAATGGAAACGCTTCCCAGGCCTTTTTACCCAGTGCCTTCTCCCTGGGTAACCCGGAGATACCCTCCATACTCCTGTTCCAGTAGGTATAGCAAAAGCCTGTATCCAGAACCAGAATCCCCTCCCTCATCGATTCGAGCACATTTATCAGCAACTCCTCCTTCTCCTTGAGGTCATCCCTGGCCCATTTGCGCTGAAGGAGCACAGAGAAATGCCTGGCCAGGGTCTCGATTGCAGATTTGTATTTAATTTCATCTTCTTTAGTGGTCAAAATAGATATATCACCCATGGGATTTCCAGCCGGTGCGATAATCACAGCATAACATTCCTTAACCCCCAGAATCTTCTCCACTCTTTCGCATTTATCCCGGCTTATCCTCCTGTTTGTAAGGCCATATATCCCACCCGGTATCTTCTCTATCTTTCCGGTATCAGTCATAAATTCAGATTCATCCAGATCATTCGGAATAGCGGTAGCAGATATGGGGTCTCCTCCAAGAATTTGACTGACCCCCTGGTAGTATTCATCCATACCGGAAATAGACCGGATCCTGATAGAATCGGCAGATCGATCGTAAAGCGAAACCGTAACATAGGACTCCGGATTAACCGAATGCACCGCCTCTCCTATTACACAACACATTTCATCTATGTCATCCGGGCGGTTTATCTTCATCATAATGTCTGCAATAAATTTCAGTTCCCCCAGATAATTTTCTCTCTCCTCTTCAATAGCCTTCCTCCCGGTGATATCGGTACTGATTCCCACCATTCCCACAGGATTTCCCTCTTTATCCCTGATCAACTGTGTGCGTGAATCCAGAATTATCTCCCGTCCGTCCCCGGCGTAATTGACCACCTCTCCACGCCACTTTCCCTCTGTTATGGTGGTTTCAATTATTTCCCGCTGAGTGGCCCCTTTTTCAGGATCATCCCCGAAGGACTCCACCGATTCTCCTATTATATCCCGCCAGCTTCTATCCAGAGCCCTGCATTCCGCCTGATTGACGTAGGTTATTTTCCCATCCAGATCGGTGGCAGTCACCTTGTCCTCTATCTGATCCAGCAGCATAGCCTGGAAGGAGAGCTGCTGCTCCGCCTTCTTGCGTTCTGTGATATCCCTTGTTACTGTTACCAGGCCGGTTGGATCACCCTCTTCGTTCCTTAACACACTGGCCGAAAGCTCTACGGCCACTTCACTCCCATCTATCCTGGTAAGGTTATATTCCACATTTCTGATACCCCCGCTTTGGATGGTTTTGATGGTATTTCTCCGGGCTTTCTCTCCGTACTCACCGGAAAAGAATCCAAAACAATTCTTCCCCATAAGTTCCTCTCTCCGGGAGGCACCCAGCAGACGGAGGGTGGCAACGTTGCAGTCGGTAATATTTCCGTCGAGATCGGTAACAGTGATGCAATCGGGCGATGATTCCAGAATACTTCTCAACCTCACTTCACTTCCCTGCAGTGCCAGCTCTGTTCGTTTCAGTGCAGAGATGTCCTTCACATACTCAACTACACCGATAATATTTCCATCTTCATCCCTTCCTGGGTAGGTGCTGAGCTCCAGCCATCTCTCCGGATTATCAGGGCCGGGACGAGCAATTATCCTGGTGCATTTCCTGCCGCTTCTGCGGGATTCCGGCACCGGACACCAGGGGCAGGGTTCATCCTTATTATGATGCAGCCGGTAGCACTTCTTTCCCTCCAGGGGAAGCTCTCCGGGATATCTCTCCTCCATCCACATGTTTGCTTTAATAATATTATGCTTCCTGTCCAGGACCATTATCCCGTCGGTTATAGCATCAAAGATATCCCGGAGGAAGCGCTCCCCTCCGACGTCCAACTCTCCCCTCCTGTCGAGAAACTCTTCAGAATTATTCTTCCCCCACCCGGTTATATTTTCAGTTTTATCTGACATATCCAAGCCCTCTATACAGTTATCGGTGTAACCGGGAGGGCTTTAATGATATTAATCCCCCTGCAGAAGAAAATCCAGACCTCCCGTGCCAGTCCTGCTGCAGGGATACAGGATTTAATTAAGCCGGCGGTCGGTCCCCGGATATCATTATGCCCCCTTCATCCGGGGGTGTCAATAAAATATACCGGACCATCATGCAGCACCATCCCCATTCCACCATCCCCGGAGAAGAGAAACAGCTCCTGAGTCTGGAATCTGATCTCAGAAACTACGCTGAGCAAATGAAGGAGATCCACAACCCCGCCTGGAAGAGGGGAGAATGGGAATCGGTTATAAGGGGACTGCGATGGAAGCCGGGGGGCGATGGAAGTAACAGCGAATGTTCCCCCTCCGGTTGATTACCCTCAACCGCCGGTTGAGTAATTATAATATTACCGGGAAACAGGTTGCTCCGCCAATGCAAAGCTCCGCACCTTCATGAATCCAATCCGCCAGAATCATCATTTCCGGACATGCAATCCCGCCACCCTGTACCTCCCTTTTTCCACGGCTGTTACGGTTACCGGACCGAACATTGGGGAGAGAAAGCTTCGCTGAATAGTCAAATAGACACCCTGTTTAAATAATATTATTAATCAGGGCTAATTTTTAAGATATTTTCCCAGCCACCGGTGTATTTCCCTCCACCATCGTATGTTGTTCTGCGGCTTGGAAATAACATGCCCCTCATCGGGGAAAACCACTAACCTGGCCGGCACTTTCTGTCTCTTCAGTGCAGTAAAGAGCTGAAGGCTCTCCGCGAAGGGGACCCGGTAGTCCCGCTGCCCATGAATTATCAGAGTGGGAGTCTCGAACTCGCCGGCCAGCCGGTGGGGAGACCACCGGTGGTATAACTCAGGCTCCTCCCAGGGGCTCTTACCCATATCCCACCGGGGGAACCACAGCTCCTCGGTGGCTCCGTAGAAACTGATCAGATTGTACAGGCCGGCATGACTCACCGTACATGAAAACCTGTCGGTTTTGCCAATGATCCAGTTGACCGAATAACCCCCGAATGATCCCCCTATGGCCGCCTGCCTGTCAGAATCTATATAATCGTAATTCTCTATAACATAATCCAGCCCCTTCATAAGATCCCGGTAGCATCTTCCTCCGTAATCTCTGCTGACCTGTTCCCGGAAGGTCGAGTTGTACCCGGCACTACCCCGGGGATTAATGAAAACGCCCACATAGCCGGGTGAACATATCAGCTGGAAGGTAAACCAGCGGGACATGAAACTGTCCGCCCACATCCCCTGAGGTCCACCGTGAATGCACAATACTACCGGATAACGGCTACCCGGTTCGAATCCGGGCGGTTTCTGGATGAATCCATGTACGCTGTCTCCTTCCGCCCCCTCGAACCAGAACTCCTCCAGGGGGGGAAGATCCAGCTGACTGGCCAGTCCGGAATTGATGGAGGTCAGCTGCACAGCTTCACCACCGGAAGAGGGAAGGGAGTACAGCTCGGGGGGAAGATGGCTGTATGAGCGCACAAAAACCAGCTTCTCTCCGTCCGGCGTTATATCCAGATCACTGCTGTATCCCCGGCGGGACAGCCTCTCCACATTACCCTTCATGTTCACACGGTAGATGGAACACCGTCCCCGGTCCCTGGCGGTGAAGTAGAGGTAATCCCCCCCGGGCTCCCACAGTATCTGTCTTACCGAACGGTCCAGGCTGCCGGTTAACCGGATCCGTTTGGCCTTCTTCCTGTCATAAACCACCAGGCAGGCCCGGTCGGATTCATATCCCGGTTTCTCCATAGCCCGGTAAGCAATGTACCGGCCACAGGGCGAGTAGCGGGGGCTGCTGTCCAGGGCAGGATTGGGCGTTATCCTGGTCTCCTCCATGGTTTCCGTATCCAGGATGTAAATATCATGATTGGTGCTTACCGCAGGCATGGGATCTGTATTCTTAACATAGCAGACCTCACCGCCGTCTGGTGAGATATCGAAATCATGAGAACCTGATAATGATACCGGAGGGACATCCTCATCTCCGGGAGTGAGGTCCTTCATCTCACCTGTTTCCACATCCACCATAAAGAGATGATTCCTCTTATCCCCCAGCCACCTGTTCCACTGGCGGAACAGAAGATGATCGATGGTTCTGGCTTGACATTCCGGGAGTTCATCTTCAGTCCAGTTCTCCCGGGGAGACTTTCCCTGAGGAAGCACACGGGAAGTGCAAATGATATATCTCCCGTCATCCGACCAGAACGGCGAGCTCAAGGGGGAGGATGAAGAGGTAAGCTTTCGAGCCTCCCCGCCGGCTACCCTTATCAGATAGATATTGGATTCGCCGTCACGGCCGGAGATAAAGGCAATAGTCTTTCCATCCGGAGACCACCGGGGAGAATGATCGGCACGGCTGCTGCTGGTGAATTTAACCGGTTCTCCTCCCTCCGCGGGAATAAGCCAGATATCGCTGCCGGTGGCATTCTTCTCCACATCCCCGTCATACCTGGTAAATGCTATCCACCTGCCATCCGGTGAAAGCCGGGGATCACCGATGAAGTCGATCCGGTAGAGATCCTCCGGCTTCATGGGCACTCCCGCCCGGAGTGCCGTTGGGTATATCGCCATTAAGCTCAGCACTGTAATCAAAAACACCCGCCATTTTTTCATAATTGCCCCCCTGTTCTTGTCATAGTTCACTGGCGGAACATCCCGGCAGTAAACGGCATCCTTCCTGCCTGCTGGTTCTACCAGTCCGGCAATTAGTTTATAAAAATTAATTATATTACTGAAAATCAGCCTTTATATTCCGCTCTCCGTCTCCAGAGTATACCTCGAAATCTTCCCGGTGCATTCTGGGATCGTCCACTATATCGATATCCAGTCCGAACTTTACGCCCAGGTCATCGATATTCCGGGCTCTCTTCTCCCGGATAAAAATACCCAGCAGAGGATTCACCCTGAACTGAATTCTCTTTTCCTTTCTCAGCGAGCCGATCCTGCGAATCCAGTGTTCAATCTTCATGGCCATTGATTCTATGCTCAAAACCTTACCACTCCCGTCACAGTAGGGACATTCATCGCTGTAGTAGTGGAGCAGACTGGGTCTTACCCTCTTTCTGCTTACCTCGATAAGCCCCAGGTCGCTGACCGGGTATACCCTGGCCCTCGACCGGTCCTGCCTGAGCATCCTCCTGAACTCGTTGTATACCTTCCTCCGATTGGACTCCCTCTCCATATCGATGAAATCGACCACAATTATCCCCCCGATGTCCCGCAGCCGCAACTGCCTGGCGATTTCCCGGGCGGCAATCAGGTTTGTTTCCAGAATGGTTTCCTCCTGGTTCTTCTTCCCTGTATACCTGCCGGTATTGACATCTATGGAAACCAGTGCCTCGGTCTGCTCGATAACCAGATATCCCCCCTTCCTCAACCATATCTTCCGTTCCAGAGTCTTTTCAATTTCATCCTCCACCTTATAGTGATCGAATATGGGAGCCTTTTTCTTGTAGAGATTCACCCTGGGAGCAAGCTTGGGAGCGAAGGTCTTGAGATATGACTTTAGCTTGTCATGCTGCTCCTTGTTATCTATCACAATCCTGTTCACATCGTCCGAAACCTGGTCCCGGAGTGCAAACACGGTCATGTCCACATCCTGATGGACCAGAGCCGGCGGTGTCACCTTGCTGCTCTTCTTCTCGATATCATTCCAGAGCCTCTCCAGATACTTGATATCCTCCTTGATCTGTCCCCCACTCACCCCGCTTCCGGCGGTCCGGATTATTACAGATGCACCCCTGGGCTTATACTTCCTGGCAACATCGCGCAACCTTCTTCTCTCCCGCCGGTTCATGATCTGCTTGCTCACACCCACATGATTAAGACCTGGCATGAGTACGGCAAAACGGCCGGGAAGGGAAAGCTGGGAGGAAACTCTGGGCCCCTTGGTGCCGATAGCCTCCTTACGTACCTGAACCAGTATGTCCTGGCCCTTCCTGAGCAGATTCTCTATGGGGGGATACTCCCCCTTCTTCATCCCCTTCAGATCAACATCCTCATCATCCAGCATATCCGGGTCCAGCGAACCGGTAGCTACATCGCTGACATGCAGGAAGGCGGCCTTCTCCTTGCCGATATCCACAAAGGCAGCCTGAATGCCGGGTATTACTGCATTTATCCTGCCCCGGTAGATATCACCAACAGTCCGCCTGCTGTCCTCCCGCTCAATCAGGAGCTCTACCAGCACGCCATTTTCCAGCATCGCTATTCTGACTTCACGCTGGGTATAATTAATTACTATTTCTTTTTTTACTTTTCCCACTGCTATCTCCTGTCGTCCCTTTCTAAAATTTCCAATGGATCATAATAATTCTCTTTAATCTTATATAAAAGGGCAAGTCTCCTCACCCTGACGCCTTTCCTTCTCTCCGGAATGACCTTTTCCAGAAAATCCCGGGGTCTCACCCCACCACTGTTATCAGATGGTAGAGTAAGCCGGACAGTTTCTCTGTCCCCCTCCCACTCAACCTCACACCCCCCGATTTCGGCGGATCTTCCCTTTCTGTTCCTGATTCTGTCTCCCCTCTCTATAATTTCCTTTATTCCTCTATATGTGAAATAGGCCGGATTATGCAAGCTATTATTTTTTTCAAACCCGGCAATCCCCTCGAAATTAAGTCGATAAACAAATAAGGCCCGGGGTGGGAGCTTGCCCTTCTTCCTGGTGAAGGCACCCTGGCATTTCTTTATTAAAAGCCCCCGGGGAAGAAATGGATTCAGCACGGCTGGAGTGACTCCGGCCGGTTCGGTCAGTTCCACATCGAAGAATTCTTTAATCCCTTCGGCACCTACCGGGAGGGGCGGCCCCACTGAAATCCTCGGCCGGGGGGTAAATCCGGAGGAATAGTTCAGTGGCAGGCTGCTTCGGCGCAGAGCTCTTTGAAAGATATTCATGATTTCGCGATGGGAGAGGAATCTGATCCTGCCAGTTTTTTTATATATACAGCGATATCTGAAAAAGCGTATGGGCTGCTCTCTCTCCCGATCGGTCTCTGTATGTTTTTCTCCAGGCATCCCGCCTGCCCCCCTCTGCTCCGGTTCTCCGGAAGGAAATATTATCCTCCTGCCCGGCTGATATCCCTCTTCCCCGATGCACACACCGCATCCGGAACATCTCCCTGCGCTGCAATCCGGTGTCACCTGCCGACGGTAAGCCCTCTCTCTCTCCGACAGAAGATATTTTCTGGTCATCCCGGAATCGAATATATCCCATGGCAATTCCTTCTCGGGGCTGAACCCGCGGCCCGCCCCATTGGGATCAAATCCATCCTGTTTCAGAACATCCTGCCAGATATCGAACTTCAGCTGATCACCCCACCCGTCAAACCGGCAACCCCGGCGGTAGGCCTTCAACAGAACTGGCCACAACTCCCGTCCTGAGCGGGCCATTATTCCCTCCAGCACACTCATGGCAGGGTTCCTCAAACTTACCTCCACTCCCCCCCCGGAGAGGTGGCGGCGAATAAATTCCTGCTTTTCCTCCAGCTGGGGGATAGTACACTGCCTCTCCCACTGAAATGGAGTATGAGGTTTTGGAGCAAAGGGGGAAAGCGATACGGTCAACCTGAATCTGCCGCTCTCTCTCCTGAGAGAGAGAATTCGCCTGACCAGGGAAACTATACCCTCCAGATCTTCCCTCTCCTCCGAGGGCAGGCCCACCATGAAGTAAAGTTTCAGCTTCTGCCATCCATATCCGATTATTTTTCTGCAGCTCTCCACTATTTCATCATCGCTCATCTTCTTGTTGATAAAACTTCTCAACCTCTCAGTTCCCGCCTCCGGCGCCAGGGTGAACCCCGATCTCCTTATCAATGAGAGTGCGCGAATCAGCCTTTCGGTGACAGTCTCCGGTCTCAGGCTGGGCATAGCCAGGGATACTTTTCTCTTCTCCAGCAGCGGAGTTAGCCTGTCCAGAAGTTCACCCAGACAGGAATAATCGGAGGTAGACAGGGAAGAAAGCGACACTTCATCCCACCCGGTACTGTCCAGTCCGCGGCAGACCTCTTCCACTATACCCTCCACACTCCTCTCCCGGCGGGGCCGGTATATAACCCCGGCGTGGCAAAAACGGCACCCCCTGGTGCACCCCCGCTGTATCTCCACCGACAGTCTCTGGTGCACTACAGAAGCGGAGGGGAGGATAAAAACCTTTTCCGGTCTCCGGTCATCCAGGGGGTGCTTTCTGATGGTGGCACTTTCGGTAACACCATCTATATACACACCTTTCACCCCAGCCAGAGCCTCCCTTCTTTCTGCCCTTCCGATTTCTCCGGGAAGCTGCATCAGTTTCTCCACCGCCAGGGGGAGGGAGTCTTCCGCTTCACCCAGGAAGACTGCATCCAACGCTTCCAGAAAGGGCAGGGGATTCATACAGCAGGGCCCCCCCGCAATCACCAGAGGATGATCATCCCCCCGGCGGGAAGCCGGGAGTGGCAGACCTGCCAGTTCGAGCATCATCAGCATGTTGGTGTAATGCAGTTCGTAGGTAAGTGAAATCCCCAGCAGGTCAAAATGGTGTGCCGGAGTGCCTGTTTGCAGGGAACGGAGGGGCTGACCCCTCTGTCTTAACTGCTTCTCCATATCGGGCCAGGGAGCAAAAGCAAACTCCACCCCCACATTCTCCATCCGGGAGAGCACCCCGTACAGAAGTCTCAGCCCCTGATGGGACATCCCTATCTCGTAAGTATCAGGGAAGGCCAGGAGAACATTAAATTTCCCCTGGCTGTATCCCCCGGATAAAAGATTGCACTCACGCCCGATATATCTGGATGGTCTTTCCACCCTGGGAAGTATCTGGCTGTAATAAATATCTCTGCTCTGTCCACTCATTGATATTCAGTATCACTCTACCATACCACCGACAGTAATGGCGGGAATTCTAAGGGTTGGTTGGGCATCCGCAACCGGCACCCTCTGCCCATCCTTGCCACAGGTTCCGATATCGAAATCCGGGTCATCTCCCACCATATCTATACTTCTCAACACCCCCGGACCATTACCTATCAGGGTAGCGCCTCTGACGGCTTCACCGACCTTTCCCCCCTTTATAAGATAAGCTTCATTCACACCGAATACAAAATCCCCACTGACCGTATCCACCTGACCCCCTCCGATCTTCCTCACCAGCAACCCCTCATCCACACTGGCTATTATCTCTCCCGGATCATGTTCACCCGGAGCTATCATGGTGTTGCTCATGCGGACTATCGGTCTGAAACGGTAAGACTCTCTTCTCCCGCTGCCGCTGGATTGAGCCCCCATCTTTTCTGCAGTAACCCTGTCCAGCAGATATCCCCTGAGAATGCCATCCTCCACCAGGATATTTCTTCTTCCCCTCTCCCCTTCATCGTCAAAACGGTAGCTGCCCCTTTTATCTTCCAGGGTGGAATCATCAATAACGGTAATGAGAGGAGAAGCAACCTGCTTCCCCAACTTCCCGCTGAATGCGGACAGACCCTTCTCCACGGCATCACCCTCCAGACCGTGGCCTATCGCTTCATGAATCAGGGTCCCGCCTGCCTCTCCGGACACCACCACCGGCATTCTGCCGGCGGGGGCCGGCCTGGCATGAAGAATCCTGACCGCCGCCCGGGCGGCCTGATGTGCCAGAACCACAGTATCCACCCCTTGAAACAGCTCAAATCCGCAGTTGCCTCCCGTCTTTCTAACCGCTGTTTGCAGTTCACTTCCATTGGCAGCGATAACCCTGATCATAAAAAGTATCTGCCGCCGTTCTTCCCGTACAGCCACACCCCTGTTGTTGTAAACCCCTACTTCTCTAACACTGTCCATCATGGCCACTCTCACCTGGGAAATTTCTCCACTTACCGAACGGGCCTCTTCATCAGCAGCAGTGACCAGGGCTGTTTTTTCTCCGGTGGTTACCTCTTCGGCCGGGACCTCCGGTGGAGGCCCGCTTCTCTCTCTCAGGGGTGATTTCCGGTCCACCCCCCCAACGGCAGCATCCCCATTCCGGGATACTTCTCTTCCCAACCGGATCATCTCTTCCCGGTTCAGCCTGTCGGAATAGCCGAAGGAGGTCAGGCCGCCCCGTATCATCCTCACGCCGAAACCTGCATCCATCCCGGCAGTGATCCTCTCCACTTTCCCGTCCTCCAGAAATACGCTATTGCGGATGGCGGTCTCCAGAAAGTATTCGGCAAATTCATCATTCCCGCCGGGCAGGGAATCAAGAGCATCCCATACATCAGAACAACTAACCTGATCTTCCGGTTTCATCAAGCCTCCGGTATTAATTAAAACTTCCGCTGTACCGGGCAACCGTGAGGAAGATTGATATTCCGGCATTGATCAGCAGCCACCCTCTGTCCCCCGGAATCAACCTAACCCTCACCACCGGGGTTATGCTCGAATACATCCTTCCCACTCCATTCCCCCTCTTCCACCGGATACTCCCCGTTGAAACATGCTACACAGTAATTCCAGGGATCCTCCACACAACCCATCAGTCCCTCCAGTGACAGATACTGCAGGCTCTCCACATTCAGGTAATCCCTGATACTTTCGATGGAGTGGATATAGGCAATAAGCTCCTTCCGGTTGGGCGTATCGATGCCGTAATAACAGGAATGGGTTATGGGGGGAGAACCAATCCTGAGATGTATCTCCCTGGTGCCGGCATCCCTGAGAATATCGACCAGCTTTCGCATGGTAGAACCCCGGACAATAGAATCATCCACCACCACCACCCTCTTATCCCTGAGTATTCCCTTTACCGGGTTGAATTTTATCCTGACATCCCAGTCCCTGGTGCTTTGAGTGGGAAGTATGAATGTTCTGCCCACGTAATGATTTCTGATAAGTCCGAGTTCGAAGGGGATTCCCGATTCCTGGGAATATCCCAGGGCGATGGTGTTGCTGGAGTCGGGAACTGCTATTACCAGGTCCGCGTCCGCCGGCGATTCCCGGGCCAGCTTCTTTCCCAGCTTCCTCCTTACCTTATCCACATTTTCCCCGAATACCCTGCTGTCCGGCCTGGAGAAGTATATGAATTCGAATATGCATCTGGACAGTGGCCGGGCCGGAGGCATGAACCGGTGAAACTTGAACCCATTTTCATCCACCACACACATCTCCCCCGGTTCTATCTCCCTCTCGCATTCACCCCCCAGTATGTCGAAAGCACAACTCTCCGACGCTACCACACATGCATCTTCCAGGTACCCGATAGATAGAGGTCTGAAGCTGCTGGGGTCACGGGCCGCTATTATCCTGTCCTTGAGCATGAACACCAGCGAATAGGCGCCGGTTATCTTCTCCAGCGCTTCCTCCACCATCCCTTCCACGGTATCCTTCTTACTCCTGGCTATCAGATGCAGTATCACTTCGCTGTCCATGGTGCTTCTGAATATCGACCCCTCCTCCTCCATCTCCCTTCGAAGCCTTGATGCGTTAACCAGGTTGCCGTTGTGAGCCACCGCTATCTTGCCGAACTTGCAGTCCACCAGCAGAGGCTGGATATTGGCCTCCCTGGAAGATCCCGTAGTGGAATACCGGTTATGGCCTATGGCCAGATGACCCTTCAGGCCATCCAGGGCCTGATCGGAAAACACCTTGGAAACCAGTCCCATCCCCTTGTACTCGTACATGTAGCTGCCGTCGGATGAAACTATCCCGGTACTCTCCTGCCCCCGGTGCTGCAGAGCGTAAAGCCCCAGGTAAGACATCCTGGCTGCCTGTTCACTGCCGTATACCCCGAATACTGCACATTCCTCATTCAATCCGCTCACCCCCTCCACTCTCCCGGCAAATCCTCAGAATCTCATAGACCTGATAGTGGGGATTGATCAGCAGGCCCTTCTGCCTGGACCGGGTTATCAGAATATCCTCTGCCAATCCGGTGGCCTGTTTCCTGTCCTGAGCTTTGACCTTTATGCTCCATACCTCCCCCGCCAGTTTTACCTTTACCCGGCCACTTCCCAGCTTGCCGTTAAGCCGGCCGGTGTAACCTTCCTCCCGGGATACATCCCTCTCCCGGATCAGACAATCCACGGTGTAACAGCCGGTTTCATCCTCACGGCCGGAAGATTCATCGATATTTCCGGAATTCCCGCTCCCCGGTCGATCATTCCCCGAAAGCCCACCCCCCGGAGGAAGGTTGCTCCGGCAGATAGAATCCTTTTCCTGATTGGTCATAATAAGGCTATAAAAGTGCTTGTTCTGATTGGTGAAGGTGCTGTCCATGGTGATGGCTTTTTCCACTTCATCCAGAATCCCCTCATCCTCACCGGTCTCCATCTCCCAGTAGGAATAACGTTTCAGACCGGCCAGCTCATCCCCGTAACCCAGCTTCTCCTTAAGGGTGATCCAGGCTGTTTGAGCTACCAGGTCCACCACCTTTAATCCTACCCGGAGCTGTATTAGATTGCTCAACTTTTACCCCCATTCTCCAGCAGGGAAGCGAAGAAACCCCTTCCCGGACCCTCTCCGCCCATGGCATCCTGGTCCCCCGTCGCTTTCCTCCTGCTTCTGCCCCACGGTCCCTCTATATCCTCGGGGACCTGTCTCAACCAGGTGCCCCTCTCGGGATGAGGCATCATAGCCAGCACATTCCCCTCCACATTGCATATCCCGGCAGCATTCTCGATGGAACCGTTTGGATTGACCGGAAATCCATTATCATCTTCTCCGCTGCTGCGGCAGTAACGGAGAGCAATCTGGCCGTTTTCCTTTATCCTCTCGATTGTTTCTTCGTCTTCGGTTACAAATCGTCCTTCCGCATGAGCTACCGGAACAGGGATCACCTCATCCCTGCCGAATACTCCGGTCCAGAAGCAGGGGCTCTCCTCCACCCGGAGGTAGACCCAGTTGCAGTAGTAGCCATGGCGGTCCGGCATTATATTGGGAGCCAGGGCAAGATCAACATTCTCCCATGCAATACCCGGAATAAAGCCCGCCTCTACCAGAACCTGGGCGCCGTTGCATATGCCCAGCACCGGCCGCCCCCGGTAGGCCAGCTGGCTGAGCTTATCCATGATCCTGTCCTTGGCTGCAACCACACCCGCTCTTACCCTGTCCTGGTAGGAGAACCCTCCGGGAATCACCACCCCCCTGCTGTCCTCCAGAAGGGCAGGGTCCTCATTCCAGCGGAATATTTCTGCATCCAGCCCCACCGAGCGTACCGCCGCAGCTGTCTCATATTCGCAATTCACCCCGGGAAACTGAATTACTACTAACCTGTCAGAGTAGGACCGGCTCACTTAATCCTTCCTTTCCCTTATTCATTATTTTCCAAATACAAAGCTGCATCCATCCATATATGCCTGTTTAAGTTCATCCAGTTCCCAGACCGCCATACGCTCCCCATCCTTCAGCACCTCCAGCCTGGGCCATGGATTCAACTCCCCCAGCTTGTATATCTTCACCCGGTGGCGGGTGCTCAACGCCAGCATGTCCCTCTCCTCCGCCCCCGCCACCTCAACTATAAAGGCACCTGTTTCGGAAAACAGAATCTTCTCAGGGGAAAGATTACAGGAGGAGAGAATATCCAGTTCCAGGGAAAAGCCCGGACTGCAATCTCCCCTCTCACTAATGGCCATCTCTGCCAGCGCAGTCAACATACCTCCCTGCCCCACATCATGACAGGAATTTATCCATCCCAGCCGGTGCATATCAATAACCGCCTCCATCTGCCTCCTCTCACGTATAAAATCCGCCTGAGGAACATTCGCTCCGGAGGTACCATATATGGTCCGGTAGTATTCACTTCCTCCCAGCTCATCCAGTGGTTCTCCTATCAGATAGACGGAACTCCCCTCATCCTTCCACTTTATGGAGCGGCACCGGGAATAATCCTCCACTACTCCCACACAGCATATTATTGGTGAGGGAGGCACGGCCACTCCGCTCTCACCCTGGTTATAAAAACTCACGTTACCTGAAACAACCGGAATAGGGCTTCCGGGATGGGATATATGGCCTATCCCCCGGCATGCCTCCGCCACTCCCCGGACTCCCTGGTAAAACTCCCAGAATACTTCCTCCACCTCGGGATTCCCGTAGTTGAGACAGTCGGTTACGGCGGAGGGCACACCACCCACAGAAGCTACGTTCCTGGCTGCTTCACAGACCGCCAGCGCCCCCCCCATGTTGGGATCGATCTTTCCGTAAAAGGGATTACCGTCTACCGAGAGTGCTATTCCTACTTTCTCGTCTTCCAACGGTGCGAATACCGAAGCATCCGCTTCGCCCGGTCTGAGTACCGCCCTGCCACGCACCTCCGAATCATAGCGCCGGTATACCAGATTCCGGGATGCGATATTCGGTGAACCGATAACTTTCAGAAAATCATGGTGAAGAGATCTCTCTCTTTCCAGCTCAGGTTCTTCGAATTCCCTGATTCCCGGCTTCCCGGGCCGCTGATACGAAATGCCGGTGGTAATAACATTCACCGGAGTGTCACAAACCAACTCTCCCCCACTCTTTATCCGGTAACCCTTCTCTCTGGTCACATCCCCGATAACCACCGCTCCCGCTCCATGATACAGATGGGGCAGCTCGAAATCCCGGTTATATATTTTCAGAACATCCTCTACCATATCCTCCGGAACAGCCAGGCAGTACCGCTCCTGGGTTTCTGAGCATGAAACCACTGCCGGTGGAAAATCACCACTGGCCAGGTTGACCTGATCCAGATCTATACTGACTCCGAAGCCGCCTGCGTCAGCCATTTCGGAGGTGGCACAGGCTATCCCACCTGCTCCCAGATCCTTGAATCCGATCCGGCATCCCTTATCCCGGGCAAGCTGAAGAACTTTCCGGTTTGCCTCACTGAGGACTCTCTTCAGAAAGGGATCGGGCACCTGCACAGCCCCCCGGTCGGTCTCCTCCTCGGAGGCCAGGTCCTCCGATGCAAAGGCGGCTCCGCCGAATCCCGAATCATCAGTTGGTTTTCCCACCAGGATCATCTGGTAGGGCATATTGGCAGCCTCGTCAGGCACCCTGCTGCGGAGCAGCTCCGACTCCTTCACCACTCCCGCAGCAACCACATTTACCAGGCAGTTCTCATCGAATCCACCGTCGAATACCACATCCCCACCCATATTTGGAACCCCCAGAGCATTTCCGTACTGAGCGATTCCCTCCACCACTCCCCGGGCGATGGATATAACCTTTTCACCCTCTTTTCCCTCCGGATTGCCGAACCGGAGAGGATCCAGCACCCCTACAACATCCGCCCCCATGCAGTAAACATCCCTCACGATTCCTCCGATTCCCGTGGAAGCCCCCTCCACCGGCAGTACCTGGGATGGATGATTGTGGCTTTCATGGGCCAGAACCAGGCAGTACCAGTCTCCCCCCGGTGCGGGGGCGAACCTTATCACCCCGGCATCCTCTCCGGGACCCAGGACCACATCCGGTGACCGGGTGGGAAGAAACCGGGCAAGTATTTCCTTGCTGCTCTTGTAACTACAGTGTTCACTCCACATGGTATTGAATATGGTTAATTCCACCACAGTGGGGTCCCTCCCCAGAAGATCCGCCACCCGGCGGGCCTCATCCGCGGTCAGGTTAAAATTGTGAGTGGAAAGGGCTTCTTCGATCTCAGATTCGGACCTGCCCTTTATCCCAATGGTTCCCTCTATCAAATCCCTGTTCCTTTCTTATTTATTCAACCGCCAGCCATTCTAACACAAAAATGTTTCACTTTCTATTTTGACGGCCTCCCCCTGTCCGAGAGCACTCTGGAGAAGAGAAAATCTATCCGGGAGAGATGCTCATCCAGATCAAAGACCTTCTCTATCTCCTCCTCACTTAACAGCTCCTTCACCTTTTTCCTGGAAGATACTATCTCCATGAAGCTCTTCTTAGATTTCATGCTTTCCATAGCGGCCTTCTGCACAATCCCATATGCCTTTTCCCTCTCCATACCCTTCTCCACCAGCTTGATCAGCATGTGCTGGGAGAATATGAGTCCACCGGTCTTATACAGGTTTTCTCTCATAGCTCTCTTGTTGACCTTGAGATTATCCATCACCCATCTGAATTTCTCAAGCATATAGGCAACTATCATGGTGGAATCGGGTATAATCACCCTCTCCACCGAAGAGTGGCTGATATCCCTCTCATGCCACAGAGCCACATTCTCAAGTGCGGCGGTGGAATTTCCCCTGAGCAATCTGGCCATCCCGGTTATCCGCTCGGTGAGAATGGGATTCTTCTTGTGGGGCATGGCACTGGACCCCTTCTGGCCGGTGGTGAAAGGCTCCTGCACCTCCCCGATGTCGGTACGCTGAAGAGCCCTGATCTCCATGGCCATCTTCTCTACGGAAGCTCCTATCACCGCCAGGGTGGTGAGGAAGGAAGCGTGGCGGTCACGTTGAATAACCTGGGTGGTAGCCGATTCAGTCTTAAGGCCCAGCTTGGTCATAACGTATCTCTCAGCGCGATGATCTATATGGGACATGGTCCCTACTGCTCCGGTAATTTTTCCTACCGCCACATCCTCCACCGCCCTGTCCAGCCTCTCCAGATTCCTCTCGATCTCGGCATACCACACCAGCAGTTTCATGCCGAAGGTAACAGGTTCGGCATGAATACCATGGGTCCTCCCCACCATGGGAAGATACTTGTACCGGACCGACTTGTTCTTGATCACCGTTCCCAGCTTCTTGAGTTTTCTCCGGATGAACTTCCCCGCTTCCTTCAATTGACAGGCCAGGGCGGTATCCAGCAGATCGGAGCTGGTCATGCCCATATGGAGATACCGGCCGGATGGACCTATCTGATTGGACATATCAGTGAGAAAAGCTATTACGTCATGACGTGTCTTCTGTTCGATCTTGTTTATCCTGTCTATATCAAAATCCGCCTTCTTTCTTATTTCCGCGGCGGCCTTGCGGGGAATTATTCCCGCCCTTGCCATACCTTCACAGTAAAGCACCTCTATCTCTTTCCATATCTGGTACCTGTTCTGATCGGACCAGATCTCCGCTATCTCAGGTAACTGGTATCTTGGTATCATTATTAAACCTCCTTAAAGTTCCCGGTGTTGATATTTCCAGCATAATATATCTTTGATGTTCCGGCAGTTTTTTAACCGGCAACTAAGCCTGGCTCGGCCTTTCGGTCAACTCCAGAATTATTTCCATCTCCCGGTCGTCTCTTCTTATCTTCAGCTCCAGTTCATCCCCCACCCTCAATCCATACACCGCCCGGTTGGCCTGATTCACAGTGGTGATATTCTCCCCGTTCACACTAATAATCATATCCCCCACCTTCAAACCTCCTTTTTCGGCGGGGCTGTCTTTCTTTATTCTCTCCACCAGTAGTCCCTGTTCACGGGACAACCCCATGACACTGGCAATCTCCGGAGTTATGGGTCTCACCGTCAAGCCGGTCCAAACCTGCCTTACCCTTCCGTAGGTCACTATCTCATCGATAATGTATTTTGCCGTATTGGAGGGAATGGCAAAACCTACCCCCAGGTTACTGTCCCGGTCCGTGGAGAAGACAAAGGTGTTAATGCCTATAACGCGTCCGTCCCCCGACACCAGAGGGCCCCCGCTGTTGCCCGGATTGATGACGGCATCCGTCTGAATCATATCCTTGAAGATGGCGTCACTCCTCCGGTCCGATTTGACATCCCTTTCCAGAGCACTGATCACCCCTACCGTCACAGTAGGCTGGGTGTCGTTGAGCAGATAGCCGAAGGGTGATCCGATAGCCACCACCCACTCTCCGATAGCCAGCTCGTCCGAATCACCAAACATGGCGTAGGGAAGCTCATCCGCCTCTATCTTAAGCAGGGCCAGGTCGTGTTTCTCCGAAGCTCCCATCACCGAGGCAACCTCCTCCCTGCCGTTATGCAGGGTTACCTTTATCTCCTCGGCTTCACGAACTACATGCTCGTTAGTCAGGATATAACCATCCGGCCGGACTATTACCCCGGAGCCGGTTATGGAGTATTCCTCCCGGTAGTATTTGGGAATTCTCAGGTTCGGAAAAATCCGGTAGAACATCCTGTATTTATTGGGAACCTGTTCGCTTCTGAAGGCGTTGATGGAAACCACTGCACTGCTGACCTTGCGGGTGGCCTCTACTATCACTCCCTTCCTCTCTCCCTCTATCTTCTCTGTGGTGGAGTTGGCATCGGACTGAGGAAGAAAAGAACTGCTCCGGGATACCTTCCTGAACATAATTATGGACACTATCAGCAGGGCAATGGTTACCCCGGAAATGGCACCCAACAGATAGGGAAGGGCCCGCTGCCATCTGCTCTGGAAAGCTCTCACTTCAACTCACCTCTGAATATATTTAATAACAACCGGCTTATAATATCCAGGCGATTCTGGAAGCCGGAAAATAAAACAATCCTTCCCTTCACCTGCGATTAAAACAAAAGATGCGGTATCATAATGCCGGCCGATACCCTTCCCGGATAAATGGGGGCTTTGTTACCGGGGAAGATTATCCGGAATCAGACAGGACTTGAATTTTCGGTCTCAGCTCTTGTCCACCTTTTCCCAGTCTGCCAGAAACTTCTCTATTCCGCGGTCAGTCATGGGATGCTGGATAAGCTTCTCTATTACATTGAATGGAATGGTAACTACATCTGCTCCTAAAATTCCTGCCTGGTATACATGCATTGGATGGCGCACACTGGAGACGATCACCTGGGTGGGAATGGAATAATTGCTGTAAATCTCCATTATTTCACTTACGATCTCCATTCCGGAATTACAGATATCATCCATTCTTCCCACGAAGGGACTTACGTAAGTAGCACCCGCTTTGGCCACCAGGATGGCCTGGTTAGCCGAAAAGCAGAGGGTAGCATTTGTCTTTATCCCCTCACTCTTGAACATTCCAATAGCCTTGACCCCTTCACGGATGCAGGGAACCTTGATAATTATGTTATCCGCTATCTTGCACAGCTCCCTGCCCTCCTTAACCATTCCCTCCGCTTCCAGCGAAACCACCTCCGCACTCACCGGCCCCGGAACGATGGAACATATTTCCTTGAGAATCTCTCTGAAGGATCCCTCTTCTCTGGATAGAAGACTGGGATTGGTGGTTACTCCGTCCAGCACGCCCAGTGTGGCGGCTTCCCTTATCTGCTCGATGTTGGCAGTGTCTATGAAAAACTTCACGTTACCTCCCCGGGTTAAATATCAGCATCAGTTGCCGATTGCGGATGCCCACGGACAAGCCCGTGGCGCCGGTTAAAATTACCTGTTTGCTTCCACACCTTCCGGGCTGGTTCCCTTTGACTTTCGGTCTCAGCCGGGGAATTCAGCCCTTCAGATTATCAAAGATGAATTATACAAATTTTCGCCCATGGTCTCAACAGATTTTAGTACTATATTAATTTTTAAATTTATATGCATTTTGCCAGTAAAAATTCCGGAAAATATATGCATTATTTATTTGTATGGGTATGATTTATAACTACCAGCACAGGCGAAACTGCCCTGGACGACATCTACCCTGGATTTCCTATAGATGGTGATGGCGGGCTGCCGGGTTTGCAGAAACGGGAGGACCATGCTGCGGGAAGCCGGTCTACAGAGCCCTCTTGCAGCAAATGCTGCTATGATCACATTCGAGTTCAAAACCAGTTTCATTTCAGTTGCTTGAACACATCATCATCCACCAATAGCCCCTCCGCCTCAGCGAATGGAAGTACTTTCTTCCTCAACCGGCGAAACTGGTATATGGAAACGTACCGCCGAATTGATTCTCTGACCACATCGCTTACAGGAACATGCTCTTTCTTGCTGATATTTTCGAGAATTTTCCGCAGATCGTCCGGCAACCTGATTGTAATGGGTCTATTCATACCATAACCTCCGTAATACATTGTAATACGAATGCTCTGGTATGTCAGGATGGAACATCATATTTGTATAACGGTCTCTCGATAAGCGGCGAGCTCTGCTCGCCCGCCCGTTTAATCGAGTAGTTAGATTTCTTTTTTGTAAATGTCCCGCCTATGCCCAACTCTGAGTATCCTGACATCTTTCTCTACAATAGCATAAATTATCCGATAGTTCCCAATACGGTATTTTCTCAAACCTGCATATTTCCCCTTTAAAACAGGATAAGACCCAGCCTTTTTGGACAAATCCCTATCTATCCTATTCAGAATCCGCCGCGCTTCTTGTTTATCTAGCTTCGACAGATCTCTTGAAACCGACTCCTTGTAGAAAATTCTATAAGCCAAGCTTCTTCCTCAGCTCTTTTCCGGAAATCAAATCATCAGTGCTGTCATGTAAACGATCAAGAGCTATCTGAAGATCTACATATTCTTCTATGTATGACTCAAGAGCTTTTTGAACAATATATGATTTGGGCCTGTCAGTTTCCCTTGCAATTCCATCTAGCTGTTGAGCAAGGTCTTCAGGAATCCGTATTGATATCGGCGTATTCAAAATGAACCTCCTTGCAATGCCTGTAATATATTGTACACAATAAATACAATGCATACAAGTGAATTATTCAAGCAAATCTAACACCCTGGCGTTAAGCTGCGGGCGGTTCTGGCGCGGGCCCTGCCCTAGCAGGGGCCGTGACAGGGAAGATTCCGACGGCTGCAATCGACAGTTAGGTGGCGCTCTTACTCTTTGATGTTTTGTTGCAGAGCATAAGCGTCAGCACAGCTCCCAAAACACATCCAGCTCCAAAGATTATTGCCAGAAATACTACATGAGGCATTGTAAGTCTCCAGAATATCACATTTGTTTCAACCTGCTGAAAGTTCTGTAAGACGAGTATGAGACCAAGCACGCCGAAGACTATTCCAATTATCATCTTGGCTCGAGACGGTCCAGTCATTGCTTCCTCCTTTTTAAAGAGCGATAACCACCTAACATATACAGCCCTGTATAACTGAATAACCGCTGTATAATTTAGCTGTGTAAAACGAATAAATTCATTTATCTTTTCCCGTAAGATTTCCGTAAACTAATACTACCAAATTAATTCCCAATCATGCAAGCTTCAATATATACTTAATTTATACTGCGGGTGCCTCGCAGTATAATTCTATAATCCTTCCAGCGGGCTCTTTATCCCATTCCCTCCCCTGTTAAGGACATGGGTATAAATCATGGTTGTAGACACAACCTTGTGACCGGGAAGCTCCTCAGCAGTACGGATATCATATCCGTTCTGCAGTAGATGGGTGGCAGGGGAGTGACGCAGGGTATGGCAGCTCACCCCCCCCCTGGAAATACCCGGGGCCCTTACGGCGTTATTCACAGCGGTTGAACCAATTGGATTATGAATTCACGGATTATTTGACATTGCCGCGTATCCAATCTTATCCGGAGATAAACTGACATTGGTTAACATAATATCAGTTCCGACGTCGGAACTGGAATTAAGTCAATCAGCATAACTTCTTTTTAAGCTTGATTCTAATAATCTATACGACAGTTAGTTTCAGCGCTGAGAGTGGAACTAAGTCAGTTTATCAAAAAAGGGGATAAAAACTGCCGATCATATTATCCGCTCCACCTGAGCTTGCGGGCGGCGATAATTATGAATACCAGCCCGAAGGCAAGCAGGGCGGCGAGATGCAAGATGATCGAATCAAATCCGTAACCGAAGGAGATTATCCTGTGAATACCCTCCATGGCCCATCCGGTGGGAATAAGATGGGCGATTATCTTGAATGGTCTGGGAACCACCTCCAGGGGCCACCAGCATCCCCCCAGAGCGGACATGACCAGGGCGGTAATGATGGCAAATCCCTCCAGCTTCTCCTGGCTCTTGAACAGCGATCCGAACATTATACCAAATGAACCTACCGCGAAAGCGAAGACCACCATCAGCAAAACCAGAGCCAGGGGACTGTTACCGGCGGAAATATTAAATATGAATATACCCACTCCGAACAGAAAAGCGATCTGAAGCAGGGCCACATAGATCCTTCCCAGCAGCTTGCCCACCACCACATCACACCCTCCTGCAGGAGTGGTCCCCAGCCTTCTGAGCAGTCCCCCCTTCCGTTCTTCGGTAATACCGGTACCGCTGAAGACCATCGACATCAGTACAAACATAACCAGGATTCCGGGAACAGAACCCTGGAATCCGGTGGGAATTTCTGTCTCCTTTCCCGCCGCGGATGTTTCGGTCAGCACGAAGTGATCCCCTCTCATGATAGAGTCCATCCCCACCCTGAGGGAATCCGCCGGTTTTCCCCCCTCCTCTGTGGTCATCCACAGGCTCCCCTGAAGTTCGGAGTCCCGGATGGCGATTCCCTCAACCCCCCGGTCAAGATAATCCTTCTCTATCTCGATCAGTCCGCTTACCACCCTGACCAGGGCCTTGAACACCGATACCGAAACAGTCTGGCTGGCCTCCATATTGGCATTTTCTTTTCTCTTCAGTGTTAATACTACACTCTCCCGGGAAAGAACCTTTCTGGTAAAATCCGGAGGAATAATCAGCAGGCGCAGGGGATCGGTGCCGGTACCAACCGTATCGGTGATGGCCAGATGCTCCTCCCGCAGAGATTCCATAAAGTTGCCGGCGAGAAAACCGCTGTCCCTGTTATCCACGGTCAATGCAGCCTTTGGCCTTACTCCGGAGGAACCCCTGAATGCATTACCGAATATAAACATGAAAACAATGGGCATGATAAAGACCCAGATCAGAAGGGAGCGGTCCCTCCAGACCATCTTGAAATCGTAGAGGGCTATCCGGGAAATTATTCTGATATCGAGTTTCAAAGATTACCCCTCCTGATCCGTCGCTTCAGTACCCCCGCCCCTATGATCATACCGGGAACCGCTATGGAAAACATGATCACCAGGTTGAGCCAGATGTCGCTCAGACCGCCTGAGAAAAAGATTATCTTCTTCAGCCCGTCTATGGCCCAGAAAACCGGGGAATAGCGAGCAGCCCTTCTCATCCCCTCTCCCATCTGTTCGTAGGGAATCATGCTGCCTCCCAGCAGAGCCAGCACAATAATTATCACCGAAAGAAGAGCATCGGCCAGCTTCTCCGATCTGATTATGCCATAGAAGAATGTCATTATTCCTGTACTCATGGCGCATATTGCCAGAGTTTGAACGGTAAGGGTAAGGGGATCACCCCAGTCTATACCAAAGGCTAATATCCCTACTATCACCAGCACCAGCATGGATATCCCGGTAATCAGGAAGGCCGAAAGTATCTTTGCAGAAACCAGCTCTCCGGCCTGCAGGGGAGAGGTCAGCATTCTGGAAAGGGTTCCCCCCTTCCTCTCCCTGAGTACATCCCTCATAGCCATCTCACTGATAAAAAGAATTCCTATCATCAGGCTCCCCGGCATAAGGAAGGCGAAAACATTGAATCCTGAGCCCTCTTCCTCCTCTTCTTCTTTTACCACCTCGGTATCCAGGGTAATAAGGGAATCTGCCAGATAACCCTCCGCCAGCAATACTACATTTCTTCCGCCTTTCAGAACTTCCATGGCCTGGTCCCCGGTGGGGAGACGGCCTTCATCAATAAAACCCCTTACTCTGGAGATTGGATCGGACATAACCCTTACTCCGCTCTCCAGTATCAGCCCGGTTGTCTTCACCACCTCCTCCACTACCACGGGCAGGAAATTCTCCGAAGGATTCTTTATTACCCTTATGGTATCCGGTTTCCGGTCCAGTACATGAGAGGTGAAATCCCGGGGTATGATTACCAGGGCGGAGGCTTTACCACCATTTATCTCATTCCATCCCTCCTCTTCATCTACCACCACCAGATCAAACATCTCGGCCATCCGGTCCTGCTGCAGCCCCTGCCTTAGAAAACCACCTATCAATCCTTTGTCCTGATCCACCAGCAGGACCCTTATGCGGGGCAGCTTTACCTCCCCCGACCCGCCGAACACCAGGCCTATCAGCAGGGTTATAACTATGGGAATGAGCATGATGGCTATCATTCCCGCCGGGCTCTTCATCCTCCGCCTCAAGTCATTTCTTACTATACTTTCTATCCTGCTCAAATGATGATCCTCTCAATCCCTCAGTTCCCGGCCGGTCAGTTTAATAAAAACGCTCTCCAGGCTGGGCTCCCTGATGGAAACGTCCTCCACTCTCAGGCCGGCCGACATGAAATCCTGCAACAGCGGTCCGATAGCCCGGGAATCTCCGGTCCGGACCCGCACCAACCCGTCATCGAGATGTTCCATATGGATTCCCCTGGGCAGGGAACCAACCTGGCCGGCTTTGAAATCGCCCTGGATTGTTATCATATCCTCCTCCCCCACCAGGCGGGTTAGATCCCGCAGGGTCCCCTCAGCCAGTATTTCTCCCTTATCTATGATGGCTATTCTGTCACAGAGGTTTTCAGCCTCTTCAAGATAGTGGGTGGTATATAGGACGGTAGTGCCCCGGGAAACTTCATTCTTTACTATATCCAGAATATTGAGCCGGGCCTGCGGATCTATGCCCAGAGTCGGTTCATCCAGCATCACTATTCTGGGCTGGTGAATCAGGCCGATACAGAGGTTGATCCTCCTCTTCATACCACCTGAATAGGTCTCCACCCTGTGGTCCGCCCTCTCGGCCAGACCCACCATATCCAGCACCCGGTCAGCCGATTCCCTGAGTTCACTCCCGGACAGGCCGTATAAGCTTCCCCAGAAATGCAGATTCTCCCTGGCACTCAGCTCCTGATAGATTGCTATCTCCTGGGGAACCACACCCATGAGCCTGCGAACCTCCCTTCCCCTTGACGCTACATCCATCCCCGCCACCGAAACCGATCCCGAATCGGCTGAAAGCAGTCCCGATATAATTGAGATGGTAGTAGTCTTACCGGCTCCGTTGGGTCCCAGGAGACCAAATATTTCTCCCTCCTCCAACTTGAAACTTATACCATCCAGGGCAGTGACATCCTGGTAGGATTTAATGAGATTTTTAACCTCTATCATTTTATTCTCCACAATTTTATTTTTTGGGTCAAAGGGCATGTTCTTTGTATGTATACCCCGAACTTATTTTTCATTGCAAGAATTTTAATATAAATTCTCATATCCCGTTCGAACACTGAATGCTGTCAATAAACACGGAGGCGAAATCTCAGGTTACAATCAAGGGAAACCTCATTTTATTATTCTACGAAAGTCCCTGCATTTTGTTACATCAGAAAACAAACAGGCTGCCAAATAAATCCCGGCGGCAAAAACTTAACAATATTAATCTTTTAAATTTCGGGATTGTTGGTATACAATATCCCGGAAACTTTACTTAATCATTAAGGAGGCGAAATTATGAGAAGCAGAACCGTAAATATTGCCCTGAGTATAACCTCCATCCTCCTGGCCATGGTCTTGATTGCCGGAGAGTCAGCTGGCCGGGAGAGGGAGGCCATAACCTTCGACCATCTCATCTCCATGGGCAGAATCGGAAGTTTCGAAGTATCTCCTGAGGGGCGATGGATCGCCTTCGAGGTGACCTGGTTCGATAAGGAGAAGAATTCATCCGATACGGATATATACCTGGTTTCCACCGACGGGGAAGAGATGGTGGAATTCCTGCCGGGCGAAAGTAACGACCATTCTCCATGCTGGTCCCCCGACGGTAAACACATCCTGTTTGTTTCCGACCGCAGCGGCACCTCCCAGGCCTGGAAAATTCCCACCCATGGCGGAGAGGCGGTAAAGGTAACAGATATACCCACCGGTGTCTCTTCACCCCTGTGGTCTCCCGGAGGAGAGAAGATAGCCTTCGTTTCCAGGGTATACCCGGAGTGTGAGGACATGGAGTGCAACGGCAGGAAGCTGAAGGAATTTAAATCGTCCCCGGTTAAAGCCAGACTGATAGATCACTTATTGTACCGGCACTGGAACCACTGGAGGGAGGGAAGATGGAGCCATCTTTTCGTTGCCTCCCCGGAGGGTGATGATTTGATCGAAATCAACAGCGGCCGCACCGATGTTCCCCCCGTTTCACTGGGGGGAGAAAGGGACTACGATTTTTCTCCGGACGGTTCGGAGATCTGCTTCTCCATGAATCCGGATGAGATGGTTGCCATCTCGACCAATAACGATCTTTATATCATGGAGCTTCACGGGGGAGAACCGGAATCGATAACCCCTGAAAACCTTTCCAATGATAACAACCCCCGCTACTCTCCGGATGGAAAATACATCGCCTACCGGGCCCAGCTTACCCCCGGTTTCGAAGCGGACCGCTACAGGCTGATGCTGTACAACCGCAAAACGGGGGAGAAAAAAAATCTGACTGAAAATTTCGACTACAGCATATATCATTTTGACTGGGGAAAGGACAGCATGGTCCTCTACTTCAATACCGAGGACAAGGGAAGAGTTTCTATTGGAAAGGTGTCGGTAGAAGGGAATAACGCCTCTCTTATAATCACAGGACACTTCGACTCCAACCTGCGGCCGGAAGGAGACGGCAAACATCTAATAGTCGCCCGCCAGAGTGTGAGAAACCCTATTGAACTCTACCGGGTTGAGATGGATGGGGACAACCCCCGGCAAATTACCGGGATCAATGACGGGATAGTGGATAATCTGGAGATGAATCCGGTGGAGGAATTCTGGTTCGAGGGAGCAGAATCAGCCAGGGTTCATGGAATGATAGTAAAACCTCCCTTCTTCCGGAAGGGAGAGGAATATCCCCTGATACTTCTTATTCATGGAGGGCCGCAGGGCTCATTCGGCGATGACTTCCACTACCGGTGGAATGCCCAGATGTTCGCCTCTCCCGGTTATGTGGTAGCCATGATAAACCCCCGGGGCAGCACCGGCTACGGCCAGGAATTTACCAATCAGATAAGCGGAGACTGGGGGGGGAAAGTATATACCGATCTTATGAACGGAGTCGACCATATACTGAAAAACTACAGCTACATAGACCGGGAGAGGATGGGGGCAGCCGGGGCCTCATACGGTGGATATATGATCAACTGGATAGAGGGACACACCAATAAGTTCGATTGCCTGGTCTCCCACGCAGGGGTATACAACCTCACCAGCATGTACGGGGCTACCGAGGAGCTGTGGTTTCCGGAGTGGGAGTTCAGGGGTACCCCCTGGACCAATCCCGATATGTACAGGCGGTTTTCACCTCACCGTTTCGCAGAAAATTTCAGTACCCCCTGCCTGGTGGTACATGGCAGGTATGATTTCAGAGTGCCGTATACTCAGGGGCTGGAACTATTCACCGCACTTCAGCGTCAGGGAGTACCATCCAGGCTGCTGTTCTATCCCGACGAGTACCACTTCGTGCAGAAACCACTCAACGCAGAGCTCTGGTGGGATACCCTCCATGAGTGGTTTGCAAAGTATCTGAAGCAGGGCAAATAATTCAGCCCCGCTGATTCATAAATCCGGCCTGGCATTGCAGGATGGCAATGGTAATTGCTTCTTGCTGGAAGGGCTATTAGAGTCCGGAGGTGGTCAGGCGGCCGAAAGATTAATATTTAACCTCAATCCGCCGATAAAGTATCCGGTTTGGGTCAATATAACATTCTACAGATTGGCCGGGTCCTGGATAAAGTCACAAATTGCGGTAGCAGCAAAAGGATCTGGAACTATACGGAGCCAGCTCATTGAAGTGAGGAACTTTTTTTAATCTGCAAGCCTCTGGAAATATTGAGGCTTATTACTTCTTCGGGTACAGTATGCTGAGCAGCGGGGACTGCCGTTTTTATGAATTATCCGGGTTAGATTATGAGCCCCCGGATTAACTGCAAAAAACCGGAAAAGGGAACCACCGAAGGGGTCACGCGGGCCACCTCCACAGAACCTTTTCCGGCATCAAAACCATGGAATAATAGCGGATATTACCCTATCCGGTAGTACCAAGTCAAGCATAATTATATATAATTCAGCAAAATAGATTTTATCCCCCCCTTTGGCCTCCGGCGGGGCAATAATTATCCGAAAGCAGGTTTACTGATTAACCGGGTTATAAAAGTGCCGTTATCTGTGGCTGATTATTACTTGATTTGCCGTTAGGTTCTATTGAACATCATCTGATATTTAAACCAAAAAAATATCGAGAATTTTTAAAATTTTACAACTTTTTTTTGACAGGATTTTGTGGCCAATTTCTGCACAATCTTATCTATGCTAATAAGTTAGCCGGAGAAGGCCATTAATTTCCCACACAGACATTTTCTCGCTCCACCCGGACTGGTTTGATCAATTGACCCCTTCGAAGGCCTTCCGGGGGCCTTGACCGGGCTCCCGAAACCCTGCGGTATAATAATAACGGACTGCGGGATGGGTAAAATCTGAAATTGGGAGGTACGGTATGATTACCACCAGCGGCAGATCTAAAATCACTGGTAAATTCGAATATATTAATATTTTATTCAGGCAGGCAATTGATCAGCCAGTCTATAGCTCTGAAAACTATCAGGGGCATTGCAGGTGCAGGGAAAACCCGGGTGATTAAAAAACAAATACGAACTCAGATTCATGGCCGATCCTGAGTTCATGGATAAGTTAAATAAAATCAAGTCTCTGTTATCCAATAAATTCCCTGCGGGTATAACTCTGAAAGAATTATTCGGCATAACCATGGAGGAGTATCTGGAAAAGCATGATCCGGAGCGGAGAATTGCCATGAGGGAAAAGCGCATTGAAAAGAAAAAAGCAAAAATAATAAAAATAAATCGGTAAACCTACTGCAGGGTTATCTCCCCCTGGCCCACCTCGATAACATGACCGGTAACGGATACACTCTGCAGCAGCCCCCGGTCACAGTTCACATCCACCCTGATATAGCTGGATCTTCCCATCTCCACCCCCTGCTCTATGGCCAGGCGGAACTCGGAGGGAAACTTGAATATCCTGCTCAAATATCCCCCCAGCGCACCTGCAGCTGAACCGGTAGCAGGGTCTTCTATTACATCCAGTACCGGAGCAAAGAAACGGGCGTGAATATTCTTGTTCTTATCCTCCTCTATCCGGGCGAAAAGGTAAATTCCGCATACCTTGTGCCTCTGTATGACTTTTATGGCCTCCGGTATGCTGAGATCCGCCTTCTCTACAGATTCCACCGAATCAGCCTCCACTATAAGAAAATCCAGACCATTGGAGACCACACCACCTCCCATCACATTCATGTTTCTCAAGCCCAGTGCCCTGGCTGCCTGCCCCCTGTTCTGCAGGGCCGTTCCGAAGGTGGGAACAGGCTGATACATGGTTACACTGTTAACCTTGCCTGAAGAATACTGCAGGTCCACATCGATCATTCCGGATTTGAGCTGAAACCTCAGATTCTTTGGTTTCTTCTTTCCCGTTTTCATCATGGCCAGCACAAAGGCTGTTCCTATTACCGGGTGGCCGGCGAATGGAATCTCTTCGGCCGGGGTAAATATTCTCAATTCTGCATCAACGTCCTTCTCGCTGGAAGGAAAGACATAGGTAGTTTCGGAAAACCCCATCTCGCTGGCTATTAATTCCATCTTCCTGTCGGTAATATCACCGGGTTCGGTGAAAACAGCCAGCTGATTACCTCCGAACTGCCTGCGGGCGAATACATCCACATGATAGTAAGTTAATTTCTCACTCATTTCCTATCCCTTCAAATCTATCAAGAAATTTACCCCATCCTACCAGAAATGTTGCTGTTTAGAAAAGAAAAAAATTTAACACATTCTGTTAATCCGATAAAGCGCTTTGATATCGGCAGGAGCTGATCCCAGCCCCCATAATTCATAAACCCCATCCTTTATGCTGGAAAGGCAACTATAATATCATCTTACCGGTCCGGACCATAACTGTTTGAATGTAATAGGTCCGCTTACAGCCCGATCAATCAATAAGCCCGCTCTCGCCCCGGGGAAGGGGGAGAATAAAAAATCATGCCGGCCCGGAATCTGACTATTTGTAATTAATAGAACGACTTAAAATGTTATTGATATCCGTTATTTTTCCTTATCGAGATCCTCCTGGGGAGAATATTCAGCACTCCTTGATGGCATGGTATCCCGGTATTAAGAATCAGCATCCGGTCAAATGCAAAGCATGAAACCGGGCCCACCGGCAATAACATTCAGCCGCCTGCAACCATCCGGAATCATGCCTCCGGTTTACTGTTATGGACCGGATTTTTGTTTTACATTGCTTTTCAGGATGCTTATACTTTCTAACAGATAACGGAAGCTGGTAATTTTGTTCAGAAAAGGAGGTCTCACCGGATGCGTTACAAGGCACTGGTATTAACCCTGATTTTTTCGCTGGCTGTAATACCCTTTATTACTGCAGCGGATTCAATGGCCGCTGAAGAGGATGATAACCCTGTAGTTATCTGTAAAACCTCAATGGGAGAATTCAAGATAGAACTCTTCAAGGATGAAGCTCCCAAGACCGTTGAGAATTTTCTCAACTATGTGGATAAGAAATTCTATGATGGAACCATATTCCACAGAATCATACCCGGATTCGTTATTCAGGGTGGAGGATTGACCAAGGATATGTATAAGAAAGCCACCGCCTCTCCCATCCAAAACGAAGCAGACAATGGGCTGAAGAATCTGAAGGGTACCCTCTCCATGGCCAGAACATCGGAAATAAACAGCGCCACCAGTCAGTTCTTTATTAATCTAAAGGACAACAAGGCGCTTGATCACAGAGATAATACACCCAGAGGCTATGGTTATGCCGTATTCGGCAAGATAGCAGAGGGATGGGATGTAATCCAGAAGATCAAAGATGTGGAAACTACTACCAGGAAGGGCCGCAAGAATGTTCCCGCGGAACCGGTGGTAATCAAATCCATGCGGAGATATTATCCCGAAGATGAAGAAGAGTTAGAAACCGGGCAAACTGAAGAGTAGTAGAGACAAACCTTCATGGTTCCGCCCGGATCACAGCCGGCCAGGTAACGGTACGGTTGATTGCCGGCGTATTAAAGAGGGATTCCTGCAGATTGATGCTGTTGTCTATCCCGCAGGAATGAGCAGATAACCATGGGCAGGCCCATGGCATTTAATCAGAATACGAGCTTCTCGCACCACCCCTCCGGGCGGAGTTCACATTCACCCGCGGACAAGCCCGTGGAACTCTGTCCTGCGGGTTATTGGATTGAGGGAACACTTATAGACGGCTCCGCTGCTGCGGGGCCGTTTTTATTTTACCGGGGTTTGACCCCCCGAACCGGAATGTTTTTCCCTCCACACCCGGCTTTATATTCCGGCTTTGCACCCGGAGCATAAGCAGCTCCCGGAACACTAAAAATGCATAATCATAACATGTTGTAATAACATAAAATAAACGGCATAAACGGATTCGTTTTTTAGCTTCCCGGTGGAACGTGTCTTGATAATATTACTACTGAGTGCCTGACTGCGAAGGGTGCTCTCATGTTTTTATGATTGAACGGACTGACCGTGGATGAAGCCTGACAACTATTATCACGGAACGGTCACGAAGGGAATACATTCTGTTACTGTTACAGCGGAAAGGATTTGCCGGGATTTTCCCCGGGATAAACAATTCCAGAGAGCAACACAACCAGACTGGTAAACTGAAAATTAAATCCATAATGCACGGAAGATAGAGATGAATGAACCGGAAAATCTTTCTTTTACCCTGCTTATCAGTTCACTGATACGGAGACGCAGGGTAACCATAGCTATAATTGGGGGTGGATGCGTACTATCCATCCTAGCGGCTCTGTTTCTGCCGGTAAAATTCAGGGCTGACTGCACTATCCTGCCCACCGGTTCAATGGATTCCCGCCAGCAGCTCAGCAGCGCACTAAGCACCATGAATATCAACCTGAATCTGAATGTACCGACCAACAGCTCCTTCTACTTTCCGGTAATACTTAATAGCAGAAAAATCAGGGAAAAGCTTCTTCAGTCCGAATTCCCGGGGGGGGAAGAAACCGCCACCCTGGAAGAGATACTGGGTGGCACCAACAGGGAGGAAACCCTGAATAAACTGTCCGGAATATTCAGTGCATCCAGAGACAAGAAGACCGGTGTGGTCACTCTTAAGGCAGTCACCGGGAATCCGGAGCTCTCCGCCTGGATAGTTGAGAGAATAACTTCACTGCTGAAAGAATTCCTGGAAGATAAACACCGGCACCGGACACGGGTCGAGCAAAACCTTATCCGGGAGGAGCTGGTTAAGGCTGAACAGGAGCTGTACCGGGCGGAGGAGGAGCTGGCCGGATTCGAGAAGAACCACCGCAACTACTACAAGTCTACAAATCCCAGGGTCCTGATGGAACATCAGCGCCTGCTCAACCGGCTGGAACTCAAGACGGAAGTATACATAAACCTGATCAAACAGTACCAGCTGGTTAATATCCGGGCCGAGCGAGAATCCCCCCTTGTCAGGATACTGGACCGGGCCAGGGTTCCCACCCTGAAGTGCTGGCCCAGCAGGAAGAACATATCCCTTCTGGGTGGCATGATTTCGCTGATGCTGGGAGTTCTCACTCCGGTGATGCTGGAGGTTTCTCCCTCGGAAATTATCAAGAAACTGCTGGCGGATTGATATATATCCAAAACCTCAGTGGAATCCCGGTCATCTGCAGGTGCCCCGGGGAACCCGGACCGGCCTTTTCCCATGGACAGTATGATAACCAGGCAGAAGGGAGCGACTGTTCCGCCGGCAGGTTTTTATGCTCAACTCCGGGAGTTTTTATGGGAGGGGGAGAATAAACCGTGCGGGAGACCTGATAGAGCGAACAATACCATGGAATATCTGGATACTATCAGCATATGGCTGAAAATGTGATGAACAACCACCAATCCGAAAAGGAACATTATGCAGAGTGCCAGAGACTTTTTCCTTAAATCTGAACCAGCGGCCGATATCATCATAATAACATTTCTGAATAGATATGTGAGGAAAAGAATATAGACCAGGAGGGGTACTATTCCAGTTTCGGAAAGGATCAGGACAAAGGTATTGTGAGGCCCGTTGGGAACCATGGTTTCACCCATTGCAGCCGAGTCAATGGAATACAGCATGGCCGAATACAGCCCGTTGCCGGTGAAGGGATGTCTGGCAAACCGCCCCAGATGAAACTTAAGTAAAAACAGGCGGCCGTTGTCATCCACCTGGCCCTGCACCAGGGTGGAGATCTTCTGAAAGGAGTATCTTACATCCCCGATGGCATTTAATGATATATATTGCATTATATTTATAATGGCCACAGTTACTAAAATGCCGGCAACTGCGATGATCATGAACCGGCGGGACCGCTGCCGGATTATGAAGAACTGACCTGCAAATATCATGGAGAATATTATTATCCCCTCACGGGAGAAGGTGGTAAATACACCCAGAAAGCAACATATCTCCGCCAATACCAGTACCAGAGCCTTAATCCGTGAAGAGGCGACCCGCAGGGGATAGAGAATGGCGATCATGGCCACATTGATAACCAGGGCGGAAGTATTGGCATTCTTCAGCAGGCCGGCCGCACGCCCCAGGGATTGAGACAGGGTAACCGTCCGGGGGTTGAAAAACTCTACCACATTCAACAGGCTTACAATAATGCCTGCTCCGGCGATCAGATAAACTACCTTCTCCAGTCTGGAAAAGCTGTTTACCAGCAGATAAACCACCACAAAGTAACTGACCGCATATGCGGAATCCTGAAGCCACAGGAAAGTTCCCCTGGAAGAGGCATTAATCAGCCCGAATATAAAATAGGTGGCCAGAAAGGTAAATAGTATTCGAACCGTCATACCAGGCTTGTTGACCTCTGTTCTGGTGAGAAACAATACCAGGATCATACTGAAGCCGGTCAGCAGGAAAACCACCTTGCCGAAGGGGATGGAGAGGGCGTAAGAAGCCCATGCATCTATCCTCATAAGGGCAATGCCGGTGAGAAGATAGAGTATCAGAGATGGTTTTTTGAAAATAACCAGGAGGGGAACGGCAAGTACCGCAACAAATACCAGCCTGGGGTCACGGAGGAAGATAACCGCTGCCACTGCCACCACCATCATGGCTGCAAATATCTCCGGCCGGGAAATAGGTATGCTGTTGATCTGACGGCGCATCCCTTATCCAATCCCTGTTAAGGGTTGATTTGTCTGTTACAATCTGTTCTTGAGCAGGGGAACCGATCTGAGATCCCCCTTCAGCTCACCGATCAACTCCTCCACCATCCGGGAATCATTCCCCTCTCTCCATCTCCTGAATGACTCCCTGATTATCAGAAAGATGGTCCCCCCCATCACTCCCGCCAACATAAAAGCTAGAATGAATAATGCAGGATTTGGCCAGGAGGGCCGGGAGGGTATTGCCCCGCTGTCCAGGACATTTAGCACCGGAGTATCCCGCTTCATATCCACGGTAGCCTTTTTGAGCTGCTTTCCGAACTCAATGAACAGGGCCCTCTCCACCTCAACCCTGCGGAGCAGCCGCCGGTGCTTCATCTGAAGTTCGGGACTGGTGGAGATGTTAAAGTTCCTGTTCCTTTCCCGGAATAATCTCAGCTTCTCCTCTGCCAGGTTCAGAGCAGCTCTGTTCTCCTCCACCTTTTTCTGGATGAAATGATATACCTTCTCAGAATTGGAGCGGTGGTCATTCCGGTTAAATTGCTCCAGCCTGTCAATGTATGCCCGGCCCACCTGAGCGGAGAGTTCCGGATTTCCGGTTACCACCCTGATGACCAGGGTATTGCTTTCCCGGTCCATCTTGAAAGCGGCCACCCGGGATCTCAGTTTGAAGATAGCGGCATCCTCACTGGTGGCACCCAGATATTCCATCAGAGTCCTGTCTACCGTTTCACCATTCCGGTCGAAGGTATACTGCCTTTTGATTATATCCCTGCTCACCCTTCTGCTCCTGAGAATTACCGGATAGAGTGGCAGGTTGTCTCTGCTGTTATTTATCCCCATCAGGAATCCGATACCGGAGAATTGACCGCCCCCGGGGTTTAAATCAGGTGAGGTGGAATTGGAGGGCAATACCGTAGCCACAGAGGTGTAGCGTTTATCCAGGGTGGACAGGACCACCAGCGAGAGCAAAAGGGAAATAAATGCCGTGAGGGCAAGAAAATATTTTCCCCTCTTCAGCACCATCGCCAGAAGTCCTCCTTTCCCGGTGGAGCCGGCGGATTTATCTTCGGAGCAATCCATATTATAACTGCCAATAAAACATGCACTTAGAGATACATATCGTAATTTTCCGGCTGCTTGCACAGCCGTCCCTAATGGGCTGCCGTTGAGCCTGAAAAATTAATTTTTTCATATCAATATTTTGCAAGAACAACGCCACCGGAAGTCTGCCCTTGAAAAGGCTGATTAATATCCTGCCGGAATTCAACATCCCCCGAGTTATATACTCTCCTGACAGAATTGCCCCGAAAAATTTCAAGGGATAAGGATAAGAATGGGGTTAACCCGGACATATATTTCACTGTTAAATTACCAGCCGGCGGGAAGCCAAACGGAGAATTCGCTGCCGCCATTCTGTTCACTCTTGCAGAACAACCTTCCCCCGTGCCCGGATACGATTCTCTGGGAAATGGAAAGACCTATACCCAACCCCCTCACATCTGCCAGAGGTGAATTGGAAGCTCTTTTGAATGGTTCCGAAAGAGATACAATCTCTTCCTGAGGTATTCCTATCCCATCATCACTAACTCTGGCTACCAGATAGGAAGTCTGGCTGGAGGGCTGGAACAGCATACCCTCCTGTTTAACTGCTGAATCAAGAACATCAACGGGCTCCTCCGGCCGGGGAAGAGAATCTTCAAAGGTTCCGGCGTTCCATCCTTTCAACTCAATCCCGTCCTCCTCCCCCGGAGGATGCTCCGACAATTCTACATCGATATTGATCTCCCCCCCGGACTTTACATAATTGAGGGCATTATCTATCAGAGCCTTGTATACTATCTTTAACTTGGAGGGATCAGCCTTTATCTGACAGGAACCTGCTTTGTTGTTCAGGGTTACTCTGACCCTTTTCTCCTCTACCTCCGCGATAATCTCTCTCAGGCAATCCTCCAGGATGGAGTAGACGTCACAGCTCTCCGGATTTAAGGCATTCTCATTCAGTTCTATATCATTCAGAGACAACAGAAGTTCGACCTTGTTCTTCAGATTGGTAACAGCGTCCCTGGCCATATTGAGCAGGATGGAATCGCCTTCATCAACATCGATGGACCATATGGTGCTGTTAATAACGGTAAGTGGAGTTCTCAATTCGTGAGAGGTATGGTTGATAAACTGTTTCTTGACCTTGGAAAAGTTTTCCAGTTCACTCTTGGCCCGGGTGGTCTTCTGGTATAACCAGGCGTTCCTGATGGTAATAGAGGCTACTCTTGAAATCATCAGCATCATCTCAACATCGAACTCGCTGAACCCTTCTCCGGCAACCTTGTTGCTGAGAAGTATCACCCCTATGGTCTCCTCCTTTTCCACCAGGGGGAGAACATAGGCAAAACCTCCCTCCACGAAAAGATTCAGTTCCTGATACTCTTCATCAAGCCCTCCGGCAGAATTGAAAAAATTGTCTATATGAACCAGAGTGCCCGATTTCTGAAGCCACTGCATGAACTTCCCGTACTTCTCCAGGGGGGGCAGCTGGGTATCTTTTTTCAAACCGATAGAGTGATAAGGTACCATTACCCTCTCACCCGGAGCGGGGAGATAGAGGGCCACCTTCCTCAATCCGATCTGTCCCATCAGGGTGGTAAGGAAAAGCCTGACCACCTTCTCCAGATCCAGAGTGGTTCCCAATCTTTCGATCAGGCTGAACAGGGCTTTGAAGGCGATGTTCTTTTTATCCAGGGCCTCTTTAAGATCCTCGCCGGCAAAATTGGCCCGGGCTCCCTTTCTTTTTGAAGAAATATCATCCATGAAATTACCTTCCCCTATACTACTGCTTCATCGTTGATATCGAAGAAATCATCCAGATTCAGCAGAGAAAGAACCGACTGAACCTTGGGGGTAATGTTAACGAATTCCACATTTCCCCCCTCTTCACGTATGGAAGAAACCATTCCTATAAGGATTCCCACCCCTGCGCTGGAGATAAACGGAACCTTTTCAAAATCAAGAGCAAGGTTAAAAATATTCCGTTCCATAAGATCATTCAGCAGATCCTCCATAACCAGGGAACCTTTGGTATCCAGGTCTCCCTCCAGGGTTATCAAATAATTTCCGTCCTCCTGCTTCTCAGGATCACTGACTTTAAACTCTTTCATAATGTTCTCCTTCTGCCTTCTGTTATCATTCTTCTTCCGGTGCATAGATTTTTCGAAGATTACCCTGTTGAATCCTTCTTCCCTGCGGTATCGCATTCTCTCCGCCAATTTTCTCGTCATTATCAGACCCAGTCCCCTCCGCTTACCCGAGCTTAAATAATTGTGAAGGTCAAATGACGAACCCATTGTGGGATCGAATCCTACCCCTTTATCGACAATAGAGATGAAAAGTTTATCCTTTATCTTTTCCATATCCATGCGAATCCAGTGGTCGAATCCCTCTCCGGTTCCATGTTCCACAATATTCATCAGCAGCTCATAAACACTGAAACGTATTTCGAAGGAATCAAAACTGCTGAACCCCAGAATGCTGGCGGTGATATAGGAACAACGGGAAGCCAGGTCTACATTCTCGCTCAGGGCTGAGAGGAAGAAGGTGTATTTGTCGCTGTTCTCCTCATCCTGCAGCATGATAAATCCGGCATCCCTTCCTAACACCACATACCCGAACTCTTCATCGCTATCCTGTTCCGCATTTCCGCTCTGAATTTCCACTACATGGTTAAGCTTGATCAGATGGGAGGCACCATCCCGGATGGGAGAATCGATCTCCCGGGGGAGGCAACAGACCAGCGAGTCCACCGAACAGTCATAAACCACCATGATAATACTGGCCAGTCTTTTCAGCAGGCTGTAATCCCGCGCATCCCTGCAATCGACATGAAAGCTCATATCTTCGATATTGAATCCAGTAATCTTCATCTATCTGTCCGCTGGTTTACTTCCCTGTCATTTACTGCTATCTTTCCCTCTATTCCACCACTCACCGTCACTCCCTCTATCCTGCGGGGAAGCACACTGATAGCAAGCATTGTCAAATCGTCGCCCTGGCCTTCCGCTCCCCGGAAAGCCCTGTATCTTTCCTGAATTCTTGAAATGAGCTGGCTGGCTCCCCTTTTCCCATCCCGGGCCACCGCTGAAAGTATGCGCTCTATCCCGAATTCCTCTCCCTGCTCATTCCTCATCTCATTAAGACCATCGGTAAATTGAAAGATCATATCACCCTGTTCCAATTTCAGTCTCTGCTCGTCAAGACCGGCGGAGAATATATGATCGGGAAAGAGACCCAGGGGTTTGGCGTTGCTCTTGATCTGGTGTACTGACCTTTCACTGCTGCGGTAGAACACCAGGGGCATGTGAGCTGCACTGGCAAACACGATATCCATCTTCCGGATGTCCATCAATCCGCAGAACAGGGTCACGAACATGTTATTCTTGATGTCCTTATTCAGCAGTACATTCAGCCGCCTCAGCATCCGGCCAGGTCCCTCCCCCCGGGTGGCCAGGCCCCTCATCAGTATTCTCACCATAGCCATTACCACCAGGCCGGGCACCCCCTTTCCGGAAACATCACCCACAATAAGCATCATCCTGTGATCATCCAGGGGCACCAGATCGAAATAATCACCACCCACCTGAGCGGCCGGCCGGTAGTATGTCCCTATCTCGAAATTCTCTAACTGAGGTATCCGGGAGGGAAGCAGGGTGGACTGAATCTCATGTGCAAGTTCCAGCTCCTTCTCCATCCGTTCGTTTTCCGCCAGTGCCTGGCGGTTCTTCTCCAACCCGTGAGCCATTTCATTGAAGGAATCTGCCAGAACCTTCAGTTCCTGAACCGACTTGATCTTTATCCTGGTACGAAGTTCACCCCTTCCTATGGCTCTGGCTCCCTTCTCCAGTTTTTTGACCGGTCTGGTAATATGATATCCCAGCATAAGTGAGAGAAGGGAACCAGCCGCCAGGGCTATCAGGCCTATCTTTATCATCCGGCTGTTAATTCCGGATATGGTTTTCTTCAGTTCCTGCTTGGAATATCCCATGGAAACCGCACCGATTCTCTCATCCTGATCCAGCACCGGTACCGAGACGAATAGAATATCCCGGTTCTCCTTCAACTTCTCCCCATCCATAAGATAGGGCACTTCTCTTACCCTATGCAGCCCGGAGGGTTCCCGGTACTCCCGCTCGATCATCATTACATCCTCGCTTCCTCTCACCACCCCCCTGCTATCCACTACGGTTATGGAAACAATATTCCGGTCGGCCTTACGCACTCTGGTAATCAGGGGGTGAAGTACGAACTCAGGATCATGGTGAAGCAGCGGCTTGGCAGAACTGAGAGCAATATTGCGGGCCTGAAGAATCACCCTCCGGTGCAGCTGTGACATCATCATCTTCTTCTCTCCGGTAGCTACCGTCCAGGAAAACACTCCCACCAGAGCGGCCACCAGAATAATCACCAGAAAGGCTATCTGCACCTTAAGACTCAATGATTTCATAGTATCCTAACCATTCCAGTTAATCCTTAAGCCCCTTGAGCTTATCCAGCTCCTCACGGGTACGGTTGATATATCTGGCAGCCTTGGCATGTTCGGGCCTTATCACCAGTATCTTCTTCCAGGTCTCCAGGGCTTCCTTATATTTATGGCGGGCGTAATACTCCATACCCAGGTACTGGTATGATTTGACCAGGTAATCCTCTATCTTGTCAAAACCGGGGTATACCTGCCATACCTTCTCCCACTCCCGGATAGCCATAGCAAAGTTACCCTCCCTGAAGAAGGAGATTCCTCTTTCGAATGAAGCCCGCAGCTTCTCCATTTCAGCGGGAGGAGGCTTCCGGGAGGCAGATTCCTCTCTCTCAACCACCGGGTCCTGTTCGGCTTGCATTCTTTCCCTGATTGACCTGATCTGTTCCAATCTATTATTGATAATACTGTCAGCCGGAAACTGCTGTTTCCCCTTCTGCAGAATATCAATGGCGGCGCTGTATCTTTTCCTGGATACCAGAGACTGGGCCTGTTTCATTATTCTTTTCCTGGAATTCTCGATCTTCTGATGGGTTTTCTCCAGATAACTCTCTGCCAGAGGGTGCCGGTGGTCCAGCTTGAGCACTTCCTGGAAGGCCTTGACAGCCTCATCCCACCTGCGGGAGGTATAGTACTCCAGAGCCCGGGAGAACAGCTGATTTATCATCTTTCGTTTGTCAGTAGCCTCTCCCAGTTTTTTCTCGCATCTCTCCATCTTCTTCTTGATTTCAGGTGCCTGCAGGTAGTGGTAAGCCTTTCTGTACTGAAACAGCGCTTCACCGTAATGACTGAGTGATGCCAGGGAATCTCCCTCCAGAACATTCAGGGAAGCCTCCGCTATCCTGATATTACTCCGGGCCTCCTTATTGTCCGGATCCCACAGCAGGACCCGCTGGAAATGCTCCACTGCTTCAGAATAGTTGCCCCGCTGCAGATTTCTATTCCCCTTCTCCAGAGAGCTGCGGATGAACCGTTTTTCATAGCCGGCCATCTGCTTCTCCACCTGAACCTGAAGCTCCTTCGCCCTTTTCTCCCGGCGCCTGTTAATCCTTTCACTACGGGAGGTCCCGAAATTGTAGATTACCGAAAAGAGATGATTGCCTCCCAGATCGGTGCTCCGGTATGCATAGTCGACTACAAAATCGCCTGCCTCAACACCGCATCCGAAGGTGGGGATACCTTCGCCCCACCCGCCCCTCACTGATACCATATCAGCAATCCGGTATTCGCCTCCCAGGTGGAAATGGGTTTCGGAATATCGGTTTTTGCCGATATCGGCGGATACCAGGAAGCGGTCTTCCAGTCTTCCGGAGATACCCCTCCAGAAGGAGACCCCCAGTCTGAATGCAGTGGGATCCCCGGACTCCTCGGACACCAGGGTTATTTTGGGCTCTATGATGTTGGCCAGGGCAAAACCTGCAGACATCCCGTCCACCAGGGGTGACTGCAACCTGGTTTTAACGGACAGTCCAATATCCATGCCGAATCCATTGGCAATGTAGGAACCCTGGGTATAACGGTCCAGTTTCATGGTAATCCCGCCGGCCAGGTCACTGTATATTTTTCGCGCATACCCTATCATATAGCGGGTCTGAACATTATCCAGCTTACCCTCCAGAATCATGTTTTCCGAATTCCTGCGCTCTATCCCGTCAATCCTCAGCTGCATCGCCCCGGCCGAAATTATCCCGAAGTCAAGAAATGGATAGGAGGCAAACAGGGAGGAATATCCCACCGACTGATCAAACAGGGAGGTGTGAAAGATATTTACTTCCCCTCTATCCAGGCCATAGAGATTGGAGGGGTTCCAGTGGAGGGAAAAAGAACTGCCTCCCAGGGAAGCTCCGGCACCACCCATGGAGATTATCCTTCCTCCCGAACCAAGGGCAAAGGGGCTGGAGGTGCCGGCATCTTCATTCTGGGCATACCCCCCGGAGAAAAACACCGGAATAAGCAATAGCATCACTATCAGTTTCTTCAGGTACACGGCAAAAACTCAAACCTCGCTATCTGACCAGGGATATCTTGCGTTTGAACTGATATTCCCTGTTATCAATTCTCTCCCTGATCACCAGGAAATACACCCCGTTTATTACCTTCTCTCCTCTTCCGTTGCGGCCGTCCCATACCACATCCTGATGCAATCCCCTGCTCCTTGGTTGATTATCCAGCAGGGTTGCTACACATCGTCCGTCCATAGTGAAAATCTTCAACGTCACCATTCCCTCACCGGGAAGGTAATATGTTATCCTGGTGTTCTCCCTGCTTGGCACGAAGGGATTGGGATAGTTGGAAAAAGCGCTTTTCATGTCCCTTCCCAGAATGGCCACCCTCCCGCAGGAAAACGGGAAGGATAACCCTGAACCCGGTTCCACCGAAACCGCCTCCCCTCCGGTTATATCCCGGCATGAGATATCTGAAGGGGAATTGATCTGAATACTGAATATATCGATTCCACTGTTTTCCTTTATCTCTGCATTTATCCTTATATCAACCGGTCTGTCCATACTGATGGGAAGGGAATCGCTGAACTGGATTATCACATCTTCATCTGAACAGCTAACCAGGGCATTTACCTCTTCCCCATTTTCCAGAACTACTATCTGTTCAATCAAATTACCGGCATTAACAGGCTGATCCCGCTCATCCAGAACCTCCAGCACCAGCTCTTCCAGTTCCGCTTCCTCTCCATTACCACTCTCATCCAGGGAAAAATGAAGATCCATTATCTCTGCCACTTCCCCTCCCGCTATATTGGGAGGTACTATACCTTCTCCGCTGAAAACTACCCTGTCAGGGGGAGGAATAATGCGGGTGACCCCGCTGGATATGGGAAATTCTCCCTCCAGCAGGGCCAGCCGGGTACCATCTGTAGCATCGGCTACATCCATACCATCACCGTACAGGTGCATCTGAACATAACCGGAGGGAGCCGAAGGGCTGAAATCAACTGCAGCAATCAGGGTATCCCGGCTGCCCGGTTCCATTTTCAGGGAGTCCGAAAATACCAGCTCTATAACGGAAGTAGTCTGGCCGGTTATATATTCCGTTACCAGGCTATCGGAGCCATGGACAACCCTTATACCTTCCAGCAGGCCGGAGGGATCTATCCTTTCCCCCTCCTGATCCAGGGTGTTTATAGTCAAACCTTTCAGTATGGCGGCGGATTCGCCTGCCTCCCCCGGATGTCTCAATACCAGTCTTATAAATTCCACATTGGATGATCCGGGAATAAGCCTGGAAGGGAAGAGACCGTCACCGCCGGCCTCCATACCACTCAGGGGGTCCCGGAACATGGCCACCCCCGAAGTCAGGGGGAAGCTGATCCCGTTTGAAGTGTCCTCTCTGACTGGTACTGTTTTGCCGGAATTGATGTCCCTGGCCGAAACAGTGGCCGAGTCATCCAGGGTAACAGCAATTCCGTCTCTCTCAGGATCATCCAGGCAATCTATAATAGCACGAAGTGACAGGGGCATCTGGGGAGAAACAATAAGCTCTTGGTCGAACCGGCAGTGAATGGATGCTGTGGGACCGGGGATTTCGGTGCTGTAAACATTAAACCCGGTCTCATCCTCCACTCTGAACCGCCTCAATAGATCGGAACACGATATGGTATCCCCGTATTGATCCCTGACCCTCAGAACTATCTCTGACAGGCTGATATCAGCTCCGTCAGAATTTCCCTGATTGGATATACCAAGGGTGAAGGCTTCTACATTTTCCTGGCCCTTGTTGATATGAGAAGGAAATCCACCTTCCATCCCTATCACCAATTGAGTTGCCGGCGATTTTACAGTCACTGCATTGGTTGACCAGGGAAAGGTGGTTCCTTCAAAATCCACCCTCCGGCCCGAGTTCTCATCCGACAAAACCACCCAGCCATCAGCTTGAATCCTTATCTTGAAGGCTGAAACAGAGGCTGAATCGGAAATATTCATGGCCAGTTTCACTGTCCTGGAATCACCGGAGTGGAAGAGCACGGTGTCCATACCTGAGAATACTATCACACTATCATCCCACCCGGAGGTATTCAGCGACTGTATCACCCTGGCCTCATCCCTGATTCTGACCAGATCGGCGACATCTCCTATTTCCACCGGCTGCTCATCCTGATCTATAAAACTGAATTTGAGGGAATCCAGCTCAACTCCGGCGCATCTGTCACAACCGGTTCCATAACTCATGATCATCTCAACCAGCGAGACATCCTCCCGCCCTCTGTTCAAACTAACCGGGGAGAGATCACCCAGGGTGAGAAAAAATCCATCCGGGATATCCTCAATGGCCACACTATCTGAATATTCTTTCTTGCTCTCTGCCTCACCATCACTCTCTGCCGCCATACCCCCGAAGGCAACCTTACCCAGCGAATCTGCCTGTAATGTCCAGATGAATATACCTTCCCCTCCTGAATCTATATCTCCGGAGGGTGGATCGGGTCCGGCCCGGAGGGTTACAGAACCGGAACCGGAAAAGTCAAAGCTGTCTGGATAAACTCCGCTTATAAGGGTGTCCGAAACATTATTTGCCTGCATATGGATTTCAAATTCCTGTCCCCTGGTAACAGAGGAGGGTACCTGGAAATCCACCATCAGGGGATCTGTGGTGACCTCTATCACAGATGCCGAATTAACTGAATTGTCCAGCGGCCCGTCATTTCCGGAATCGACCTGAATACCACCCACAGGCAGGTACATCTCCACGGTTCGGCTGTCTATTGCACTTTCGGCGATATCCACGGTGAGGTGTATCACCAGGCCCTGGCAATCAAGCGG
Source organism: uncultured bacterium (assembly GCA_964613215.1). Classification (GTDB taxonomy): domain Bacteria; phylum Krumholzibacteriota; class Krumholzibacteriia; order Krumholzibacteriales; family CAZTHK01; genus CAZTHK01. The sequence goes on along the minus strand of CAZTHK010000003.1, from coordinate 39,245 downwards.
GGAGAGAACACCATCCGACATGGTTGCCCACCTGCTCCCGTTCCAGAACAGATACCCCAGAAATTCCTCCTCCCCGGGATTGAATATTTCATCGTCTCCGCCGGCTTCTTTCCATAACTTTACCGAGCTTATATCCACCCCCGGTGTGCAGGTGCCGGCATTATTCATTGATACCTTCAATAATGAATCGGGGATGGTTCCATTACAGGGAATTCTCAATGAAAAGCAGGGGATATCGGTATCGCCGGGAGTAACCCTGGAATCATTTACGGCCAACCTGTCCAGCTGGACCGCTATCATCCCGTCGGTCAGATGTGAACCGGCAGAGTTGAGAGGAAACTCGCCCTCCAGCTTTACTCCCTCCTGATCGAATTCTATGGAGGCGGCGTCGGAGATGCTGAGATCGACCGAAACAGAGTCGCGTATCCCCCGGGTGACCGTACTGAAAGTAATAAAAAGCAGATTGCTGCGGTAGGGATTCAGTGACAGATCCAGATCCTCCAGACTGTACAGTGAATTACCGGAGGTGACAGATACCAGAAAACTGTCCACCTGAGGGTTGAACAGGCCGTCGCCGTCAGCATCCGAAAATGCAGAAACCTCCTCAACCTCACCGGGTTTTATACTTCCTCCTTCATATAACTCAAGGGATTTAAGGACCTTGGGCTCGGAATAACTGTTATAGGCACCCACTACCATATTAAGAACATGTTCATCACCGGGATATACCCTTTTATCCCCTATTAGGCTGGTATACAGGGTGATACGGTCTGGAGGCGGTATTACTATCTCGTTTTCTGAGACAACATCCTGATCCAAGGGGCCGTCATTTCCAGAACTCACCTCTACTCCCATCCGGGGTACGGCCGGTTTCAGGGTAGCGCCGGTTTTATATCCTTCCCTGAGATCGACCGTGGCAAAGATCCTGGTTCCCGAACCACCATCTATGGGTACCGACAGGCCGGAGAATTTCACTGTATCCTGGCCGGAGATGGCAAAACAGGAGAGAGAATCATCGCGGGTAGCGTCGAAGACCCCATCTCCGTCGTCCTTCCATATCTTAATTTTTTCCAGATGATTATCCCCGGCAGTACCATTATTAAGCATCCTCAGGCCCTCCAGGGTATCGTTCATGCATCCGTTACCGGGCAACAGCATATCAATAAATGGAAAGTTTTCGGCACCTCCGGATATGGTGCTGTCGGGAAGGGAGAACAGGATTATCTGATGGGCCATCATCCCGTCGGTAAAACAGGCGTCCCTTTCAAGGGGAAAATCAGCCTCTATCTCGAAATCCGCCTCCGAGGCGAACTCCAGCACAACATCATCTTCGCTCCGGATTGACAGGGAAAGGGTATCACCATCGGGGGTGATGAATGAATCCAGGTGGGAAGATACGAAAAGGATCTCCTCCGATCCCGATGGAACATTGAATCCAATCTGTCCGAATACCGCCCTTCCATCCGACCCCGTCGTTGATTTCAATCCCAGGTCCGAGAGGGGATCGAATTCACCATTTCCGTCATCAGCGAACAGCTCCATGGAATGCCTGGTGGAACAGTGAAACAGAGCAGAATCGCACCATACGGTAAGGGAATCAAGGGTAAGGGATTCCAGTGTATTGTTTTCCAGACGGAAGGAGTAAAGCTCTACATTCCGGTCTCCCGGATGAACCTGCTCCGGTTCGCTCCCATGTGGATATTCTTCCAGTGTAACTACTTCTCTTCTTATAAGCACCTGTGAAGAATCGGGAATAATTTCCCTGTCGATGGGACCATCGTTATCCGAGTTCATTCCTATACCCCCTACCGGGATACCGAAAAGAACGGACAGATTGCCGGAGAAATCATTGTTGAAATCGGCGGTTACAAAATATCTCCTGTGAATGGTCACCGGGCTGGTCAGTCCGGTTATCTGGTACAGGTTGCCGGTATGGGAGAGTTCACCCAGGCATTCATCGTTACCGGAAGCGAAAATGCTGTCTCCGTTATCCCTCCACAGCCTGAGCCTGTCGATAACATCCACCACCCCATCATCCCCACTGTCCTTCACATTAAGGGATTTCAAAATATCGGCCTTATATCCGTTACAGCGGATGTCCACTGCCAGAACAGGACAGTCACTCTCCCCGGAATAAAGGGTATCAGGGAGGCCTCCCCCCAACCCGGTCTGGAAGCTCATGGAACCATCCACAGCAACTTTTCCCTCCGAGTTGAGTGGAGTCTCCTGAAAAGCTACTGAAGCATTTCCGTTCAGGAAAACCGAATCGGGGCCGGGAATACAGATATCCAGAGAATCCCCATCGCATGCATGGAATGAATCTATATCGGCTACTACATAGTAGTAAACCGAATTTCCGGCAGGAATATGCCTTCCCGCAGAGAGTTTGAATCTCACCTCCCCGTCAGCCAGATTGCCGGCAGCGGCCAGGGAATCACTCTGACGGAAGGGGCGGCTCTTCAGAAGTGAATCGGAGTGGATACTCCGGCCAGGATTCTCTCCGGGGCCGTCCATCCCGCGGTTTTCCGGTCCATCCACCATTTCCTCAGATCCGTCAACTCTCTCCCCCACCTGCCTGTAAAGGTAAAGCCTGCTGATATTCTGATCGTTTTCAGGCACCTCCCCCAGACCGGTGGTCAAATTGGTCACAGTAAGGGAATCCAGGCTGATATCCTCCAATGCCTCACTGACCAGTTCCATTCTGAGAAGTTCTATTCTGTGATCACCGGGATTTGCGGAGGGGGAGGGAATGGAATGGCTATCGAATACCACCCGGGGTTGCTTGATTATTATCCTGTTGGAAGAAGAAGCCTTCCAGGTCTGGTTCCAGGCAGAAGCGGTTCCCTCGTACCACCCCTCCAGATGAAGGGTCACATCCAATGTGTCAGGTGCCGAGAATCCCTCCGGAATATTCGCCGCCTCAAAACCAATCGGAAAAGCAGCTGTTCCAGCCTCCATCCAGGTTGGATTGGCCAGATTGGCGGTAACGGTATCAACCCCATCGTGAAAGCTTATGTATGAAGGGGTGTATAACCAGATACCGTCCGGCATGGAGTTATTAAGGCTTATGTTAAAAGTTACATTATTCTGCCCCCTGTATACAGATTGAGGATTGAGGCTGGATGGTTCATCGGATAGATAAACAATTCCCACTATCTGTATATTCTGAAGTTCGCTGGAGGAACAAGTCCTGTCCGAACTTCCGGTATCGTTATCATTATCGCAGGCGAATACCCGGTATGTCAGCTCTTCCCCTTCACCGAAACTGCCCAGGGTGCTCTCCGTTTCAAAAATCCCACTCCCGGAGTGGTACATCTGGATTTCATTGGCATCGTCTATTATACTGCCGTCGGTATCCCATAGTATATAAACGCCATTACCATCCGACCCGGTATCATCATCGTAAACCCCACTGGGATCGGAGATTCTACAGCTGATACTCACGTCGGTTCCCTCCGGAATGATTCCCGGCTGGAAATCACTGAACACCGGGCCCACCGTATCATCGTCGGCCATCCTGAACCGCAGATGAAGCTGATCTATCTTCTGATCAGGCTGACTGCCCTGGAGGTGAAGATAGAGATCAGCCATATCCCCGTGACTCCATTCCAGGTCCGGTTTGAACCACATCTCGTAGAAATAGTAACGTTCCTTTTCCATATGGGGAGTCAGATCCCAGGAACTTCCACCATCCACACAGTCTATAATATCCCGGGAGAGGGAATCGCTATACTTCACGGAGGCGTATTCCCCCACCTTCCCACTCGCCACCAGGGGATCAGTGAAGGGATCGGTATCCATACTCCACGGTACGGGAGGGGACGAACGTTCTGTGACACCGGCCACGAAATCGTCCGGTTCGGTTTCTTCGTCCACCACCATGGTATCGGTCAGCAGGAGTTCCCTGGTGCCGGGCTGCAGGGATGAAACACTTCCCCAGCCGGCACCGGCATCATAGAGAGCAAAGTATCCCCGCTCCGACTGGTTGGGGTCGTATACCCAGTCAAAGGCAGGATTGATCTGTACTACCAGGCGGTAATTACTGACGGCATCCAACGGAATGCCGGCCAGGGGAACCGCATCATTGAGATAATGGACGCTGTTCAACTGAAAGGGCTCACCGGCACAGATACACATCAGACTGTCATCGGATCTTACAGCAGTATTACTGGTGTGATAGAGCGCTGTTATGGCAGTCAGATATTGCGACAGCACCACCCAGCTGTCAGCCCCCAGCCCCCGCGAATAATCTACTCTTATGTTGTCCAGATACATATACCCGTCACCTTCATTGTTGGTGACAAACCTTATTCCGGTGTCAGACGAGATATAAGGGGAAATATCAACCTGAGAATTGATCCTGGTATCCTCCCCCCCCCCATCTATGGTATATACAGTGTTCCAGCTGGAACCACCGTTACCGGATACCTGCACCAGCAAGTCAGAGCCGTAAAAGCCCCGGCTGGGGCTGCGCTGCCAGTCGAAGGAGAGGGTGGCGGAGACGGCTTCATCCAGATCAAGGGCCCTCCTTATACCGCATCCGTCCCTGAATTCCTCATAACGGCCTATCCTGAGTATATTCCCGTATGCCTCAAAATCATCCACCACCCTGACATCACCACTTTCCGGTCCATCCGATTCATCTATCTCCTCCCAGTCGCCGCTCCAGGAAGAGGTTCCGTCATCCCCGCTGTAAGAAATCTCCATGAATCTGTCCAGAAACAGCCCGGTGGTTGTGGAAACAGTTATCTCCTCAAAATTATCCATCCTCCTTCCCACCACATAGGCATCTACATATATCAGTGTATCCTGCAGAGCTCCCTGATCAACTTCCACCAGGAGGTTGTATGTAGATTGCTCACCAGAAGAAACCGTCTGGTTGGGATAGAGTTCACCGCTGACCTCATAATCGGCGTTCCTGTCCCCCTCTATGCTCTCGGAGAAATACAGCTGGAGCATCTGGACCAGCACGGTGGTATCGCTAAAGTTGGCAACAGTAATTTCCACAGGAACATCCTGCTGTCCGGGATAGAGGGTATCCAGGGGGCAGTGTACGGATTCAATATTAAGATCACCCCCTGCATACAATTTACTCCGGGAAGACAAATTGTCTTTTTCGGGAACCGCTGCGCCCGCACCGGATAAAAGAGGCAGAGAGATAACCAGCGCAAAAAGCCACACGCCAACACCTCTTCTGAACAGTGCATCATTTTCAGGCACTTTTTTCCACCTGTTGGCAAATTTTCTTCTATCCCCGGTCCATCTGGATGTATTCACCGGATATCCTCGTAATCTCCTGTTTATTAGTAAATTACAATTTTCCAAATCGTTGCCGTTATAATATGGCTCTGGTTAATCTCCCAAATAATAATAAGTTAGCCGAACACCATATCTTTATGTTTTTCACTCTCCTCTACCCTACGCAAAAAACATACACAATAGGCAATAACAGGAAATCATGAGAAATTCAGAGCAATCAGAGGGAAACATGAAATCAGATTTGCGGAAGGGTATATACTGTTATCACCGGATCAAGGTGAGGGATGCAATAACCGGAATCTTTCACTCTATTTCAACTCCCTATCACCGTCATAGCGGCGGAGTTCTTCCGTGCAGGCGCTCATAACTACAACGGGAAATATACCAGACGGAATAATTATAAACGGGTTATCAAAGAATTTTACCCTGCAGAAGGGCTGGCTAAGATTCCTCAGCATGTTGTCTTATCATCTATTTATCAGCCGTTGGTGTGATCTCGTATATAATTATCCTGCTGCCGGATGGCTTGATAAATCTTTTCACCGGGTCGAGGTAATCGCTTGAAATACCTTCGACCAATCCCTTCATCTGAGGCCGGAAATTTCTGAAATAGTCTTCATCCACTATCAGAAAGCCGTAACCCTTGCGGCGGGCATAATTCATCAGACCCTCCCGGTTGACCCAGGGAATAAAGGTGGCCTCCGGATTGCCGGCGTAATAGCTGACCGGACATCCGGAATGAGCAAGAATACGAACATGGTCCCCCAGGTTCTCCCTGATCCATCCTCCCACCTCCCTGTAATAAACCGGATAACTTTGTCTTATCAGGGAATATTTCCTTACGGTGAAGGGAACCAGGCTGATGAAAATAAAAAACAGCACCGCCGCACCCACCCACCACCGGACAGAAAAATTTTCCCTCAACCACACCACCATCCGCTGGCAGCCGGAAGCACACCAGAGAAGATAGACGGGAACAAAAGGAATAAGGTATCTTATCTGGACACGGAATATGGAATAAAGCAGAAATGGAAACAAACCGGCCAGGATAAGTATCAACTCCGCACCCTTCTTCCCCCTCTCCCATCTCCTTCCGAATATTCCCAGGGGAAACAGCAGAAGAAGCAGTGGAGAAGAAAGAAGCTCAGGCATCCTTCTCGTCCCGTTTATAAACTTGCCCGCATAACGGGAGGCAATCTGGCTGCGCTGCCGCCAGAGAACAACCAAAGGATTTTCCCGCCCGGTCTCCCTTATCCTCCTCCCGGTACCCTCCTGATTGAGACTGTAAACATACTCCTCCCTCTTCAATCCCTCCTGCCATATAAGCGGAGAACTGAGATTAATGGACGCCTTGGAACCCGTACTCCACCTGCCCGTTTTATGATGAGTGAGCAGAAGCTGAGGAAGGACTGTCAGCGCAAATACCGAGAGGATCACAACAGCCCTACCTATCCTCCGTCCCAGGCCGGCTTTTAACCCTCTTCCCCCCCTTCCCGGCAACACTATCAGCACAGCCAGAAGAATAAACAGTTGGGCTTCCGGGCGGGTAAGGTATCCCAATCCCCCGGCAAGAGCCATCCCTACAAGATTCCATCTCCCCCCCTCCAGGACAAAAACAATCAGAAAATATATGAATAAGATCAGGAAAAGGGTATACAGGGAACTTGTTTCGGCAGATGTGGAACTGACTATAAGGAAGGGATGAATGGCAGTCAGAATTGCTGCGAATATGGCCGCCCTCCTGCCCCACAGTCTGTCTGCAACCAGGGCCACCGGAATTATCACCATGGTCCCGGCTATAAGGGATAAAACCCTTAATCCTTCCTCCGCCCCGCCGGATACAAAACCGAATGGAATTGCCATGAAGGGATAGAAAAAGTTCCAGTAACCGGAAAATCCCTCCATGAAATTTCCCCGCATGAAATGGAACAGGCTCTCGGCATAGTGGATCTCGTCACCATGAAGGATTCTCTGACATCCCAGAAATACCGCTCTCAGAAGCAGCCCGCCGGCCAGGAGAACACCCATGGTCAGCAGATCCGATCTGCTCCATCCCTCCCCTCCCCTGTTCAGCCCAGCGGATTCACCTGTATTGTTTGTTCTTTCGATGCTCCACCCCCCGGCTATTGCCTGTGTCATCAACTTCTCTCAGACAATCAAAAAGAGGCACTTTGCCATTTGTCCGTGAAGACATTGCATATATAATTGCTTAGTTTAGCATAGAATGACCACCGCTATCTATCTATTTCAGGTTATCCTCATGATTCTGCTTCCCCTTCCAGGGCTGAATTACCGTACCCAAAACTTCTGCCGGTCCGCCAGCAACTCTGTCCGGCACAATATAACTCCAGGCGTCGTTATTTCAATTATATATCCTCAGGACTGAAATGGCAGAGGGAAGCAAGAACACATCCCCGGCAGCGGGGCTTACTTCTGCAATAACGCTTTCCATGTTCCACCAACAGGGCGTGATACTCCTGATAGACCTTAACCCCGGCATGAATACTGCCCTGGATATGATCCTTTATTTCCCGGTAGCCCTCCCCTCCCTCAATTAACCCCAGCCGGGAAAGGATACGCCTGGTATATGCATCCACCACAAAATGAAGCTGGTTGCAGGCATAGAGAAGAATGCAATCGGCGGTCTCCCGGCCCACCCCTTTGAGACGGAGCAGTGACTGGCGGGTTACCGGCTTCCCGCTGAGGAAAAAACTGGCAATAATCTTCAGCCTGGCAGCCTTCTGGTTATAATAACCGGCGGAACGGATGAGCCGGGCTATCTCCTCCTGCTCCATCCGGCTGATCTTTCCGGGAGACAGCAAACCAGCCCTGTTCAGATTCCTGATGGCCGCAGAGGCATTCTTCCAGGCCGTATTCTGAGTGAGAATTGCCCCCGCCCACACCTCGAACCTCTGTGCTTCCGATTGGGGGCCCCCGGTATACTCAGGCTCATATTCACCAGGAGGTGTAACCGGCCACCATCCCCTGGGGCCGTAAAAGTCAACAAGCCGCTGGTATAAAATTTCCAGTGTATCTTCAGAGGTATCCTTATTCATCTTCATAAAACCTTCGAATCTTAAGGCTGTTTCTCCAATATTTATATAATATTATTACAGTTCCGGCAATATATCTGTAACAATATTCAATCCCGGATTAATATCCATCCCTGATTGACCTGAGGGTATCCCACCTATTGCAGACTTCATGGAATTCATTCATAAATTTTTATAAAAACTTTTACATTTCAGTTATCCCGTCTATTTACGGGATGTTCCTCCGATTTTTCTTTCTGTTCTCCTTCCCCCCTGATATTATCCCCCTGCCTGAATTGAGCTCTGATGTAATTTGCCCGGATACTATTCAAGGAATTATGACAGATTTTCTGAAACAGCATAGATGGACACTGATCTCCATCGCTATTATCATACCGGTGGGCCTTTACGGTAAATTCTACCGGGGGCCGGCTGACTGCTGGGTCAATAATTCGCTGGGTGGATTTTTCTATGTGATATTCTGGTCTCTGGCAGCATTTCTGCTTTTCAGCAGAACCCCCGCCTGGAAGATAGCACTGGTAATATTTACGGCTACCTGTTCCCTGGAATTCCTCCAGCTCTGGCATCCCGCATTTCTGGGAGCTATCCGGGGCAATTTCATGGGAAGAGCCTTAATAGGAAATTCCTTCTCCGGCACCGATTTTATATATTATGTAGTGGGAGGTTTAGCAGGCTGGTGCTGGATAAAGTTATTAAAAAGAAAATAATATCGAGATAGCACATCAGCCCGGCCGGTGGTAAGGCCTTCATTTACATTGCGGGGAAGTTACTTTATAATGGTCCATCCGGAGAGATATTAAGGGAGAAACTGACATGGAACTTAATCATCTGGAAACACCATGCCTGGTGGTGGAGAGGGGAAAAACAGAGAGGAATATATCCCGGATGCTCCGGAGGATGGAGATTCTGGGGGTAAGCCTCAGACCCCACGGGAAAACGGTCAAGAATATCGATATCCTTAGAATGTCTCTAAAGGGGCAGCCGGGCGGTATCGCAGTATCGACTCTCAGAGAAGCGGATTATTATTCCGCTCACGGAATTAAAGACATAACTTATGCGGTGGGGATCGCTCCGGTTAAGCTTGACCGGGTTGCCGGCTTGATAAAAGGGGGAGTCAATCTCTCCCTGTTGCTCGACTCCGCCCGACAGATCAGCCTTGCAGGGGGAAAAGCGAGGGAATACTCCATTGAGATCCCGGTGTTCATCGAGATCGACTGTGACGGGCACCGCTCCGGGGTGGCTCCGGCCGGACCTGATCTGAAAAAACTGGGCCAGGCATTGAGGAAAGAGGAAGGGGTAATACTCCAGGGAATTCTTACCCACGCCGGCGAATCATATAACAGCAGGAATATTGAAGAGATAAGAGAGATATCGGAACAGGAGAGGGATGCAGCGGTAAGCAGTGCGGAATTGCTGGAAGAGGCCGGGTTGCCCTGCCCGGCGGTGAGTGTAGGCTCTACCCCCACCGCCGGGTTCGCAGAGGACCTCACCGGTGTCACCGAAGTAAGGGCAGGGGTATTCATGTTTTACGATCTGACCATGGCCGGGCTGGGGGTATGTGATATCAGTGATATATCAATATCAGTCCTGGCATCCGTAATCGGCCACAAGAAATCCAGGGGGTGGATAATAACTGATGCCGGTTGGACCGCCCTCTCCAGTGACAGATCCGCCGCCTCACAGGAGATGGGAAGTGGATTCGGGATGGTATGCGATATTGAGGGGAATCCCATATCCGGTCTGATGGTATCATCGGTCAATCAGGAACATGGTATCATAACAGACAGAGCTGGCGGCCGGATACCATGGCAGGATGTTCAAATAGGAACCACCCTGAGGATACTGCCCAATCATGCCTGTGCCACGGCAGCTATGCATGACCACTATGTGGTGGTGGATGGAGATACCGGCGTGATAGACCGGTGGCAGAGAGTAAATGGATGGTAGCGGGGATGGCAAACAGGGCAGGGAATACCCCCTGATTGCTTTCGGGTTCTGTACTCCCCACCAGCAGAGTCACGGCAACCCGGATATTCTTTTCTTAAAAATACTTGAACACGAAAACCTTAGCCGTTAAATTAAGGAAAATTCAAAACCTGCCACAGATGGAGTTAACTTTATGGGTGAAAAAACAGACAGCAAGGGCAAAACTGAATCCAGATTTCTGCGGATACTGGACAGGATAGAAAATACCGGCAACCGGCTTCCTCATCCCGCCACCCTGTTCGCAATTTTTGCCCTCATAGTAGTGATCGTATCCGACATTATTCACCGGGCCGGAGTCACCGCCGAACATCCCGGTACCGGAGAGATAATCAAAGCCATCAGTATGCTCAATGCTGACGGATTGCGTTTCATGTTCGCCAACGCGACCGACAACTTTGTCTACTTTCCTCCCCTGGGAATCGTGCTGGTAGCCATGATCGGAATCGGAGTGGCCGAAGGCTCAGGTCTTATTGCAGCATTACTGAGACATCTGGTGCTGGCTGCCCCCGGAAGGATGGTTACGGCAGCAGTGGTGGCAGCAGGGGTCTTATCCCACCTGGCAGCCAGCGCAGGTTATGTGGTACTGATCCCCCTGGGAGCTCTGGTCTTTGCCGCATTCAAGCGCCATCCCATCGCCGGTCTGGCAGCGGCCTTCTGCGGAGTATCGGGAGGATTCGGAGCTAACTTTCTGATTGGGTCGGTGGATCCCATTCTGGCGGGCCTCAGCGAGGGTGCCGGCCAGCTGATAGATCCCAACATCCAGGTTAACCCGGCGGTCAATTTCTACTTCATGCTGGTCTCTGCATTCCTGGTTGTGATAGTGGGAACCTGGATAACCGAAAAAATCGTGGAACCAAGACTGGGTGAATATCAGGGAGAGGTGAAGGAACTGGAGAGTGTAGCATCCCATGAGAAGAAGGGCCTGATATGGGCCGGGGTTTCCACCGCCGCCGTGATCGTAATACTCCTGCTCATGATCATTCCCGAAAATGGAATCTTGAGAGACCCTGAAACAGGCTCCCTTCTTAATTCCCCCTTCATGGATGGCCTGATCACCGCTGTGCTGGTCTTCTTCTTCATCCCCGGCCTGGCTTACGGGATTGCGGTAGGCACCATCAGCAATGATAAGGATGTAGTGAAGCATATGACCGGGTCGATGAAGGGAATGGCCGGATATATTATTCTTGTTTTCTTCGCCGGACAGTTCGTCTACTACTTCAAGAACAGCAACATCGGTGTCCTGCTGGCCATCAAGGGAGCGGAGCTTCTCGAATCGATCGGGTTCACCGGAATTGCACTGTTACTCTCATTTGTAATACTCGCCGCCTTTATTAACATGTTCATGGGGAGCGCTTCAGCCAAGTGGGCCATTATGGCACCCATATTCGTACCCATGTTCATGCTGTTGGGGTATCACCCCGGTATTACCCAGGCGGCCTTCCGTATCGGCGATTCTGTTACCAACATCATTACCCCCATGATGAGCTACTTCGCTCTGATTGTGGCATTCGCTCAGAAGTACGACGAAAAATACGGGATTGGTACCATCATCGCTACCATGATTCCATACTCGGTAATATTAACTATCTGCTGGCTGATTCTGCTGGCGATATGGATGCTGCTGGGGCTCCCCACCGGACCGGATGCTCCGCTTCATCTGGCCCAATAGATTTTTGCTGTGGGAGAAGAGATGGCAGGATAGTCGAGGCTTGAATAACTTTCCCGTTCATCTGCTCAGCACTGCTATTTTAAAATGGCAGCCTGTTCGGCCTGCCAGCGAAAAAAGTGATTTCTCAACCGATCCGTATTTTACAACCTGATACTCAGACCGTTATTGCCTTTCGACCGGGGCACAGTTTAAAGAATAGAGATCGCCGGCAAACCATCATGGCTCCTTCGGCTGTCCCTGCCGCCTCCGGCCCTCCGGAGGATGCCATCCCTGCACTCCCGGATAAATAGATAAAGGCAGAGGGTTCCCGGCCGATAAACTGGATAAAGTATTTTTATCAAAGTCGGGGCAGCCGGTAGCCATGAACCAGAGTAAATATAAATATATACAGATCAGTGGTAATCATATCTCCAACCTGTCCGCCATGCCCCGGGAGGAATTCTCCAGATTCGAATCAGAGGGGCTCAAAAGCATGGGCAGGATATTCGTCAAGACCACCGAAGTTCCCCCTGCCGGATCTCCCCTCCAGTTCGAACTGGAGGTACCGGGAGAGGGAGAGTATCAGGTAAAGGGGCTGGCTGAATGGAGTAACGATGGAGATGCCGGGGATAAGGAAATCGGCGTGGCGGTTCGCCTTCTGGAAGTTTCCACCAAAACGGTGGCAACCGGGGAGGGCGAAGAGGCATCAGGTGAAACCGCCGGACCTTCCCAATCCGATTCCTCCACAGGAGATCAGGCGGATGAGTCCGCCGCTGAAGCTGGTGAGGAAAAAGAGAAGGTAATCCCTACAGCCGAGGAAATATCGGAAATACTGGAGAGCCTGTTCGGAGAGCAGATCAAGGTGACCGGCGGTTCACCGGTTGAGCTCACAGAGGATAAGCCGCTGACAGTGGCGACTATAATTCTGGATGACGGATCTGTCAGCAGTATCATCACAGCCGATCTCAAAATTACCGTATATGTGGGGTCATGCCTGGCAGAAATTCCTCTGGACCAGGCTAAAAAGTACATATCCAAAGATGAGATGCCCGAAAACGTAACCGAGAATTTCAGGGAAGTACTGAATATCATATCCAGTACATTCAACAAACCGGATCTGCCCCATGTCACGCTGGGAGAAACATATACCTCGCTGGAGGACGTAACCGACGAACACATCTCAGCCATCCGGGGGTCATCCCGGAGGAGAGACATGACTATAGAAATCCCGGATTACGGAGAGGGGCAAATGTCCATCCTGGCGGTTTAGCTGATATCCCGGAGATAATTCATTGTCTGGTCATTTCCACGGATTGATTACAGTTTACAAAGTTACAATCACCGAAAGATATTTTTAACTTGAACAGGCCAGGTCAAATTGCCGATACTCTACTTAATATTTATAAGCCTTCCACCCTGTCGGAAATAAAGGATATAGCTTGCGTATTGCCTTTATGGGAGATGGATCTCTGAATCATGTACGAAGATGGGTCGGATTCTTTCATCTTCGTGACCATCAGGTGATTCTTATCTCATTCGAACCGGTTCCTCCCACTGATTTTCGTACAGTTAGAATCAGGGCCGGCCTTCCCACCAAGCTGATCAGTTACCTCTCGTCCCTCTCCAGGGTTCGTGAAATACTCCATTCCTTCCGCCCCGATCTCGTCAGCACCCTCTATCTGGGCGGATATGGACTGCTGGGTACCCTGGCCGGATACCGTCCTCTGGCGGTTTCGGCCCTGGGTTCCGATCTTCTGGTGGATTATCAGAAGCATCTGATACACCGGCTGCAGATAAAACGGGTGCTCCGGAATGCAGATCTCATTATCACCGATGCTGAAAATCTCTCCCGCAGGGCCATATCCATCGGGGCACAGCCGGATAAAATCATTAAGATATATCTGGGCATTGACAGAACCCTCTTTCATCCCCCTGCTCATACTCCCTCCCGGCAGAAGGAGGAGGGGCATTTCAGAATTATCAGCACCAGAAATTTTTATCCCGTATACGATCTATCCACTCTGGTCCGGGCAGCTTCACTGGTAGTGGATAAGGTGGAGGCCAGATTCGTACTCTGCGGTGACGGCCCCGAGAGAGGAGATTTGAAAGAGGAGGTTAAAAGCCGTGGATTAAAGGATTTTTTTGATTTCAAGGGCAAACTCGCTCCCCCCGGAATCGCCGCTCAACTTGGTGATTCCTCAGTATATGTTTCCACCTCCGTATCAGACTCAACCTCGGTTTCACTGCTGGAGGCTATGGCGTGCGGAGTTGCACCGGTGGTAACAGATATACAAGCCAACCGGGAGTGGATTGAAGACGGGAAGAATGGATTGCTGTTTCCCCCCCGCCATCCCCCCAGACTGGCAGAATCAATACTGAAACTTTATCATAACAGGAAAATTATCCAGGGGTTCAGGGAAGAGAACGATAGAATAATCCAGGAGAGGGGGCTGTGGGAAGATAACATGAAGAAAGCTGAACGGGCCTTTAACGGATTAGTGGAAAAAGAGCGGAATGGATGAAACAAAATTCAATATATCGACCATAATACGGTGGATACTAACGGGATTACTGGCCGGCGCCACAGGGGCGGCAACAGTGGCACTGTTCACCCGGGCTCTACAGCTTACAGAGGTGCAGGTGCAGGCGGTTCCCCCCCATTTGAAATTCCTTTTGCCGGTGGCGGGTGCTGTGGCGGTTGGCTGGTCCGCCATCAGGTTCATTCCCGAAGCCGGAGGTGAGGGAACCCAGTCATATATAGGGTATGTTAATTCAGAAAATGATTCGCTCGGTATTGCTGCCACATTGATAAAATTTCCCGCCACTGTGGTTACTCTGGGAAGTCACTGCAGTGGTGGTATTGTAGGCCCGCTCAGCCGGATCGGCGCCGGCCTGAGCAGCTATCTCACAGAAAAGATACTTAATCCCCTTATAGGGGGAGGAGACAGGTATTACGGGATAGGGGCCATATGCGGGGTGAGTGGAATAATCAGTTCCATATTTCACTCTCCCCTGGGGGGAGCAATCTTTGCAGTAGAGATTATAAGAGAAGATACCATGGAATACAGGCATCTTTTCCCCTCCCTGATATCCGGAATAACCGCCCTGTTTATTTCCAGAGACCTGCTCCACCAGCAACCGGCATTCAGCATCCCCGCTCCCCCCGGAATAATTAAACCACTTGATATCCCCACTGTAATTATAGCAGCTCTGATAACCGGAGCTCTGGGATTCATCTTCACCGCCCTGTACCGCTGGAGCCTGCTGATTTTCAGGCGGATCCGCAAAAGCCAACCCATCTCCGCCATATTGGGAGGAGCAGTAACGGGAATATTTATTCTGGCCGGGCTGGATATGATTTCCGGAACCTCCATGACCCTGTTTAACTCACTGGCCGGAGGAAGTTTTTTCATATTAACCCCGGTCATCAAGGGAGGATGGAATACAGCCCTGTTTATCTCCATTTTAATTTTTGCCAAAATACTGGCTACTTCCTCCACCATCGGAAGCGGTCTCAGCGCCGGCCTTACCGGCCCGCTTATCATCATCGGCATAATGGGAGGAGCCGCCCTGAGCTCACTTATGCATATACCGCCGGGCGGCAGCAGTTATTATGTTCTTCTGGCTGCCGCCATAGCAGCTATGCTGGGGGGAGCTATGAATATACCCCTGGCTGCCATACTTATAACCACCAGAATGATGGGGTTTAGTTATCTGATACCAGCCCTGTTCGGCTCTATTCTCTCCTTTCTGATATACAAACCTCAAACCGTATTCGATTATCTTCTCCCCTCTACCTCGTCAAATACTGTAAAGGCAAAACCACAGGATGGAACCAGATAACCAGCTCCCCTGTTTCTGGAGCCGGGTCAGCCACCCAGCTGAGGACATAATCAACCTCGCCCGGTCAATAAGATATTCTGCATAGACAATTTATGATTCATTTACAGCACCTTCCACAGGTTGACCGGTTCCCCTGTAATTTACTAATCGGGAAAGAAGCAAAGAAATCCGGAGCAAAATACAAACAGTTTATCCAGGGAAGGAACCTCTGGTTCATCCATTGCTTTTTTAACCTATTTGAAGCTGACCGGTCACATGAGGAGCCACATCCATCCCGCAGCCGGTATAACCGGAGAAGAAACAACCGGGAACATCCGGATATCATTCAGCGCCACGGGGAGATACAGGAAGCTTTCCATCCCGCTGCAGAAAGAGGAAGGGGGAAATTCTGCAGAGTACCCGTCTATGAACCATTCAGCTGGGGATTTATACTCTATTCCGGCTAATGCCATATGGCTGTTTCACAAGCTGTTTCCCCCTTTATATTTAAAAGCCCTCCACCCGTACCACTAACACCCTGCAGATAAATGTGTTAGTCGCTCAATATGGACATTGCCGATTCAGACAACAAACAGACCAACCATTTCCGGCTGCCGGAACACTATTTGTTACATCGAATTAACAGAGAAGAGAAAATACAGAGAAGGAAAGGAATGAACTGATATCATGAGTGAAATCTTCCCGCCGGAAATTTCTATTAAAGTCATTGCGGTGGCCTTCGTAATAACTACCGTGGTCATCAAGCCGGAGAGATCTCGCCTCCTGCTGAATTCAGCAATAGCGCTGCTGATATCCTCAGCGGTTATTCATACAGTGGACCAGGGTATCAGCGGCCTGCTTTTCTCGGCCGGGGGTGCCGGGCTGGCGGGAATAACCTTGCTGCCACTCTATCTCCACCGGAAAATCGGCCTTTCCGATCTGCTGATTACTCTCACGGCGGGAGCAATTATGGGTATCCGGGGATATATTCCGGTTATGGGTATCGCCTGCCTTATCATCCTGCTGCAGTGGCTGTTGCGGGCCAACAGGCCCCTGACAGTAACCGGGCCGTATTATTCAAGCCTGGACCACCTGGATGCATTGAAGATGGACCGGCACGAAGATGAATTTTCATTCCGGTTTTACAAACCGCCAGACCACCACCTGGCCGGACCGGATAATAAAAATCATGAATCCAGACACTTCATCGAACATACCAACAAGATTTACCGGGAGCTGTCCGGATTAGCCAGGCCTGAAAAGATAAAGGAGGATAAAAATGTATCTATAATGCCCTGGAGAATGAAAGTCTCACTGGCCACCCTGGCCGTACTAATAATAGGCATTTTGCCCTGAAGGACTTAACATGTGTGTGAAAAACATATCCAGAGGTACCATCCTGGCGAAAACGCTGCTGACCCTTAACTCCCATTTCCGGGAAACCCTGCACCATCTCAATGGCAATGGCCTGCCGGATGACTGCGCATTGTGGATATCGCCCTGCCACTCGGTGTACACTGTTGGAATGAACAGAGCGGTGGATGTGGTCTTCCTGTCAAAAAGCGGAAGGGTTATAAAAATGCTGCGTCATTTCCCCCCCAACTGTGCAACCGAAACCATTCCCAGTGCGGCCAGTGTGGTTGAGCTTCCCCCCAACCGGCTGGAGGAGAGCGAAACCAGGATAGGTGACCGTCTTGAACTCGATCCCACCTAACCGGCAAATATTCTCTACTGTCCGTTTTCTTCAGCCCTCTCCAGTACCAGCCTGTTTTCACCGAAACAGCCGATCAGGGAATTAACCGCACCAAATTGAGCAGAGGGCACCACACTGCTGTCGATCCTGAGCTGACGCTTGAAACTTATCTCCTCCCCCCACTTCTCCGTCAAACGGCTCAACACCCTCCCCGCCTGGTTTTCCTCGCTGATCTTCCATCCCGAACTGGCCAGCTTCCAGCTTCCCGGCCCCTCCAGCCTGAACCGGACCTCCTGTATGGACGGAATCACCTCAACCGGCACGGGATACTCCGAACGGGCAGATTCGATCTCATCCCCAACCCATATTCTGCCGCAGGGAGCCTCCGGGATGGAGAGGTAGATGCGCCCCTGCCCGGTTTCTTCCGGCAGATCCGCCTGGAACCGGAATCCCAGCTCCACCCGGCCGGCCTCCAGTACCTTCACACTCCAATCCTCCAGATCAGCACCCCCCAGAAAGCTTCCGCAGTATCCCTCCAGAAACCTGACCGGTCCCTCATCCCTGTCCCTGATCTCCCAGTAGGGCGAGAAGACCCCTGTGATTACCAGGTAGGCCTCCCCCCTGATCACATCCCCCTCCAGTCCGGCCTTAATTTCAACCAGGCTGATATTCTGTTCAGGCCTCATCCCGGGCAAATGCATCACTGAAGAACCGGCACCACACCTGGCCACAGTCCGGCCCGCCAGGGCGGAAAAGTCTACCGCCAGTCTGGAGGAAACCGGGTCCAGCAGGATGGTATCCTCAACCCATTCCCCTGCTCCGCTATCCTCTTTCCCGCCACCCCGAAATTTTCCCTCCGGCTGGATCTGAGAAACAGCCTCCCCGGGATCATCCACCCCGGCTGGAATCTCCAGCAATACCCGGTTAAAAATCTCCGGGGCGGGTACGTCATCAGGCCAGTTTCTGCCACCGGAGACAAAAACAGGTCCGGCCGGATAACCTTTCCTGCGCAACATAGCCATGGCATAAACCACCCTGTCCAGGGTGTGGCCATAGGCGGTTGAGTATATCACGTCAGCATCCCTTACTCCGGAATGAAGGGGATGAAAGGGAGGGTGAATGCCTCTTATCGACTCGAAGGCAAACCGGCTTATCTCCCACCAGTTATCCCCTCCCGGCTGATCCCTGTCTTTTCCCTCTTCAATAATTACCTCCATAGAATCAGATGCATGGGCGGCTGCGGAGAGGGATGTATCATAATACTCACATATTGCCTCCCAGCTCTCGGCGGTACTGTATACCACGGCAGGAAGGTAATCACCCTTCCACATACCGTCACGCCGGATGTATCTTCCCTCCAGATCGCTGATGCTCCATGCTAATTCATTATCCGATACTCTCACCGGATCAGGAGCCCGGTTCAGGGAGGAATATTTCAGACTGGCCCCGGGGGGAACCCTGATACTCAAATACCGGTGGAGAATGGGATCAGGTCCGCCGAAAAATTCCACTCCGGATAGCCAGGGCAGCATTTCCTCTGTTTCACTCAACCGGTACTCCAGCTCGGCTGTACAGTAGTTCTGGATTCCCAGATGGGTCACCACCATCTCCTGCCAGTCCTGATAGTCAGGCGCCCCGGCCAGGGAATGCGGGGTTATTACATTGAATCCGTTCTCTCCGGTATCCACCACCCTGCCATCCCGCATGTATACCCTGGCCCCGGTGACCCGGAGCTCATGCTTCCCCCGGTGAAACAGAATCTTGGGATCGGCATACCTGCCTATGGAATTATCCGTTATCAGCAACACCGCCCGGTGGCGCCTGGTGGTGGTAAGCCCCGACGGTTTAAGCTCTATAAAAACCGAATCACACAGCACTACAGCTTCACAGTCCCGGTACTCCGATTCGATGGTCTCCCGGTCCGGACGATAGGCCAGAAAACCGGGGGATGAATGTTCAGCCCCCGCCGCAACGGCAGTGGCTTCGCAGGCAGTAACAGTAACAGCGGCTATTATTAATATCCTGATAATTTTCTTTCCGGTCATTCTTCTCTCTCCTGTTCAATCAGATCCGGTCATCTATACTACAAGCATCCGGGTGATCTCTCCCTGTCCGGTGGCCGGACCGGGGGAATCCCCTCCGGCCATTTGATCTCACTGCTTCCTGACAGCTACTACCCTCCTGCCGGCATATTCCCCCACCCGGTCGAGTACCCCTTTGAAACCGGGGTATCCCTCTGCCGGAACCAGCCTGTTATTGATCAATACCCGGGCCCTGTTATTAACGGTCTGCCTCCCCAGATCGATCTCCGCTTCAAAGGAGGCGAATTCCTCCCCCCGCGATATCCGGCAGTCATCCCCCTCCGGCTGGAAATGCCGGGGCACGGTGATCCTCTCATCGCACTCCAGAGACTGGGTAAACCAGATGAACAGGGGGTAATCCCGCTGCTCCAGTCCCGCCGAGGTGGAGGCTGACAGCAGCACCGGATTGCCATAGGCCAGGGCCATGGCGGGAAGTTGGAAATCAACACTATTATCCGACACCAGGGCATACCGGGGGATTTCATATTCAAACTCCACCACGAATTGGGAGGAGAAATCCTCCCTGTCACCGATGGAAAAGTTCAGCAGGCGGGCCCGGGGAGATATGGAGGAAAGCCATCCTTCCAGATAGGCTCTCCGGTGGTCTATCCGGTGATTTCCCAGGTATCTTCTCAAACGCTGATCCATGTAGTTAGTGGCCCATATCCTCATCTTACCCCTAAGCTTTCCGTTTTCATCCACCTCTCCCCGTGATTCTATCCTCAGCAGATGATCTTCCGGCGGACTGTAGGGGGTCTTACTCAAATCCTCTCCCCGGGGAGTCCCGATAACATAGTTCTGCTCCTGTTCGGCGGAACTCCACAGCTCGGTGGAATTCACCACCCAGGTGGGATCCAGCATGGTATAAGTACCATCCTTCCTCCTCCAGGCAACCACACTGTGGTTGAACTGATCGGCGGGGATATCCTCCACCTTCGATCCCGCCATGGTCAGGGCGGGATATACCTCATACCCCAGGCTGCGCATCAGGGTTATCAGCATCCCCGCCTTGTCCTTGCACACACCGCACCGGTCGTGGAATATCATCCAGCCGGGGTGTATGGTGTAACCCTCCCCCTCTCCCATGGAGATTCCCAGATAGCGGATCTCCTGGGCGGCCCAGTGGGTCAGGGCAGCCACCTTCTCCATATCACTGTCCAACCCCCCGGTTATCTCCAGGGCCTTCTTCCTGATGGCATCATTGAAATCGAATATGGTGTCGTGGATGGCAGCGAACCATCTGGACTTCTCCTCCCAGGAAGAGACAGTGGCCAGAACCAGTTTGGTTGCCACATCCGACAGCGCCGGCATCCTGGGTTCCCTCTCCAGGGGAGGTATATCTTCGAGCCACCAGGCATACCGGGTCTTATCCCGGTCGAACCTCCGGGAGGACTTAAGGCTGCCGTGGTAGACCTGATAGTTGATAGGCTTGCCCCGGGGAAGAATCAGTTCATATTTCTTCTCCCGGATGGGATGGCCCGATTGAAAAATCACCACATCGTAGTAATGCCCCTCCATGGGGGGTATGTATCTGGAATCGTCCGGTTCCTCTTCTCCCGAACCGTTCTGTTCCTCCTCCCCTTCACTCCTGCCGGCAATCCCTCCTCTAGGCGGGACAGGATCAGCATCACTACGCATTTCTGAAACTGCACTGCATCCGGTCATTTCGAATGGAGGATGGATATTATCATCCAGGTAGGCTATTTCGAATCCCTTCTTATAGGTTTTAATCTCCACCGCATCTCCCACCTCCAGGCGGGGAAGGGAGATCACCTTCATCCTGCCGCCCCAGTAGATGGCCCGGGCGGGAGCAAACTCATCCCTTACCCCGGAAAGATCAACCTCTTCTATCCCTCCATCCCTTCTGAATATCCTGATACTCTCCAGTCTGATCATATTGGAGGCGGGATCGTAATTGAACCGTTTCACGCTCTCCCCCAGAACTCCCTGTTCATCCAGTATCTTTCTTAGAATATGCTTATGAACATGAGCCAGCCCGCTCTCTTCCACCTCCACCCTGGTGCGGTCGAATACCACCACGCGGGAAGCCCCGGGATAGTCTTCACTGCTACCCGCATCCCGGATAAGATCCCAAATCTGCTGGTCGGTCTGGGCACTGAGGGGGGATGAGATCAGTGCCGCCAGAAGCATTATCCCCGGAAGGGCCAGAAATAAGCTCCACATCTTCTCTCTGTTCTGGGTTACCATCATCTATAACTCCTTTCTTCCCGCCGGCAGCGGCTCCTCTGAAATGATCAATTTTATCCGATAGCTGAATTTATTACATCCGGAGACCATTCACCAATGAATTTATCCGGCAATTCTTCCCCTTCAACCAAAGGGATTATATCTTCAGCATCCCGGGAATCACTACCAGTAACCTACCGATACATAACCCACCCGGTGGCGGAGGGTATTTATATTGGTTGCTCCCAGGCCGGTATGTCCGAGGGGCATGGGACCGGGTTCCAGGCTGGTACCGTAACCCAGCAGGTAACCCCCGGGAGCACCCCTTTCCCATAAATCGCACAGGCCGGTCATGACCGACAATCCGAATGGCATGGATTAAACTCCGCACCAGGTTACCTGGCAGGGCCATTCCAGGGAATCCCTCTCCACCCTGCTCCTGAATTCAGCTATGGCACCAGCATCAATTTCTCCAACCAGGGTATTTCCGGCAATGTCCAGGTCCCGATCCACCGCCTTACTGTATCCCTTCCGGTCCACTCCGAAGGGAGCGTAATTCCTGTTGCCCCACCTGTAGTCGACGCAATGTACACAGTCGGCAGAGATAAGAACAGCCACATCCCTTCCCGGTTCCAGTCCCCTCCGGCTGAACAAACGGTGCAGCACAACTGAGAGGGTATCCGCTGCCTTCCCGAACAGCTCCCCCCGCAGACGGGTTACCAGAATACATGATTCTCAGAAAGCTTCAACCGGTTTCGTCCCATTATAACCATTGCCGTTCAAGCTGCGAAGAAGATTCTACTGCTTCAATCTTCATATCCGGGGATGCCCCGGACCGGTGCCGGATGAATCATGTTTTCACGAATTTTATTATGCCTGTAATTAGATGTAAAACTCCATCTTGAAATTTACGGAATGTTCAACGACACCGTCCGGGTCTCCGGCCAATCGGTGCTTGACTGGATGGAGGTGGAACCGGGAACTCTGGAGACAGAACTCACCGATCAGTCCCTGGAGGGATTCCATCCCCCGCTCGGAAACATTATACCGGGAGTGGGGATTATCCATCTCTGGGAGAGACTGTGGAGATTCCACCCGGACCGGATTTTCCTGCGGAGAGCTTCTTTGATGTCTTCACCGAACTGGAACTCCCCGATTTCATGCCGGGAGACACCCTGTTCAATGACAGCCCCCTCAGTATAGAAAGCATAGTTGATCAGATGCCTCCCTACTTCAGCCCATATCTGCTTACCAATGCCCCGGTAACACTTAGCAACCAGTTCGGTGACCCGGCAGGCCAGATCACCTACTGGCGGGAGGAGACCATCCCATACACTCAGCCGGAGAGGTTTCTGCATGTTGATCCCCACTACAGACCGGATATCGCCGAAATGGATCCGGCGGGTATGATCAGGGTAAATATGGGCATGGCCGGCGATCTGGGACCCGATTATGTAACCTTCTCCTGGAGACACCATGAAGTACCGGAGCCGTTTATTCCCTTCTGGACCGATAACGACGGCCAGGCGGAGATACACGGTACCATTTCTCCCACCGGGGAGGGGGACGGCTGGTCGGGCTACCTGGACGGGAATACCTTCCTGCCGGTGTCTCTCACCAGTTCTGGAATAACCGGCCCGCTCCGGCAGAATTTATAATAGTGATGTTCGGGAAAGGGGCATGAGCTACTGTTCAAATGCCTGCTTATATTCCAAGCCGGCAGTATACTGCTTAAGAAAAGGTTACCGTCCCTCTCCCCGGTAAGGTCACCCCGGCCGGCGGAAATACAAATTTGCTGAAATAGCATCCCTGGACCGCCCGCTTAGTCCCACTCCCATCGCCGGTACCCTTATTTTGCTATCAGCAATTTTCCCGCAGATTGACACCCCCCGGCAAAAAGGCCGTAAAGGATTTATAAACTCCCGGTGCAAATCCCCCCAGATCGATTACTTCCGTATGGGGCTCTTCCTGCCTCCAACCGGACCTGTTGTGTTAATTTGATATTATATCAAAAATTGCAATCAAAGGTTATGATATCTGGAGTTTTCCCAATTTCTATCTCCCTCCGATACAGCACTGACCGGTGTAATTGCCGGTTTATTGATATTTTCAAAATCGCTGTTGACCATCACATGCATTGATTTCTATACTCCTTAATGTGCCTTTATAGAAAGATATAAATGCGGCCTGCTGCCCTTTATCCGCAGCAGCCGGATTCGGTCCTGTTGATCTTGAATAAAGAAAGGATACCACCATGAACTGGGGATTAAAGAACAGGCTGGCCAGGATAATCCAGCCTTCCACCGGCCATGCTCTTATGCTGGCGGTGGACCACGGATATTTTCTCGGACCCACCACCAAACTGGAGGTACCCGGAGATACCATCACCCCCCTTCTTCCTCACGCCGACGCGGTTATGCTTACCAGGGGAGTACTGCGCACCTCGGTGGATCCCGGAACCGATACACCAGCGGTACTGAGGGTATCGGGAGGAACCAGCATAGTGGGAGGACCCCTCTCCAACGAGGGAATCACCACTCCCATGGAGGAGGCGGTCAGGCTCAATGCAGCCGCAGTGGCAATCTCCATCTTCGTGGGTACCGAGCATGAGAAGGAGACCCTGCTCAACCTTTCCTCCCTGGTCAGCGAAGGGGAACGATACGGTATGCCGGTACTGGCGGTTACCGCAGTGGGCAAGGAGCTGGAAAAGAGGGATGCCCGTTTTCTCTCCCTCTGCTGCAGGATTGCAGCCGAGCTGGGAGCACACTTTGTAAAGACCTACTACTGCGATGATTTCGAGAAGGTGACCCGGAGCTGCCCGGTACCGGTAGTGATCGCAGGAGGACCCAGGCTGGACACCTTCAAGGACACCCTTCAGCTGGTACACGATGCCATCAGCCAGGGTGCCGTGGGGGTGGACATGGGAAGGAACATCTGGCAGTCCGAACATCCGGTGCCGGCAATCAAGGCGGTGAGGGCGGTGGTCCACCAGGGTGCCACGGTGGATCAGGCATTTGATATATTCGAAAAAGCCAGGTCCGGGAAATAGGCCGGGGGCAACCTTATGAGAGTAGCGGTATATCACCACAACAATGACATCCGGGTGGAGGAGCGCCCCCACCCCGTTCCGGGAGAGGAAGAAATCCTGGTAAGGGTGGAATCGAGTGGTATCTGCGGAAGCGATGTAATGGAGTGGTACCGTATCAGGAAGGCTCCCGTGGTGCTGGGGCACGAGATAGCAGGGGTGATAACAGAGACGGGCAGAAAGGTGGATAAGTTCAAACCGGGAGACAGGGTATTTGTCTCCCACCATGTTCCCTGCAACACCTGCCGTTACTGCCTGGCGGGAAACCACTCCCTCTGCGACACCCTCCGCTCCACCAGTTTCGATCCGGGTGGATTCAGCGAAATAGTGAGAGTCCCCCCCATTAATGTGGACCGGGGAACCTTCCTCCTTCCTGACAGTATCTCCTTCGATCAGGGAACCTTCATAGAACCCCTGGCCTGCGTGCTGAGGGGGCTGGTAAAGGCTGATTTCCAGCCTGCCCAGAGGGTATTGATACTGGGGAGCGGGATATCCGGGCTGCTGCATATCAAGGCCCTCCGGGCTCTGGGAGCGGGCAGGGTGGTAGCTACTGACATAAAGGATAACCGGCTGGAGATGGCCCGCTCACTGGGAGCGGACGCTGTTCTGCATGCTGCCGAGGTCACTCCGGAAAAGCTCCGGGAGCTCAACGGAGGCCGCCTGTTCGACCTGGTGGTAACCTGTGCCGGCACTGCGGAGCTGGCCGAGCAGTCCTTCTACTATTCCGACAGGGGCGGAAGGGTGCTGTTCTTTGCTCCCCTGAAACCGGGCACAGATATCACAGTACCTCATTTTCACCTTTGGCGCGACCAGATCTCGGTGGTTTCAACTTATGCCGGCTGCCCGGTGGATATAGAAAGAACCCTGGAACTTCTGGCAGGGGGAAGAATAGAGGTGGATGATCTGATCTCCCACCGCCTTCCCCTGAATGAAATCCAGCGGGGCTTCCAGCTGGTCAGCCAGGGAACAGAATCGGTAAAGGTGATAATCAAACCGCAGGAGTAAAATTAATAAAACACAAACCGGGGACGGGCCTGGAAAGCCGGCTTCCAGGGCAATGACTGTACTGGCTGTATATTTTTAGTGAGCAGTTGATTGTTCTTAACAACAAAAACCTTGAACTTAAACCAGAGGTTTAATTCACAGATCCGGATATATCTTCCGGCCATGATAATTCAATAAAGATTAAACCTTTGAAAACCGAATTAAATTATATAGTGTATTGGATTATGTTATGGTGAGAGTTATAAGAAAGCTGTTTCTAACAGAACGCAGTTAAGAGATCATGCAATTTTCCTCCAAAGAAGACAAAAAGCCGGTTTGCCGAATCCCCCGCCTCCCGGAGAACTGGACCCCGGAGAGGTTGAGATTGATGGCATCATCGATGGAGCAGAGTGTGATGGGGATATCCATAATCGACCTGGAAGGGAAAATACTCTATTCCAATATTGTTTTTGCTGATATTCACGGCTATAAACCTGAAGAGATCGAGGGTAAGCATTTCTCCACCTTCCATACCGGAGAACAGATGAAATCGGTGGAGGAGTTTAACCAGACCATACTCCGGGAGGGATACAACAAGGGGGAACTCTGGCACCGCCGGCGTGACGGAACCGTTTTCCCCGCCTACATGCATAACTCTCTCATCCGGGACGGGGAAGGTATCCCCGTAGCCATAGTCGGCACCATCCAAGATATCACCGGTCTCAAGTCCATGCAGCAGGCTCTGGAGGAAAGCGAGAGGAAGTACCGGAGCGTATTTCAGAACACCGGGACCGCCACCGTCATAATGGAGGAGGATAAGACAATATCACTGGTCAACGACGAGTTTGTCCATCTTACCGGTTATTCCAGAGAAGAAGTGGAGGACAGCAAAAAATGGTCGGATTTTATTACGGAGGAGTACCTGGAGAAGATGGAAAGGTATCACCGCGACATAAGAAGGGAAAACAGCAGTGTACCCCACCGACATGAATTCGATATAAAGGACCGTGATAACAATATAAAAAACATACTTGCCACCGTAGACATAATCCCCGGTACCTCCCGGTCAATCGCTTCCCTCCATGACATCACTGAACAGAAACGCACCATTGAGGCGCTTAAGGAGAGTGAAAAGAGATTCCGCACCATGTTCGAGAATACACCCGGTGGAATTGTTATCGTAGGCCCGGATTATATGATCCGGGATGTAAACTGCAGAACCTGCGAGATCACCGGATACTCCAGGGATGAGCTGGTGGGGGAACTCTGCGACATCATCTGTCCCAAGGGTTCGGAATCCCGTCAATGCCCCATCTGGGAGGAGGGAACAGACGGGTTTACCGGGATGGATACAGCAATCAAATGCAAGGGTGGAAGCAAAAAACCAATTCTTAAAAATGCCAAGAAGATCGAACTGGGCGGGGAGGTCAGCATCCTGGAGAATTACCAGGATATTTCCGAGCGGAAATATCTGGAGGAGGAGAGACAGAAACACTCCAAACTGGAATCGCTGGGAACCCTGGCGGGGGGGATAGCCCACGATTTCAACAACCTTCTGGGAGCAATATCGGGATATATCGAGATTGCCAAAATGGAAGCGGAAAACCCTGAGGTTGCCGGCAACCTGGAAAACAGCATCAAGGCGATACAGAGGGCTAAGAGCCTTACCCAGCAGTTGCTCACATTTTCCAAGGGTGGTGCGCCGGTAAAGGAATTTCTGGATGTAAGGGAGATAATAAGGGAGACGGCGGAGTTCTCCATTAGAGGGTCCGGGGCTAATGCCGGTTATGACTTTGATGATCAGCTGTGGAATATACATGCGGACAGGGGACAGATCGGCCAGGTTTTCCAGAATCTTACCATCAATGCAGTTCAGGCCATGCCCCGGGGAGGCAAGCTGATATTCCGGGCCTGCAATAAGAGAATCCACTCCCACCACCGGCTGAAGCCGGGCAGTTACATCAAGATTGTGGTCAAAGATGAAGGGACCGGCATTCCGGCAAAATATATCAACAGCATCTTCGATCCCTACTTTACCACCAAGCAGGAGGGGAGCGGGCTGGGCCTGGCCACCGTATTTTCCATAGTAAAGAACCATGAGGGGGATATCGAGGTCCAATCAGTTCCGGGGGATGGAACCGGGTTCACCATCTATCTGCCGGCAACCGGGAGAGATGTTGAAACCCGCAGCCACAGACAGGATCAGATAACCAGAGGGAATGGAGAAAAAATACTGGTGCTGGAGGATGATGAACTGGTAGGCAAATCGCTGGATAGAATGCTGAAATCACTGAACTACAGCCCCGAGATTGTAACCCGGGGGGATGAAGCGCTGGGGTGTTACAGGGATGCCATGGAAAGCGGCAATCCCTTTGATGTGGTGATAACCGATCTGACGGTGAAGGGTGACCGGGGCGGCGAAGAGATAAACCAGCTGATTCTGGAGTGCCATCCGGGTGCCAGAACAATCGTATCCAGCGGTTATGCCACCGATCCGGTAATGGCCAACTTCAGGGAGTACGGCTACCGGGCCACCCTTCCCAAGCCGGTTATGCTGAAGAAGCTGGCTGACACCCTGAACCGGGTAATAAGAGAAGAACCTTAATGGAGCAGCCATACCGGCTGGATCAAAAATCAGGCCGGAACCGAGCGCCCTGTCACTGCCTGTGCCCTCTATCCCGGAGGTTCACTCTTTCTGGAGAATGTCCGGGAGGAGGCCGTCCAGAACATCAGGAGACTGAGAAATCATCCCTGCCTTGCCCTGTGGTGCGGAAATAATGAGATCAAGAAGGCCAGGAACAACCGGGGCCGGCGGGAACAGTTCGGCTGGACCAAGGAACTTAATCTACCACGGCCTGAAATCAGACGGACAGTCACCGGAACCACGGTGGGCTGCCGGATAGAACCGGTCTCTCCGGTACTGGCAAAGGATGTCTATCTGAGGGTGGATGGAGTGGATGGCAGATTCTCCGACGATTTTTTCGATCTCCTTCCCGGCGAAGGCCAAAAGGTGATCATCTTTACTTCAGGGAATATCTATGATGTCAGTCCCGGTCTGACCATAACTTCCCTGATCCAATCATACTGATACCATAGAACCCTAATCTGTTTCCGGTGATGACCGGGCATCCGGGGAAATAACTCGACACCGGCCCTACTCCCGGCATATACTGGCAACTGTTATAGTCAGGGGAAATGTATTCCCCGGTAAAGGATTACCGGTTTCCGGAATCAGGCCGGTAACAGTACTGGCCAGACATCAGAGCAGCCAGATACCCCGATCGGGTGAACAGACTGTTATGACAAAGCGACAGGAGGATGGTAACAGGCTATGGATATGAAGAAAATGTGGAGATGGATCTGCCATTATCAGATCGGCCGCAAATCCAGGGTGCTTGCGCTGGGCGGAGGGGGCGCCAGGGGATTTGCTCACGTGGGCGTTATAAAGGTACTGGAAAAGATGAAGTGGCGTCCCGACCTTATTACCGGTACCAGTATGGGCTCGATCATCGGTGCGCTGTATGCCCTTTACGGGGATGCCGGGGAAGTGGAGGAAAGGATATACCAGTATACCGGCAGCGACTGGTTCAATGAACTGGGGGTGGAGAAACTGGCAAGGCTCCGGGGAGAATCGGGAGCCATCGACTCCATCAGGACCTTTATCAAATACATCATCGAGCAGCGTTTCGGCAAAAAGGGCAAACATCCCCTCTCCATATTCTCATCCAGTTTCCTCCCTGACATACTGAACCGGGTTTTCGGGAATCTTACCTTCGATGATCTCAGGATACCATTTATCGCAGTGGCCACAGACCTTTACAGTGGCAGGAATCTGGAACTCAATTCCGGCCCCCTGGTCCGGGCGGTCACTGCCAGCTCTTCCATTCCAGGGATATTCAGCCCGGTGAAATATAAGGACATGCTGCTGGTGGACGGAAGTGTCACCAGAAACATTCCTATTCCCTCTTCTGCAGAATACCAGAGCCATAAGATCATTGCTGTGGATATACAGCCGGCCCTGGAGAGCAGTTCACCCCTGAAGAATCCCCTGGATGTAATCTACAGGGTGGATGATATTACCAACTATCACCTGAACAGGTTCTACCTGGGTATGGCGGATGTGATAATCGAACCACCGGTGCGTGATATTGACTGGGATGATTTCAGCGATATCGGAAAAATGATCGAGGCGGGTGAACAGGCGGCTGCAGATTGCTTCTCCGGGAGATAGAAAATCCCTTTCTCCGGCTCATTAGGTTCAGCCGCTCCCCGGCTCGCTCCTCCATACCGTCCAGGGTGAATTATCGTTTTATACAGAAAGTTATGCTTATCCCCCTGGGATGAGTTCCTGTACCGTCTCCGTCCGGATCCAGCTGGTTGGCAAAGAAGAAATAATCTATATCCAGTTGAAACTGAAAATCGTAGGTCCGGAACATGGAGAAGCCCGCCCCCACCATCAGAACCAGCCCGGTGGCGCTGTCAGAACCGGAATATATTATTTCCCTCCCGTTATCTCTCCTTACGAACTCACCCTCTCCCTTGAAATAATCTATACCCAGTCCACCGCTGATGAAGGGGGAAAAATCCCCCCTCCCTAAGTACTTTCCGATTTTGGTCTCCAGAATGGCAATGTTGTATCCATTATCGCCCCACCGCAGCCCGGTCCGGCCAGCCAGGAAGAAAGCGGGAGTATCCGATTGATAGGTAAAATCCACTCCCAAAAGCTGGGAGGCATCACCCAGGGATTCATCCATGGGAAACAATACTCCGCCCCTCAGTCCCTTGGAAGAGAATGATCCCCTCCTCTTTCCCTCTTTAGTCTCCTGCTCCGTTATCATTCCCACCTGGCCGGTCTTTTCAATCTTCCGGCCCCTGCTGAGCCCCACTCCCAGTCTTTTGAGCACAATATCCAGATCATCCTCCCTGCTTGCAGTAGCTTCATCACTGTACTCTACCCCGGAACTGTCCACATCCATAAGCCTGACCCGCACAATGATCTTATTCCCCAGCCTGGTTAGCTCGCCGGTAATCACCATGGGAATACCCTCTCTCCGGGCCAGCCGTTCCGCACATTTCCTGGAATTGCAGCCGGTACTGCCGAAAAGCTCTCTGGCCTCCAGAGGCAAATACTCTCCCTCCTCCTCCAGCACACCCCTGAATATGACATCGGCGGCATCTATCAATCCTGCTCCCACCCCCACTCCCCGGAAGGGGAAAACAGCAACCCTGGTGGATGCATTCAGGCAGTTGGTTAAAAGGATAATCATTGCCGCAGGCAGGAATATTCTTTTTATACAATTCATACTACACTCCGTAATCATAGCTCCACCAGCCGGAAAAATTGCCATTCATAATTATTTTAAAAAAATATAATCTTAAAGGGTAGCATACCTTTCTCCCTGATTCAGGACAAGGAATATTATGTTGAAACTTTCATTCAGCCAGGTTCAAACAATGCATGGAGGGGCTGACTTCAAGTCCTCCCCGTTACAGTACCGGAAGAACTGTGGATAGCCACGGGCAAGCCGTGGCACTGACCACAAAATTACGAGCTTCGCTCGACGCCCTCCGGGCGACCTCACATTCATCCACCTGCAGGCACGTGGAACTCTGCCCGGCGGGATAATAGAAGAAGAGGAGCGGGTAAAACCGCTCCTCTTCCTGGTTTTTTTATCAAAAGGACTTAATCCGAAATGGATGGCTTTTCCAGATTGTAGCCGTGCTTTTTGGATGAACGCTTGAGCATGAAGGCCAGGAATACCGCCACTACTCCGCAGATGATGAACAGGGAAATAGGAATGGTGTAATCATATGGCGCGATCTCACCCATCCGCCTCATCTCCTGAACCCTCTCGGTAATCTCCAGCTTGCTCAGACCCTGCTCCGCAAGCCTCTCTCTGATCCCCTGTATCCTCTGCACCACCTTGGGGTTTACCATATCCAGAACGGTACCGATTCCCTTGAAGAATAGGAACAGTCCCCAGTTCTGAATGGTAAACATGGCAGCGTAGGCTGAACCCAGCCTCCTCTCCGGTACGATCCTGGCCACCGACGGCCACATGGCAGCAGGAACCAGGGAGAATGCTATTCCCAGGGCAAACAGGCTGACGTAGCAGAGAATCAGGTTATTCACGAAGGCGAAGATGAAGTGGGAGAAGATCAGCAGGGCCGCCCCCAGAAGCATAATGGATGCAGCCTTGCCCTTCTTGTCCACCATCCTCCCGAAGATGGGGGTAAACAGTATGGTTCCCATGGGCAGGAAGGCAGCTGTTTTGGGAGCACTCTTCACCCACACCGCAAAGATATCCTTCAGGGCGTATATGAATATAACGAACAGTACGGTGACTATTCCTATGGAGATGAACTTCCCCTGTTTCTTCTTTATATAAGACGGAATCAGGGGAAATCCGATTCCGAAAGCAAACAATCCCAGGAATATGAACACAGTTACCATCGGCCTGCTGGGGACCTGCTCCATAGAGAACCCGAACTCATTGTACAGCAGGTCGGGAGCATACTGCATGAAGGGGAACACCGCCGAATAGAAGGCCACACAGAGACCGGCGATAATCAGGAAGGTAGGGTTGGTGAACAGCTTCTTGAGATCCGCCAGCCGGAAGGGCTCCTCCTCCACATCTACTCCGCCCTCCAGCTGCCTGTCTATCTTGATATCGAAGAAGAGGTAGATGATCAGCAGTATGAATCCGATCCCGATCAGAGTGGCTGCCAGGGTAACCGCCTGGGGAACATTGCCATCCCCGATATCGGGGGAGATGGCCGTTCCGATGGCGGAACCAAGCCTTCCTATTCCCATGTTGATAGCCATGGCAAGGGCCAGTTCATAGCCCTTGAACCACTTGACTATGGCCCTGGTTATGATCACGCAGGTTATCTCAAGTCCGATTCCAAAAACGATTCTTCCCAGGATCATTATCTTGAGCCTGGTGCCGGGGTCGGCAGAGAGCACATCGTTGGCTCCCAGGGCACTGATAATACCGCCCAGGGTTGCCACTATGCCGAAGACTATGGTAGTAAGCCGGATCCCCCATTTGTCCAGAATTATCCCTCCCAGGATAATCATTCCGGCCAGATTGGCTATGGTGGTCAGGCTGATCATGTTGGAAAAGTCAGTGGAACTGATCCCCAGCTGGCTCTCCATCAGGGGTTTGAGCCCGGAATAGAAATCCTGAAACCAGTAGGTCGCGAACATCAGGATGCTGACCATAAAGAGAATCATCCAGCGTACCGGTGCAGAGTCACGCATGGTCTGTTTGTCTTGTTCTGTCATGTCACCTTCCTTTTCTGTAAATCAT
The DNA here is from genome assembly GCA_964613215.1 of uncultured bacterium. Classification (GTDB taxonomy): domain Bacteria; phylum Krumholzibacteriota; class Krumholzibacteriia; order Krumholzibacteriales; family CAZTHK01; genus CAZTHK01. Next base: position 6,134 of record CAZTHK010000003.1, on the reverse strand, counting down.
CCCTGACAGACTGATGAGACAGAGGGTGATTTCCTTGCCCAGTAAACTATTCAGGGTTCAAATACATAACTGTCAATATATATACATACATTACTTGGATTCGAGTAGCAAGCCTAATAATCCATATCAGGGATAAAAACCCGGTCACTACCCCCGGGCACATCCTACTCCGGCCGGGATAGATGAAATCTGCCATGCCACGATAGAGTCACTTAGTCGAGTAGTTCATAAAAACAGCCGTTATCGTTGACAACCGCATAGTAGATAACCACGGGCAAGCCCGTGGCACTTAATCAAAATACGAGCTTCGCCCGCCGCCCATTGGGGCGGAGTTCACATTCACCCACGGGCAAGCACGTGGAACTCTGCCCTGCGGGTTATTAGAGAATTATCAATAATGCACCTCCACCTTCCAGCCGGCTGATCTGATCCACTGAATAGCAGGATGTGCCGTCAATATATTATTACCCCTCTGATATGCCGTCGCAAATTTATGAATTAATCGGGTTAAGAAAATCGCCGGCATAATAAAATTTGTTTCAATTTATCCGGATTTTTATTACTATGAACCCAGGCAATAAAGGAAAATGCCCGGACAGATAAAGTGGTGGAGGTTTACTTCAGTATCCGGAAAGCCACCCCGGCCCTCCGGGATTCACGGTCTTTGGTGAAAGGAAATGGCGATGAAACCGAAAGTGATAATTGCAATAATCCTGCTGGTTCTTGCCATAATTGTGTTCTTTCAGAATATGGAAGTAGTGGATTTTCACCTGTTCTTCTGGACAATTCCCCTCCCCCGAATAATCTGGCTGCTTATAACACTGATAATCGGACTTGTGGCAGGATACGTCCTGGGAGCATCCAGAAGAAAAACACCGTGGGAATACAGCGACAGGCAGACTGGCAGAGTATAGCTGGTTAGTTTCGGCAATAGTGCGATTCTGGGCTTATCAGCCGTCTAACCCATACCCGGGCAGGCATCGATAGATGATAATACGGGCTGTTATCAGAAGACATGCCTGCCTGTCTTTGAGCGGCTTTTTTTAGTATATAATATATTTCAGATTTTTTACAGAAGCGGTCAACCGTCACAGACCGCAAGTTACCTGCCATTACCGGCTCATCAATCCGCAGGGCATTTTTACTGAAGGCTTTCACTCAGTGTACGCTTTGTGTTAGAATTTAAAAGCAGTGACCGGATGAGGGAGATTGAAAGATATTTACCTGTCCCGGCTCTCCCGGTCAGCAGCAGGGGCAAAAAACAACCGTGAAATATTGAGCCGGGGCCAATGGACCAAGGAGGCCGAAGATGCAAACCTATGTACTTCTTACCAAGTTTTCACCGGAGCTGAGCAGCAAGATCAAGGACCGGGCCAGGATTGGAAGGAAATGGCTTAATGAGGTAAAGGAAAAATGCCCGGAGGTCAAGTTCATCGCTCACTATGCCCTGCTGGGCAAGTACGACTTCATCGATATCTACGAAGCTCCCGGCGAAGATGTAGCAGCCAAGGTATCAATGATAAGCCTCTCCAGCGGAGCATTTCAGGCGGAGAGTCTGATGGCCATACCTTACAAGAGATTCCTGGAACTGGCTGACGAGCTGTATGAGTAAACTCATCTATGGTAGTAATACCACCCCCGTGATCCGGAGCTTGACGGCATATTTCTATCTGACGTGTGAGGGGATGATTCCCCCGGAAATATGCGATTGCCATGCCGGAAACATAACCAGCCGGAGGTGGAGATAGACTTCGGTCAACAATTCGCGGAGAAGCATTATCAGCAATGATATATAAACAATCCTGTTGTTTTCAGGCTCTCCTGCACCCGGGCCCGGTCCGGACTGAACACTGATCGCCCCGGCATAAATTTTTCTCAGAGGTTACTGGATTGTACAATTGACAATCAGCCTCCGGTGTAGCATAATATATATAGAGGGACAATCCAGGACGGTGATATAATGAGATTTGAACTTCTTCTCTTATCAGCTGTTATTTTCCTTATAATTCCAGCCGGGTGCAGCGAGGACAATCCTTCAGAACCAACAGGATACAGCGCTGATCCATCAGGTAAACTGGTGGATTTTCAGGGTTGTAAGACGTCCAAACAGGCGGGATCCTTTCCCGGGGTGGGCTCAGACCAGGACTGCGTACGGTACAGCTACGATTCGGAGGGCAATCTCCGGCTGGATCATATCAACGCCGGATTCAACTGTTGTCCCGGAGATATAACCGCAGACATATCGATCCGGAATGACACCATTTTCATTGCAGAGGCGGAGAGCGACCCGGCCTGCCGCTGTCTCTGTCTCTTCGATGTATCCTATCTGATAGAAAACCTGTCCCCGGGGGAATACTACATAAGGATAACCGGCCTGTATCTGAATGAGGAGGACCAGCCGGTGGAATTCTCCGTGGACCTGGAATCCCGGCCATCGGGAATGGAATGCTTCCACCGTGACCATTACCCCTGGGACACCGGTTATTCATACCGGGAACCGGAAGGAAAGCTGATTGATTACTCCGGCTGCAAGGGGACTGTTACCGGCATATCTGATGTGGAGGTGCCGGAGGGACTCGACTGCGTGGAGTGTTTCTACTCCGGCAGCAACGTTCTTTCGCTCAAACATTTGAACGCCGCCTTCAACTGCTGTCCCGGAGAGATCATTTCTGACATAGTGGTAAGAAACGACAGCATTATTATAACCGAAGACGAGACCGAGGGGTTATGCGACTGCATCTGCCTGTTCGACCTCGAGTATGAGATCATCAATATACCAACGGGGGAATATACTGTTCTGATCAGGGAACCATATCTCTGTGAGGGGGACCAGCCCCTCAGCTTCTCCATCCAGCTGCCCTGCCTGCCCAATTACTGTCACTGCGAATTCCGCACCTGCTATCCCTGGGAAACAAACTATTCCGAGGAGCAGGATCTGAAACGCCTGTCCCGGATGGAGAGGATTCTGGAGCAGCTGCTGGCCAGCCCTGTTTGTAACAGCCGGGAGGACTGCATTGCACTTCCCTGCGGGGCCAAACCCTGCGGCGGACCGGGCAAATATGTGGCTGCTTCGAGGAGTTCCGAAAGCTTCAGCATACTGATACCTCAACTGTGCATCTTCAACAGCTTCCAGGATCTGGTAAACCATCGGTATAAATACCTGTCCGACTGTTTATTCGTTACCAGACCGGAGGTTGAATGCCGGGACGGACTGTGCAGAATAGCGGATAGAGAAAACCGGAATTCAGGCAGATAGATATTTTAAGTATTTACCCGGTATAAATCTTGACTCTTCCAGTCATGGATCAGCTCTGAATGCAGTTTCCCCAATATTCATTCGGTATGCATACCTTGAACACCAATTCCACTTATTAATTCATTGCAGATAGTTTTCCGGGAGAACTCCAATCAATTCTCACTATTAACTCTGAAATGCAGCGGAATGGATGCACCGGCGGAAGCAGATTTAAACCGGATACATTACCGCTCCGGTTTATTCCTCTCCCTTCCAACGGTGAATCAGTCTCTGTTTGAGTTCCCACAGTTTCTCGGTCAACGAAACATGATAGATGTGCGGATTTATCAGCCGTCTTACCCCCCGGTCCAGCCTGGAGATATCATCCCTCCGTCTCTTCTTCATCTCATCTATGGACGGCATTTCTCCTGCCGGCCGGCCATCCCTGACCACACCCACCAGCAGCGGCTCGATGTCGCTCAGCTCGCTTCTCCTTAAAACTCTCCTGGTCTCCGGTTCGAATGGATGACGCAGAACTATCTCTTCCATTTCGCCGGGATTCTCATCCTCCAGCCCTATCAGGTCGGCTATGGCCTTACCTCTCTCCCCGTACAGCCGCCAGACCATCTTTCTTCCCGGATTCAGAGTCTTGGCCGGTGTTTCCGAAACCTTTATCAACGGCTTCCACTCCCCCCGGTGATTTACCGCTACCATCTTGTATACTCCGTCCAGGGCACTCTTTCCTGCAGAGGTAATGAGCCGGGTACCCACCCCGTACACCAGCCGCCTGATCAGTTTTTCAGGATCCACTCCGAATGATTCCGCCTCATCCCTTATCTGCTTGATAATCTGCCATATGGCTATTTCATCCAGCTGATTTGAAAGAACTATACTGCACCCGGTAAATCCGGCCTGATTCAGCATCCTGGCTGCCTGGATGGCCAGGTATGCCAGGTCACCCGAGTCCAGCCTTATCCCCGCCGGTTTGTGACCCTTCTCCACCAACTCCTTGAACACCTCTATGGCCCCGGGCAATCCGCTTTCCAGGGTATCTATGGTGTCGACCAGCAGAAGGCAGTCATCCGGATAATGCCGGGCATATGCCCGGAAAGCACTCTTTTCTCCCCCTCCCATCTCCATGAATAATTCCACCATGCTGTGGGCATGGGTGCCCTTGGGGGGATACCCCAGCACATGACTTACTCCGGTGTTGGAGGTGAAATCGGCACCTCCGATCAGAGCCCCCCGGACACCCTCATTGGCACCCCTGCCCTGACCCCTCCGCAGGCCGAATTCTATCAGCAGGTTACCTTCTCCCGATTCGCTGATACGGGAAGCTTTGGTGGCTATCAGGCTCTGAAAATTGATATGATTGAGAAAGGAGGATTCCATAATCTGAACCATGGCCAGAGGGCCTCTCACCGTGGCCACCGGAACATTGGCATGAACCACCCTTCCCTCCGGTACGGCCTTTATGGAAACTCCCCGGAAATCACCCTCCTCCCTCAACCATTCCAGAAATTCTTCACGGAACAGCGGTTCTCCCGATCTCCCCTTCTGTGACCGCATCGCCTCTATCTCCCGGTCGCCGAAACTGGCCTGTTCCATCCAGTCTATCAGCCACTCCAGACCCGCGCTGATACAGTAACCGGCTTTATGGCCGCCATAGTCGGGATAGGAACGGAAAAAGTAATCGAACTGAACTTCATGAAGGTGATAACCCTCCAGGAAATAAAGCTGAGCCATGGTCAACTGATACTGATCGGTGAACAGGATTCCCTCTGCCAGATTTCTTTCTCCAGGTTTCACCACTTACACCACCTTTCCGGATAATCAGGTTCAATTAATAACATCTCCATTTCTTAATATCTCTGCTCCACTTAAAACCACCGGGGAATATCAGTGCCGCCGCTGAGCGGGCGGGTGGTCATCTCTTTAGAATTTTCTTCAAATCATCGATTCCCCTGGTGTTTATCACATCCTTTTCTTCCAGCCATCCCCGTCCGGCCTGGTTGACCCCGAATTCCATATAGTCCAGATGGGAGGTGTGATGAGCATCGGTGGAGACCGCCACCATGACATCTTGCTTTCTGGCCTCCCGGCAGTGCTGGTCATTCAAATCCAGGCGGCTGGGATGAGCATTCAGCTCCATGATGCATCCCCGCTCCGCAGCAGCCCGGAGCACCTTCTCCATCTCCAGCTGGTAGGGAGGGCGCTTGTTTATCAATCTTCCGCTGGGGTGGGCTATAATATTGAGATAGGGATTATCCATAGCCCGGATTATCCTGGCGGTCTGCTCATCACGGGACAGGTTGAATTTGTAATGAACCGCTCCAATAACCACATCCAGACGGGATAGCACATCATCGGGAAGGTCCAGCGAGCCACCCGCCAGGATATCCACCTCGATCCCCTTGAGCAGAACGAAGTTATCCCACCTGTTGTTGAGCCGGTCTATCTCCTCGATCTGCTCCAGAACTTCCCGGGGACCCAGTCCTCCTGCCACGGTAACATGCCTGGAATGTTCGGTAACAGCCAGATACCGGTAGCCTGTGGTCCTGGCTGCTTCAGCCATCTCTTCCAGGCTGCACCGGCCGTCGGTATAGTTGGTATGACAGTGAAGATCTCCCTTTACATCATCCAGAGTGACCAGGCTGGGGAGTTCACCCCGGTCAGCCGCCTTCATCTCGCCCCGGCCCTCCCGGAGCCGGGGGGAAATGAAGGGAAGATCCAGACTGGCGAATACTTCCTCTTCGGTCTTTCCGGCTATCTGCTTTCTGCCCCTGAACACTCCGTATTCATTTACCTTCAGCCCCCTCTCCCGGCCCCTCCTTCGAATCTCCATGATACTCATTGAGGCCTCCCCCTCAGCATACCACTGAGGTATAATAAAGATTAA
>CAZTHK010000002.1:0-216797 GCA_964613215.1 uncultured bacterium | reverse complement strand
CCCCACCAGTCACACTACATCCCTCCATCCATAATCCTCCCAGCGTATCACTGCTGACTACTTCTACATCGTAATCAGCCCCAACTCCATTGATTGTGGACCCAATAATACTTATTAAAGCATCGCCGTTTGCGGAAACAGCTTTTCCATTTCCCATAAAATCACACGAATTCAATAACACATTCTCAATCGATTCAACCATCAATCCTGCATTCACGTTATTTATTAATTCACATTCAATAATTGAAAGAGAATCGTTCCCATTCATTGATGATCTCAATTTTTCGGTTTCAGTATCTAAATCTGTACCTCCGGATTGCAGTAACGGGTCTATTTTGCTTATTCCAGCGATTGAATTATCATTGAACTTACTGTATTCAACATTTAAGCACCCACCCCGCAATTCAAGACCAATATTACCATGCCGAGCTCTCATATATTGGAATTTGCAAAGAAAGTCTATAGCTACTGGCATGATAAGAATTTTACCCCACTCTCCTGCCACACCAGGTTCGTTATCAGATTGGAAACTGATACTGTCATTAAAAGTGCCGGCAGCCGATAAAGAGCCGAGCACAATGATGTCACATAAGCCGCTTATACCAAGAGAATCATCATAATTGCTTGATCCAGCGGTGAAAATCACATGTGTCCCCGGCATAATAGTCAGCGAAGCTCCACAATCAACAATAACATCCCCCTCGACTTCCACAGTATCCGACCATGTCGTATCTGAATGGATTTCACCACTAAAGGTATTTCCGGAAGCAGGTAAAGAATAAATTAACGAGATCAAAATAAATACAGCACAGAATATAAATGAATAGAATATAAAAGCCGATAATCTGAATCCTTTCTTATTTATAAGATAATTCGTTCGTTTCAAATCTAGACTGCCTGTTGATAAGTTATTCTTGAACATTCAACATCCCCCCTTAATAATTCAAAAACAAACTAAGGAACCAATATAGCTTTCAAGGTGATATAAATATCTAAATTTATGAAAATATACCCTCTAGGTGTTTAATTATTCGGGAATATTCTACCACTATAACTTATTGTTGTCAATATAGCATATATATATCAGCAGAAATGGGAAGGGACAAGGTGACCCCCCTGTTTGTTTGAAGAAGCTTGTTATCTTTGGGCAAGAGAGGTGGGAGGAGCTTAGGGAGGTGGTGGAGGAAGAAAAGGGGGAATGGGGAGGTGGTGCAGAAGAGCCGGCGCCTTTTTCAATCTTAGATGAGGTTGAAGGAGAAGCAGAAGCACTTCCGGAAACTAGTCTGGATATCCACTACAGCCGCCGCCCCTGGTGGGAGAAACAGCACTGGAACGATATCCTGAATGAACAAAGATGCTGGGGTGAGCTGAGCAGGGAGAATCAGAAGAAACTAAAACAACTACTGGGAGGGAGGTAAAAATATGGACACATGAGAGCTTAACGCTATAATAACCTCTGTAATAACGGGAGGTTATCTCATGTGCCCATATACATATTACGATGTTATGAGAAAAAGTAAAGAACCAAAACAGCTTCGTTACAAAATGGTGTTGTATGCTGATGAGAAGGGCATCAAAAAGGCAGCCAGGGATTTCAGGTGCTCAAGGAACACTGTTCGCAAGTGGTACAGAAGGTGGAAGGATAACGGCTATAAGGGGTTGGAGGGGATATCGCGGCGTCCTCATCACTCTCCCGGGGCAACACCGGCGCAGGAGAGAAAGAAGCTGGTTGAGCTTAAATATAAGTATGGGAGAGTTGGTGCAGATACCATCCGGGATATAGAAGGGCTGGATAGAAGTGCCAAGACCATAAGGAAGATATGGCGTGAGGAAGGGGTATCATCGCGGAAGAGGAGAAGAAAACATAGGACCAAACAGAACTTGAGAAAAGTTAAGAGAGAATGGAGACTCTTCGAGCAGATATGCGAAGACACCAAGTATCTCACCGATATCCCCGGGTACTACACTGCTATGATGCAAAAAGAACTTCCCAGGATACAGTATACCGCCAGAGATGTCACTACAGGGCTTTTATACATGGGTTTTGCCCAGGAATGCAGCCTTACTAATGCAACCCTGTTTGCCAGGTATCTAAACAGAATGCTGACCAGCTGTGGAGCGGATCTCTCACGTACAGTGCGGCAAACTGACAATGGGAGTGAATATATCGGCCATGTCACAGCTAAAAAGCCCAGTGCATACACCCTGGCCGTTGAAAGCATAGAGGGGCAGACACACCACACCATCCCCCCTGCTGCTCACACCTTCCAGAGTGATGTGGAGACAGTGCATAATCTCGTTGAGGTAGAGTTCTATGAACTGGAGAACTTCATCAACGAAGATGACTTCCTCAGAAAAGCATACTCATATCAGCTGTTCTTTAATCTCATAAGAACCAACACTTATAAAGAACACAAAACACCATGGCAGTTGGCCAAAGAAAAACAACCGGGAATATCCAAAAAAATAGCTATGATACCTCCGGTGTTTATTGAGGATCTTATGGAAGATTATCTTGAATATCCAGCCAAGGGGGGTTACGATGTGTCTTCCGTTCCCTGCATATATATATCAGCAGAAATATGAAGGGACAACATGACCCTCCTAGATTCCCAGACTATACGACAGTTTCTACAATTGAAAATCATAAACCAGAATTCTGTGCTATTTGTATCTAATCATCTAATTTGTTCGAAAAAGAAATTACCAAACAGTCGTGCGGTAGAAATTAACGCAAAAGCCTCTTTTTTAATTAATAGACAACCCAATAAGTTTGTCTGCCACCAGACACCCAATTTTGCTTGTCAGGATATATTTATGCTTATTCCTGTTTTCACCGGTAATTGTGAAAGGTAAGATACAGATTCTTACAACGTCTGCCTGTTTCCCTGGAATCTCATGATAATTTCTACGACCGGCATCAAGATGTTATTACATCAGTTATAATAATACATCCCCGGCGGTTCTTCAACTTTGCTCATATCTTGTGATTGACCGCCACCATCTCTGCAATACTTCTCCATATGATCCCTGCCGAAAACCCTCTCCGCCTCCAGCAGATTATGCCTGGCACAAAGCAACCGCAGATTATCCGGTGAATTACTACCCCCTCTGGCAAAGGGAACAATATGGTCGATCTGAAGGTTATGCCGGCAGCTGCATCTCACACCGTCATCACCGACAAAGGTGCACCTGCCTCCATCCCTGGTAAACACCTCGTCTCTGACCTTCCGGGGAATGGAACGAGTTGGTTCTTTGCTTGAATTATTTGAATGCGCCGGCTTCTTCTGGCCAGGCCTTTTTTGAGTGTGAGATTTATTGCTCTGTTTTTTCTCTTTTCTTCTACTATTCTTTGCTTCCGGATTATTACGGTCCAGATACTCGTTGAGCAGAATCACAAAGAGCTCTTCGTACTTTATTCCGGTGGGAAATCTGTTGGAGAGAAGAGAAATGGCCAGCTTGATCTTCTCCATGGTCTCACTGTCAACAGTGAATGAGAGCCGGTATTTCTTTTTAAGTTGAAAGCTTTCCCCTTTTGCGCCATTCTTTATCTCTGTCAGAATCATATCGGTACTGCTGGCATTGCCGGTGGTAAATTCTCGACCACCAACGTTGGTGGTCGAACTTTTACCACTATTACCATCTGAATGATCTCCTGCTGTCACAGAGGCAGATGTGGCAGGTTTGTCTTTATGTGGAGAACGGCCAGTCGATGAATCTCCGGAGATTTTATCTGTTTTCTTCATAACGAACACGGGTTTTACACTCTCCCTGGTAAATCGCTTCGGATTGTAACTGGCCAATATATCTTCTATCTCCCGGTATGATTTCCCTCTAACCCGGGACAGAAGCTCAATTTTATTACCCGGATTTATAACAGTCGAAATCCTGGCAACAGAACAGAGGTTAAGTTCACCCTTCTCCAGAATCCGGTATACTTCCGGATACCTGGCGATACACCTGGCCGACTTTATCCTCCTCATTGCCGCTGATGGAGAATATCCCAGCTTTCGGGTGCAGTAGTCATACAGAGAACTGTACCCTCTGGGAAGATAGAGCCGCCGCCTTTCCACTTCGTTCAGATGAAGAAGTATATTAAGCGTAGTCTCTCTTTCCCTTCCCCGCAGGCTCTCCAGCTCCAAGAGAAGCTTTGAGTCTGAAAGAAGCTTAAGGGCCCCTGCCCTGGAATCAGGGTTGCATCTTAATGAACTATTTTCAGCGAATTTATCGTCCGGATTGATGCCGCCCGACAGCTTCATCATCTTCCTCCTCACCTGGTGCTTCTTTATTTATTCCCCTATCTCTGATCGACGGTGATTGATTCTACAATGTTTAACCCCGGCTATCGAAACACCAATAAACCAATAGCCAGATTTATTATACCATAGGTTTTTGACACGAACACAGAAGCCCCACAGAGGCGTTAAAGCGCATCAACCCAGGAAAAGAGTCCGGACAGTGTTGAATCTTCCCCTAGAGAGGGTTCTATAGCCCTCGCCGGCCGAATTAATTGCTGTGATCACAAAATAGAAAAATTGCCTGTAAAATGCTGTCAAGAAAAATATATAAAAAATGCAACTTGTGATAAAATTGCACATGCTCAAATCGAAGATTATCGCTCATTTTTCATAATTTTAGCAACCGGAACGGCACTGATCTCCTCGAGCCGTCTCGTGACATCAGAACTAATCTTGAATCGTCCCAAATGAATGTGATATTCTCCATTATTGGCTTTCACTTAAAAATCAGCAGGTACGTTGGATTTTTGATAAATTGAGTATATGATATAGCATATCTTAGAGGGGCTCGATTTTCACCCTCCGGACAGACTGGAAGTCACTGGGGTCCCTCACAAGGTTTATGAAATAAACAGCTGAATCCAATCCTGTCAACCAGGGGGGGAGAATAAAATGCCTTTCAGTTCCAACAATAACGGTTCTCACTCGGATATGCTGGTCACCATACTCCGGACAGGCGACCCGGGGCTGCTGTCCATTGCAAAGTCACTGCTGGCTGATGCCGGAATCGAATCTCTGGCTAAGGGTGAAGGTGTTCAGTATCTATTCGGGCTGGGCAGAATCGGTGCCGGATACAACGTGATAACGGGACCGGTTGAGCTTCAGGTAATGCGGAAGGATGAAGAAGCTGCCATAGAAACTCTTGAGGAACTTTTAGAATCAGATGAGGCAGAAACAGAATCCATCCGGGAAACTGGTTGTGATGGGTATGCTTCACCGGAAGGACTGAACAGAATCCGGTCGGCCTGGTGGCGCCGGTTAATCTTCATTGTGCCCTCAGTTCTGGTTGGCACACTGGTCTTAATAGCATTTCTTGGAGAGAATGGTAATAAGCCGGTGGTCCGCGACCTTTCCCCCCTTCCACCAACTTCTTTCGACTCACAAGTGGCAATGGCCTTCTATGGAAAAATATGGATGTTTGAGGGAGGATCCAAAGACCATTTCCCGGAGGTTCACTCGACCCGGGTTGTTGTTGATGAAGACTCGGTATTTGTGGAGGAATGGAAGGTATCCAGGGCTGACGGGTATGCCTACTATCCGGTCTATCAATTTGCCAGACCTGATAGCTCCTGGATCCTTGGAGTAGGGCAACCGCATGAAACCATGTTAACAGATTCAGTGGTGGTTGAGCTTCGCAAAAATGTAAGTGCGGATTAGATACTTAAGCCTGTAAAAGTTAAATGCTTCTGAGAATAGATATCAATACTCTGTTCTCCCCCACTGTTGGAACAAACAGCAACTCTACTTCGCTGCTGTCGGGCCGCATGGAGGTTTCCTTTAATCTTTCAGGATCTTCTATCTTGTCCATAATGGCTTTGAGAATCTTAAGGTCCGCATCGTTTTCATAGAGATAAATATAATCCCCGGAGCCAGGATTAAATTCTTCCCGCTGCAGATGTGTCCCCGTGTTTTTTCTGTGCTTATTGTAGAAACGCCTTTCAAAGATACGGGCTTCCTTTTCTGTGGGAAGCTGTTTTAATTTTATGGTAATAAAAAACCGGTCGAAGCGGCGGAAGATCATGGATATGGGCAGATACAGCAGGCTGTGGCGGGGGAGCATGGTAATGGTGCCTTTGACCTGCTGGATATTTCTTTTTTTGCCGAAGGACATCTCCACGTGATATCCAATTACGCCACCGATATTGGTTATTTTCTGATCTTCGGGTTTTAGCGCTTTATTCAGGGCACTGATCGCTGAGGCTGCGATGGCCTGGTTCTTACGCCTGCCGAAGAAGTAGCCCACCATCAGAATTATAGAGATAATTATAAATATATTAATTAACAGGGTCTCACTCATGACTGGTTAATTTCTCGATCAGATCTACCGGTACTGTGTATCCTTCCTCTGCCCTGTTTATCCCTGATTTTATTATTATCATACTGCCGGGATCGAATCCCGCTTCTTCCAGCTGCTCTGTGCTGTCAGACTCATCGAACTTGTTGTTTATTACCCCGGATAAGTTAATCTCCATATTCTTCAGCTTATCCCGAAGCCGTACCGATTCCCGGAGGGCCAGCGGGTCGTTGTTTATCACCAGATAGATATGTGCTTCCCTTTGGAAGAAATCAGCCAGCCGGGAATAATCCTCCAGGAGTTCCTTTAGCTTTTTCAGCACCTTATCATTCCGGTAATAGTTATCCGCATCCTCCCTTTTTCTGATATCCCCTATAAGCTCCCTTCTGTCCACGATCTTTTTTCTCAGTTTGATCAGCCTCTCCAGCCAGAGCTTCGAGCGGAAGGGCAGCGAAAACATCCGCAGTATCATGCCGGTGGGGGGAGTGTCGAATATAATAAAATCAAATTTGTTTTTATTTTCCTGCAGGGTCCTTTTCAGGTGCAGGATGGTGGCGTATTCCTCCTGGCCGGGCGAGTATTCCAGGCTGTCCAGAAGGTGTTCCAGGTTGAACACGGTAAGCTGGCGGTTCATGCCCTTGAGTGTATCCAGCTGCTGGCTTATGTACTCTTTGTTTATGCTGTCGAAATCGGGCTCCTGGACAATGAGCCCGGGAATAATCTCTTTTTCCCCATCGATATCAGCAGAGAAGAAATCCCCCACGCTGTGGGCCGGATCGAGGGAGACCAGGAGAGTCCTTTGCCCCCTCTGTGCCAGCTGCCAGCCAAGGGAAGCAGCCACGGTGGTCTTTCCCGTTCCCCCCTTACCTGTAAAGAAGTAGCATTTCATCTTATTCAAAGTCCAGTTTTCCGAACAGTTCCGCCAGGAGATCTTCAGAACCGGCTGCCCGTCCCTCCAGCCTGGCCAGCTCATCCTGCATATGGGGAAGAACTTCCAGAGCCACAGATTCCGGCACAGCCGGCAACCCTATAAAAGAAGAAAACAGCATCTGAACGAATGCGAACTCCATCTCCTGAAGTTCATACTCCAGGGTTTCGGTCGCTCTGTCTCTGGAAAGCCTGTCAAAGCCTGCCAGCAGATTCTTTATATATCCGAACAGATTAAACTTCACCCTCTACCGGCTCCCTGTAGCTTATAATAAAATCCCGGATAAATACGATATTCAGAACGAACATTACTACCTCGATCAGGGTTACTGCAATTCCGGTGGCCGGATCGGTGCTGATGGTGGAAGGCAGAACGGCTGCTCCGAACCAGACTATCGCCCCGGTTACGGTAAACCACAGTATCATGGCAGGTATCAGGGCAATCTTCATGCTGCCTGCTTTCACTCTCTTTTTAAGCCACACCGTAGTGGTCAGAAGTGCTATGGATGCGATAAGCTGGTTGGCAGTACTGAAGGAGGGCCAAAGTATGGTGAAGTTCCTGCTCCAGGCCAGCCACATACCAATAGCTGCCGGTATCACAGATGCTACCCACTTGTTGGAGAGAATGTTGTACAGTCCCCGGGCGCTATCCTCCAGGGGTTTGAGCATCTCAGCAATGGTGTACCTGGCCAGCCGGTTGGTGGTATCCAGAGTGGTAAGGGCAAATGAGGCGACCCACATCCCCGCCAGCACGGCGATTATCTTCTGCGGGATGAATTTGAGGAAGGTTGAATCCACCATCTCGGAGTAGGAATGGGTGAACATCACCGCCTTGGGATAGTGCTCCATCATAAGCCGGGTGTAGTCGCTTCCCCAGCTGGTTATTTCGGCGCCCGCCTTCGCCTTGAGCAGCCCGTATCCGAAACCGGCTATGGATATAATAACAATGGTGGAGAGAAAACCCTCCGCCAGCATGCACCCGTAGCCTATGGGAAGAACATCTGATTCACAATTGATCTGTTTGGAAGTTGTGCCCGACCCCACCAGTGAGTGAAAACCCGACAGAGACCCGCAGGCAATTATAAGAACAATGGCCGGCCAGAATGGGGTGGGCTTCCCGTGGGAGATAATCGGAGCGAAGGTGGTAAATGCCGGTACTGCGAATTTATGCAGGCTGAACAGAGCAGCCAGCCCTCCTATTATCAGCCCGGCGTAGAGCAGATATGAATTCAGATAGTCCCGGGGCTGCAACAGTATATTAACCGGTATGGAAGCAGCTATGATGATGTAAAAAAACAGGATCAGGATCCAGCTGTTCCAGCCCAGGGTTATGGGAACCCTTATCCCCAGCCACAGTGAAAATCCCAGCAGGACAACCCCTATCACCGTGGAAAGGATAAAATTCCATTTAAGCCGGTACATCATCACACCCAGCAGAAGGGCTGAGATAATAATGAATATATATGATGAAGCCACAGAGGGATCATGTATGAACATCCCTGCGATAACCGCTCCGAAGGCGGCTATGATCAGAATAAGCAGAAAGAAGACCAGCCAGTAGAAGTTCTTCCCCGTACGGCTGGATATCAGATCGGAGGCAACAAACTGTATCGATTTTCCCCGGTATCTCACCGATGCCATAACCGCCAGATAATCATGAACCGCTCCCATAAAGATATTTCCCAGCCACACCCACAGAATGGCCGGAGCCCAGCCCCAGGCCATTGCCAGCACCGGTCCTATTATGGGAGCAGCACCCG
Source organism: uncultured bacterium (assembly GCA_964613215.1). Lineage (GTDB taxonomy): Bacteria > Krumholzibacteriota > Krumholzibacteriia > Krumholzibacteriales > CAZTHK01 > CAZTHK01. The sequence continues at coordinate 207,798 of CAZTHK010000002.1, read as the reverse complement.
CTATGGAGGCGAAGTGATGACCGAAAAGCACCTCCCTCTTCGCCGGTATGTAATCCACCCCATCGTAATAGCGGTGAGAGGGTGCTTCACAGCTGTCGTCGGCCTTTACAATCCTTTCCAGCCTCTTACCGTATATGAAGTAAAGCAGAACATACAGTACCAGACCGATTATAAGGATCAATGTGGTAGTCATAAATCCCTCCAGTTATCTGCTGTTCCGGTCTCCACCGGCCGGCCGTCGGCCTGGTTGCAAAATTAACAACCTTTCATTCTACAACAAGCCGGGGGGGAATAACAATAACTTTAATGTGGTCATTCACGGGCAGGCCCGTTGCATTAGTTATAAAAATTACCCACTCAGCTGGAAGCCCTCCGGGGGGATTACATGCACTTATGTGCTAACAGATTGAATTCTGCCCTTTGGATTAGTACATAACCCACGGCCAAACCCGTGGAACTCTACCCTCAGGGTTATTAGAATAGTATTTCACTAATATTTATTCATTCCGGAAGCATAATTTTCCAGGCGGTCAAGGAATAGCTCCTGCGACCACAGCTCCAGCGATGCCAGTTCGGAGGGCTGTAAAAACCGCCTTATATCTTCTCTTGCCTTCTTCCAGTCAAGTGTGATTATCTTCTCTCGCAGTGCCTCCAGAACCCATCTGCTGCCAACCTCCATATCCTCCCCCCTCCATGGGCCCTGCTGCTTTAGAGCCGAAGCAAGAAACCGGTAGTTAATACCGGTTCCCCTCGAGGTATACCAGATGAAATCATACCAGTCCCTTCCCTTCACATAATCCCTGCACAACATTGCATGTATTTTACCGGCAAAAAGGCTGGGAAGATCCTGAACTGTTACTGAACTAACAAATGGAAAATCCATATATTTGACTTCATAATTGCTTCCCGCCGGGGGATTGGTATCGACTTCGAACTTAATTCTGATTTTACGCATGGATCTATCAGGTTTCAAATACTTCAACCTTAAAATTTTACCGATCGAAGAATTCTTGATAAATGCTTTTTTAACTGTGCCTCCCTCCTTCGACCGGTCTGATAATTCCAGTTTGTAACCATATGCATCCAATTCATCTGAAACTTTATTCAAATAGGGGCTCAGATTAAAACTGCCGTCAGGTTTCTTTAAAAGAAAATCGAAATCCTCCGAGAAACGGTTGGATCCGTAAAATATACGAAGGCAGGTCCCCCCCTGAAATGCTGCGGATTTGAAAAAATCGGTTCTCGACAGCGCCGCCAGTGAAACTTCCTGAGTGATTTCCCGGAGAGCCTGCTCCTCCTCCAAGTCCGTTTTGCAATTATAGGAATCAAGCCTGTTCTGAATAATTTTAACGCTCATGATTTAAGATCCCTCTCCAATCCCTTAAGAAATTTTTTAACTCTACGGCTATTGTAATTACTGATCAGCAGTTGAATCTCGCCGTCAGTTATTGATCCTAACTCCTCCCGATCGATTCGCATGCTCTCGGTTACAGGTTTTGCACCAGCCCAGTCCTTCTTATTCACATACACATAATCAGCCAGAGCCTTCAGCGGTGTTGCCATCAGAAAAGAATTGTCATCATCATCAGTAATCCTTTGCACAGAAGTATAAAAGACCTTCTGGGGAACCCTGGTATAGCTGAAAAAAGCCAGGGGAGTATCGAAATCCCTGGACCTGTTTAATGATACACTGGTTAGTGTATATACGGCTTCGGGAATCCAACCATACCAACTCAAGGCTGATTCAAGGCTGATATACGAGGGACCGTTGATGCGCTGAGCTAAAGAATATAGATTCACCTTTCTCTTCCGGTACTGTGGAGCGAGACAATAAAGCCCCCTTCGGATATGAATCACCTCTCCACTGGCAATAGCCCGTTTTACCAGCCCGTACCTGCGCTGACCATTGACGGGGAATAAGGCAATTACATCCTCCATGGTGAAATCACTGCGCGGTAGTTCTTCAAAAACTTTCCTGGTCAATGGTTGCATTATATACCTCATATTTGCAAGAAACTGTCATATTGTGACAGTTTCTATCAATTATATACATAAAGCTTGATTATGCAAGAAATATTCGAACTGATAGCGAAATCAGAAAAACCAAGGTAACTCTTCTCTGGAGTTTCCCCAATTTTCATTCGACCTCTATGATTCCGCTGCCTGGTGTTTCAAAATCGCTGTCGACTCCCCCAGCGTGGGAATCGCAGCTCCCGTCTCGGGCTCGCTCTTTCTGCCCCTCCGGGGCAGAAAACCATGCCCGCTCTCCCCGCAGAGGGTTTTGAAGCACCAGGCAACGGATGAAAAAACCCCGGAAAACATATTCCACTTATCAATATTAATAACGGCTTGTTATTTATTATCTTATGAAATTCCTGCATCATTTTTTGGGGAAACTCCACATTTAATTTAACTGCCCGGATTAACAAGAATCTATAAAACAACCAGTTATTCGGTATATCCATCCGTTATATGTCAGATACTGTCAGAAAGTGACAATTTATAACATTTTCATATCAGCCGGCCTTAAGCTCCGGTGATAGTGTAGACCTGGCCGAATGCCTAACCAGGTCCGGGTAGTATCCCGAGAATCACCAGGATTCACAGGGAAACCCGGGAACCACTATTAACCGTTCTGTTTTTTCCCTTACATAAGTGTATTGAACAACATGTTAGAGCGAAAGTATTTCTCAATCAAACGAGGGTGATCTGCAGAAAAAAGTTTATTATCCAGGAATTATTATTATATGCCGGCCCAAACCTGGAAAAATCATTACGAATTCATACTCAGCGCTTTGCTGCAATATAGAGTTTAAAGTTGATTCGTGATAAACTAATTTCATGGAGCTGGGGAAATATTAAAAATCAATTTAAGAAATAATAAAAACTTTGCTTTATTGTAACTCGGGAAGGTCTTTGTACAATAGATTAAATCAGGAGGTAAAATGACTATTTTACTGGTTATCATCGCTTTATTAGTGGCTTTTGTTGGAGCTTTATTTTTAACGGAAGCTACAATGGGTGTCGGAATTATCTGTGGTGCATGTTTTTTGGCAATTCTGGCAAGGATAACACAGGCTTCCAGCCAACATGAAAAACTGATGAAGAAGATAGAGTCAGAGAACAAGGCTGGTTAAAACAATTAATTATCTGGTGGCAAATAACAATATGGGAAGGGACGGAATCGAACCGCCGACACACTGATTTTCAATCAGTTGCTCTACCGACTGAGCTACCTTCCCATCAGACAGTAATGTTAACTATTCTGGCGGTAATGTCAACTATTTCTTGTGCCTGGGGCTGTAACTATCAGACTTTGCATGAAGTTATTATAATTCATGCTATTTGTTACTGGTACAACTTTTATGCCGGATTCTTCTGTTGATTTTTATGTAAAGCTTAGTTATCTCTGTGCAGAATTCTATGTCTAATCTTTATCGGTACCTGACTTTTCCACGTCCAGCATTCTGGTACCGCTGACGTACTCCTTCAGCACCGGCCTAGTGATCCGGGAAAGCTTCCGGGCGGTCTTCTGTATCCGCATTATCTCCTTCTCTATGCTCTCCAGCTTGCGGATAGTCTTCTTATCCAGCTTCTCCCTGTTCATAAGCAGCAGCTGGGTGTTGCCCAGGATGGAGCACAGGGGATTGTTGATCTCGTGATTGATACTCACTGCGGTTTCTGTGATTGCGGCCAGCCGCTCGGCATCGAGCAGGTGTGACTGGAGGCGCTTTATCTCCCTGATGTCGAGAGCGATAAGCAGGATGCCCAGCAGCCTCTGCTGGTTATCCTCCAGTGGTGATATGCTGAGTTTGACCGGGATCTCTCTGTTGCCACTGCCCCTTAGCCTGGCCAGGTATGAGCTGAGATATACGCTGCCCCTCTTTCTGATAAGATCTATTATATTTCTGATATGCTTATACTCTATTATCCTGTTTATCCTCAGTCCCGCTACATCCCGGTGCTTCAGCCCGGTCAGCTTCTCAGCAGAGCGGTTGAACAGCACCACCCTCAGCCTCATATCCAGGGATATCAGGGCAAAGGGGGAGCTGTCGAATATGGATGTAAGATAGTCGTCGGGCCTGAGCCCTTCGATCATTTCATTTCGCATGTTTTCTTCCTGCCCGGCACCGGAGCCGATAAACCTGCTCCATCCTCTTAATAGGCCTCCTGCAGATTCTGTTTGAGATGATATATGATCCGGTCGATCAGATCATCTATCTCGAACGGCTTATACATGAATTCATCAACCTGGGACCAGGTTCTCAGAAATTCCTCCCGCTCCGGCTTGTCCACCTTGCGGGCGGTAAGAACCAGGATCCGGAATGGCCTTATCTTGCCCTCTTCCATCTCCTCCTTGAGTATCCTGGCTACTTCATAACCGTTCTTACCGGGAAGCATGATGTCGAGCAGCATCAGATCATACTCATTTTTTCTGGCCTTGCGAAGGGCATGGAGCCCGTCGTAAACGGCATCTACTTCGAATCCCCTCAATTCGAGACTGTACTTTACGGTTTCAACGATATCCTCATCATCCTCGACGATGAGAATCCTTCCTTCATGCATCTATCTTCTCCTTTCTAAACGGTAGCGGTAACCCGCTCTCTGACCATCTCTAAGGATCTATCAAGCAGTTCCGCAAATTTTATTCCATCCCGGGGGCTGACCGCCCATCCTATATCGATTACACCGCTGTCGGGCGGCTTTACCACCCTCAATCCCTCCCGGCCTGCTGACAGGGCCGAGACGGGCTGTTCAATCATGTTCTGGTTGCAGGTAACACCGATGGCTATCTTCTCTCCCAGAGGCCAGAGATAAAGCTCCAGGTCGTTGATCTCGGCAGATTCCGGTTCGAGCACAGGACTCTTCCGCCACATTCCCGACAGCTCGATCCAGCATCCCCCGCCCTTCTTTACCAGGGTATAGACCACCGGTGACTTCCCCTTCTTAAGAAAGTCATTAACTATGCTCTGAATGTTTTCCACCGTTCTGACCATCATGCCGGTCTCTATCCGGCGGAAGAGATACAGATGCACCACACTTCCGATATCTCGGCCCGATTCTATCTCTACTCTCCCTCCATGACGTTTTACCAGCTCCCTGGATATCAGCAGCCCCAGCCCGGGTGGTTTCCTCACCCCGTAGTCACCGTTCTCTCCGGAGATGTATTCCGATACTTCATCAGGGATACCACTCCCCGAATCCCTCACTGCAATGTCGATCACCTCCGGCCGGGGCAGATAGTCCCAGGGAACCAGGGGGAAGAGTTTCCTGGCCGGCTTCCCGGCTGCCGAAACAGTCACCGAAATCTCACCGCCGGCAATGGTGTTTTTTACCGAGTTGGAGATCAGATTCTGGATTACCTGCTCGATCCGGTTTCTGTCCAGCTCCATCTCAGATATGCTGCTTCCGGTCTCTACCCGGAACCGTATATTCTTCCTGTTCATCGATTCCATGAACAGGGTGGAGGCTTCCCCGATGAAATCCTTCACATCCACCACCTCTGCATCCACGGTATCCTCACTACCGGATAATTTGTATACATCAATCAATCCATCCACCAGCACACTGAGTTTGTTCAGCGTCCTCGTTGCTGTGGTCAGAAACTTTTTCGCCGGTCCGGCCTTATCACTATTTCCGGCATCAGCTCTGTCTTCTTTACCGGCAAGCTCCATCAGAATCTTGAGGGAATTCTTCAATGCTGTAAGAGGGGTTCTGAGCTCATGTGCCACCGTAGCTACGAATCGCCTCTCCTCCTCCCTCTTCCTCATCTGCCCGGTAATATCCTGAATCATCACCAGGGAACCGCTTTCACCACTGCAGGAGGGGGCATTCACCCAGGTTACCGAGAGGATTCCTCCGTTCTCCGAGCCGGAGCTCAGCAGCCTTCCCTCCATTTCATTCTGAGTAGCATTGAATTCCTTCCACAATCCCTTGAAATTGTATTCACTTACCCTGTTTATACCGGTTATGCTGGGGGGTATCCGGCCCCCTATTCCCAGAATATCCCGGAATCTCCGGTTGGAGGTTATAATTTCCCCGGATGGTGATATAAGGGCACAGCCGAATGGTATGACTGACAACCATCTCTCCAGCATACCGGAATCGGATTCCAGGGAATGAACAACTCTCTCCCTCTCCCCGCTGCTGTCAGCCATGGAGTGGAATACCGATATGTTCTCCCTGACAAATGCCTCCCTGCGGACACTGCCGAAGAACAGGATTCCCCTGACCTCTCCACCGTAGAGAACAGGTACCAGGAAATGGCTCTTTATGGCGGAATCGCCCTCCGTATAGATATCCCCCACTCCGCCACTCCGGTAAAATACCCTCCCGGTAAAATCATCCGGTTCGGCGGTGTTGGAAAACATACTGTATGCCTTGACAAGTTTGTGTTCTACCTCACCTATGGCGCCGGCAAGCTTCGGTGAACCCAGCATCAGATAAATATCTGCACCATTACCGGATGAGAAGAAACCGCAGTAATCCGCCCGGGAGAGCTCCATCATCCTGGATAAGACCGTCTCCATATCCTCATCGTACCCCGCCGCATCCAGCAGCTGCTCCTTCAGTGTTGGTTCCCGGCCCGACCCGGCAGGTTCACTCCCGCTGTCCCCGATACAGGGCACAATTATCAGTGAGAACACCTCAGAAAGAAGGGGAAGCGCCTCCCTTCCCGAATTATCGAATGAACTGCCATCCCACCTGATCAGGGACAGGAAACCGAAACTCCGGTGACGGCGGTACAACGGTATCCGGCAGACTGATATTTCATCATCCCCGGTCCTCGCCTCTCCCTCACTGCCGATATTGAGAATCACCCACTCAAGGTCGCCGGTATTGCTGATATTGAGGGCCTCTGCAAATATGTCCCGGTCTATCCCCATAGGCCAGCTGGTAATATAAACCATCCTCTCGCCCGGAATATGCAGTACCAGACTGTGCTGCCGGAATGCAGGCCGGAGAGCATCCTCCAGAACACCCAGAACAGAACAGATGGATCCTCCGTGAGGATTCAGACGAAGAGATTTAAGCAGGTTTATGATTTCACCTGATCGCATAATTCAGCTTTTCCCTTTTGACCGGTTAAAACGGATACAACTCCACGCAGATATTTACGGGCGAGCCCCCTGGCACGTACCTCAAAAGTACGAGCCCGGCTCGTTGCCCCGGGAAGGATTACATTCACCCGGGTGCAGGCGGGCGGAACTCAGCCCCTCGGGTCAATAGAGCTATAACCAACCTGTAAAACGCAACTTGCATGCCACGGAGGAACCAGGTGGGAATGGCTGATTTTTTTAATAAACAGAGGTATGGTGTGATGCTAACTTATTTTATTATAACAAGTTAATAATTATGCTAATTATATGACCTTATTTTTTTGGCTTTACCTGAATAATAAATAGGGTAAAGGGTGCCGAAAACGGCTAATTATTTTCCATGTTGGCCCCTCTTTTCATCCGTTTTCTATTTTTCATAACCCTGAGGGAACTGCTTCTTCCAGTTGTATGCATCTCTAATAATATCAACAATATCGGGATATGTTCTCTCCCATCCCAGAATCTCCTCCGCCCGCCTGGAAGACGCTACCAGCACAGCCGGATCACCCTCCCTTCTGTTGCCCATAACATAGTCGATATCCACGCCGGTAACCTCTTCGGCAGCTTCTATAACATCCAGCACGGAGAAACCCGTTCCGTTGCCCAGGTTGAGAGCTCCATGGTAACCCTCCATCATCGCCTCCAGTCCCAGCACATGGGCAGTGGCCAGGTCCTTCACATGTATGTAATCCCTGATGCAGGTTCCGTCTGCGGTGGGATAGTCATTGCCATAGACTATGAGTTCATCCCGCTGTCCCATGGCCTTCTCCAGAACGATGGGAATCAGATGGGTCTCGGGACGGTGATCCTCTCCGTGGAGGGAGCTTGCCCCGGCGGCATTGAAGTAGCGCAGCGAGATGTATCCGAGATCCCAGCCCCTGGAACAGTCCCACAGCATCTTCTCTATGGCCAGCTTGGTGTTGCCGTAGGCGTTGACCGGCCTCAAGCGGGCATCCTCTGTTATGGTTGTACTGGAGGGTTCTCCGTATACCGCTGCTGTGGATGAGAAGAGGAAGTTGCCCACCCCCGTATCCTTCATCGCCCGGAGCAGGACATAGGCGCCTACCACGTTGTTTCTGTAGTACTTCAGCGGATTTTTAACCGACTCGCCCACCAGGGAAAAGGCGGCGAAGTGACACACCGCTTCTATACCCTCTTCCAGAATGGGGGCAATGAATTCCCTGTCACTGAGGTCCCCCCGGTGAAACTCCACCCTGCTGTCGAGGGCATCCAGATGGCCGGTGGAGAGATCATCTACCACCACCACCCGGTAGCCCCGGTCCAGGAAGCTTTCTGTTACCACGCTGCCTATATATCCGGCGCCGCCGGTTATCAGTATCTTCATCTATTCCTCCCTGCTGAACTTTACCAGGTAATCCTTCAAATGTTTTCCAGTTACCGACTCCCTGGAGCGTATTATGTCCTCAGGCAACCCCTCAGCCACAACCCTTCCTCCCCGGTCTCCACCACCCGGTCCCATATCTATAATATGGTCTGATGATCTTATTATCTCCATGTTATGTTCTATTACCAGCACGGTATGACCAGCCCTTACCAGCTCGTCCAGAACGAAGATAAGCCTGTTCACATCACTCATATGGAGACCGGTGGTCGGCTCATCCAGAATATATAAATTCCCCTCCCCCCCGGCGCGGGACAGTTCCCTGGCTATCTTCATCCTCTGGGACTCCCCGCCGGAGAGTGTATTGGCCGGCTGACCCAGCTGAAGGTAACCCAGGCCCACCCTGGATAGTATCCACAGCTTCTCACCCAGCCGGGGGATTTCACTGAAAAATAGTATAGCCTCATCCACAGTAAGGTCCAGTACTTCGCTGATATTCTTGTTCTTGTATAGTATCTCCAGTGTCTCCCGGTTGTACCGCTTGCCCCCGCAGACCTCGCAGGGGACGAAGATATCTGCCATGAAATGCATCTCCACCCTGCGGTAGCCCATTCCACTGCATCTGGAACAGCGTCCCTCCGGCTTGTTGAAGCTGAATCTGCCCTGTTTATAGCCTCTGGCAATCGATTCCTTCTGGTTGGCGAAGGCCTCCCGGATCATGGAGAATGCCTTCAGATAGGTCACCGGATTGGAGCGGGGAGTGGATCCTATGGGGCTCTGATCCACCAGCAGAACCCTGTCCAGGGCTCCCTTAACCCGGCAGGACCGGGCATCCAGATATCTGACCGACGACTTTCTGGACAATGCCTTATGCAGGGTATCAACCACCAGGGAGCTCTTGCCCGAACCGGAGACACCGGTAACACAGACCAGGCAGCCCATGGGAAAATCGACATCTATAAAGTCCAGATTGTGCAGATGGGCTCCCTTAAGTGATATCTCACCCTCAGGCACCGCCCTCCCCCGCTCCCTCTTCTCCAGCTGATGATCCCTGAATACCCAATCCAGGGTGAGTGAATCTTCCACCCTGCTCTTCTCCGCCTGTTCGACCGTACCGCTGAAAACCACCTCTCCCCCCCTGGTTCCAGGTCCCGGCCCCAGATCCACCAGGTAGTCACACGATCTTATTATATCGGGGTCATGCTCCACTATGATCACAGTATTCCCACGGTCCCTCAGCTTCTCCACCACCGATATCAGCTTACGGTTATCCGCAGCATGCATCCCTATGGATGGTTCATCCAGTATATAAACCGCATCCACAAGGTTGGCCCCCAGGGCGTTGGCCAGGTTTATCCTCTGTGCCTCACCCCCGGAGAGGGTTCTGGTAATACGGTCCAGGGTGAGGTAGTCCAGTCCCACCTCCATCATGAAGGTGAGCCTCGATCTCAGTTCGGTCAGCACATCCTCCACTATCCTGCTTTCCCTTTCGGTAAAATCGCAGTGCTCCAGAAAGGAGAGAACCCGGCCGGGAACCATGGCGTTGATATCACCAATATGGTAATCACCTATCTTTACGTCGAAGACCTCCTCTCTCAGCCTCTTCCCCCTACAGGTCCTGCAGGTGGTATAACCCATATATCTTCTGGTGAAGAAACGGTGTCCCTTCTTGTAACTCTTCCTCTTCATCTTCTCCAGGAAGGGAATAACCCCCACATAGTCCTCCTCTCCTTCCATGATAATCTCCCGGTGCTGTTCATCCATATCCTTCCAGGGCTTATCCACCGGAATACCCCTGGTACGGCAGAAATCCATCAGCCGCCGGTGGAAGTGGGAAAATCTCTCCCGGGACCAGGGGTCTACAGCCTTATCCCTGATGGCCAGATTGCGGTCGGGTACGATGAACTCCTCGGAGAACTCCATCTTGTCACCGAAGCCCTTGCATTCGGGGCATGCCCCGTAGGGATTATTGAAGGAGAAGAGCAGGGGGGTGGGTTCGATGAAGAAACGTCCGCATTCGAGACAGGAGGGGGTCCGGGTAAAACGGAATCTTCCCTCTCCCTCCGCATCCTCCACCACTATAACTTCCGGATCTTCCCGGTAGGCCAGCTCCACCGATTCGGTTATACGGGAGCGGTTGCTTCCGTCAGCCTCAACCCGGTCCAGCAGTATAAACAGCTCTTCATAACCGCCGGGCGGATCATCCAGCTCATCCACCCTGACCACCTCTCCGTCTATAAGCAGCCTGGTAAATCCCCTGGAGAGGAGATAGGTTCTTCTGGTCTCCCATTCATCCGGCTCCATCTCACTCTGAGGTATCAGCAGATAGACCCTCTGGCCATCGAACCTGCTGATTACAATATCGGTAACTTCACTTGAGGGGTAAGACCTGACCTCCACTCCGCACCGGGGGCATATGGTCTTTCCCACCCTGGCGAACAGAAGACGGATATAGTCGTATACTTCGGTGGCGGTACCAACGGTGGAACGGGCGCTGGTTACTGTATTCTTCTGCCTGATGGCGATGGTGGGGCTGATACCGGATATATCGTCCAGGTCCGGCCTTCCTATCTTCTCTATGAACTGCCGGGAGTAGGTGGAAAGCGACTCGATATACCTTCTCTGCCCCTCCGCATATATGGTATCGAAGGCCAGAGATGACTTTCCTGAGCCGGATACTCCGGTTATGGCTATCAGCTTCTGCCGGGGGAGCTCCAGATCTATATTTTTCAGATTATGCTCCCTGGCTCCCCTTAAAATAATTTTATCCAGTATCAAACAGCCCTCCTCCTTAATCGATCCAGAATTTTTATAATATCAATATTTGTAGACTGTTTCAATATGGTATATACTTCCACCCCTATGAAAAACCGCCACAATACCATAGAGGAAGCGATATCTTCGCTGAGGCAAACCCTGAACACCCTCAGGGGTGAAAACGGCTGTCCCTGGGACAGGGCCCAGACCATGGATAGTATCATCACCGACCTTATCGATGAGGGTTACGAACTCCTTCAGGCTGAGAAATCCGGACGAACCGGGAGAATTATCGAAGAACTGGGGGATGTCTTTTTCCTGTGGATGTTCACATACCAGCTGCTTGCCAGGGAGGAGGATATCTCCCTGCAGGAGGTAATATCGCGGGCTCATGCCAAGATAATCCGCCGCCATCCCCATGTGTTCGGCGATTCGGAGAGGGTGGAAACGGTATCCGACAGTATCAGGAATTGGGAGCGGGTCAAGAAGAAGGAGAAGGAGAACAGAAAGGAACACTATTCGATGAACTCGCTTCCCCCCGTAATGCCCCCCCTTCGGAAGGCCGGCCTGCTCCAGAAGATGGCTGCGGATTTCGGATTCGACTGGCCCGGCATCTCCGGAATCATGGAAAAGCTGGAGGAGGAGAAGAAGGAACTGGAGGAATCGATCAGCAGGCGGGCACACCGGGAGATCAGGGAGGAGATCGGAGATATACTGTTTACCGTGGTGAACCTGGCCAGAAGACTCAATGTAGAACCGGAGAATGCCCTGGAGGAGACCAACTCCAAATTCCATAGGCGCTTCCGCAGGATGGAAGAACTTGCCGGTGAGAGGGGCGAAAAGCTGGAATCACTCCCCCTGCACAGAATGGAGGAGCTGTGGCAGGAGTCGAAAGAGCAACCCTGAATATCTGATCTGGTTAATTCCTTACTTCCTGATCTGTTCAGATTAACCTCAATCCGTTAAAATCATGCTGAGCGGGCTACAAATTGTTTCCGGTGACAGGCCAGCCCTCCTGTATTATCTCTCCATTTATCCCTCCGCAGGTGGTGTGGCTGCCGGATTACGGGAATGGCAGAGAATGCTTCGTCAATCAGCATAAATAATATTATTGACGGATCGATGTTAATAGTCAGATCGCCAGGTTATATACACAAAGCGGGGGCTGATAATCAACCCCCGCAATTTCCTGTCTCAAATATCCGGTCCGGCAACTGTCAGTTCAGCCTGCGGAATTCGATCCTTCTGTTCTCCGCCCTTCCGCTGGCGGACTTGTTAGAGGCAATGGGGTCTTCCTCCCCGTAGCCCCTGGCTATCAGTCTTTCCGGATCGATACCCGAATTGACCAGGTACTGCTTCACCGACTCGGCCCTCTTCTGGGAGAGCTTCTTGTTTAACTCATAGCTGCCCACACTGTCGGTGTATCCCCTGATCTCCACCCGTACCTCGGGATACGCCATCAGGGAACGTATTACCCGGTCCAGGGTGGAATATGAGTCGGGGGTCAGGGCGGCGGAACCGCTCTCGAAGTGTACCCCCTTCAGAATCAGCTTCTCCTGGATGGGCCTTTCATCGGGACAGCCGTCCTCATCCTTGTATCCGTTGAATGTTTCGGGGTTGTTGGGACACTGGTCATCCTCATCTGGTATTCCATCCAGATCGTTGTCCGGGTCGGGACAGCCGTCGTCATCCTGGTAGCCGTCCATGTCCTCGGGATTCAGGGGGCACTTGTCCATGTCATCGGGAATCCCGTCACCGTCGCTGTCCTGCAGTACGTCGGGACAGCCGTCTGAGTCCTCGGTACCATCGAAATCCTCAGGTTCGTTGGGGCACTTGTCGTCAACATCCTTTATACCGTCCCCGTCGTTGTCCAGATCGGGGCAGCCGTCCTCGTCCTCGAAGCCGTCGAAATCCTCCGCCAGGTCGGGGCATTCATCCATCGCGTCTTCTATTCCGTCATTGTCATTATCCAGATCGGGGCAGCCGTCCTCATCCTCGAAGCCGTCGAAATCCTCAGGTTCGTTGGGGCACTTGTCCAGCTCGTCCTCTATACCATCGTCATCGGCATCCCGGGCAATAACGTAACCGCCGAAACTCATGGCAAAGTAAACAGCCCAGTCGGGAGGATTGTTCAAGGCCGGTGAATCCTCTGAGTTTACATTGAAATCGGCAGCCAGAAGCAGTCCCACCCCCTTGTCCGAAACAACTCTGACACCCGGTGTGACTGTATATACGTTTTTGTTGTATCCCCGGAAAAGGGTATCATCATCGGCGAAATCGGCGTTCAGGAACTGATCCCATTGAAATTCAAAGAACAGGGTGGTCTGCTTTACCTTAAATTCTATACCTGTGCCGAACTCGAAGAGATCGTTGAAGTTATCATTTTCTCCGGCCGGAGCCGCCGGATAACCGGGGGGATAAAATCCGCTGGAATCAGGATTGTTGGGGTAGAGAATACCGTATCCGTCTTCTTCGTTGCGGTTGAAGCGGTAACCCAGGTTGAAGTGAAGCCTGGTGGGTATGAATTTGTCATTATCAGTAAAATTAAAGGAGAACAGTCCCTTCATACCGAAATCTGTACTGCTGGTGGTAAAATTTCTATCGTCGTTACCGGTAGGAAAACTGGCCGATCCCAGCACACCCAGCTGAAAGTATCTGGTGGGCATGGGGGGACAAAGTTTCAGCAGTAAATCGGTATCGCCTATACCACCTCTGGTCCTGTTATCCAGGTCCCCTCCATCATCCTGCACTCTCATAATCCAGTTTCTCACATTCAAGCCGGTGGCCAGTTCCAGATAATCGCTCAATCCAATGGTCAGGGATGCTCTGGAGAGGAAAAAATGGTAATCCACCATCGGTCCTTCTTCCGGAATTCCCCCGTAAAAACTTCTCGGACCGAGAGTTAACTTCATATCGTTTCTGGAATACCAGGATGAACCTACCGAAAAGATCAACCGGCCCCTTCCCACCGTACCGGCATCCTGCACATGAAGAAGACCGGAGGTACCCTTCCAGGAATCCTGGGCCAATACTGCAGTGGAGATAAAAATCAGCAACACTGCAAACAGCACCCCGCGCGAGATAGATTTCATTACTTATCCTCCCTGTAAATGCGGTATTCTTTACTCATTCTTGTTCTTATCTTCATCCTCTTCTTCTCCCCCAGCCTCTTCCTCCATCTCCCCGGCCTGGTCCTTCTTCTTGGATTCATCCACGTAGTTCATCTGCAGTTCCATAAGGACACCGCCCAGAAGCTTCTTTTCTCTCTCATTGAGATTACCCTTCATCTTATTATTTATCATTTCCAGCATATCTATTGTTATCTTTGCCTGCTGCAAATCTCGCTCCAATTTGCCGCTTACCGGACTGGTTAACTTGCCCAGCTGCTGAAGCGCCAGAGTCTGAAACATCGCAATCAGGTGTGAAAACAGAAATTCTTCACTGGTAACTGAGTTTTTTCTCTGCTCTTCCATAGATTACACCCCCTCGTGAATCTTAATGAAACTATAGATACATACTGAATCCACTGTCAATAAAAAAACCGCTATTCCGGCGGGAATAGCGGTTCTTGCAATCAACTGGGCTTAACGGTCAGTCTATTCTCCTCTCAGAACCGAACCATATGATTCTGGCCTCCTGCTCATCAGACATGTTGAGATAACCGTGCTCCAGGTCTGCCTCATAGTAGATGCTGTCACCGGCACCGAGCTGATAATCCTTTCCATCCACCCGGAAACGGACATCGCCCTTCAATACCAACGCCGCCTCCTCGCCGATATGGGTATGTACCTTGATCTTCTCCCCTCCCGACGGACCCATGTTAATAAACTGGGCATTTATCCTTCCACCCGGAATCGATCTGGTCAACATCTCCCGGACACCCCTGGCCCGATTCAGCTCTATCTCGCTTCTGTCCTCGAGAGCAACAAAGGATACATCATCCAGCTCATCATTCTCTATGAAATAGGCCGGATCCTTGCCCAGGGAATAAGCTATACGCATAAGTGCATTAATGGTGGGGGAGGTCTTTCCCCTCTCTATCTCTGATATGTGGGTGGCCGAAATCCCCGCTCTGGCTTCGACATTCTTAAGGGTTAGATGCTTCTGCTCCCTTACCTTCTTCATCCTTCTGCCAATCTCCTGCTTCGATACCATCTCTCTCAGAACCTCCTGATAATTCAAATTATATTGATCTTACAGACTGTAGGGGGGCATGGTAACCCAGATAGCCTTGCACTTGGCATCCCCTATATTGCGCATGGCATGAGGCATGGTGGCCTTGTAGTGGATGCTGTCACCCTCCTTGAGGATATACTTCTCCTCACCTATGATTATCTCCATAACTCCTTTGGTTACAAGCGCAAACTCCTCGCCCTCATGAGTGGTGGTCTCTTCCGGCCTCTTCACCCCCGGCTCCAGCTCAACCTCCAGAAAGGAGATCTTCGGATTGGAGAGGTCCTTGGTAAGGGAATAATAGGTGGCCCCCCAGTCCTCATACTGCATCTTCTTCCTCTCATTTTCGTTTAAAACAGAAAGCTTTGAGATATTCTTCTTCTTGACAAAGTATGCTACATCTACATCCATGGCCCTGGCAATCTTGGATAGTGCCCCCATGGTGGGAGAAGTCATACCACGCTCAATCTCCGAGACATGAGTGGCCGAAACATTGGTCAGGTTCTCTATATCCTTCAATGTTAACCCTTTAGCCAACCTGTAGCTTTTTATACGGGCACCGATTTCAACCTCTTTGTTAACCAAACTAACCCTTTCCTTTCTTTTTCCATGTTAATTGTATCAATGTAACTTGTTAATCGAGGCTAATATAGCTAATCACCAATCTGAATCAACCATAATAAGACAAATATCGAATTATTGTCCAATTCATAACCTAATTTAGTATAAATTTATTGCTCAATCAAGAATATTTTTTCTTATTGTGAAATAATTATGGATTATCTCATCAAATCAATTATCAATATACACCGGTCTGATTATATTCGGCTGGACTTGTGGATAGTCATATCATATAGTCATCCCTGAATCCGGCAAGCTACAGAAAGGGAGATGGCCTGATTTGAAGATACTGGTTATTCGATTTGGTTCCCTTGGAGACCTTATTCTGGCAACCCCATTAATAAGTGTACTCAAGGATCACTACCACTCCGGTGAACTCCATCTGGTATGCAAGCAGAAGTATGCTTCCTTATTCGATAACGACAGCAGAGTCGACCGGATCCATGAACTGGGAGAAGGGAATTTTGGGGAACTCATGGATATGAGGGCAAGACTCAAGGATGAGAATTTCGATATTATTATCGATGCCCACAATGTTTTAAGAAGTAATATACTGCACCATTCACTCTCCGCCTCCCGGAAGATTCAGCTGAGCAAGAGACAGGGCAGCAAATTCTTTCTGATATATCTGAAGATTAACCTCTTCCGCAGTATAACTCCCCTTACCCGGCGTTATCTCGAGCTGGCCGGAAAACTCGGAATTAAAACCGGCCACCTATCCACCAGCCTTCAGCCCGGAAGGGAAGAAAAAGCAAAGGCCGTCCGGATCATGAAAGGAACGGGCATATCCGCCAAAAATACCGTGGCAGTAGCTCCCGGAGCCAGATGGGAGACCAAGAGATGGCCGGCGGAATACTATGCCCGGCTGATAGAAAGGCTTACCTCCGGGGGAATACAGGTTATAATCACGGGCGGAGAGAGTGATATGCAGATCAGCCGGGAGATTACCGGACAGGTGGAAGGAGAGGTGACCGATCTGACCGGCAGGCTTTCACTTTTGGAGACGGCGGCCTGCCTGGAGAGATGCGCGGCGCTGGTAACCAACGATTCGGCGCCCCTTCACATGGCCGAAGCGGTGGGCACCCCCTGCGTGGCCCTGTTCGGGCCTACGGTGAAAGAATTCGGGTACTTTCCCTCCCTTCCCTCCAGCAAAGTTCTGGAGGTACCACTCTGGTGCCGCCCCTGTTCGCGGAACGGGGCCAGCCCCTGTTTGCTGAGAAACAGAAAATGCCTCAGGCGGATAAAACCACGGCAGGCCGAACAGGCGGTTTACGAGATAGTTGAAACAGGGAGTGGAAACAGGGAAAAAGATAATGCCAGATGACGGAGATTTACATTACTATACTATAACATGCCGGGCCGAAGGCATAACGGATGAGGAAAATCCGAGGGAGATTCATGGATGAGTATTTATAACCTGCTTTACAACATGCTGCTGCCCCTGGCCAGAGCCTCTGCCAGGGTGGGAGCACTGTTCAATGATAAGATAGCCGAAGGTCTGGAGGGGAGAAAAAACTGGCAGGATAGATGGAGTGAGAAGTCACGGAAGCTTCCGCCGGCAAAGCGCCTGGTATGGTTTCACGTCTCCTCGGTGGGTGAATTCGAACAGGCCAAACCGGTGATGAAACATTTGTCGCAGGAATACGGAGATGACCTCAACCTCGCTCTTACCTTCTTCTCGCCTTCGGGGATGAATTACTTCCAGAAATTCGACCGGTCATCGAGGATCCCCTCTCTGAAATTTGTGGAATACTATCCCGTTGACAGCCGCAGCAATGTCAACCGCTGCCTGGATATTCTCAAGCCTGACATGATAGTCTACGTCAAATTCGATCTCTGGCCCAATCTGATAACAGAGGCAAATCGCCGTTCCATTCCCCAGCTCCTTCTCTCCGGCACCCTGTCACCCGGCTCAGGGAGATTGAATCCGCTGAGCAGGAAGTTCTACGGCGGGCTTTACGGCATGCTTTCCGCCATAGCCGCCATCTCTGATGAGGATGCCGGAAGATTCAGAGAACATTCGGGAGATGGTGTGGAGGTGGTAACCGGAGGGGATACCAGATTCGACCAGGTATGCGACAGGGTGGAGAGCTCCGCGGTTAAGCTGCCCCCCGCTCTAAAAGAGGACTCCAGGCCTTTTCTGATAGCGGGAAGTACCTGGCCGCCGGATGAAAAGGTGGTCATTCCCGCTTTCAGCAAACTCAGGGATAGGATCCCGGACCTGGCCCTGATACTTGCTCCCCATGAACCGTCTCCCTCCAGGCTGGATGAAATATCCGGCGCATTGGACAAATCGAATCTCTCTCATACAGCCATATCCCGGATTGAGGGAGAGCAGAAGGTAACCAAGCCGGTAATCATCGTTGATGGTATAGGGTATCTGGCAGAACTCTACCGGGCGGGGGATATTGCCTATGTGGGAGGCAGCTACACCACCGGCGTTCATAATGTAATGGAACCGGCCATATTCGGACTGCCGGTCTTCTTCGGACCCCGTATAGATAACTCCCTGGAGGCCCGGGAGCTGGTGAAACTGGGCGCGGGTACAGTGGTAAATTCCGCCGGCGACCTGGAAGAGGGGGTGGAAAAGCTGCTCTCCGACCGGGAGCTGCTGGAGAGTACCGGAAAGATAGCCAGGAATTATATCATGGATAATTGCGGAGCAGCCGTTTATTGTTTAGATTTAGTGAAAGAATACCTGGAAGAAGAAAGGTAGAAATTGAACCAACATTTGAAACTGCCGGAACAACCCGGTTACATTCAGATAGAGAGTATTATCGGTTGTGATGCCAAATGCCCCTTCTGCCCCCAGAAGAAGATAGAGAGAAAACCGGTGATAATGCCGGACTGGATATGGAAGAAGATAGTTGATGAAACCAGGGGATTGGGGATTACTTACCGGCCCTTCCTTCAGAATGAAGCATTGCTGGATAAGAGGCTTCCTCAGATTATCTCATACATCAAGTCCGATCCCACCGCCATAGTGGAGATAAACACCAACGGAAACCTGCTAAGCGGGAAGAAATCGAAACAGCTGATAGAAGCCGGGCTCGATCTGGTAAGGTTCAGTGTGGATGCCTTCTCGCCGGAAACCTACGGCCAGTGCAGGGTGGGGCTGGACTATCACAGGGTGGTGGATAATATCAACCAATTTATAGAGATAAGCTCTCAGAGCGACCGGCAGGTGGTGGTAGAGGTCAGGATGATCGATATGGATATCAACAGGGATGAGCAGGATGACTTCATGGAATACTGGGGCCAGCGGGCGGATAAGGCCCTGATAGTGCCTCTGTATACCTGGGCATGGGAGAATGGGGTTGAGATGGTAAGAAAACCCTGTATCAAAATGAGGGAGGAGATGTTCTTCTATACCGACGGGCGGGCGGTGCTGTGCTGCTGGGATATTGCCGGACGGGCGGTTATCGGGGATGTAAAAGAGGAGAGTGTTCTGGACATATGGAATGGCGAAACCAGGAGAAAGTACGCCCTCTACCTCTCCCGGGGAGAGCGTGAGAAGATCGAGCTCTGCTCACGTTGCGATGCATACAGGGACAGGAACTTCGAAGGATTCGACGATTGACTCCCCGCCTCCCGGCAGATGGATCACTTTTACCTGTAATTGCAGAAAGCGGTATTGGTAGCCCCGTCTCAGTCAAGGTGAGATTCTATCCATTCCCTTCAACTCTCTTTAATCCGGACTTGCAGGATCGGTAACCTTCACTTTAACATACCGGTCAGTTTCACTCCCGCTACGGGGCTGACAGGCATTTGTCCCGGCCGGCTCCTCTCAGCCGGCTAGAAAAGACACCCCCTTCCCCGGGCGCTCACCGTATCAGCACCATTTTGACCGATCTGGTCACCTCCGGGGTAAACAACCGGCAGAAGTACAATCCCGATGCCACCGGCCTGCCCTGTGAATCCCTGCCCTCCCACTTTACCTCATGCTGTCCCCGTTCCACCCTTTCATCCAGAATCCTCTTTACCAGCCGGCCCCTGACACCGTAGATTTCGATCCTGACATGCATTGGACGGGGGACATTAAATTCTATGCTGGTGGAGGGATTAAAGGGATTGGGGAAGTTCTGGGACAGGTTCACCCTTCCCGCCGCCGGTACCTTCTCATTGCCGGAGGTGGTAGAGGTGGAGAAGTCTGAATCCGACTGGTCGTACATACTCAATCCGGCAGAATCATGGGCAATAACCCTGATTCTGGATGTGGAAGAGGAACTGTCCGGAATGGTCCACATGTAACTTCCGTCATTGGGCTCTCCCAGGGCGACGGTATCGGGGTAGGTGGCCCCGCTGTCATAGGAACGCAGTATGTCGATATCACTTACCCCCCTGTTATCGGAGGCGCTCCATGTTATCTCGAAACTCTCCCCCCCTTCCATCTCCTCACCACCGTCGGGAGAAACCAGCTGGACCCGGGGCTGCTCCAGATCAGGCCACTGATCAACCAGCCACTCCAGACATCTTCTCATCAGGGTATCCCTGTCCGCAGAGGTATTGACCGCCTCGTGGCCGAAGGCCAGATATATCAGCTTTTCAGTGTCCTGGTATCTCACCGCCCCCTCCTCGCCGGAGGCATACTCAAGAACGGCACTGCCCCCTCCGTAAGGTTCTATCTCGCTGGGATAATCCTGGGAACAGCTGCCACTTCCCCCTCCTATGTCAAAGAACAACCCATCCCCCACCGGATCACCGGCCACTCCGGTCAGGCTCCGGTATCCCGAATCATCCGAGATGTATTCAGCACGCAGATAATCACGGTAAAACTGCTCCTCCTCAGGGATATTGTCATGGTTGAGCTGCCAGCCGATATCCTGACCGGTAATCAGAAGCCTCCCCCCACTATCCAGAAAAGAGGATACAGCTGTCCGGTTATCCTCCTCTATATCTCCCTGCACCCCGGTCATCCACACCACCACGGAATAATCCAGCATCACGGAACCGGTTATATAGCCTGATTCGCTCTCATCCCACACCTCGAAGAGGTAATTGTTATTATCCAGGGAAACTTCCAGGTATTCCTGCAGACCGGCACCGTCGTCATCATCCACCAGCAGAACGGGACAGTCCCCTGTCATGATACTGAAGGTATCCTGGCTGGAGTATGCTCCGTCCGCACTGATGGTTATCACAAACTCCGCCTC
Source organism: uncultured bacterium (assembly GCA_964613215.1). GTDB lineage: Bacteria > Krumholzibacteriota > Krumholzibacteriia > Krumholzibacteriales > CAZTHK01 > CAZTHK01. The sequence continues at coordinate 186,652 of CAZTHK010000002.1, read as the reverse complement.
TGAACCGGGAGCGGCGAAGGGATCTACGGTAAACTCAAAGGGCGGGCTGCCGCCGCAGCTTCCGCCCGGGGGCATATCGGGATAATCAGAATAGTGCTGTATTACTTCTGCGATTTCCGACAGGGATGAAATGGTTGCACTTATACCGGTTCTGGCGGGTGAAATGATCTCATTGAAAATATCCACTGTCATATCCACAGTCTCACCCGGGTCCGCTCTTCCGTCCCCATCCCCTCCCGGATCTTCTATGCTGTTACCCTGATAGACTATGTCGGTGCCGGAATCGTACATTACCCTCTGGGTGGCATACCCGATATTGCAGCTTCCATACTTTATCCAGAAATATCCGTCCAGGCCCCAGTCGGTTCCCCAGCTGTTCTTTACCAGCCAGGCTCCCTCCCCCGCACACATGGTATCGCACCATCCCACTATAACCACGGCATGATTTATGGGATCATTCCCCTCATGCTCGTAGCAGCCGCCGCCGTAGTATCTGAAATCATCGTATACATGAAAAGTGGTAGCCACCGGTGATATCATCACCGCCTCCTTGATGGCGGTTACATTGTTGGGAACATCCACCCAGCCGCCGTTGGTGGCCAGTTTCTCACAGCCGGAATCGGTACAGGGAATGGTATCGGAGGCCATGTAGGGCATGCAGGTTTCCGATACCGAACCGTTATCCCTGATATAGTCCCATGCCCAGGAGTACCACCCTCCGTCGCAGCCGTATCCACCGGTCTCGCAGGACAGGATCTGCTGCTCTGACAGATCGTACTCTATCCCCTCATTTATCATAAGAACTGCTTCCAGTGCCCCCATGGCGGCGAAGTCCCAGCAGCTGCCGCAGCTCCCCTGGTCCCTTACCGGTGTAACCATACCGTAATCGCGCCAGTCGTAGCTGGACGGCAGGGCATAGGAAGAGAGATAATGATCATCCCCCTTCTCCTTCAGCCTCCTCTTCAACCCCCGGGGTATCCTGGCCCCCAGCATTCGCTGAAATTCCCGCCCGCTCAACTCTGTGATGGAATTATGCTCTGCGGTCCAGTGGTATCCCCGCTGTTCTATTTTAAGTTGTATCTCTTCCACGCTGCGGTCAAATTCCGGTGACTGATCCGGGAATATACTCCCCGCCGAAATCAAAACCAGAACCGCCGTAGACACCGCTATTCTTCTCCAGGGCAAGATCATTTCCGGTAACTCCCGTCAAGTTTAATACTACTATAATTTGAATAATTATAACAAATTACCGGCCTGGTGTCCAGCGGGATGATGAGTTTACATACGGCTCTGATCCGCCGGAATCAACACCCTGCTGAGGTTAAACTCAATCAGTCAATAATCCCATCGATGCTGTTTGCACCTGTCGCTTATTGAGGCCGCTTTTTCTTCCATTCCCGGAATCTGGCAACTCCACCACCCGGGGATGAATAATTAGTACCGGTCAAGAGTGAAAGCTGTAACTTCTCGTGAATAATCCGGGTAAAAATAATTATGCCGGTTGAGAACAGCAGATTATTTTATAATATTAAATACATCCGGCCCGGAAAACGGCGGGGAACTTCTCTATGCTTCCCTCCAATTTCATAATCCGGGAAACAGGAAACTTATCCGGAGAAATAAACGTATAAGAACTAAGATGTGCCACCGGCACATCTTGCCGCATCTAACCAAATCTGCAACGATGGAGAGGATCATTGAACCATCCCGGTTACATTATAATAATTACAATAGTACTGCCGGTTATAATCCTGTCCGGAACTTCACCTGTATTCCCAGAGGATGGCGGTGAATTCACCCCGGTCTACCATCCCCGGCTTAACGTATCACCGGCTCGCGGAACCATAGAGATAGACGGCAGGCTGGATGACCCGGGATGGAGGGGAGCCGCCCTGGCGGAAAACTTCGTGGAGCACAATCCGGGTGACCAGACGGAGCCCGAAGTCAAGACCGAGGTAATGGTCACCTACGACCGGGAAAACCTCTATCTGGGCTGGCTCTGTTATGATAATCCCGAAAAGGTAAGGGCCTCCTTCTGCGAGAGGGATAAGTTCTATTCGGATGATTATGTGGGGCTGTGCCTGGATACCTACGGAGAGGCCACCTATGCCTATGAAATCCTCTCCAACCCCTACGGTATACCCGGAGATATTCTGTACTCCTCATCCAATGATGAGGATATGTCATATGACATGATCTTTGAAACAGCCGGAAGGATTACCAGCTTCGGGTGGGTGGTGGAGATGGCCATACCTTTTGCCAGCCTTCATTTTCCGAACCGCCGGGAACAGGTCTGGAGAGTGGATTTCTGGCGAAACCGCCCCCGGGAATCGCGTTATCAGTACTCCTGGGCCGCATACGACCGCGACGAATCCTGCTGGCCCTGTCAGTGGGGAATCATGGAGGGGATCTCCGGCGTTGAGCCGGGGTCGGGGTTTCAGCTGCTTCCGGCGGTAGTTGCTCACCAGTCCGCCTCCATGAATGAAAGCGGCTACCTGGATAACGGCGACCTGGTGGCCGACGCAGCCCTGGGCATTTCCTACGACATATCCTCCGAACTCAAGGCGGAAGTGACCCTGAACCCTGACTTCAGCCAGGTGGAAGCCGATGCCGCCCAGATCGATGTCAATACCACCTTCGCACTCCAGTACCCGGAGAAGAGGCCCTTCTTCCAGGAGGGCAGCGATCTCTTCGACACCTACTTCGATGCTGTCTACACCCGGGCTATCAATGACCCTATCATAGCCGGCAAACTGACATGGCGCAAGGGTCCCAACAGCCTCGCCCTGCTTACCGCCCGGGACCAGCATTCAGCCATAATAATCCCCTTCGAGGAGAAGAGCGAGATAGTGCAGAATGGAAAGAGCTATTCCAATATATTGAGATACAAGCGTGACCTGGGAGAGCAGTCTCATCTGGGTATTATTGCCACCGACCGGCGCTTCGATCAGGGAGGCTCCGGCTCCCTGGCCGGGATAGACGGCAACATTCGCCTCTCCCCCAGCAACTCCGCCCGTTTCCAATTCCTCTCAAGCTATACCAGGGAGGTTGACAATCCCGCCCTGGGTGACAAGGCCCTTCGGACAGAAACATTCGATGGAGGCAGTTACACCTCCGCCCTGGACGGAGAAGCTTTTCCCGGCCACGCCTTCACCGGTGAGGTTTCAAGAAATACCGCAAATTACTTATTGAAAGCCAGCTACCGGGAGCTCAGCCCCACCTTCCGGGCTGACAACGGGATGGAGCCATCCAACAACGCTCGCATGGGCATGCTGGGCGGCTGGGGCATACTGAGGTTCGACCACAGCAAAGTCCTGGAAACCCTGGAGGGAAATATCCATATGGCCAGGGAATGGAACTTCAGCGGAACAAGGAAGGATGAATGGATCAACACCGATATGGTGATGTCCTTCCGGGCCGGCCAGACGAGGATACACTCCAGCTATATGCGGAGCAACGAGCTGTTCAGGGATATACAATTCAGAGACATCTGGCAGGCCCATACCTACTTCAGCACCCAGCCCACCGGGGCACTCAAACTTGGTGCCAATATCAACTACGGCCACAGAATCGCCCGCCGGGACATGGTTATGGGGAAAGAAATCAGATACGGATTTTCAGCTGAAATAAAGCCCCTGAACAGGATGCTGTTATCGGCTGACTTCAGCAGAATATACAGTGACGGTCTTGACAGTGGTGAGCGTCTGTTCTCCCAGTCAATTCTATGGACCAGGTTATCCCTTCAGATATCCAGGGAACTTTCCCTCCGCCTGGTTGCCCAGTACAACGACCGGTTCGGGCACTGGGATTTTGATCCCCTGCTGAGCTACCGGATTAATTCATTCACCGTCTTCTACATCGGATCCACATACGATTACCGGGAAACCGGCATGGAGGATTACGGCAGGCAGGGTTATGCTGTAACCGACCGCCAGTACTTCATGAAGTTGCAGTATCTGTTTATGATATAGTTATATATTCATGAGACCTGCCTGAACAGATATCCCCTGATTAAACTGCCAGATCAATGCTTCACGCTATCAAATGACGATGTTCAGGTGATAATTATGTGATCAGAGGGGATAAACCCGGCCTTATGGGTCTCTGTATTCTCAACCGGAAGGAAACATGAATGTTACTGCAGCAAACCACACCTGCCTGTTGATTCTGAATCATCAAGAGATAATCCGGCCGGCCAGCAATCTGTATCGATTATGATTTGATTAAGCCGGGGCAAATGTTAAAATACCAGGTCAGTGCTGAAGTTATATAAAGTAAACACGGCAGTTATTATCGAACCCGCCGTTTAAGACATTCCCCTCCGGAAGAAGGAGAATTAATTGCCATTTCGCAGCGCCGGACATATCATATTTATAGTGGGAATAGTGATAACCATACTAGGCCTGCTGGTATGGAAGGGTGGATTTTCCTGGTTGTTTAACCTCCCCGGCGACATAAGGATCGAGAAGGAGAATATCCACATATACATACCCGTCACCAGTGCAATACTTATATCAGTAGTTCTTACCCTGATTCTTTATCTGGTGAGGAAAATATTCTGACAGGAATTTCTGCTAGCCAGCTGCGTTCTTCTTTCCACACCAGGGGCAGTACCGGTAATTGCTGTTTATCTTGCAGCCACACTCGCACTCATTCATTTCTCCGCCTCCATGCATACTCTCTCCCACCGGGTCCCGGCACAGCCTGTTCAGAAGATCGTAGAATTCCTTCCCCTTGGACAGAACGAATTCATAGTCCTTCTCCTCCGTAATTACCACAACCTTCATGTGGAAATCCCCCCCGGCCAGTGATACATCCTTTACCGAGCAGATGTCAATGGACAGGTCATTAATCCCGAAGGAGCAATCCAGTGACGAGACCTGAAAGTTGATCTTCCGGTCAGTCACTTCGATAACACCCCTGGCAGCTATAATCCTGCTGAGGTAATAAATTGCTTTTTGCATGAAAAGTGTATTCTCAGTGGAAACTTGCAATCCGACTCCCTTCTTTACAGCGGTACAGATACAATTGCCAGAAGTGTGCCACTGGAATAAAGCAACTTACCTGTTAATACAAATGGCGGTATTAATAACATATCTCCCACAATCAGCAGTCCGGCATTTAACCTCAATCCGGTAAAACTACAATGACCGGACCAGAGATTCTTTCCGTTGACAGGCCAACCTGCCCACATCAGGCCTCTTCTTATTCATCCCCGGATGGTGGAGTTGCCAGATTCCGGGAATGGAAGAAAAAGCGGCGTCAATTGGCCACCGGGCCGACCGGCATCAATGGTGTTATTGACGGATTGAGGTTGAGCATGGAGTGCCTCTTCCCCTGAAAACTTCGTAAGGTTCAAAAGGTGCGGCATTTGGTATTTGAGCTCAAATTTTTACTTGATTTTACTCCGGGATCCATTCTGTTTCTGCCGGATAGCTGAAACAGAGCGGCCTGTATACACCGCAATTATCATTACCTTTACTGAACAGTATAGCGGATAGATATTCTGACCGGAAAAATCAGGAAAATCCTGCAGGGTACATCCTTGACAAGCCGGAGGCTACTGCCTATTCTGGAATAATTGTGACTTACGCAGGTAACCTCATATACAGTACTGTTACAGCCCTGACCGGGGCATGCCCCGGGATAATAAAGAGATTGCTGAGGGACATATCGGCGGCAATACTGTACCTGATATCCGTTAACAGAAGGAACAACATAAAAAATAACCTGTTGACCGTGGGCAAGGAGGCCGGCCGGAGTACTGTATTTAATATATTCAGGAATCATACCGCCAATATCATCGATATGTTCGAGTTGAGTGCAACCGGAGGTGCTGTGTATCCGGAGAGTATCACCTTCCACGGGAGAGAGATACTGGAAAGGGCGGTTCGGAATGGTCCGGGAGCTATTCTCATTACCGCTCACGTTGGGAACTGGGAAAGGGCGGCATTCTACCTCAGCAGCCTGGGATATAAGATGTATGTGGTAGCCGGCGTGCAGATGAACACCCTGTTTACCGCTCCGGTGAAGGAAACCAAGGAAAAAACAGGAATACGGGTGATCAATCCCGGTCACTCCTACAGGAAGCTCTTAAGGGGGCTTAAATCGGGCGGAATAGCGGCACTTCTTCTGGACGGAGATATATACACAGGCGGAATACCGGTAACCTTCTTCGGAAGAAAAGTTATTATGCCTGGGGGGGCAGTCCGGCTGCACCGGCATTCGGGAGCACCTGTGCTGGCCGGTTATTCCAGGAGAAGGGGAAACGACAGCTATGATATAGTTATCAGGGAGGTTCTGAATAAAGATATGAGTATGAATATGAGGGATGAGGAAATAATCAATTTGCTGTATGGCAAGATGGAAGGTATTATTCTGGAAAACTACGATCAGTGGTGCATGTTCAGAAATCTCTGGAGCAGAGAGATATGAATATAGGCATCGTGTCACAATCATACTATCCCAGACCCGGCGGAGTAACCGAGGCGGTTCATTACACCGCCCGGGAGCTTAGGTCCAGGGGCCACCGGGTAACCATTATTACCACCCGGTATGGGCGTGACTGTCAACCCTGCGAGGGGGTTATCCGGATCGGCAGAAATGCCCTGGTCCCGGTTAACGGAGCCTGGGTAAACGTCACCCTTGGATTTAACCTGAAGGGGCAGATGGAAAGGATATTCCGGAGAGAAAATTTCCATATTATTCAGACTCACTGCCCCCTGGTGCCCTCCCTTCCACTGGTTGCCCTCAAGGCCGCCCTCCCCGGTCAGAAACTGGTGGGAACCTTCCATGCAGCGGCCGATAGCAATCTGGGATACAGAATTTTTCAGAAACCCCTGCTCAAGAGGGCGGAGAAGCTGGATGTCAGGATTGCAGTGTCGCCATCGGCCAGACAGTTCGCCGCCAGATACTTCCCCGGCGAGTATACCATCATACCAAACGGGGTGGATTGTGAGCGCTTTCACCCATCCAACCCTCCCCTGGATGAATTCAATGACGGCAGCCTGAATATTCTATTTGTGGGCAGGATGGACAAGAGAAAAGGCCTTCCCTACCTGCTAAAGAGCCTTCCCCTGATCAGAAGGAAAATCAATCGCAGGATCAGACTTATCCTGGTGGGGGAGGGAAAGCTAAGAAAACTGTTTACCCCCGGCCAGATCCGTCTCTACAGCGGAGAGATCGTCACGGCGGGAAGGGTTCCGCCCTCCCTGCTTCCCCGCTACTATGCCAGCGCCGATATATTCTGTTCTCCTGCTACCGGCCGGGAGAGCTTCGGCATTATCCTGCTGGAGGCGATGGCATCGGGGGTGCCGGTGGTAGCTTCCGGAATACCGGGTTACCGGGCCATAGTCGATCATGGGAATAACGGTTTACTGGCCCGGCCCCGTGACCCCGCTTCCATAGCGGATTCCATAATAAGGATTGCCCAAAACGGGGAGTCAGGAACGGCTATGGCAAAGCGGGGAAGGGAAACGGCTCTGCTATATTCCTGGGCCACTGTGGGGGGAATGCTGGAGAAATGTTTCTGCCGCACTCTGGGAATTAACAGAAAGAAAAATCTACTGGAGAAAACCGGCCGGTCAGCAGGATGAATAGCAGCAGGGAACAGAAGAATCACAGCAGTGAACAGAACAGATACAGCAGTCAGCAGAAATACCACTTCTCTCTGAATCTTCTCACCATGTTCTGGGTGGCTCAGGCGATAACCCTGTTCGGAGACCGGCTGAATAACTTCTCCCTGGTTGCCCTGATCAACAGGTTCGCCGAAAATCCCAGCATGATGCTTTCGGTCAACTTCCTGGCCATGTTTCTCCCCTTCCTCACCCTGGCACCTTTTGCCGGAGCATTGATCGACCGGATGGACAAGAGGTGGGTACTGGTGATCACCGACCTGCTGAGAGGACTGCTGGTGATGCTGATACCACTCACATTCATGTATACCGGCCGCCTGATCCCGGTCATGTTCATTGTGTTTCTGGTATCTGCAGGTAATCTTTTCTTCCTGCCTGCCAAATCCAGCCTGATTCCGGAGCTGGTCCCGCCCGGCAAACTGATCAAGATAAATTCAATACTCTGGGCTGCAGGTATAGTGGGAGTGATCGGAGGATTTCTGGGTGGTGGACTGATATTCGATTATCTGGCCTGGGAAACCTGCTTCTATCTGGATGGAGCCACCTATATAATATCAGCCTTCCTGCTGATGTTCATAGCGGTGGCCAGGAACGCAGAAAATCCCTGCTCCCCAGGCCATAGCGGCGTGGACAGCACCCGCCCCGGGCTTACCGTGGTCAAAGCCATCAAATCGGCCCTCCGGGAGATTAAGGAATCCCCCCTGATCGCCCTTCCCCTGGGGGTTCAGTCACTGATATTCTTCGGTGCGGGAGGATTTCTGGTGATGTCAGTGGTGCTGATCAAACAGGCATCGCCGGAGGGAAGCTCCCTGGGTCTGAGTGTAGCCGGCATATCCACCGGAGTGGGTATGGGCCTGGGCTCACTGCTGATCAATAATATCAGTTCCCGCATTCTGGATAAGATCGACTCCCTATTCTTCCTGCTGTTCGCTCCCGCCTCCGCTCTGATCGCCGCCGGAGGCAATTACGGCACCATAGCCGCCGGCTCTGCGCTTGGAGGGCTGGCCGCCTCCCCCCTGTTCATACTGGCCGAATCCCAGCTTCAGGAAAAATCGAATCAGCACACCAGAGCGGTACTTTTCTCCTTCAGGGAGATATCAACCAGAACCCTGTTTCTAATTTCCGCCTTCCTCTTCACCACTCTTTCGGGATTTATAGATAAAAGCACCCTCCTTTACATCCTTGGTCTCTTTCTTGCATTTACAGGTATACTCTGGGTACCGTTTATGAAGCAGCGGTATGACTAAAGTAACAACCGCCGGAGGTAAATATGGAGATTACCGAAAAGATACTAAGGGAGGTATTTCACCGCCTCCTCAATATGGAACCCAAGAAGGAAGTTCTTACCAAGCTCCAGAAGGTTATAGACGGGGTGATGGACAAGTTCCAGGATACCTTCGAACTGGACTCCATCCAGCGTCAGAATACCTTCAGAGCCATCATATGCAGCATGTTCGTCCACGGATGGGGACTGGGCATGCATCCCTATAACAATCCGGATAAGAACCTGGACGGCAAGCTGATAGAGAGCAGGGTGAGCAAGGATATTCTGATGCCCCTGGAATACCTCAAGGCTCTCCGGTATGTGAAGAGGGACGAACGGGGCAGGGTAAAGAAGGTTCTGTTCGAACCGGATCAGAATGAGAAGATCAGAAGCCAGATAGACAACCTGCTGGACAAGATTTCCAGGGAGAAGTGGGGAGAATCGGGAAATTAATCCCCAACCCCCTTACCCACAGGATCTACCAAAATAACTCAACGACTTCAACTCCCATGGTATTACTCCAGCCTGACAGTAATAATTACTGCCGGCACAGAAAATTACTCCACTTCGAAGATCCCACCGTCTGCCGCTGATCCATTGGAATATTCACCAGTCACCAGTGTCCCAACGGGATTATATTAATTCACACAATTTATTGAAATAAAGCTAATTGAATAGAAATTGCTCATAATCGATTTGAAGCAGAATCGTTGATTTATTGGACTGTAACTTCAATGATACCAATGCAGAAATCCTGGATTCAGAAACGTTGGGACAGTAGTGTTCACCCGTAAGGATAAAATCCGGCAGAGGCTTCAGCCTGTTTTACCGCCGGCGGGGGTATTGAACTTTTCTATCTCCACCATCCTGCCATCATTTCGAAATCTTACCTTATCCATAAGCCTGGTTATCAGAAAAACCCCCCTGCCCGAATTTCTGTATATATTCTTCATCCGGGTGGGGTCATCTATATGTCCGGGAATGAATCCCTCTCCCTGATCCTCCACCTGGATGAATATCCTCTTGGAACTGATGTAGATCCTCACCCTTACCTTAAGACTCTCATCCCCCTTGTTACCGTGCAGGATGGCATTGCTCAATACTTCATCCATCACCATGGGAAGGTTAACCCTGCATTCTTCCGGGGGAAAACCGAATTCCGCGCCCAGAAATGAGATTAGACGGTTAACTCCCAGTATCCGGGATAGTTTGCTGGGCAGCAGAAAATCGAGCCTGATATGACCCTCTCTTATAACGTCACCATTGCGGGGAAAGGGGATATCCTCCCCTGCCTTTCCGTTCATTATTCTCTTGAAATCACCACTTACGAAGGGGGGCTGGATTATCTCACTTACCCCCATGGAGAGGCAGGTGAGGTAATCCTTTTCACTGAAACCCTCGGTAATGATGTATATGGGAGCCTCCATCTCCACCAGCCGTATCTCCCTCAGCCGGGAGGGATCCAACTCTTCACCGGGCAGGAACAGAACGATACCGGGGGCTCCCTGGTCATGCTTTTTAAGTGCCTTAATGAACCAATGGTAGGTTTTGTATTCCTTTACCTCCACCTCACCGGGAAGACTGTCCTCCCCGAAGAACTGCCGGTGCAGTTCGGGATACATGTTCAGGATATAGATAGATATCTTTTTTACACTCTGCTTCAGAATATCTTCTCTCCGTCAGCCAGAATTTCATTGAGAGCTTCACGGAAATAATCACTGGCTTCTGGTATTTCGGGACCGACCTTTACCTTGTAGGCCTCCCAGGCCTTCTTTATCTCAGGGCCGAGTGCAGTCATAAGATCACCGTTGGCCAAACCCCCGTCCCGCTTTTCCCTGTTATAGATGAGAATATCGCTGGCGAAAACCCTCGCCTGTCTCCGTGCCCTCTCCCGCTTCTTCCGAAGCTCCGGGTTATCAACAGGTTCCTCCGGTGCAACCTCCGGCTTCTCCTCCGTGATTTCCACCTGTTCCTCCATCATGGGAGGCTCCGGCTTCTCCGAGACAACCGTACTCTGCTCACCCATGGAGGCCCATCCCCTCTCCGGCTGTTCAGGCGCAGCGGCCTGACCGCTAAAACCGGAACCTGACACCTCAAAATCGGAATCCACTCCGTGGGTGGGCGGATTCAGCCTCCACACGTACCGGCATTTGGGGCATTTTACACGAATCCCATCAGTGGGGACCTTTTCATCACTAAGCAGATACTTGGTCTCGCATCCGTCGCATGTGATGATCATAGAATTGCTCCTTTAATCCTTTCGAGCCGGTAACCTAAAGACCGAGCCTGCCGGAGATCGATTCCATGGCCTCCAGCGAAATCTCGAGAAACTTTTGCAAATCCAGGCCCAGCTCCTTACATGTTGCAATGGCATTCCGGTCCGCCCCCGCGGCGAACCTCTTCTCCTCAAAGCGCCTACCCACAAATTCGGCATCCATTCCAGCCAGACTCTTTGTGGGGTGCATTAAGGCTGATGCAACAATCAAGCCAGTCACAGGATCGGCACAGTATATGGCCTTGTCTATCATGGACTTCCTCTCCACATGCCCCACATGAGCGAGGATGGCATGCCGGATATCATCATCCACGTCCAGCTCCTGGATCATCTCTAGAGTAAGATACCCGTGCTTGTTGGGATTTTCAGCGGTCTTCTCATAATCGAGATCGTGGAGCAGTCCGGCCATGGCCCACTTCTCCTCATCCCGGTCGAATTCCCGGGCCAGCCTTCTCATTATTATTTCTACCGCCAGTACATGCTTTCTCAAATTCTTCTGGGAAATATTGTTCCTGACCATTTCCCATGCTTCCTCCCTGGAAATCAATGTCCCACCTCCCTGTTTAATTAAAGCACCAGCTAACCGATTTCTGCAAGTTCCATCTTTGGTTTATAATAGCGGCGAAAGTATCTGGAAACAACCCTGTTCTCCCTGTTTTTCAGTTCAGGATCGCCCGCTACCAGCTTCTCACTCTCCCTCCAGCTACTCTCCACCATTTCCTTATCCGTCAACGGATTAATAAGTTTGAAGGATGGGTACCCGGACTGTCTTATCCCCCAGATCTCCCCCGGCCCTCTCATCTTAAGATCCTTCTCCGCCACAGCAAATCCATCTCCATTGCGGGAAAAAAACTGCAGCCTCTCCATGGTACTCCCTCCCATACCCTCCTCTATGATCATGTAGCAGTAACCCTTCTCGCCACTTCTGCCCACCCTCCCCCGGAGCTGGTGAAGCTGGGCCAGGCCGAATCTGTCCGGATTGTTTATCACCAGCACGGAGGCATTGGGAACATCCACCCCCACTTCGATAACTGTAGTAGTTATCAGACCCAGAATCTCCCCCTTCCGGAACATCTCTATGGCCTTGGCCTTCTCCTCAAAACTCATCCTGCCGTGCAGGATACCAAGAGGGTAGTTTCTGAAAGGCCCCGACTGCAGCTTTTCGAACCCTGCGGTAGCCGCCCTGAGATCACTCTTCTCACTCTCTTCCACAAGGGGATATAGTATAAACGCCTGCCTCTCCCTGTCGAATTCCTGCTTGAGTTTCAGATAAACCCGATCCCTGTCATTCTCATCCACCAAATCGGTATCCACTCTTCTCTCACCGCTGGGCATCTGATCTATAACCGAAAGATCCAGATCTCCGTATACAGTCTGGGCCATGCTCCGGGGTATGGGGGTAGCAGTCATCACCAGGAAGTGGGGGAGAGTCCTGCTGTCTCCCAGGCTGGCTCTCTGTTTCACCCCGAAGCGGTGCTGCTCATCCACGATGGCGAACCCCAGCCTCTTGAACTCCACATCCTCCTGAATAAGGGCATGAGTACCTATAACTATATCAACCTCACCACTCTTAATATCCTTCTTCAGGGCTTCCTTGTCCCCCCTGCTGATGGAACCGATGTGAAGCTCTATCCTCAGAGGGATATCTTCAGTGTACTCCAGCGCCTTGAGATAATGCTGCTGGGCCAGTATTTCGGTGGGGGCCATCAGGGCTGCCTGAAATCCATTGTCCACAGCCAGCATCATGGCTGCCATCCCCACTACAGTCTTGCCCGAACCGACATCCCCCTGGAGCAGCCGGTTGAGGCCGGAACCATTCAGCATATCATCCTTTATCTCCCCCAGTACCTTCTCCTGGGCGGGAGTAAATAAGAAGGGAAGATTATCCAGAAACCTGTCCAACAGGGGGTGAGGCAATTTAAACGGCGGCCGGGGACGCTTCTCTATCACATTATGGCGCCTTAGTTTCAATAGCAGATGCAGGAAGAAAACCTCCTCGAACTTCAGCCGCCTTACCGCCTCCTCCAGCTTCCGGTGATGGTCGGGATAGTGTATCTGCCGGAAGGCCTCAACTCTTTCCGGAAAATGGTACTTCCGGATCAGGGAGGAGGGCAGATTCTCAGTGATATGCCCGGAAGCCTTGTTCAGGGCAGATCTGATGATCTTTCTCATCATCCTCTGTGAAATACCGGCAGTAAGCGGATATACCGGCACAATTCTACCTGTATCCAGGGGAAAATCGCTGGAACTGCCCCTTACTATCTCGAACTCGGGGGCGGTAATCTGCTTTTCCCCCCTGAACAGGGTCAGTTTTCCGCTGGCGATGATCCTGGTACCCTGGCTGAAATACTTCTCCAGATAAGGCTGATTGAAAAAGACCAGGTTTACCACCCCCGTCTCATCCCCCACCGCAACGGTAAGTATGGTCCTGCGGCGTCCTATCTTCCTGCTTGAAACCACCAGCACAGTAGCTGAGAACGTAGCTGTCTGGCCTGGTTTTATCTTGCCCACCGGAACAAATTCACTCCGGTCGTAATAATCCCGGGGGTAGTGCCTCAGAAGGTCTTCCACCGTCTCTATCCCCAGTTTGGACAGAAGAACCTGTCTGGTCGGACCTACTCCCTTAACATACTGGCTGCGCTCCAGAAGGGGATCCCTGTTTTTTTCCCAACTCTCTGCCATATTCATCTCCCTGAATATACTCCCTGCAGATTAAACAACATAATTCCCCACCCGTTCCGGCTACAGCAGCTCCTTCTAACAGACTTTATCCTATTATAACTCTGGCTGGCGTTCCAGAAAAATCCCCCAACTCAGCCGGAGCCTTATGCAGAGAGATAAACCTGCTTGCTTTCCTTTGACAGAAACCGGTGAGAATTGTTAAGGATTTCTGAGGTTTTCTGTCCTCTGCAGAAAATACAGGCCAGCAACATCCGGAACAGCCCTTCCGTATTCGTGGTTTAAATCAGTGAAAAGAATCCATTCCGGGATAAGGATTCCAAATCTGCCTGTCCTGCTGAACCCTCTCCATATATCCCACGGTCAACCGGAAACACTCTCAATCCCCCTTCTGAATAGTAATCTTATTTACCCGCTAAAAATATTCCGGCCCGGTAAAGCATTATATTTGATTATGAAAGTGAAATGCCGCCAATTACTCTTCCAGCACCCGGGAGAGTGCATTCACAAGCTCATCCATAGTATATGGTTTTACCACCACTCCGGTGAATCCGTATTGGTGGTAGTTTGCCATAACCGGATCGGTGGAGTAACCACTGGAAACCAGCACTCTGGCATCAGGATCAATCTGCAGAATTTCCTTGACCGCCTTCTTCCCCCCCATTCCACCCGGCACAGTCAGATCCATTATCACCGCATCGAATGGCTCTTCCGCATCCACCGCCTCCCGGTACATCTCTACAGCCTTCTCTCCCTCTTTTGCCTTCTCCACATCCAAGCCTATGTTATTCATCATCTTAGCTGCCGTATTCCTGACCATCTCATCATCATCCATTAATAGTACCTTGCCACTCATACGGTGTGATGACGCTTCACCCACCCCCGCTCCGGATTCAATCTCTTTTATCTCCTCCCGCCTGGCAGCAGGCAGGTAAATTACAAAGGTGGTTCCCTTCCCCGGTTCTGAATCCACAGTGATATGGCCTCCGTGCCTGGCAATGATGGAATGAACAGCAGTCAGGCCAAGGCCACTTCCCTTCTGTTTGGTGGTGAAGTAGGGATCGAACACCCTGGGCAGGTGCCTGGGAGCGATTCCGATACCTTCATCACGGACTGTTATTTTCAAATACCTTCCCCCCTCCAGCAGGGGATATACATCCTCTGCTATCTCAATATTTTCAGCCCTGATGTGCAGATTTCCACCCTCCGGCATTGCCTGCCTGGCGTTAACCACCAGATTGGATATAACCCTGCTGACCTGGCCCCTGTCCGCATCAGCAGGCCACAGCTCACGGTCCGCCCTGAAATCGAGCTTGACCTTGCTTCCGGAGAGGTTGAAACCGGCGGTATCCCTGATAAGCTCGGTAATTGAAACCGCCTCCTTCACCGGTGCTCCTCCCCGGCTGAAGGTAAGCAGCTGATTGGTAAGGCTCTTCACCCTCTCCAGGGATGCCTCTGCATCCGCTATGCACCGGTATGCTTCACTGTCCGGAGTCAGCATCGATCCGGCCAGAGAGATGTTACCGAACAGCTCCAGAAGGATGTTGTTGAAATCATGAGCGATTCCCCCCGCCAGGGTACCAACCGACTCCAGCCTTTGTGCCTTATGAAGTTCCTCCCGCATCATATACTCTTCGGTGACATCACTGAAGACAATAACCACTCCCTTTATATCCCCCTCCCGGTCACGTATGGGGGCACCGCTGTCGGCAATCTGATATTCATTGCCATCCCTGGATATCAACATGGAGTGGTTTGCCAATCCCACCACCTTCCCCTCCCTCAGTACCTTCTCTCCGGGATTCTCCAGCGGCTGGCGGGTTCTTGAGTTTACTATATCGAATACCTCTGATAGCGGCTTGCCTGTAGCTTCCTCTCTCTTCCAGCCGGTCAACTTTTCCGCCACCGGATTCATTCTGACCACCCTGCATCCGGCATCAGTGGCTATAACCGCATCACCTATCGAATCCAGAGTTATTCTCAGTTTCTTCTCACTCGCCTGAAGATCCCTCAAGAGCAGCATGCTGCTGAGACCATCGGCCAGACGCCTGCTTATGTCCTTGAACAGCTGCTTCTCATGATCCTTCCAAACCCTGGGATGAGAGCATTGGTGCAACCCGAAACCCCAGGCTTTACCCACCCGGGGATAGAGTGCCGCAGCCAGTATCGACTTGACTCTATACTCTCTGGCACTGAAGGAATCCACCCGGTGTGCGGAACCGGGTCCGAAAGAGACAGGTCCGTCAGCATCCAGCAGGATTTCCATGCTTTTCCCGGTTCCCTCATTCATAGGCATCTCCACCCCTTCCTTCGCAGCACCCGGCCAGGACGGGCTGGTCCGCTCGACAGGGACTTTCCAGGTGGCTGCTCCGGGATCACAGGGGAACAGCAGGAATGCCCGGTCGCACTGTAATATATCCAGGGTGGCTTTTAGAACCTGGTCGAGCATCTCCTCCAGGTTTTCAGCACCAAGTATTATCCGGTTGATCCGGTCCAGGTTTCTTTCCCGCTCCTCCTCACGTTTTCTGTGGGTGATATCACGGACAAATTCTATAACTCCTGTTATTTCACCGGACTCTCGATCCTTGAAGGGATAGCTGTAGAGCTCCAGCCACTCCGCCGGAGAACCTGGAAGCCCGGGTACAATATTGAATTCCGTTTTGCCTGTTTGCATACTTCTAAGGATGGGACATGGATCACAAGGTTTATCCCTCCCCTGATAGGCGGCGTAACATTTCTTTCCGGTCAGGGGAAGATTATCCTTATACCATTCTTCCATCAGGGTGTTGGTATAACGAATGGCCAGGTCTCTGTTCAGAACACTGATACCCTCCCGGATATTATCCAGAATTCCGCTCATAAAGAGACGGTTTTCTTCCAGTTCCTCTCGAATCCGGTAATCCTCCGTCACATCCCGGAATACCATTACTGCACCGGTAATCACACCCTCCCTGTTTAGCACCGGTGATGCGCTGTCGGCAATCTGGTACTCGCTTCCGTCCCTGGAGATCAATATGGTATCATTCCCCAGTCCGGTAATATTTCCGCTATCCATCACATCCCTTACCGGATTCACCACCGGCTCGCCGGTCTGGCTGTTTACTATCCTGAAAACATCCTCCAGCGGTCTACCCTCAGCCTCCCGGAAACTCCACCCGGTCATCTTCTCTGCCACCGGATTAATACGAGTTATCCTGCCCTCCCGGTCGGTTGCTATAACGGCATCACCTATGGAATTGAGGATGGCCCTGAGCCCCTGCTCACTTCTTCTGATCTCCTCTATTCTGGAATTCTCGGTCATTATGATTTTCTCCGTTTGAGTTCATAAATTATAGAACGCAGATAACCATGAGCAGACCCATTGCACTTGATCAAAATACAAACTTCGCTAGCCGCCCGTTCGGGCGGAGTTCACATCCACCCACGGGCAAGCCGGTGGAACTCTGCCCTGCGGTTATCAGACAAACTCCTTAGAACCTCTACAAGCCATTTCCCTTAATTTATATAACATGATTTATATATTTATCTTATCAGAACCTTTTTAATTATCAAGAGTTTATTTATTTCTATGGATAACCGCCAATCTCTATATTTACGGACCGTCTGCTGAAAATGAAAGCAGCCTGTTAAAAGACTGGCCCGGGAAATATGGTGTAACGGCAAATAATTAACCGGCTGCAGGATACCACCTAAACCACTGAAATTTGACTTATAATTACCTTGCCAAACCTGGTTTTATTCTTTAAATTAAAAGCCTGTTTAACTAAACAGGGAAGGAAAGAGATGAGTAAGGTATGCGCCATATGCGGCAAAAAACCCATAACCGGAAACAGGGTGAGCCATTCACATAACCTGTCCAAGAGACGCTGGATGCCCAATCTTCAGAAAATAAGAGTGGAGATAGATGGTAAGGTCCGCAAGTCCTATGTATGCTCCAAATGCATCCGGAGTGGCAGAGTCAAGAAGGTGGTTTAGAATCATCATATTTCCGGGTGGAAACAATTATGGAAGTTCCGGACTCTCTTTCTGCCGGGACGTTCAATATATATTGTCCAGGTAATTTTCTTAAACATTGCTGATTGAGCTGAGAGATATATTCATCTGCTTCAATCAGCATATGCAATGCTGCGCCGGCTATTATTTGCGCTACTAACTACCCGGCCAATAATAACGCATCCGGAGCTATTCTCCCCTTGAGCCGGCAAATCTGCGGTAGAGTGTCTCTCTGTTTCCCGCTCCATATATCCGGTAGTGGGGAAATTCCCAGTCCCTCCCCTTTGTCAGATGGGGAAGCCTGATATCGACACCGCTGTCCTCCATGGCCCTCCGCCATGAGGTTCCCCCCTCTGAATATCGAATTAATCCCTCCCCAATCCCTTCTCCCCCCAGAGAGAGAAGAGCCTGCCTGATAGAGGATCTTACACTCTTGTATTTAAAACCCACCCCCTCCTCCAAACAGATCGATTTTATCCCGTAAATACGCCGGTTCAGTTGGTTTGCCGGTGGCAGGGGATAAAACTGCATGGGGGTTCCCGGCTTGGGAACAAGGATATTGAGATGCACATTAACTCTGCCACCCTCTGCTGCAGCATTGAGATTTCTGATAAACCGGCGGGTCTGCTGCAGGGAATCCTCCTCCCCCGGTATACCGGTAATAAGATAGATAGTAAAGTTTTTTACCCCTCTCTCAGCCAGCCATCTCACCACCCCCGCATATACCCGGTCATCCACACGCTTTCCCAAACGGTAACGAAGTTGCTCACTGCCACTCTCCGGAGCCAGGGAGACACTCCTGATCCCGGCTTCACCTATCAGGCCGGCCTTTTCCTCATTCATATCCTCCGCTCTGATGGAACTCAGGGATACTCTTATCGACCTGTTCAGCAGCAGTTTCATTATTTCGACGAACCCGGGATGCGCCGCCACAGCCGTACTGACCAGCCCCACCCCGGAGATCTTATCAACAGCCACAGATAACTTTTCCTGGAATGTCCGGCAGGCCATAAACCTCCAGGGACTGTAAAGAACACTGGCCAGACAGAATGAACAGCGGCCCGGGCATCCCCTGGCTATCTCCATCAGATATGTGTCTGCAAACACCGTCTCCGGGCTGACTATCACAGATACAGGCAGATCACCCCCCCTGTATCTGCCGGGAATTTTTACTCCTTCCCCATCCCTCTCCGGCAGAAAGACACCTTCTCTACCGGCAAGATAATCCAGCAGTCTTTCTTTTTTTCCGGGGGGACAGTTCTCCAATCCCTCCATTATAACTTCCGATACCGTCTCCCCCTCCCCCAGGGCAATAACATCGGCAATCCCCGAAAGGGGTACAGGGTTAGCACTCACCGCTATCCCCCCCGCTACTATTACCGGTCCTTCCTTCCTGTTCCTCCTGCGGGGATCCATACCTGATGTTCTGATTATCCTTACTAATTCCAGATAGTCGTCTTCGTAGGATATTGAAAATATCAGTGCCCGGGCGGAGGATACCGGCTTCTGAGATTCCAGGGTGAGAGGAGCAGTATCGGAGAAGAACCGTTCCACCCTGAATCCGGGGTTATTCCTGAACCTGCCATAAATGAACTGAAAGCCCAGGTTGGACATGGCCACTCTGTATGGAGCGGGGTAACCCACCCATACCTCCTGAGCATTCCGGCGGGGGTCAGGAAAATTTTCCAGTATTATTTCATCACGTATAATTGAGTGGGATATCAATCGGAATCAAGATCCAGAGGATCCAGGTTAATGAGATTACGGGCCATCACATTCTGAGGATCAATCTCCAGCAGCCGTTTCAACAATTTATCCGCCTCATCCTCCCTGCCACTCTTTCTGAGAACCAGTGCCAGTGATACCATCGCTTCTCCATACTCGGCATTCACCTCCAGGCTCTTGCGGTAATACTTCTCCGCCTGTTCCAGATCCTCCTTGAAGAACTTGATGTCTCCCATGATCTTGTAGATGTCGGCGAAATTACCCGAGTTGGAGCTGATCAGCTCTTCCGCTCCGTCATAATCCCCCTTCTTCACCAGTATATAGGCCAGCTTTTCTCTGGCCCGCAGGAAATGAGGATTCTTCTCAAGGGCCCTGCGGTAAAATCTCTCCGCTTCCTCCAGGATGTTCAGACCCATGTTAACCTCACCCACGAAGTATAGCAGATCGGCACTCTCTCCCCCCGACTCCAGGATACCGTGAAGTATACCCATTGCTTCTTCCAGATTCCCCTTCCTCATGTGCATCAGGGCCAGGCTTATACTGGCCGACTGATTGTTCTCTTCCCCGTTTACTGCACTGGAGAGATACTCTACCGCCCTCTCGCTCTCTCCCATGGAGTAGAGGAGCAGGCCATAGTAATTCTGGGCTTTTCTGTAGTCCGGAGATATCTTGAGTGACCCTTCCAGAGCCTCCCTGGCCTTATTCTCTTCCCCCAGATAGAAATAGGCCGCCCCCAGATAACACAGAATGTCCGCGTAGCCGGGTTTCTCCCTGCTGGCTCTCTCGAAATGTTCCAGTGCCCGCCTGTACATTCCCTGATCCAGATAGGCCAGTCCCAGATAAAACCTGGCTTCGGTATAATTCTCATTGATCTCCAGTGCCCTGTTCAGCTGCTGGCCGGCCTCCGTATACCTGGACTGCTTCAGGTATGACAGCCCCAGCTTGAATCTTATATCGGCATAATCCGGATGCAGCTCGCAGGCCCGGGCAAAGGATTCTGCAGCCCTTTCATAATCGCTAGTGTTAAAAGCGGCTACACCATTTTTAACCATTACTTCAAAATCGCTGTCGGAGGAGATTACATCCTTCAATTTCTTCAGCGGCGGTATGTCCGTCTTCTCGCTGTCCAGGTGTGTGCTCAGATACTTACTTATGGTGGTGGGCATCTCCCTCCCGATCTCCATAGCCCTCTGGAAGAGAGAACCGGCCTCTTTCTTCCTTTCTTCTTCATACAGCAGCATTCCCAGATAACATATCGCCTCGAAATAACGGCTGTTCAGCTGGATGGCCTTATTAAGATACTTCTCCGCCATGTCCGGCTTATCCAGACGGTGATATATAACCCCCACCCGGTAATAGATATCCGGATAGGTGGGATTTTCCTCCAGGGCCTTCTTGAAATGCGAAAGGGCCCCCTGGTAATTCCCCGAGTGAAACTTGGCATTTCCTATATGAACATGCGACTCCGCCGCATAAAACATACCCAGAGCGTAGGAGGGATTATTCCTGCCCGCTTCACCGATTACCTTCTCCAGCTCCTCCACCGCCTGCTCATACTTACCCTCATTGTAATACTGTATACCCCTCTTATAATCCCTGTCCCTCTCCCGTCCGAAAATTTTACCCCAAAAGGACAAGTTTGCTCTCCTGGTCTAATCCAGCTGTTTCCTGAGAAATGTAGGCACATCCAGGTTCCGCTCCCGGTTGTAGTCTTCTCCCCCACATTCTCTCTCCCTGGTGAAGGCCGGCACATTCAGGTGGTAATTCTGTTCGCCCTGAGAAGTTACCCTGCCGGATTCCACTTCCGGAATGTCATCGGACCGGGCGTAACTTTCCCGCTCATCCACCGAAGTTATATCTATGATATCCTCCTCCCGCTGCTCCATCCTGAAAGAACGGGGGATTTCACGAACCCGGCGGTTGAATCCGGTTGCAATGACAGTAAGCGAAATGTCATCCTCCATGCTGTCATCCACTACCGCTCCGAATATAACGTTGGCATCCTCACCGGCCTCTTCGCTGATTATTCTGGTAGCGTGGGAAACCTCGTGCAGAGTCATCCGCTGACTACCGGTAATGTTGATCAGAACACCTTTGGCCCCACTTATGGATACATCGTCCAGCAGGGGGCTGTTAAGAGCCATCTGTGCCGCCTCCACAGCCCTTTCCTTGCCACTGGCTACGCCCACTCCCATAAGTGCATCACCCATGCCACTCATAATAGAACGTACATCGGCAAAGTCAAGATTAATCAGGCCGGGTACCATGATTAGATCGGAAATCCCCTTGGTGGCCTGATGCAGAATCTCATCCGCCTTAGAGAAAGCCTCCATCATGGGGGTATCCTGGGGAACCAGAGAGAGAAGACGGTCATTCTGAATTACTATCAGGGTGTCAACATTCTCCTTCATGGCTTCCATGCCTTCCAGAGCCTGCTTTTCCCTTCGCTTCCCCTCGAATGAGAAGGGACGCGTCACTATGCCTACGGTGAGGATACCATTCTCCCTGGCTGCCTTTGCAATTACCGGCGCTGCTCCGGTACCGGTTCCGCCTCCCATCCCCGCTGTCACAAAAACCATGTCGGTGCCCTGAATGACCTCTCCGATCAGATCACCATCCTCCTCCATAGCCTGTCTGCCGACCTCCGGATTACCTCCGGCGCCCAGCCCCTTGGTAAGCTTTGCCCCTATCTGAATTTTCTTGTGGGCGCAGGAAAGTTCCAGCACCTGGGCATCGGTATTCACCGCTACGAACTCTACTCCCTCCAGTCCGGATGCCACCATCCGGTTCACTGCATTGCCTCCGGCACCGCCGACTCCAACTACTTTCAGGCTGGCAACCTCGTCATAATCATCGAATTCGAACCTCATGGTTCTCCCCTTTCTTTTCATATTAAACCTCCTGCTTTCTTTAACCCATCTATCATTCTTCCAAACCGGTCCCACCAGATGGATGTGCCCTCCTGCCGGGAAAGAAAATCCAGTTCGTACAGCAATAAACCCGCACAGGTACCCCATGGTCCTCCGGGCAGGCCGGCTGACAGGCCATCCGGATTGATCAAATCTCCGCATCTTACCTGATACCCGAAGACCTGCCCGGCCACGTGATCCATCCCGTTCATCAAAGAGCCGCGGCCTGCCAGGACTATCCCTCCCCTTATCTTTTTATAGGACTCTTTACCCCATATCTTATCTTTGATCAGTGAAAATATCTCCTCACACCTGGGCTCTATAATAGCTGAGAGGAGGTGAAGGCCGGCTTTTCTGTTTTCCCTTCCGTAATTTCTCTCCAGAACCACACTCTCCTCTCCATCCACCATGGTGGCACAGGCGACACCATGTTCTATCTTCAGTGTCTCCGCCCGGCGGGATGAAATCCTCAGCCCTATGGCCAGATCAGCGCTGATATTTCCGCTTCCCACCGGCACCACCCCGCTCTCCCTTACACTCCCCCCGTAGAAGAGAGCATAGTTGGTCAACTCTCCTCCCATATCTATCAGTATCACTCCCTCCTCCTTCTCCTGACCGGTCAGTACCGATTCAGCCAGGGCCAGAGGATTGAATACCAGGTTCATAACATCCATTCCGCTTTTCCTGATTACATTGAGAGCATTATCGATATGGCTCTCCAGACCGGTAATGATATGGGCCTTGGCCTCCAGCCGGTCTGCCGACATACCCAGGGGATCGGCTATGCCGGATTGGCCGTCTACCAGGAACTCCTGAATCTCGGTATGCAGAATATCCACCTCTCCGGGCAACTCTATATCTCCGGCTACATCACAGACCTTTCTTATATCCCTTCTGGTGATCCTTCCCCTTCCCCGCGGTATGGATATCCCCCCTCCTCCGTTGATTCCTCTGATATGAGAACCACTCAACCCTGCACATACTCCCTTTATCTCTACTCCTGCTTCGTCCTCAGCCCGTGCTCTGGCCTCCCTGACAGAATCTACCGCCCTCTCCATATCCACCACCGCACCCTTCTTCATTCCCCTGCATTTGCTGATACCCCTGCCGGCGATACTGAACTCTCCTCCCTGGTGCAACTCGCCTATCAGTACCGCAATTTTGGTAGTTCCGATATCCAGACTGACAATGAACTCAGATGACATATCCAGAACCTTCCTCTGTCTATCCTCTTACTATTACCTGCTGATCGAAGCGCAGATCAATAAAACCGGGAAACCGGCTATCCCTGTTAAGTTCTCCGTATATAGCCCGGAATTTACGAATCTTACTATCAAAGTTTCCTTCTCCCAGATATACCCTGGTCCCTGTTTCCATCCATATCAAGACTACATTTCCCTCCTTAACATGTATTTCGGAAAGCTGCCGGGAGGGGCAAAAACCGAAATTCTTCAACAGGCTCAAAACCTCCAGGGCATGGCTGAGCTTTTCTCTGTCATCATTTTCCCCATCCCTCAGGGTTACTCCGGTAATCACCGGCAGATCCAGGTTGGAGCTCCTTTCCTCCCCCCCGATTATTACCCCCTCTGAATCCAGTTCCATGAATTTTTCCCCCGCCAGAAGTGCGACCGGCCTGCGCTCTCTGAAGTAACAGTCCAGACGATGGAAGAATCTGCGCCGGAACTCCACATCCCTGATGATGGGAAAGTTCTTGAACTTCTTCTCCAGATCAGAGATGGAAAGAGTCAGTAAATTTTCACCTATGCATCCTGCTGCCACTGTCCTGAGCGAATCGACCGGGAGATCATCGCTTCCCAGTAATCTGACCTCTTCTATGGAAAACCAATCGCTGGCGGTAATCAACCATCCCCCTCCGGCTGAAATAACCGCTATCGCTACCACCATACAGATAATCCTTCTGTTTCGCCTCTTCTTGCGAATGACCATCTTCTTTCTGCGTTTAAATTTCATCTTTCTTCCCTCTGTTTCAGCAGTTCCAGAAGTTCCTTGCCCAATTTTCTTATATTCCCCGCTCCCAGGGTGAACACCAGATCTCCGGCCTCCACACTGTTCTCCACTGCCTTCAAAAGATCGTCCCATTCAGGTACATAACTGACCTTGTTCACATTTCCCCTCAGCACCGCCCGGTATACCAGTTCTCCACTGATCCCCGGTATGGGGCGTTCCCCCGCCTGATATATTTCAGTGATAAATACTTCATCCGCCTGGTCGAAACTGTCCCTGAACCTCTGATGGATATCCCTGGTGCGGGTATAACGGTGAGGCTGAAACACCACCACCAGCCTCCGGTCGCTCACCTTTCTGGCGGTACTGACCGTGGCCTTGACTTCGGTAGGGTGATGAGCATAATCATCCATCACCACCACTCCTGCTCCCTCCCCCATCTTTTCGAACCGGCGGTTGACCCCCTGGAATCCGGACAGGGCAGCTTTCAGGCTGGAGTATCCTATATTAAGCTCCTCAGCCAGAGTACATACCGCCAGGGCGTTACTGACATTGTGACGGCCCGGAAGTGACAGGAACAATTCCCCCCTGTCCTTCCCTTCCGCCAGAACTCTGAAGGTGCTACCCTTCCAATTCATCCCGGTTATCTCTCCCCTGATGTCGACATCCCCCTCCATTCCATAGGTCACTACTTTTCTTTCGATACGGGGCATCAGGGCCCTCACATTGGGATCATCCCCGCAACAAATTACTGAACCGTGGAAGGGAACCCGGTTGGCGAAAGTTATGAAGGCATCATTAATCTCCTCCAGACCGCCGTAAAAATCGACATGCTCCAGATCAATATTAGTAATAACTGCGTAAACCGGGGAGAGATGTACAAAATTGCCGTCGCTCTCATCCGCTTCGGCCACCATGAACTCTCCCCTGCCCAGCCTGGCACTGGTTCTCATACTCTTTACCCTTCCCCCCACAATGGCAGTAGGATCGAACCCGGCCCGGTCCAGTAGCGCCGCCGCCAGTGAGGTGGTAGTGGTTTTGCCGTGAGTTCCCGCAATGGCAATGCCGGTCCTGATCCTCATCAACTCACCCAGCATTTCGGTACGGGGAATCACCGGTATTCCCCTCTCCCTGGCTGATTCCACCTCGGGGTTACCCGATCCGATAGCTGATGAAACCACCACTATGTCGGCATCCTCGATATTCCCGGGGTGGTGCTGATATTTCAGCGTGCAACCCAGTTCCCGGAGACGTTCTGTTATGGGAGATTTATTGATATCTGAACCACCCACCCGGAACCCCAGGTTAATAAGCACTTCTGCGATCCCGCTCATCCCTATTCCCCCTATTCCCACAAAGAATATGTAGTTGTCCTTTCCAAACATGCCCTGTCTCCGTATTAACTGTTCAAGTCCTTTTTCTCCATATCACTGTCTTCCTTCCGGAGGTTCCCCTCCTCCCCGCTGATATCCAGCATATCGCCGGCAATACGTCGGGAGGCTCCCTCCCTGGCCACCGACTTCATTGCCCTGCTCATCTGCTGGAGTTTCCGAGGGGAGAAAAGTATGTCATCCAGAACCTCTTTCAATTTTGATATATTGAATTCCCGATCTCCTATAACTACAGCTCCACCTGCCTTTACCGCCTCTTCTGCGTTGTAGAACTGATGATTATCGGTGGCGTAAGGGTAAGGCACCAGAACGGCGGGAAGTCCCACCGCAGAAAGCTCGGCAACACTCAAGGCTCCCGCTCTGGCCACTGCAAGGTCGGCTGCCCGGTAAGCCTTTTGAATCTCTGAAATAAAGGCTGAAATATATACCCTGCCGGAAACCTCCCTCAGCCTCTCCTTCACCCATTGGTAGTCCCTCCGGCCGGTCTGAATTATCAATTGAACATCATCCTTCTGCTTTACGTAATCAACCGCTGTCCGGTTGAGGGAATGTGCTCCCTGGCTTCCACCGAAAACCAGTATAACCGGCTGATCACTGCGTAGACCGAAATCGCCGCAGTCCCCTTCAGCCTGGGTGGTTATCCTGTCTCTCAGCGGATTACCGGTTACCACCAGCCTGTCCTTCCTTCTGAAATACTGCCTGGCCCGGGGATATCCCAGATAGATTCGCCGGGCCGCCGGGGCGAGAAGCCGGTTGGTCATACCGGGAATGGAATTCTGTTCCTGTAAAACTATCCTGCAGCGCAGCAGGACCCCGGCCAGCACTACGGCTGCGCTGGCATAGCCACCCGAGCCAAAAACAATGTGGGGCCTGAATGAAATCAGTATAGCCAATGCCTGGAAGAACCCCACCGACAGGGCGGCCAGGGTAACCAGTTTGGCGGCCGTCCCCCTGCCTCTTACCGCTCCGGAGAAGATAAAGCGTATCCGGTACCCTGCCTTCTCCACTGCTGTGGATTCAAGACCCCTTCTGGTTCCCACAAACAGAATACTGATATTACTCCTTCTCTTACTTAACTCATCTGCAACAGCCAGGGCGGGATAGACATGTCCTCCCGTACCACCACCGGTAAATACAACTCTCAGTTCGGACATGCTATCTCACTTTCCTCTTCCTCTTTTGCCCGGTCTGGCATAGATACCCCTGGCCTTCTTCCTCTCCACCGCAGACCGTACCTTCCTCTTCTTTTCTCCGTGCAGGGATATGTTGAGCAGTATCCCCACTCCCGCCATGGAGGTTACCAGAGCAGAGCCGCCGTAGCTTACAAATGGCAGAGGCAGCCCGGCAATGGGAATCAACCCCAGCGTCACCGAAATATTCAGCATGGCTGTGATGAAGATGAAACAACCGATCCCCAGAGAGAGCAAATAACCAAAATTATCGGGAGCTTCCCTGGCGATTTTGAGGGAACGCCTGATAATCATCACGAACAGTGATAGAACCAGTAAAGTTCCTATAATTCCCAGTTCCTCGCCCATTATGGAGTAGATAAAATCTGTATGTGAATCGGGCAGAAAACTGAACTTCTGGTTCCCCCTGCCCGGACCGAATCCGAATATGAAACCCGATCCCAGGGCTATCAGCGACTGTTCTACATGCCAGTTGACCCCGGCCAGACACTCCCCTCTGTTTATGAAGGCTATGATCCTCTGCTGCACATGAGGAAATATGAAAAAGACGGGCATCAGGAAGAGTGCCAATGCCGCCGACAGGGGAAACAGATGGATAAGCCTGCACCCCCCTATGAACAGCATCAGGAAGGTAATTGCTATAATGAATACTACATTGCTGATATTCGGTTGAAGGGCTACCAGCACCGCCATGGACACAGCCACCCCCAGCAGCGGAAGGACTCCGTGTTTGAAATCCTTCACCCTCCCCTTCCAGCCGGCCAGTTTTGCCGCCAGAAAAATCACCAGGGAGAGCTTTGCCATCTCCACCGGCTGAAGGGTGAAGTTGAATATACTCAGCCACCTTCTTGCTCCCCTTACCTTTATTCCGTAAATCAGGACCAACAGCAGAAGAATTATGGAGAACCCCGCAATCACTGCGGACCAACGGCGAAGCAGGGTATACTTCACTCTCATGAATATTAGAAGAGCCAGGATGCCCAGAGAGACCCTTACCACCTGCTTCTGCATGAAGATAAGGGGAGAGCGGAATCCATCATCCACTACGGTTTCACTGGCCGAGGTAACCATTATCACCCCCAATGCCACCAGGCTGAGGGTGGCGAATAAAAGCCGGATGTCGTATCTTCTCTCATCCTTCATGGCTTTTTTTCTCCAGTTCTCTGACTGCCTCCATGAAAACTTCACCACGCTGCTCGAAATTGCGGTACATATCAAAGCTGGCGCAGGCGGGAGAAAGCACCACCAGCTGCCCCGGAGCAGCCTTCCGGGATGCCTTATCCACCGCCTCCTTCATATCCGAAGCCCGGCAAACCGGAACATGAGGCTGAAAGATACTCTCCAGAACATCCGCAGTGTCACCTATCACCACTACTCCGGCCAGATTTTTCCTTATCTCTTCCAGTCTGGAATAGTCCCCCCCCTTGTCATACCCCCCCGCAATCAGGATCACCTTCTTTTTCAGCCCCCCTATGCTCATAGTTGTAGCTTCCACATTGGTGGCTTTTGAATCATTGTAATATTCCACCCCTTCCAGGGCGGCAACCTTCTGCATCCGGTGGGGCAGCCCTTCAAAACCGGAGAGGGCCTCCCTGAATACCGGGGGAGTGAAGTCATAGCCGGTAAGGGAGGATATGGCCGCCATGGCATTTTCCACATTGTGCAATCCCACCACCCCGATGTCCCGGCGCCGGAGCAATACATCCTCCCTGCCTCCACCGCAACTGACTATTTCATTTCCTTTCAGGCAAATACCCTGTTCCAACTCCCCCGACGAAGAAAAGCCCGTTTTTCTGCCATCGAACCGGGAAGCTATCCGGCGGCATCTGTGGTCATCCGCATTATAGAAGAACAGGTCTTCGGAGTTGCAGTTGTGCAGGATGTTCCCCTTCACCCGGTAGTAATGTTCTTCGCTCTCATAACGGTCCAGATGATCGGGGGTGAGATTCAGAATTCCGGCAACCCGGGGGTGAAAATCCCTTATGGTTTCCAGCTGAAAACTGCTCACTTCAACCACAAAAACCGTATCAGCAGCCGCTCCCTCCACCACCGAACAGAAGGGGATGCCAACATTGCCGGCAACTACAGCCTGATATCCTCCCTGACTCAGTATCGCCCCTATCATGGAGACGGTGGTCGATTTACCATTGGAACCGGTTACCGCTATGATATCTCCCCCGCAGAATCTGTAACCAAGCTCCAGTTCGCTGATTACCGGAACAGCGGCCCGGATTGATTCTTCCACAAACGGGTGGGCGGCAGGAACCCCCGGACTGAGAATAACTTCCTGGAATTGCTCCGGATCAATACTATTAAAAGAGCCCAGGATCAAATCCACCTCACCGGGAATATTACCCTGCTCCAGCCGGATGTTTTCATCGGCTGCGCTGACCACTGCTCCCCTGCCGCTGAGCAGCCGGACTGCGGACAGACCGCTCCTGCCCAGCCCCAGTACCAGAACTCTTCTCCCCCGGTAGAATTCCGCCATCCTGGAAATATCTCCCTTCATTTCATTATTCCGGTACATTCAGTAAATCCTATCTCAGTTTAAGTGTACTTATACTCAGCAGAACCAGAAGCACTGCAATTATCCAGAACCTCACCACCACCTTGTTCTCCGGCCACCCCTTCATCTCGAAGTGATGATGAAGCGGAGCCATCCGGAACACCCTCTTACCCCTGAGCCTGTAAGAGACCACCTGGATTATCACAGACAGCGCCTCCACCACAAAAACACCGCCCACTACCACCAGCAACAGCTCCCTCTTGAGCAGTACTGCAATGGTACCCAGGGCCCCTCCCAGGGCAAGGGAACCGGTGTCTCCCATGAATATCTGAGCGGGATGGGAATTGAACCAGAGAAACCCCAGGGCCGCACCCACTACGGCCATACAGTAAATGGCCAGCTCGCCGGCCCCCTCGAGATAGAGTATGTTGAGGTATCCGGAGAAGACACTGTTCCCGCTCAGATATGAAAGTGCAGCGAAGGCAAAAAAGGAAAATGCAGCCACTCCCACCGCCAGGCCGTCCAGGCCGTCGGTGAGGTTGACGGCATTGGAGGTGCCGGTAACCACCACCATAATCAGGGGGATGTACAGAATACCCCAGTCTATATACAGATCCTTGAAGAAGGGAATGGCAGTGAGGGTGGCATTCTGCTCAATTATGGGATTGAAATAAAGAAACAGCCCCAGAATCAGGGAGGAGGAGAACTGTCCGATAAGCTTGTAGCGTCCTACCAGCCCCTTGTCCTTCTTCTTTATAACATTGAGATAATCATCCACAAATCCGATGAAACCCATCCAAACCGTGAAAACCAGAACCAGCTGAATAAATTCATTTCTGATATCCGCCCACAGCAGGGTGGGAACCACTATGGCGCTAAGTATCAGCAGCCCTCCCATGGTGGGAGTTCCCGCCTTGTGGTTATGCGTCTCCGGGACCTCCCTCCTGATCCTCTGACCTATCTGAAGGCGGGAGAGCCATCTGATCAGCCGGGGGCCCAGCAGAAAGGAGATCAGCAGGGCGGTAACGGTGGCGTAGGCGGCCCGGAAGGTTATATATCTGAATACATTGAAAACAAAGAAGTATTCTCTGAGGGGAAATAATATATAGTACAGCATCAGTTTATCCTTCTTCTCTCCGTTTCACGAAGCTTCTCGATAATTTCCATAACCCTTTCCATCCGCATGCCCCGCGAACCCTTTACCAGAACGGCATCCCCCGGCTGGAGAAAACGGTTAAGATAATGACTCAGCTTCTCCACCTCCATGAAGTGGCTTATGTTGGAGGGAGCTTTTCTCTGTTCCGCAGCGGCCCGGCTCAGTTCCACTGTTTTATCCCCCAGAGTAACCAATCCATCCACCCCCGCCTTGCCGCAGTATTCTCCAGCTTCCCGGTGTAACCCTTCACTCTGCTCCCCCAGCTCCAGCATATCCCCCAGAACCAGCCATCTGTTTCCTTCTACCTCCAATTCCATGAATGTATCCACAGAGACCCTCAGGGAGTCGGGATTTGAATTGTATGAGTCATTCATGAAAATTATCCCGCCAATATCAAATAGTCCCCCCCTCCCGGGATCGGGCCTGATATCGGCCACTGCAGAGATGATTTCTTTCATATCGATATCCAGTGAAGCAGCAGTTGCCACCGCCGCCGCCACGTTAAGAAGATTATGCCTTCCCGGCATGACCGTCCTCATTACATTTCCACCCACCGTGAATTCATATCCCCCGCTGTCCAGAGGGATAACCTCCCCGATACTCCAGTCTGCCTGCTCATGGAAACCAAAAGTGATCACAGAAGCTTCGGTCCTGCCCCTGAGAAAATCGATAAACCGGTCATCTGCGGGGAGAACCGCCTGTCCTTCAGGGGGAAGCGCCTCCAGCAGTTCCGCCTTGGCCGCAGCAACACCCTCCAGGGACTCAAAGAATTCCAGATGGCTCCTGCCCACATTGGTAACCACCCCGGTAGTGGGCCTGCATATCTCACAAAGTCTCTTTATTTCACCCTTATGGTTGGCTCCCATTTCCACCACCAGCAATTCCTCTCCCCCCTCCATACCCAGAACGGTAAGTGGCAGTCCGATATGATTATTCATATTGCCGGGGGTGGAGTAACTGCGGTAATTACTCCCCAGTATGGATGCTATCAGATTCTTGGTGGTGGTCTTGCCGGTACTCCCTGTAATGGCTACAATGGCCGGATCAATCTCCTTGCAGTATTCCTGAGCCATAGTCTGAAGCCCATACAGGGGATCGGACACTTTAAACACAGCCACTTCACCATGCCCTGCGGAAATACTGAAATCCCGGTCCGAAGAAATCATAACCCCCCTGGCTCCCTCCTTCACCGCATCTTCCAGATAATCATGGCCATCCCCCTGCCCGCCGGGCAGAGCCACGAAGAGCTTCTGCCGGCAATCCCGGCGGGTGTCAATGGAGAATCCCCGCACCCGTCCCTCTCCGGGGTCTCCATCCCGGTAACCCGCCTCTTTGAGTTTATCCGCAATCCATCTCAGTGTTACTCCGATGATATCCTCCGTCGCTCTATTGCTTTTCTGGCCTCTTCCACATCAGAAAAGGGAATCCTGGTATCCCTGAGTATCTGCACACATTCATGACCCTTTCCCGCAATAATCACCAGCTCATCCTCCCTCCCCTCCATAACTCCTTCCCTTATAGCTTCCCTCCTGTTTTCCAGAATCCGGCAGTCAGTACCGGATTGCTCCACTCCCTCCACCACATCTTTAATAATTGCCAGTGGGTTCTCAGTACGGGGGTTATCACTGGTCACCAGCACCAGATCGCTGTACTCTCCGGCTATCTTGCCCATCAGCGGTCTCTTTCCCCGGTCCCTGTCCCCTCCGCAACCGAATACCGTAATTATTCTCTCCGCCCCCAGCCTGCTGCAGAAGTTGAGCAGATTTTTCAGAGCATCCGGAGTATGGGCATAATCCACTATCACCCTGGGGGCTCCCGGAGCAGTTATCACCTGGAACCGGCCGGGTACCGAACCCACTCTTTCTATCCCCCTCTTAATATTTTCTTTCTCTATCCCCATGCAGCCAGCCGCAGCGGCCGCAGCCAGAGCATTATATATACTGAATTCACCCAGCAGTTTCATATCCACATGGGTAATATCCCCACCGGCGACAATATCGAAATGGGTCCCCTCCATACCGGCCTTAATCCCTCCTGCCCGAACATCAGCCTGATCGCTCAACCCAAAGGATACCCTTTTACCCCGGAACCTCCCGGCCAGCATGGAGACATAACTATCATCCCGGTTGTAAATCAGCACCCCCTCATGTTCTCCGCCTTTCAGAGCACTGATCAATTTTGCCTTGGCCTCGACATACTCTTCAAAGGTCCCGTGATAATCCAGATGATCCCTGGTGATATTGGTGAATATGGCTATGTCGAACTGCAGCCCCCCCACTCTGGACTGAGCCAGAGCATGTGAACTTACCTCCATTACTACATTCTCAACCCCCCGCTGTTCGAATTCCGCCAGGGTCCGGTAGAGTTCTACCGCTCCCGGAGTGGTATAAGTACTGTGGTTCAATTGTTTGTCTGACCCGTATCCCACTGTCCCCATAATTCCCGTTCTTACACCGGAATGCTCCATGATGGAACGAAGAAGAAAAGAGGTAGAGGTCTTGCCGTTGGTTCCGGTGATCCCTGCCAGCCTTAATTTCTCATCCTGATGGCCGTAGAATTTTTTAGCTATCAGGGCAAGAACCAGGGAGGTGTCATTCACCACCAGCTGAGGCCTTCCGGATTCCACCCTTTTCTCCACAACCAGCGCCGATGCTCCCCTTTCCAGGGCATGCCCGGCAAAATCATGACCATCGGCTCTGGTCCCCTTTACTGCTACGAATATATATCCCGGATTGACTTCATTGGAATCCGGGGTGATTCCGGTAATTTCCACATCCCGGAAATCTTTCCTTTCCACTATATTTATATTCTCGATCAGCCTGGAAAGCTTCACCCATTCCTCCCCTCTTCCCCTGCCCGGGCGCCTCCGTTAACCATATCCTTCAGCGAGCACCTCAGCAGCACCCGGTAGCCCCACCTTACCCTGCTGCCGGGGCGGGGAAACTGCCGTTGCACTACACCCATTCCACTTAATCTGCATCCTAATCCGGCGGCCATAAGCAATCTTCTGGCTTCCCGGATGGAGAGGCCTTTCAGACAGGGCACTTCAACCCGCTTCTCCTCATCCTGTCCCGGTCTTCCACAGATCAGTCTCACCTCTCCACCCCGCTCGATCATACCCCCCGGGGAAGGGGACTGGGAATAAATCCTCCCTCCACCGCCGGATGTGGCAATAGACAGGCCGCTGCCGGATGCCAGTTTTGCCGCCTGATCCCCGGTTAATTTCAGAAAGTTGGGAACCTCCACCAGATCCTTTTCCCTCTTCTCCAGTACCATACGGTAACCTTCACAATGGTAGAAGATATCGGTAGCCAGGTTGACTCCCTTAATAATCCTGCTGAACACCACCGCCGACGACTGTCCCCCGTAGTAATAGGGGAACTCGGGTTGATCCAGCATAACCAGACATACGAGCTCAGGCCGGTCGGCCGGAGCAAAGCCTATAAAACTCGCTGTATAGGCATTGTCTATGTAACCCTTCCCGTCCGCCTTCTGGGAGGTCCCTGTCTTACCCCCTACCGGTATTCCCTCCACCTCCGCCAGCTTCCCGGTGCCACCGGTTACCACTCTTCTGCAGAATTCCTTAAGTATCTCGACCGTGCCCGGCGAAAGAACCCTCCTCACCACCACAGGTCCTTCCCGGAGATCAACATTACCCTTCCGGTCATCCACCTTGTGAACCAGAGCCGGAGTTAACAGGGTTCCGCCATTACAGACAGCGCTGTATGCCATCACCATCTGAATGGGGGTAACTGCTATCTCATGTCCTATGGAGATACTGGGAAGTGACCGGTCGGACCATTTATCGGGGTGCCTCAGGGTACCCCTCGACTCCGCCGGAAGGGGAATACCGGTCCACCCGCCGAAACCGAATCTGATAACATAACTGTAATAATCTTCGGGATCGGAACCCATCACCGCTTTAATAGTGCAGATATTGCTGGATTTCACAAATGATTCTCTGAAGGTCAGCCATCTATCCAGAGGATGATCATCCCTGAAGGTACCGAAGGGAAAATCAGCCTTGCCATTCTCAGCATAGAACACATCGTATGGATCCACCCTGCCCCTTTCCAGAAGATACGAACCGGTAATCATTTTAAAGGTGGACCCGGGCTCATAGGTACAGCTGACTGATTGGATGGCTCTCCCCTCATAATCCTCCTCATCCTCCCACCCGAATCTTTCGGAGATGGCTATTATCTCTCCGGTGTCGGGATCCACCACTATAACCACTCCCCCCAGGGCACCGTACCTCTCCACCGCCGAAGTCAGTTCAAAATCGACCACCGCCTGAACCCTCGAATCTATAGTAAGATAAAGATCACTGCCATTTTCCGGTTTTTTGCCCGGAGCATTAAGGGAAGGTATATCACGATTCTTTGCATCCCTGTTGATCAACAGCCATCCGTTTTCACCGTGGAGGAGATGATCGAAAGCCCCCTCAATACCTCCGGCTCCCCATCCCTCGCAATTAACCTTCCCCAGAATATGCAGGGGGATCGATTTGGAGGGGTAGAGCCTCTCCTGGTTCTGATCGAGCTTAACTCCTCCCAGGGAACTCAGCTCCCCCACCTCCTTCCTGGTAAGGCTCTGGTCCCTGGCAAGCTGAACATACTCTCTGTCCAGAGACATAATCTTTTTCAATCTGTTCCTTCTGACCGGTAGAATCTCAGCCATGGTATCAAGTGCTTCTCCGTTTTTCGGACAGGAGGGCGGAGTTACACCCACAGTGAAGGTGGTATGAGTAATAGCCAGCGGAACACCGTTGCGGTCGAATATGCTTCCCCGCCTGGCATACCATACTTTTTTTTCTTGCCACTGCTTCCTGGCCTTCTCCATGTAAATCTGATGATCCACAATCTGGACTCTTACCAGGCGAAAGACTATGACCCCCACCAGGATGGCAAAAATGATGGAAATGAATTTTACCCTTCCCCACGGAAAAGAACCGTTCATTTTACCCCCGGCGATTTAAAATTCCCGAGACTGTCGGCAGGAGCTATGGAAGCATAAGACCGGCTTGAATTGTCATCATCCCCTTCCTTACCCCCATACAAGGCAAATCTGATAATCTCTCCATGCTTTCCCGCCTTCAGCCCAAGCTGCCTGGCAGCCGGAATAATACGGGAGGGAGAAATCATCTCATTGTATCGAGTGGTCAGTCTGGCATTCTGATCTCTCATCATCAGCAGCCTCTCCCTGCAATCCCTGATATCAGCAGCCATGGAAAGAAAGTGAACGTGAAGAGAGATATAGAAGAGAATCAGAGTGGAGAAAAATCCGAGCATTATCATAAAATTCAGAGGGCTTATTCTTCCTTCCAGCACCTTCTTTACTATCCCGGAAAAGGGATAGGACTTATCTGGGAATGTACTCATTTTGATTCCTCTCTGCAGCCCGGAGCTTGGCACTCCTGGATCTTACGTTTTTCTCTATTTCACTTTCCGGCGGCCGTACCGGTTTGGGAGCCAATATCTTCAGGGTGGGAAGCCTTCCGCAGGCACAGCGGGGAAAATCCGGAGGACAGATACAACCCTTCTCTTCACCCTTAAGGAACTGTTTTACTATCCTGTCTTCCAGGGAATGATAACTTATTATCACTATCCTGCCGCCGGCCCGTAGAACCCTGACCGCCCGGGGCAGAAACTCCTGAAGATTCTCCAGCTCGTTATTGGCCCATATGCGAAAGGCCTGAAATGTTCTGGCCAGGGAGGCGATAAGTTTCCTCTCCGGTACCGCCCTGGCTACCGCTTCCCTCAACTGGGAAGTCCGGGCAAATGTTTCTGAACGTCTCATCCTGTCTATTTCCCTGGTTATAGCCCGGTGTTTTCTCTCTTCTCCATACCTGCAAATAATCCGGTCTATCTCTCCGGCTTCAGCGCCGGCGATAAATTCACTCACTGACCGTCCCTGAGTACCCATCCTCATATCCAGCTCTCCGTCGCTCATATAACTGAAACCACGCTCCCGGTCTGAGATCTGCAATGAGGAAATGCCAAGATCGAGAAAAATTCCCGAAACCTGCCGTCCCTCGCAAAATCTGTCTATATCTGCGAAATTGCCAACCCTCAAATCCACCCTCCGCCCGTACCTGCTCAACCTGGCAGTTGCCCTCCGGATAGCTTCAGGGTCGATATCGATCCCCAGGAGGCTTATCTCTTCCCCGCCCCTCTCCAGCAGATACTCCATATGCCCGCCAGTTCCTGCTGTTCCATCCACGTAAAATCCCCGGGGATGGTTAACCAGAAATCTGAATACTTCCTCCACCATTACCGGAGTGTGTTCCACTGTTACAGTCATCCCTCATCAGTTTTTCCCCGCCGAAGGATTGTACACCGAATATCTCAGTTTTCCCTTTTCGATGATCAGGTAGGAGAGGGCTTCTCTCCAGTTGGAATAGACCGGATTGGTCCGTCCGGGGGATGCGAAGGCATAGATGTCCAGAAGATAGTCGCTCAATCCACTCAACAGAATGCACGCACTGGCGGGGGAAAAATCCTCGATAATCCTGAAGGTCTTGTAATCCACATGCATTACATTCTCAAAATCTATAATCAGGCAGCCCTTACCATTGCTGCAGGTATCCTTAAGATACTGGGTAAAAAAGAACAGGTCCTCTCTCCCCACCACTCCGGATAGCTTCCATAAACTCACACCGTGCTTCTCTGTCCGGTATAATTTCATTTTGATCAATACTCCCAATCGCTCTCCAGGTAAGTTTCCTGCGCCTTCTTCCTGACCTCTCCGTAATCCTCCTCCGCCCATATCTCCATATATTTAAGTGCACCTATGATAACAACTTTCTTGGGGTTCCCGATCAGTTTCAGGTATTCGGACGGAACAGCTATCCTTCCGGCTTTGTCCATGCTCAGGGTA
Organism: uncultured bacterium; assembly: GCA_964613215.1. Taxonomy (GTDB): domain Bacteria; phylum Krumholzibacteriota; class Krumholzibacteriia; order Krumholzibacteriales; family CAZTHK01; genus CAZTHK01. The sequence goes on along the minus strand of CAZTHK010000002.1, from coordinate 149,086 downwards.
TCAGATTTATCACTGTAGTATCTCACCAGGGCCTTCTTCTCCGGACCGGCAGGCCTTTCATCCAATTTGTTCATAATTTCATTCCAGCCATCCATGGGATAGAGATTGAGATACTTATCCTTGGCCTTGCTCAGAACCAGAATCTCTCCGCTGTCAGGGGGAATCATCCTGCGGAATTTAGCCGGAATCATCACTCTGCCCTTATTATCTACAGTACAGGTATAGTGTCCTATAAAAGTTTGCATGATCTAGCAATCGTATTTTTGCTTTAAAAGCGGCCCAATCTTTACCACTTTAATAACTACATGCCCCACTTTACCCCACTTCCTACCACCTGTCAAGTAAATTTATATTATTTTATTATTTGTGTAAGCTTTTATTATGGAAGGAATTGCAAGAATCGAACAGGAAACGGCCAAAAATTATTTTATTATTCTAATCTGCCATTATCTCCCCTTTCTTCCCACCGCCCGAAATTGACTCTACTCCCCTTTCCACCGGCCGCCTTCACCTTTTTGTGCCCGGCCGGAACTTACGGCCGTTCCCGGGCCTTCCGGCCGGATAGCCTCACTGAGCCCTCCATTATACCCACCCCCGAAACCGCCCGGTCTTCACCAGCTCCCTCCCTCTCCACCGGTACCAGCCGGTAGAGTACATAAAACACCGGTCCCGGTTTTCTGATACCGAGGCCGGATACGGTGCCTCTCATTACCTCCATGAAACGGACCCCCCCTACCGTCTTCCCGGCGAACCTGGCCGGTTCCCCGCTCCGGTCGATGAAGTAGTCAGGGTCAAAACGCAGGAACAGGCCCTCCCTGATTATTTCCTCAACATCCATCTCCTGTCTCATTTCATTTATAACAGGATTTATCAATCCCCCCAGATCGAGAATGGTACGCCGGGAGTAATAACCCACCACCCCGATATCGCACAGAGCTACCACGGTGCCGGGCGGAGTTTTACGGTTAAGCCATTTCCCCATCCCCCCCAGCACCTCCTCCAGGCCGCGGGAGAACCGGCGGGTGGGCCCCGCTACCACCAGCTCCAAAAATATAACATTCTGTGTCACCGCCAGTAGCATCATCAGCAGGGGGATCCATCTCTTCAGTGCCGCTGCTATATTTAAACGCAGATTAAGGTGATATACCGCCACCGTTCCGAGAGCCACTGCCACTATATTAACCGGCACAAGATAGCGGGAAATAATCTGGAAATCAAACAGCACATACAGGACTGGCAATGATATTATCCACAGAAGAGCAAGTATAACCACCGGCCGGTATTTATCTTCTGTCCGGGAGGAGAGGAAAAACCGGGTGGCTGAAAAGTCCCTTCCCACTCCCCGGATAAGCCCCGCTGCAGTGAACAGCCAGGGAAGCGCCGCCGTAGATGCAAGGATTTTGAGGGGAATGACAGTCTTTCTGAACACATCCGGGGTCAATACCGGAGCCCCCTGTTTGGCGCCGGCGGTAAGGGGAAGAAAATTTCCGGTATGCCATCTGATTAACCAGAACCATCCCGCCAGCAGTGGAATGAAGACCATCAGCCAGCAGGCGCTTCTCCGGAATCCTCCGTAACTCCGGTTGATCAGAGAGGTTAACACCGCCAGGGGGAAGAGCATAAGGAGTTCCGGCCTGGCAACGAAAGCAAGAAAGAGTAGCAGCCCGAACAGAACAGAGCCCCTCCCTCCCTTCCGGATATTCCCCCATCCCCATAAGACCATAAGTACCATAAACACTGTCAGGGAAGTCTCCATCCCCACTGCACTCCACCTGACCAGCCAGGCTTCCGAGGCGGCAATGATAGCAGCCAGCATCCCCACCCATCTCCTGCTGCTCAGATGAAGGGCAATAATATAAACCAGCCCCACCGAGAGCAGCCCGAAAAGACAGGAAAACACCCTGCACCACACTACCATGTCACCTCCCGCAAGGTGAACCACCGACAGAATAAATACCCACAACGGACTGGTGGCACCATAGGAAGGGTCTCCCCGGTTGAAGGAAAGTTCGAATTCCTCTGCCAGATTGCGGGCGTACTGGAGATGAATATAGGTGTCATCCACCATGGGCCAGTTCAGCTGCAATATTAACAGCATGAACAATATCACCGGTATGATCAGATATAACAGATCCCTCCCCTTCATTTCTCCTCCATAACAGACTTCAGGACCCGCTGGAGCTTCTCCGCTCCGGCCCTTCTGGTAAATGAGGGAACCTGTTCCAGTGAATACCGGGAGTCCAGTTCACCTTCACTGAACAGGCTGTACATCTTGAATATCTTAGCAGCTATATCCTCCGGATCAGAGATTCCGGCAACCTCTCCCCGGTTGAGCCGTTCCACTATATTCCCAGCCTCTCCCTCCGGAACCACCGCCAGAATGGGACGCCCGGCACCGATATATTCAAACAGCTTGCCCGGAACCAGGCCCCTGTATCTGGGATCGTCATGCTTTATCAGAAGTAGCACATGGCTTTCTGCCTCCATCTCCACACATTTGCTGTGGGGAAGGTTATCCACAAATTCCACCATTCTCTCCAGCCCGAAATGTTCCACCCACTGCTCGTTTCCACTCTCACGGGGGCCGATAAACCTGACCCTTATCCTGTCTATCAGACCGGGATGCCTCTCCGCCAGCAGGGACAGGCCCTTCAGTATGGGGGCTGAAGACCTTCCCAGGGTGAGCATCCCGCAGTGAGTGATATGGAACATCTCTTCCCGGGAGGGCCGGCAATCAATTCCGGCAAAGTCCTCCTGGATATATCCATTGGCTATCTTAACCACCCGGCTGTGAGGGTATCGTTCTTCCAGAACCTCCTTATGCCAGTCTGTTGTTACCAGTACCACATCGGCCCGGCTAATACTCCTCTCCATTCTTCTGTGAATAGACCGGTGGAGGGGGGTGGGAGAATTCCTCAGATACAGTGATATCCAGGGATCCCTGAAATCAGCCACCCAGGGAAGGGAATACTTCCGGGACAACCATCCGGCTGCCAGGTGAGTGCTGTCGGGAGGACTGGTGGAATAGATCAGGTCGAAATTTCCGGTGCGGCATATATTGGAACCGGCTCTCCTGGCAAATGGCACCCACCCCACGTAGGTATCGGGAAGAAGAAAAAGCTCACCAAGGCTTCTGAGCAATCCAAATCGTCCCGATGATCTTCTGCTCTGCCCCCCCCTGTTACCTCCGGTTAACATATTCAGAAGCCGGAATCCGGACAGGGAGGTAGTGCGAACTACTCTTACACCGGAGGGGATCTCATTTACCAGTTCCGGATCGGTGATCCAGAACTCTCCCGCCTCGGGAGTAACCACGGTTATCTTCCACCCCCACCGGGATAGATGCTTCACAAAAGAAAGGGGGCGGTATACCCCTCCCCCGGCTGAAGGGGGGAAAAAGTTTATCATCATCAGGAGGGACCCTTTCAACATAATCCTTTCGCAGAAATAAACCAGCAGACCAATCTCCTGGGCAAAGCAACCGGGACAAGCTCGATAATCTTTCTCTTCTCGCCCGGCTCAAATACATTCAGACTGGATAATAACATCTTCAGGACGAAGGGAGAAACCACCACTACCATCAGGGAACCCCATACCCTCCACAGGCTGGCCACAAATATCCCCGCCCCCACTACAGGAACCAGGCAGAAAAGAAACTTTGCCACTCCTTCGCTGAAACTTCCATAGAATCTTTCTCTCCTGGCAACATATACCGCCAGGGCCAGCTGACCCAGGGAAGCCACCACCTGAGCCACAGCCATTCCGCTGATTCCCCACCAGGAGACAAAGAATGCAAAGGTGCCGAAATAGCAGGCCATCCATATGAAATCACACAGCACCGCCCATTTGATATGGTTAAGCCCCCTCATGGCTGCAATAAGGGGAGCGCTGATTGCAGCCAGGGGAACAGTCAGCAACAGAATTAGCATCACCAGGTAGGCACCGGAATACTCGGGCCCGGATATGATATGGATGACATCCCTGCCTATTACAGCTGTTATACCGATGGCGGAAAGTGAAATCAGTAAAATCAGCTTGGTAAACAGGCCTATCCTGACGGAGATTTTATCCCACCTGCCCTCCTCGTAAACCCTGGTTATCTCGGGCTGGGCAGCCACTACCGGGATAGCCAGGAACCTCTTCAGCAGGCTGTTAATCCGGGATGCCACATGGAAAAGAGACACCGCGGTGAGGGGAAGAAGTGAAGACATCACAAACCTGTCCACATCGGTGAAGGCCAGGGCCACCAGGCTCATGGTGAGGGCACCCATCCAGTAGGAAAACAGGGGAGGGAGTTCCACCCCCTCCACCCTCCGGGTAATCCGGGAAGGGATATGTTTCATTATCTGACAGATCAGTACGGGGATGCCGGATATGAAAACCAATGCACTGAGTATAAATATGGCCTTGAACAGATAGAGCACCGAGAGACTCTCCCTGGAGTAAACAATAAAAGTGGTGAGAGCAGCCAGATATACCAACTCAAAGATCATCTGAAACCTCATCACCCTTAGTCCGTTGAATCCTCCGTACAGAAGCATCTTCAACCCCAGGGCTATACTGGCCAGAATGACCCAATAGAGAAGTTCCCCCTCCAGGCCATAGGATGAGACTTTACCCGGAATCAGGCTCTCCCACCATCCCCCGGTGGCGTAAATGGCCGCCCCGGCAGCCAGAACCACCAGGGTGGAGAATAGAAACAATCCCACCGCTTTGTTCCTTTGAGATCTCTGCTGACAGGAGGGGAAATACCTGATCAGAACCTGCCGGAGTCCCAGCAGGGCTACAGTAGCCAGCAGCAGCGAAAAACCACGGAGGGCTACAAACAGTCCGAATACCTCCCTGCGAAGAAACCGGCTGAGAATTGCCAGCTGTATCAGGGTAAAGATCAGGCTGCCGGCATTACTCAGGGCCAGGAAGATGGTGTTTTCGGCTATCCTGGAGCCGCCTCCGTTTACCTCCTGATTATCCATCTCCACCATCTCTTATCTTCTCTAATCACAGGATAGTTACATTCCCATCCCCCCATCGATTCCTTGAAAAATATTATCCCCTCCCGGCCTCCACTGCTTCCCAGATTGAATAATTTCATCCCTCTGTTACAGGCTTCCCGCACCGCCTCTCTGATAAGCAACGGTCCTGCTCCGTACTGGTTAGCCTGCCGGGACATTCCGGCCTGCCAGGCCTGACCCATCACACCCTGGTACATGTCTATGTGACCTCCCAGCAATCCTCCCTTCAGATATGCTCCCAGAATGACAACACTTCTCCCCCTTCTTCTGAAAAGTTCCCGGAATAAACTGAAGGGATATGGATGAACGCCCCCCCAGGCGGAAGAATTATCCTGGTAGAGCGAATACAGCTTCTTCAATTCCGAAAGAGTATCCAGGGGTTTAACAGTGATCCCCTTCCTGTCCGCCCTGTTACAAATCTGCCTTCTTTTCCTGCTTATCCGGTCGCTCCAGAATCTGTCGAAACCGCCCTCCAGGTCCACCATTCTGCATTCTTCGGTCCCCCCGCCAAAATGGGGGGGCAGGAAATCAACAAACCCGGCATTGAAAATATCCGCACCCGCCCGCACACACTTCCAGGACCTTGACATACCCATGAATTTATCCAGAATCATTAGCCGCAGGGGTGCTTCCCCACCCACCGGCCCCCCGTAAGTTCCGAAGGGAAGAGACCACAATTCATTGAAGGGTCCCCTGCGAATCTTAACCACCGGCATCAGGCTCCGGATAACCCCTTCTTCCCTGGCAATGATCCAGAGCGGCTCGAAATTCCGGAAGCAATTTACCAGACAGTCCATCCAGCCGTAAGAATGAAAGAAGGTAGAGCCCGCACAGGAGTCCACGAAATCGTCTAATTCATCCCGAGGAGGGTCTGTCTGGATTGTGATATTCAACTTTTTACATTACTCCGGGAATTCACTGCTTTATCTACTGAACTGTGGTATCAAATTCGAGATCAACCTCAATACCTGGGTGTTCTGATCATTCTCTGCCGCCTCGATCATCTCTTTTATCCTTCTCCGGATGTCTTCGGGGACTTCTTCCGAAGACCTGGCCAGCATTAACTTTTGCTCCACCGGCACCAGTTCCTCATCATCGTTAATAAGTTGTTCATGAAGCTTCTCCCCCTCCCTCAATCCGGTAATCTCGATCTCGATCTCCTCATCCGGCTCGTGGCCGGTCATTATCACGATATCCCTGGCCAGTTCAAGGATATTGATGGGATCCCCCATGTTCAGAATAAAGGTCTCGCCACCCCTGCCCAGTACAGAGGCGCGAATCACCAGAAGGGAGGCTTCACTAACACTCATGAAGTATCTGGCCGCTTCCGGCGAACTGACCGTAACCGGCCCCCCTCTCTCAATCTGTTTACGGAAAAGGGGAACTACGCTGCCTGCGCTGCCTATAACATTACCGAACCTTACCACCATGTAATGACAATTAGCATCACAATTCCTGCTTCTCAGGTAGAGTTCTATAACTCTCTTGGTTGCTCCCATAACACTACTCGGATTGGCAGCCTTGTCCGACGATATGAACACGAACTTATCCACTCCCGCCTCCTCTACCGCCTGAATCAGATTTACACTCCCCTTAATGTTGTTCAAAACCGCCTCGGATGGTTCCCTCTCCATATAGTGGACATGCTTGTGGGCGGCGGTATGATAGACTATGTCCGGCGAAATCCGGTCAAAAAGCTTTAACACTCTCTTCCTGTTTCTCAGGTTGTTAATAACAGCAGTGATGGTGAAATCCTTTTCCAGGCTCTTGAGCTCCTCCTCTATGTCGAATATTCTGTTCTCCCCCCTGCCCAGCAGAATTACTTCCCGCGGATTCAGCCTGGCAATCTGCCTGCATATCTCACTTCCGATGGAGCCTCCCGCCCCGGTAACCAGAATGGTCTTGCCGGATAGTTTCTCCCGGAGGGAATGGAGGTCAAAACTTACCGTCTCCCTCCCCAGAAGATCCTCCGGCTGTATCTCTCTGATCTGCTCTATCTTCACCTCGCCCCGGATTATCTCCGTGATCCCGGGGACAATTTTGAAGGGAACTTCAGCGTTACGGCAGCGTTTCAGCATCCTGCGGATAAAGTATCCCGGGGCAGTTGGTATAGCTATTATCACCTCATCTATACCATGCCGGTCTATTACCTCTTCCAGGCGGTCTGTCTTCCCAAGCACCGGCAGGGATTTGACCGTACCCCCCACCAGGTCAGGATTGTCATCCAGATATCCCGCCGGGTCTATATTCAGGTGAGGATGATCCTTTATTTCATCCAGGACCATCCTTCCGGCTTCGCCCGCTCCCACTATGAGTACTCTCTTTTCAGACATATCTCTTACTTTATTACCGCCACCTTTCTTAATTGAGTAGTTCCTGCTGCATCAACCTTCACCAGATAAATACCGGAGGCAACCTTATATCCGTTCATGGTGAGCAATTCCCATACCGTATCACCGTCGGACACATCGTCGATCTGATGCACCAACTCCCCCTCCAGGGTATATATCTCAATATCCACGCTTCCTGATATCCTGGATATTTTCAGAGAATTATCCCTGTAGATATGGATTGGATTAGGATAAAGGATCATCCGGGATAGGGGGATCTCTTCCTCTTCCCCGGCGGAGAGATCAAGGGAATACATGCCATTGTCAGTCCCTATCCACATTGTATTATCCCCCTCATGGTATTCCAGTGCATTGCAGACCGGTGATATCAGGGGAGAGATAACCCTCTCCGAATAAATAAGCTGAAGTCTCTGATTCCAGTAGGAGAAGGAGGTATAGGTCTTTATCACATCCCCCTCCGGGCCTATAACATCTATCCCCCCGTCGGAAGCCACCCATATGTTACCGTTACCATCCCGTTCCAGGTCCCGGGCTATGGAACCGACCAGGCCCTCATCGGAAATCTGGTCGCGGATGGTGAGCGAATCGATAACTCCGTCCCTGTAACTTACTACTCCGGCTGCAGTTCCCACCCACACGGTTCCGTCATCTCCCAGCTCTACGGAATGCAACTCGGTGCTGGCCAACTCCTCGGACATAAGGGTGTACCAGTATCCCCCCGCTTCCAGAAACTGCCAGCTGTACCCCCCTACATCCCAAACCTGAACCCCGTAGTCCCTCAGGGCCAGATAAACCTTACCACCCTCCCCGAAAGCACAATCAAATGTTTTTCCCGACTCCAACCCATCCTCCTCACCAATATAAAGCCAGTTATTTCCATCCGCACTGCGGATATTCATTACCCCCACCTCATCCGCCAGGAACCAGATATTTCCCCCGGGGTCCTCTTTTATTTTCACAAACAGATCGGACGTGATCTCCTCTCCCGGGGATAGATGGCTCCACTGATCATCGGCCTTGTTTTCAGCCACCCCTACATCTATCATATCCATATCCCTGTCTCCATAGTAGTGGGGAGACATGATCCATAGATTCCGGCTGGAATCCATCAGTAATCCCAGATTATAGGCAAAATAGGAAAGACCGTTATCTCCCTCTATGTCCCCCCTGTAACTAGTATAATTAACCCGGTTTCCCTCATCACCCAGATAGCCTATTCCGAAATGTCTGGAGCTGTACCATATTCCTCCCTCCGGATCCAGGGACAGTTCGATTATTTCATTCTGGGTAAGCTGCTCCGGCGATTTGTTGAACCACGCTGCTCCGGAGGCTCCGGAGATGTATGTCCCCCTCTTCTGCTGATCCAGCACTCCGCCCACCCAGGTAGTTCCGTTATCATCCACCGCAATAGTTCTGAAGATTTCCAGATCCGTGTCTCTCCTGGAAACACGGTATCTCTTGAATAGAACATCCCTGATATTCCGGGGATCATATATATCATATCCGTAAACCTCCTCCCAATCAGTCCCGTTCCAGCGAAAAACCTTATTGGCGGAGGTACAGGCCAGCACCCCTCCGCCGGAGGATATCTCCAGAGGGGTAAGAGGAAAGGAACCCACCGCAGACCAGGCTCCGCCATCATTGGTTACTACCTGATCATTTACTATACAGTACACCTTCCCCTGATAGAGAGAGATAGAGGTTACTTTCCCTATACGGTCCAGCTGATAACTGAAATCATTCCGGTCAAAATATGCCAACCCTTCAGAGCACCCCACCAACAGGGAATCACCCTTCGCAGTGATATCATATACCTTCCTGGACAGCAAACTGTCGGTAAGCACTTCCTCGTCTGAAGGAAAGTTATTATAGAATTTTGCTACTCCGGCCTCTGAACCGTAGTAAACGTCCTCACCAACCGATAACATGCAGGTAATGCTGTCACTGAGAATACCATTTCTAACCTCGGTATATACCTCTACCGACGGATCAGAGCCGGTATTAAAAATCCTGAATACTCCACCCGAAGTGAATCCGCCCCAGATGTTACCCCCCCCATCTGTAACCACCGATGATACATTACCGTGATTCAAACCCAGTCCATCCATATAGTGAGTAAAGGTGGAATCCTGCAGATCGAACAGAAGAATGCCTCCCCGGGTGGCACACCACAGGCTGTCCCCCAGACAGGTTATTCTGTTAACCGCACTGGCGTCCATATAGACATGCCAGTCACCGGTCTCCTGGGATAATGCGGTACCGGCTGTCAGAATTACCAACACCACAGTCAGCGCATAAATTAATCTCATACCTTCGATCCTTTCCTGAAAAACCATTCCGGATAGGAACCCTTTATAAAAGGAACAATGGATCTGATTATTATCACCAGGTCCCTGGTAAGAGACCAGTTCTGGAAATTTACCGTCTCATCCCACTCCGCTTCCCCGCGGTCGGGATAATGGAATAAACGCCAGCAGCCGGTTATTCCCGGTTTCAGAAATCCCGCCTGGTGAAGAGAGGATCTGCCCCCATCTTCAAACAGGGGGGGAGGTCCCACCAGAGTCAGCCGCCCCCGGATCAGTTCCCATAGCAGAGCCGGTTTGAACAGATCACTCGCTTCACCACCACTCCTCCCGATCATCCTGGGCCAGAGGATAATATCACCCTTGTTACCATAGCACCTCTGGCTGTGAAATCTCACCCCTCCCCCCATCCATCCGTACATCCGGCATATCACATGGAGAAGGGCTGAAAGAGGTATAATCAGGATTGAAACCATTATATCAATAGTACGTTTCATCACCCATCCGGAGGCTGCCAGCGCCCCCCTGTCGATCAGGAACATGCTCAACCCGGCCATCCTCTCCACCCTGGCCCTGCTGGCGAAGAAACGGGCCAGGCCGGAAACCAGGCGAACCTGAACGGTATGATCATACAGGGTATTGACCACCCTGAACAGACTGTGGTGATTCACCTTTGATCTGAGTACCATGACTTCCTGTACCCTGTGCTGCCCGATTATCTCAGGCAGCTTTTCCATCCTTCCCAGGGCATTCACACCCTCTCCTACATATCCAACTATATCCAGCCCCAGGGAGGGGAATTCAGATAATCTCTGCCGGGCTGTTTCCGCTTCTTCCTCATCCCCCAGCAGAACCACCCTCTTCAGATCGAATCTGGCTCTGACCAGATAGCGATGAATCTTTCTGATAAACTGTCTCAATCCCCCTACCGTAATGATAGCCAGGAAGGCATGGGTGATCAGTACGGCCCGGGAATAAATTCTTACTCTGGAGATGTAGGTGGCCGCAGTAAGAATTATCAGAACAAGGAAAACCGCCCTTATAATTTTTATCAGTTCATCCATCCACGAGGTTTCCCTTCGAATCCGGTACAGCGAGCTGAAAAGGAAGGTAACTACGAATACAAGGTTATAGAACAGTATGAAGAAATAATACCAGCTGAGGGGGTAGAGTTCATTAACGAAAAAGGGCTGCATGAAATCCCGCAGATAATACGCTCCGAAAAAGGCGGCATTTATGGCTATCAGGTCTGAAATTATGAAGACAGCTGTTTTCAGAGTCTCCCTGTGACGTCTGAGAAAATAAAAGAACCGGTTCCACTTCTCATAATAACGCATGAAACTGAGCAGATGTATCAGAGAAGGGGATTTAAATACCATTCCGGCACTGGATCTTTCATACTTGTGTATCATCACCGACGACGGCACGTAGTAAACCGAATACCCCCATTTCTTCATTCTGGAGCACCAGTCGGTATCTTCCATATACAGGAAGAATCTCTCATCCATTAACCCTACTCTGTCCAGAACCTTCTTCCGGACCAGCATACAGGCCCCCAATACCCAGTCCACCTTTCTGGGAGTTTTATGATGGTAATCCAGCATGAGGTGTTCCCGCAGGGGGGCGGCCCGGGGAAACAGCTTTCCCAGAAAGGTTCGCCTCATCAGAATGATCTTCAGATTGTAAAAGGTCCTGCAGGAATATTGAAGGCTCCCGTCCGGGTATATCAGTTTGGATGCTGCAATTCCGGCATCGGGATGCTGATCCATAAATTCCACCAGCCTGTCTATGGAATCCTCTTTCACCTCTATATCCGGATTCAATATCAGCACCTCCTCTCCCCGGGATTCCCTGATACCCTGGTTGACCCCTCTGGCATATCCCCTGTTATCACTGTTTGCTATAAGCCGCACCGAAGGATAACCGCTGGATATCATCTCACAGGTGCCGTCCGAGCTGGCATTATCGATCACAATAATCTCATACTGATGAGAGGGGGGATTATCCCCGATGGAATCCAGACACTTTCCCACTGCCTGATAACTGTTGTGAGTTACAATTACAATTGATAAATACATTTCCTGCAAAAGGGGAAATCAGCCTCCCCACCTCTTAGGTCTCATGAAACGCAGCCGCCAAACCATAAATGCAGCTTCCCAGATTATCTTCCTCGACATCTTGGAAATACCAACTCTTCTGTCGGTAAATACAATAGGGATTTCCTTTATTCGAAAACCCTTCTTCCAACATAAGAAATTCATCTCGATCTGAAAGGAGTATCCATCGCTCTTTACTGTATCCAGGGGCAGCTGTTCCAGGACATGGCGGTGGAAACACTTGTAGCCACCGGTTGAATCAGTAAGGGGAAGACCGGTGATTATTCTGGTGTAGAGATTTGCACTGTAACTTAGAATCAGCCTGCTGAGCGGCCAGTTAACCACGGTGATTCCCGATAAATAACGTGATCCTATAACCAGGTCACTATCCCGGGCTGCTTCCAGAAACCGGGGAATGGCATCCGGATCATGGGAAAAATCGGCGTCCATCTCGAAAACGAATTCGGTATCGGTATTTTCCAGAGCCCACTTGAAACCCCGGATGTATGCTGAACCGAGACCCATCTTGCTCTCCCGGTGAATAATATGCACCCTCCGGTTATCCCGGGCGATGGAATCAACAATCTCCCCGGTACCATCCGGCGAGTTATCATCCACTACCAGCGCCTCTACCCATTCCCCCTGACTGAGCACGCATTCCAGTATCTTCTCTATGTTTTCCTTTTCATTGTATGTGGGTACTACTACCAGCGCTTTCAACCGCCAGTCCTCCTTCTTCTGTTAATAACCGTGGCATAAACCAATACTATTATTACCAGCGCCAGAGATATAAAGGATGCGGTAAAGGAAGCCCTGATAACATCAGATGAAAATTCCATACGGATGGTATGACGGCCGGGTTCAACCGGCAGGGCCCGGAGACAGTGGTTAGCTGTCATCATTTCCATTTCTTCACCGTCCACCCTGGCTTTCCAGTCGGGATAGTATATTTCGCTGATCACCATAATGCAGCTCTTCTCCACCTCCGCCTCTATCACTACCGAATTGAGATTGTACTCGGCTATCCGGGCGGTGCTGCCTTCGCTGGAACGGGGCTGGAAGGGCGGCTCCTTCCTCAACAATACTTCGTTGGAGGGATGGAACCCTTCACCTGCCATAAGCCTGAGCTCCTCACCCGGCCTGGTTATCCGGTATCGATCCACAAAAAAGATCCGGGGCAGAAATTCCGGGTTACGGTAAATGAAGTTCTGATCATTCTTCCATACCAGTTCAAAGGGTGAATCCTCCCTGAACATCCTGAACCTGGAAACAAAATACTTAACGTTGAGCATATTGAGAATATCAAGGGGGAATCCCCCCTGCCTGAATTCTGCGAACATGGTCTCCATGACATTCTGATAGTTCTTCAACTTGGCGGCATGATATCCCCCGATAGAAAAGATACGTGAAATCATAAAGGTATTGTCGCTGAAGTGGGGAGAACTGTATGTCCATTGTTCCAGACGGGCCTCCGGTACCGGGAAAATCCTGAAAATTGCCCGGTCCCGGTTGAGGAATGCGGCTACCTCGGTCTCCTGCTTATACTCCTCCCTCTCTGAAACGTCATGGATTATCCGGAACCCTTCCATTTCCCAGGTATCCTCGGGGTGCAGAACCGGCCTGGTGGCAGTGTATAAATCGAAGAAGGCAATCGCCGCCAGCACCGCCACCATAACTACACCGGTGATCTTTTTCAGAGAAACCAGATATAGTACCGCCGCCACACAGGCGAAGAAGAAGACCGTCCTTATAAGATCACCGGAGAAAGAACGGGCTGCCATTTCAACCCACTGCCGCTGTCCTCTCAATGACTCCCTTATGGTCCCACTCCCGGTTATACTGCTGCGCAGGCTCTCCCCCCCCACCAGAACCACAATCAGGAGGGCTGCTCCGGTTATAAGATACCACCGGGTGTACCTGCCGCCCAACCAGTAGGGCAGATCTCCACGGCGGCTCCTGCCGAGATATTCCTCCACACCCATACCTGCCAGAACCACCAGGACCAGCTGCTGTACGATCAGGACCATCACCGGAACCCTGAATTTGTTGAAATATGGAAAATATTTGAACATGGGGTTGTACAGTACCGGGAAGAACTTCCCGAAACTGAGCAGGGTGGAAAGGAACGCCGTGATAATCAGAAACCACTTCCATTTGTTTTTCATCAGGAAAGCCCCTATCACAGAAAATGCCACTACCAGTACTCCCAGATAGTTGGGAAAATCGGTAAAGGGCATGCTCCCCCAGTAGGTTATCTTTCCGTAACCAAACGCCCAGGGAAAAAGGAAGGTAAGTATTTCCCGGGGATGCAGGCTCCACCCGGTGGCATAGCTGTAATCCAGCCCTCCTGCGCTCCCCCCCCCCCGGATGGAATACTGTGCGTACGCCTTAACCGGAAAGAGCAGAGATGCTGATATCCCCACCGCCACTACCACTGCACCAGCCAGGTAGGCGCAGTCAACCAGAAACTCCCGCCTTCTGCCCTGTTTCAGTAACCGGACTCCCTGGAACACCAGGAAGAGGCCTACCAGCAGATAGGTGTAGTAAGATATCTGGATATGAGCCCGGAGCATCTGAAATCCCAGTACCACAGCCAGCAGCGCCGCCATGGTCAGCCGGCGGTAGCCCCGGAATATATTGTGAGCCATCAGCAGAGCATAGGGCATATATGCCACCGCACAGGCCTGCGATCCGTGACCATTGGCTCCCATAGCCAGGTAATTGGGTAACATTATGAATACACAACCGGCCAGAAGGGATATGGTGGCTCTGACATCCAGGGATCTCAGAAGCAGGTAAACTCCCAGGCCGGCCATCAGATAGTGGAACAGCAGCCAGGTCATCTCCGGAAAGTTCAAACTGGTCCGGAGAAAATGAGTAAGCAGCGAAACAGGGTAAAGATATGGATTATAAGCCATGCTCTGATAACTGGGCATACCACAGAATATATATGGATTCCACAGTGGATAGGTGCCCTTATCCAGCGCTTCCTTTCCTACCGAGGAGAAACTTATGGGAGCCTTGGTATCGGGAACCAGAAATATCCGGTCATGAAAGACCAGCTCGGGCATCAGTACGGCCAGCAGCACCACCAGGGTGAGGACAACCATTATTCCCCTCCTCAGGGGAGTGGCGGATTCCAGAAAATCGGCTATATATGTCCCTTCCCGGCCCTTCGCCGGGTTGCCGGCTTTATCCTTCAAATACTTACCTCCTGGCCAAAGCCTGACCGAACAGGGGTGTGGAACCGTCCCTGTACAGCTATCCTCAACCCCGGTTCCAGTAAAGGATCATACCCAATAAGTCTATCACTTTCACCTGTTTAAGTAAACATGCAAAATAAAGTCAGTCAACTCCAAAGGAATAATCTTCCCCGGACGCATAACTATCCACCCGATTGCCGGTGATCACCCCTCCATATTCTTACAGCACCACGAATACATGCCCCCACTAAATTCCACCTCCCGGTTACAGTCAGAATCAGGCAGAGAACAATAAATCCCAGGGCATGAAGGGGTAAAACAGTCAATCTCCAGAGGACGGGCCTGAATCTCCTGAATAACCTGGCGGTGCTCACCAGACGGTTCTCCAGCTTATAAGGAGTCATTCCGCCTCCGCTGCTTGAACTAACCTTGTGATAGACCCGGGCGGAAGGTTCATAGATACATCTCCAGCCTGCCCTCCATCCTCTAAGGCAATAATCTACATCCTCACAATATATGTGGTATGAGGCGTCCAGAAGCCCGATATCATCTATAACCTCTTTTCTGATAAGCATGCAGCACCCGGAAACATAGCCGGTATCACCGCCTTCATTCCCGGCTTCATTTTCATCTTTCCTGATATCGATATGGCGGGGGATCCACAGGAGGGGATAAAATCCACCTCCTCCGTACCATATTCTGGACGGTTCATGATGATACAGTATTTTCGGCCCGGCAATCCCGATCCTGTTATTATTCCTTATGGCATCCATCAGATTCCCGGCAAAACCGGCATCCACCTCGGTGTCATTGTTCAGTAACAGAATATAATCCGCTCCTTCTTCCATGGCGTATCTGATACCAACGTTGTTGCCACCGGCGAAGAGAAGGTTTCTGTCATTCTCAATCAATTTCACCCCGGGATAATTATCCCTCACCATCCCTGCGGAATCATCAGTGGAATTATTATCCACCACCACAATTTGGAGAGGGTCATACTCCACTCTCTCAAGGGAATCCAGGCATTCCCGGATGACCCCTTCCCCATTCCAGTTGAGAATCACTACATACAGCAGCGGTTCATTCAAATTATTCCCCCTCCCCTATCCGGTAGTAAAGCTTCTCCACCGTATCGGCCATATGAGACCAGGAAAACCGTTCCTTCTCCTCTTCGAAGTCAGGCTTCATCTTCTCCTCCCATCCCTCACTGAGATACTTTATCACCGCCTCCTCCAGTTCCCTGCTGCTAGCCGGAGATACCACAAAACCGGTTCTTCCCTCCCTGACCACTTCCGGAAGCCCTCCCACCCTGGTGACTACAACCGGCCGGTTAAACGCTATGGCTATCTGGGCAATCCCGCTCTGGGTGGCGCTGAGATAGGGAAGCACCACCAGGTTGGAGGCTACGAAGTATCTTTCCACTTCTTCGTTTCCCACATATCGATCCACGAAGCTGACCATATTATTCAAGTCCAACTCGTCCACCAGATCGCGGTAACTGCTCTGATCCTGGTAGAATTCACCCACTACCATAAGTTTCGCTCCGGTCTCCCTGGATATCCGGGGCATCGCCCTGATCAGATACTCGAGCCCCTTGTAGGGCCTGATATAACCGAAGAATAACAGCAGTGGTTCTTCCCCCGCCCCGATCTCCCTTTTTGCCTCCTCCCTGGTTATCTCCCCGCTCCTGAAGAAATCGTATATGGGATGGGGATTAAGTTCCAGCCGGGCATCCCTTTTTAATTCCAGAAGATTGTCCCGGTCCTCCCCGGACTGAACTATATAGCCGTGGGCCATGCTGAAAGCCAGCCGGGACAGCGTCCCGGCCAGGGGAAAACTTTCATGAGGAATAACATTGTGACAGATGAATATTATCCTGCCCCGGCGCAGAATCCTCAATATTCCACCTATCTTGGAAAGGGCCGGGGCAAAAAAGGGATGCCACCACTGAAATAACACCAGATCGGGCCTGGTGGAGGCGATATGAAATCCCGCCCTCACCCAGGTGAATGGATTAAGTGAATCTATCATCCTGTCCGATTCCACTGCCAGGGAACGGCTACTCTCATCGTACTGTGTTTTGCCGGGAAAGAGGAATTCAGGATAGAGGCGGCTGTAATTAATAACCCGAACCTGGTGCCTCTTCTTCAACTCCCTGGCAAGACAGGTGTGGTAGTGTGATATTCCTCCGCGGTATGGATATGCAGGGCCTACCAGACAGAGGTTGAGTTTTCTTTTAACAGAATGGTCAGTCATCTACCGGATACTCTCGATATGAGACATCAAGTTCATTCTTGGAGGTAAATAATTCCGCCAGAAGTCCGAATGAAGCGATCTGGATGGCTATCACTATCAATACCAGTCCTCCTACCATAATGGGCCGGACGTGGAGTCCCTGTCCCGATATCCATCGAACAACAAAGTATAGTGTGATAACGCCCCCGATCAGAAAAAATACCAGGGCCACCCGGCCGAAGAAATGGAGGGGGGATTTGGCCCTTCTGGTGATAAACATAACAGTCAGCAGGTCGAAGAACCCATTGAGAAAACGGTTAACCCCGAATTTGCTGATGCCGTATCTTCTCTCCTGATGAGACACCCTCTTCTCGGTAACTCTGAAGCCCTCCCAGCCAGCCAGAACAGGGATAAAGCGGTGCAACTCGCCGTATACAGATATACTCTTTACTACCTCCCGGCGGTAAACTTTAAGTCCGCAGTTAAAATCATGAAGTTTAATTCCGCTGACCAGGGATGTCACCATATTAAAGAATCTGGAAGGGATGGTTTTGGTTATGGGATCTTTACGGTCCCTCTTCCAGCCCGATACCAGATCGAAGCCCTCCTCCAGTTTATCCAGCAATTCAGGGATCTCCTCCGGTATATCCTGAAGATCAGAATCGATGGTGACTACAAAGTCACCCCGGGCTGCCCGGAAACCATCAGACAGAGCCGCAGATTTGCCGTAGTTCCGGTTGAAGCTGATGATCTTAACCCGGCTGTCCCTACTCCTCAGCTTTTTCAGCACTTCCAGAGAACCGTCGGTGGAACCGTCATCCACATATATCAGTTCCAGCCCGGAAGAGGCCGGCTCAAGGCTCTTGACCAGCCTGGTATAGAGCTCCTCCAGGCTCTCCCTCTCATTATAAAGGGGAATAATTACAGATATCCGGTCTTTATCCTGCTCTTTCAAATCAGACCTCTCCGCCTTCACAGGAATGTTTCCTGTACCATTCTATCTCACTCGCTATCCCCTCCTCCAGCTTGATCCGGGGTTTGAAGGACAGCTCGCTGCGCGCTCTCTCCGTGTCCGCCCAGGTATCTCGAACGTCCCCCTTGGCCGGCTGGCAGAACTCCTTCTTCATGGAGGTGCCGGTAATCTCACCGATCATATTTACTACCTTCATAAGGGAAACTCTACTGCCTCCCCCTATGTTGAATATCCTATCATTCCCCCGGTAGTGGTATGCCAGTACGTTGGCCTCCACCGCATCCGACACGTAGGTAAAATCCCTGGTCTGTCTTCCATCCCCGTATATTTCGATGCTTTCATCCCTCATGGCAGAGGTTATGAAACGGCTGAAGGCCATATCGGGACGCTGCCGTGGTCCGTAGACGGTAAAATACCTGAGTGCGGCATACTTCATTCCGAAATTATGGTGATATAGCTCACACAGATTCTCCCCGGTGAGCTTGGTGGCACCATACGGAGAGACCGGCCTGAGCGGATGTTCCTCCTGCATGGGAAGCTCCCGGCAGTCTCCATATACAGAGCTGGAAGAGGAATAGATCAACCTGATCGCTCCCTTCTTTTTAATTGACTCCAGAAGCCTCTGAGTAGCCCGGATATTGGAATCAACATAATATTCGAATTCTTCGCCCCAGCTCCTTCTGACCCCCGCCTGGGCAGCCAGGTGAAATACACATTCCACTCCATCCAGCAGCCCGCTGATATCACAAAAGTTGAGATCTTCCCGGATCAGGCGGAAGTTACTGTTATCCAGAGCCCTGGATATATTCCTCTCTTTTCTGCCCGGAGAGTAGTAATCGGTGAAACTGTCAATCCCGGTCACCTCCAGTCCATCCTCAAGCAACCTCTCGCAGAGGTGTGAACCGATAAAACCTGCGGCTCCGGTTACCATAACTCTGGAACTCACTCTGGCAATTCCCCCTCTGGTTTATCAATATTCATCTGGTTATCCTGCATGGACCGGGATATACTATCCAGTTCCGATCTCATTGCCCTGAATTCACTGTCCCGGGGATGATTCTCCAGCCATCTGCGTATGAAGTCATCAGCCAGCTGCTTCTGCCCCACCATAGCCGCCATCCTTGCTCCGTATCTGAATATATCCCTGTTATCCGGATCCATCCTGGAACCCTCCAGCAGATTCTGCAGAGATGCGTTGATCTGACCCTGGGACTCGTAGATACTGGCCAGCCTCAACCAGTAATCCCCCTCCCGGGGATTTTCTCTGATGCATTTCCGGTAATGACCTATAGCCCGGTCAGTGTCTCCACTCAAACTGTAATAGGTCCCCAGATATAGATTAGCCCATTTGAAATCCGGATCGAACTGAAGAGCCAACCTTAATCTTCTGGCTGCCTCCCGATACTCCCCCCGGGCAGCCAGTTTCTGGCCCAGCTGAAAACCGGCCACAGCGAAATTCACAAACATGCCTTCGGTATTCTCATCCTTGTAAACCGACTCATCCCTCATTCCATCCCCGGTTAAGACCCCCCTGAACTTATAGATATGATCGAAGTTACGCGCTATCATGAATTCATTAACCATGAATTCTCCCTTTCGGGTAACCAGTTTTCTGGACATCCCCCTCATTTCCAGATACTTCTCGTAGGGCTTCCATACATTCCTGGGAACGGTAACAGCGAAATAAACCGGCCTGGACCAGTTGGTCTCCTGGATGATGTGCATCACCGCTCTGTCCCGCTTCCATATTACCTCACCCTCCCTGGTGGCAACGGGCCTGAGGTTTTTTATTTCCCGGTCACTCAGAGATATGGGAACCTCTGGCTCCTCATCCCTGAGCTGTTGAATGTACCAGTCGGTATTGAGCAGACTGAGATTGGCCACCCTTACATCCGTCCGGAAATCCTCCACACACTGGATGTACCACAGGGGAAAGGTATCGTTATCTCCGTTGGTGAATATGATGGCATCCGGCTCCAGCTCAGCCAGCATATTGTAAGCATAATCGCGGGGAATATAGTTCCCGGACCGGTCGTGAGTAAACCAGAAGTGGCGGGCCGGAAGAACGGAACAGATAAGTAAAATCAGAGCCAGGGATACAATTCTGAGGGAGTAATTCTCGCCCTTCTCCCTGGCCTTTTCCCACCACGCCATCATTATGGCGGATGCTCCTATTCCGATAAACAGGGCGAAGTAGTAAAAAGCGCCGGTATAGAAATAATCCCTTTCCCTGACTTCGGAAGCGCTGAAGTTCAGGAATATCATCAGGCCCAGAGAATTCAGCAGAAAGGTAACAAACAGAAGAACCCAGGTCTTTCTGTTCCGCTGATAGTTGGATACTATACCGTATATGCCCAGTATCATGGGAATTGCCACCGCTGCTCTCCCCACATTGAATACGCCTATCATATAATCTCCCAGCATCCGGAACTGGCTGACAAAATAATTCCAGAAATATTCGAACTGGAACATCAGGGGGGCTTTTCTTTCAAAAATATCGATGGGAGGATACTGTTCCCTGCGCAGATGGGCATAGAGGGATTCCCAGGTCTCAGGATTCACTTCATCGATAGCGGGGTCATGTCCGCTGCGGATCAGAAGAAAGAGATGGACAGATATCCCCAGGATGAACAGCAGAGTGGCAAAAAGTGCGAATTTGCCCTCCGAAACCCAGCTCCACACTACCAGCACACCGAAAATTATCAGAAGTACCACCGTTAGCATGGAGTTGCGGTGCATGGTCATATCTGCAACCAGGGCGGCCATTCCGAAGGTAAAGATAAGCAGTTCGAAGTTGCTGAAGCTCTTATTCCTCACCATCAGAAACAGCAGAAAAATTCCGGGGTATACCAGGATGGTTCCCAGGTGGAAACCTATTCCCAGGGATAGAAGATAAACGATAAGCAGAACCAGGTTACGGGAATGAACACGGTTCTTATCCTCCTGCCGGGCGATAACCGCTTTAGCCTCACCAGCGGACATTCCCCTGCTAATCTTTTCCTTTGCCCGGGAAGATAATCCGCCGGTGGGATTCCTGAACCATCTCAGTGCCAGCAGGGTGCACAGACCCATTACCAGGGCACTGAGAGCATACACCTCCGCCTCTATAGCATTGATCCAGTAAGTATTACTGAAGGTCAGGAAGAATGCACCTGCCGCCGGCCCCAGGAAATATATCATCCGGATCAATCCATCCCTGGCAGAACCGAACATGAATTTCACCACTTCCACCATGATCATGTAAGCCACCATCACACCCAGAGCCCCGCACAGGGCGGAGAGGAAATTTATCCTCTCAGCTATGCTGAGGGGGAGAGGCAGCATGGAAAAAACTCTACCTACCAGAACGTAAAGGGGTGTTCCGGGAGAATGCGGAATCCCCAGAATATAGGATGTTGCTATGAATTCTCCGGCATCCCAGAATGAGGCGGTGGCAGCCATAGTCAAAACATAGGTAATAAGGCTGACCGCGAACACCACAATGCTGATCGAAATATATAAAGTTTTTTCCCTCATCTGCGGCAACCCTCTCCTGATAAATACCTATACTGCGAATTTAATAAACTTACACAATATCCGCATCCAATAAAAGAAGTTTTAGCTATCCTGCCCCCCCGTTTTCAATTTTTACCCCTCTTTTGCCGATATGTCTCCATAAAAACAGTATCCCTCCCCCCAGGCTTACCGTGATCATCACCGCTGCCGTAATAAATTCCATCAGAAAGGCCAGCTCCTGACTGACCCCAATCTGAGTGAACAGAAGAATCCCGGCTCCTTCCCGTATTCCCCATCCATTTATGGAGATAGGAAGAACCATCAGCAATCCCAGAAGGGGAACAAAAACATAAAAGTGCACCAGATCCCAGGCCGACAGGTTTATTCCCAGAGAACTTCCCACCATCATATGGGTGGTGATCCTGAGGAACTGAACAACCAGAGCCAGCAGTATAACCCTTCCCAGCAGGGGCCTCATTCTTCTGAATCTGCTCAGATGATTCAGTATATTTTCTATCCGTTCCCCTATCTTCCAGATCCCGATATTTCTGACCAGGCCTCTGATCAGATTGGACATACCCCTGCTGGCAATAACCGTAAAAACCAGAATAATACAGGTACCGGCTATAGCCATATAGAACCACATATTTTCATTCCCCCCCCGGATCAACAGAATCAACGAAGAGACAAGAGCCAGCATGCAGAGCGCGGTTATGCCAACCACCCGGTCCAGCAGGGTAACTGCAAACACATGATGAGGATCATTTCCGTCCCTCGCCACATCGTATATCTTCACGGCGTCCCCTCCCACATTGGCGGGAAGGAAATTGTTGAAGAAAAGCCCCACAAAATAGAGGCGTACCGTTCTGGATAGAGGAAGACTGATCTCACCCCCCCTTAGCAGCAGGTGCCACTGGAGCGCCCCCAGAATATTACTGAAGAGGAAAATAATAATCCCGGCTATCAGAGGCAGCACCTCCATAGCCATGACCTGAGGGATCAGTTCACCGGGGGAAAGTTTCATTACCAGAAACACGATCAGGCCTGAACTGACCACGATCTTTAAAGCCTGAAAGAGCCATTTCTTCATATTCAATCAGCTATCCCTGCTTCCTGATAAAATCTTCTCCAGAAACCGTTCTGTCTCCTCTCCGCATCTTTCCCAGGTCAGTTCCCTGACCCGCTGAAGCGCTCCATCGCTCATCTTTCTCCACAGCTCCTTGTCCTGGAACAACTGTACCGCCCTGTCAGCGAATGCCCGGCTGTCACCGTAGGGAACCAGGAAACCTGTTTCGCCGTGCCTGACCGAGTCCCTCAGACCGGGACTGTCGCTGGCCACCACAGGCAATCCGCAGGCATTGGCCTCTACAATGGTCAATCCCCAACCCTCCTTGGGACTTGCATTGAACAGGAGATGAGACCTGTTAAGGAATTTCACCACCTCCTCTCCCTCCATATATCCCATAAATGATACGGAGTGGTCCAATCCCATTCTGTCAGCCACCCCCTCCAGGTTTTTCCGGTAAGGGCCATCCCCGATTACCACCAGTCTGGCAGAGGGTATTCTCTCCGTCACGGACTTCATGGCAGCCATTACTATCTCAATTCCCTTGTATTTCCTCAACCTTCCCAGATGAACTATGGTGGGCTGTTCGAATCTCTCCAGGTCCATATGACGGTAACGTCGGTGATCCAGCCCGCACAGAATGACCTGGATATTCTCTGGCGGAATACCTCTCTCTACCAGATCATCCCTGGTGCTGGGGCTGATAACCATAAATCGGCAATTACGGTATATCAGGGGGATCAGTTTCTCCATCATCAACACATAGGAACCCACCAAAAAATTGGACTCCCTGAAAACGGTGGTACCGAATAAGTGCGGAATGACCGGTACTACCGGGACATCGGTATAGAGAGGCATATAGAAGGGAACCTTGTTTATATCCTCCAGAATTACATCGCATCGATTTTTACTCAGGTACTTCCGGGCCAGCCGGGGAAGTGTAAAATTGGCATCGAACCAGTGCCCCCCCCTGATGATCCTGATCCCCTCCAGAGTCTCTTCCTCCCGGCATCCCGGGAATGCAGAACTTATAAGGGTAGCCTGATGTCCCTTTGAAACCAGATAGGATAGTATTTCATGCAGGTGCACCTCCGCTCCTCCCGCTTCAGGGTGGTTCATATCCCTCCAGTTAAGGGCCATCAGCTTCACTAGTTCCCTCCTCCTTCAGCTTTCTTTACCGCTATCACACCGATAACCACGGCAAAATAAGCAGCCCACCTCCGCCGGGACAACCACCTCCGGATCCCTCCCAGCTTTCTCCCGTAAAATCTGAACAGGGCCGGATACATGGGGATGGTTAATCCTCCGTACAGGAGCAGCCTTCTCAGCATCCTGTACCAGATGGGCGGATTCATCCACTCTCCGTAAAAGGATACCGGCCGAAACGATTCCTCTTTCATCATCCATTCCAGTTCACCCACGGTGTACTCCGTTTCCCACCCGGCGAACCACTTACCCGCGGCGATCATGATATGTTTGATTATGGTATAATAATGAAACTTCTGAGGTACATCCACCAGAAGATACCCCCCCGGTTTCAGTACCCTGAAATTTTCTGCCAGCATATCCCCGGGGTTCCGGAAATGTTCCAGCAGACCCTGATGGAAGACAATATCGAAACTATCCTCCCGGAAGGGCAAGGCAAAACCATCTCCACAGCAGGGGGCTACCCTGCTCTCCATGCCCGTCTGGGAAGCGATCATCTCCAGGCTGGACTGACTGTAGTCAAGTGAGATCACCCATGCACCCGACTCGGCCATGTCTATTCCATCCCTCCCCGTTCCGGCACCTACCTCCAGTATCTTCTTCCCCTCCAGGGATACAACGTCTTCCAGATGTTCCCGCACTCTTCCCTGGTTGGGATAGATCTGGTCCACCGAGGGGGATTTATTCCAGAAATTGTCCCAGTGCTTCTTTTCCGATATTCTTCCGGCATTCATGACCCGTTATCAGGCTCCAATCAGCAACCTTTCACCCAGAATCTCCGGCAACCCGGCCTCTCTGAATTCTTCCACTGCTGCTGCTATGTCATATTCAGCTCTCCGGAAAGTTATCTTTCCATCATCCGTATCATAGATACAGAAGGCCGCTCTGGAATCACCATCCCGGGGTTGCCCCACACTGCCCGGATTGATGATATACCTCTCTTCCGGCCGAAGGATCAGCTCCTCTCCGTCGGAGGGAGAAAAATCCTTTGAGGAGAAAAATGAGAATACCCCGGCTACATGAGTATGGCCCACCAGGCATACTTCAAAATCTTCCGAGGTAAAGGCGGGCCGGGCATCATAGAGGGTATGGATATAGTTCCAATCCCGCGGCACGGAGGGGGAAGAATGCACCGCCAGAAGCTTACCCTTCCGGTGAGTCATCATGAATCTATCCCGGATGGCCTGATGATACTCTGCGGACAGAACCCGGTCGGTCCATTCCAGAGCCTCCAGGGCAACCTGACTGAGATTACGTCTTTCCAGCCGGTGCAGCAGAGCCCATTCGTGATTACCCATCAGGATCTTACTGTCTGGTATATTCAGTATCCTCTGCATACATCCGTTGGGATGGGGACCATAACCTATGCAATCACCCAGAAAAATCATGGAGCAGGGATACTCCTCCCGGTAAGCTTCCATGACTGCCTCCAGAGCCCTGACATTGGAATGTATATCCGAGATAATAAAATATTTCAATCCGTCCGGACCTCCCCGGCCAAACTATCCAGCACTCCGTTGACGAACTTCCCCGCTCCACCGGAACTGAACCGGTTGGCTATTTCCACCGCCTCATTAATAATAACCCTGGTGGGAGTATCGGCAAGATACATCAATTCGGCTACTGCTATTCGCAGAATAGTCCTGTCCACCAGAGGAAGATCCTTCAGCTCCCAGTTATCCAGATGATCGGCGATGGTCCGGTCGATAACTTCCATATTACCCTTCACAGCTTCCAGAATCATGGTGGCATATTCACGCACCGCCTCTGAGGGACCCCGGCGGGAAAAACTGTTCTCCAGCGATTTTTCCCACTGCCCCTCCGATATCTCACAGGCATAGAGGGACTGAAGAGCTATTTCACGGGCCTTTCTTCTCTTACTCATAGTTGCCCCTGTATCCGGTCCCACAGGTCGACCATCTCCAGAGCCGATAAAGCCGCCTGCCAGCCCTTGTTCCCCGCCTTGCTGCCCGCTCTCTCCAGAGCCTGCTCCTGAGTATCGGCGGTGATAACACCGAAGGCCACCGGCTTATCCGCCCTTACTGAAACATCATGGATACTTTTCACCACCTGATGGGCCAGCACATCGAAATGCGGAGTATCACCCCTGATCAGGGCCCCTACACAAATCACTCCATCCACATCCGTCCGGGCGGCCTTACCGGCAGCCTGAGCGATCTCGAATGAACCGGGAACCCAGTATACCGTTACATCCGATTCAGAAACGCCGTGCCTCAGCAGGCAGTCTTTAACTCCCTCCAGCAGGTGCCCCGATACCAGCTGGTTAAACCGGCTGATAACTACTGAAAAAGATCTGTTCTTTCCTGTCAGATTACCGGCTATCTGGTTTACCATTATTTACTCCTTCTGTTAACAGTTCCCTTTCTCTATTGATTAAAAATAGCCCGCCGGATTAATCCTTGCCGGCATTAGTCAATCCCCCTTCGCCGAACTTGCCGCATTTATCAGGGGAGGGGGAATCCAGGTTGAAAAACAGATGCCCCAGCTTATCCCGCTTGGTGGACAGGTATTTAAAATTCTTCCGGTTGGGTGGTATCTCCAGGGAAACCCTCTCTATGATCTCCAGGCCATAGGCCTTCAAACCCACTACCTTGCGGGGGTTATTGGTAAGCAATCTTATCTTATGCAGTCCGAGATCCGCCAGGATCTGAGCTCCTATACCGTAATCGCGCAAATCGGGCGGGAATCCCAGCTCCTCATTGGCTTCCACGGTATCCCTGCCACAGTCCTGAAGGGCATACGCCCTGATCTTGTTGATCAGTCCTATTCCCCTACCCTCCTGCTGAATATAAAGAACAACTCCGCTCCCCGCCCGGCTTATCTTTTCCATCGATTTATGGAGCTGCTCACCGCAGTCACACCGCAGGGAACCGAACACATCCCCGGTGAGACACTGGGAATGAACCCTCACCAGGCAGCTTTCCTCCTCCCATGGTTCTCCCATCACCAGGGCCACACTCTCCGAACTGTCCAGTATTCCCTGGTAGGCAATAAGCTTGAACTCTCCGTATTTGGTGGGGAGAGTAGTATGCGCTCTCTGCCTAACCAGGGTTTCGTTTCTGCGGCGATACCCGATCAGATCATATATGGTTATCATCTTCAAACCAAATTGCTCGGCAAATTCCTTCAGCTGGGGAACCCGGGCCATGGAACCATCCCTGGCCATAATCTCGCATAAAACTCCGGCGGGGTATAAACCCGCCAGTCTGGCCAGATCCACCGCAGCCTCGGTATGTCCCGCTCTTCTCAATACTCCCCCCCTGGCCGCTCTGAGAGGGAAAATGTGTCCGGGACGTGCCAGATCCTCCGGAGTGGTATCACTGTCTATAAGCGTCTTTACAGTAACAGCCCGGTCGGCGGCTGATATGCCGGTGGTGGTTCCCTCTCTGGCATCCACTGAGACGGTAAAGGGAGTAGACATCTTGGCGGTGTTCTCCCTGACCATCATATCCAGTCTGAGCTGGTCCAGCCGGTCACCTTCCAGAGCCACACATATCAGTCCCCTGGCGTGGGTGGCGATAAAATTAATCTTCTCCCGGTCCACCTTCTCCGCAGCCATAATGATATCCCCCTCATTCTCCCTCTCCTCATCATCAACCACCACTACCATTCTGCCCCTCCTGATATCCTTGATAGCCTCCTCTATACTGCTGAAAATACTCACTTCTGGTCACCCCCGGAATAAATAAACTTTTTAACATACTTGGCAATAATATCAACCTCAATATTTACCTCTTTTCCTCTCACCGCTTTCTTCAAATTTGTATTTTCCCAGGTATGGGGAATTATATAGACTCTGAACCTGTTCTCCTCAGGGTCCGGCCCCACGGTAAGGCTTATTCCATCTAACGCCACCGGTCCCTTAGCCACTATGTACCGTGACAGATCCCTATCCACATCAATCTCCAGACCCAGGGGGTTCCTGCATATTTCTGCTATCCTGCCCACTCCGTCGATATGTCCGTTTACGATGTGCCCCCCCAGCCTGGAATCAGCTCTCAGAGCTCTCTCTATATTCACCAGATCTCCCGATTTCAATCCCCCCAGATTGGTAACCCTCAGGGTTTCCGGAAGTACATCAAAGCTGACTACCCTTCCCCGGCATGAAGACACTGTCTGGCATACTCCGTTTATGGAGATACTCTCCCCCACCCGGGGATCATCGATATCCCCCTCTAACCTCAGAGTGGCCCCCCTTGAGTTTCTACTCAGTGACACCACTCCGGCTGTTGCAGTTATCAAACCGGTAAACACCCGGTTCCCCCTCGGTTAACATTTCCAGATAAGAGTCTATTCCGGCGCGGTCATATATCACGCAGAAATCATCTTCCAGTTTCTCCAGTCCTCTTATTATCAGTCCGTCCTCTTCAACCCAACCGGGCTTTTCCTCCCGGTCAAACCACGACACCTGATCACGGCCTGAAACCAGCGGAGCATAGAATATAATAAATCTGTCCAACATCCCCTCTCTCAACAATGAAGTGGCTAACCTGCCACCTCCCTCCACCATAACCGATATTATCCCCCTTTCACTTATATCGTCTCTCCAACTGTTAAGATCCAATCCCCCCTCTCCGTATGGGATCTTCACTACCTCCGCACCCGCCCCGGCAAGAAGATCGACCCGCTTCGCATCAACATCCTCCCGGCAATAAATTATCACCCTTTCCCCCTCCTTCAACCATCTGTAACCGGGAGGGAATTTCAGACCGCTATCCAGCACTATTCTTAAAGGGGGAGGCAATCCCATCCCCCCCATTCTGCGATCCAGTCTGGGCATATCCTTATTCATGGTACCTATGCCTACTGCAATAGCATGAGAAAAATTTCTGAAATAATGACTTCTCTTCCGGGATTCTATACCGGTCAACCATCTTCTCCCCCGGATGGTGAGATGGCCGTTCAGCGTGGATGCCACCTTAAGGGTAATGAATGTTCTGCCGGTGATATTACGGTGAACATAAGCCAGGTTGAGTTGCAGGGCTTCCTCCGCTCTCAAACCGGCAGTCACCTCTACCCCGGAATCTCGAAGTATCCCGGCCCCCCTTCCCCTTACCCTCTCATCGGGATCGTATATGCTAAACACCACTCTCCTTATCCCCGCCTCTATGATAGCATCAGTGCAGGGAGGGGTTTTGCCATAGTGGCAGCACGGCTCCAGATTCAGATACAGGGTGCTTCCCGCGGCTTTATCCCCGGCCTCCCGGATAGCAATAACCTCGGCATGGCTCTCCCCTGCCCCCCGGTGATAACCCTCTCCCACTATGGCTCCGTCCTTGACTATAACCGCACCCACCATGGGATTGGGAAAGGTGATACCCGCACCCCTGGTGGCCAGGTGGTGGGCCCTTTGAATATATTTATGGTCTTCTCCGGACAAAACAGATTCATCCCCGTTACACCGTGACTGCCATTCTTCGGGACAAGCAATTATCAGGAAAGCCGTTTACGCATTACGCGCAGGAGGGTAATCTTGCTTCTGTTACCTTCTCCCATCCAGACTTTCACTGTCGGTCCCGGAGTTCCACCGGGTCAATGAACAGAGTCCTCATCCCGGAAGGACGTTTGCTCTATTCACTCGCGGACTTTAACCGCCGGTGGGGACTTCCACCCCGCCCCGAAGGCTCTTGAATCTGAACACCGGCCGGGACTTTAACACCCCGTCAACCCCATACCACCTGATTCAACCGGAAATAAGTCCGGGCCTGAGTTCATTCGACTCATATATATTAATCAACCCGTACCGCCCGTGTCAA
The DNA here is from genome assembly GCA_964613215.1 of uncultured bacterium. Classification (GTDB taxonomy): domain Bacteria; phylum Krumholzibacteriota; class Krumholzibacteriia; order Krumholzibacteriales; family CAZTHK01; genus CAZTHK01. The sequence continues at coordinate 119,369 of CAZTHK010000002.1, read as the reverse complement.
GCAATAGAAGCCCGGAGTCTATATGATTTTTAAAGGGGATGACAAAAATCAGACAGGCCTATAATCGGAGCGACCTGTCCAGAGCCTTAATTTTATTTATCCCTGCTCTGGTCATATAATTTTTTGGTGCAAACGGATTGATATTTACGGAATTTCATCGAACAGAATTTGATAACCGGCGGGGACTTATCATAGTATTTTGAACTTGCTTACTATCTGCTGAAGGTTCTCCGACATCTCATCCAGCTTTTGAGCTTCCTTCATGGTTTCTTCCACACTGTTGGTCATACTTTCGGTCACCGCCAGATGCTCGCTGGCCGCATCCGCTATCTGCTGTATCATCTCACTGGACCCGGTAATCAACTCCCTTATCTCAGAGAGGGCTGAACCTGCCTCGTTGGCCAGCTCAGAGCCGCTTTTGACTTCTTTAACATTTTCTTTCATGGAGATTACGGTAACCTCGGTATCCTTCTGAATTGATTCGATCTTCTCTGAGATCTCCTTGGTAGCCTGAACGGTCCTCTCCGCCAATTTCCGAATCTCGTCCGCTACCACGGAGAAACCCTTCCCCTGCTCTCCCGCCCTGGCCGCTTCAATGGCTGCATTAAGCGCCAGCAGGTTGGTCTGGTCGGCGATTTCGTCAATAACATTGACGATTACACCTATCTCCTGAGATGACTTGCCCAGTTCTCCCATCTTGACTGCGGAATTCTCGATCTTCTGGGTAATCTGCCCCATTCGATCCACCGCCCTGTCAACAACACCCTCTCCACTCATGGCGGAATCCATGGCCTGCTTGGATTTCTTGGCAGCCTGAATCGAATTTTCGGTTATCTGTCTGGTATTTACACTTATCTCCTCAGTGGTGGTGGTAACATGCTGAGAGGTATTAGACAGGCTGGAGGATGACTTGGATACCTTCTCGCTGGCATCCACTACCTGCTGAAGAGCCAGGCTCATATCGTTTGCCATTATGTTAATCGAACTGGTGAGTTCACCCAGTTCATCTTCGGAATGAACATCCATTCTCACAGTGAAATCACCATGGGCTATGGTCTGGGCGAAATCCCTCAGTTTCAATATGGGTTTGATAAAGTTGTTGCTGAAAAGAATAGTAGCCACCGCCATTGCCAGTATCATCAACCCTATCACGGAGTAGTTTATCATCATATTCTTCTTCAGGGTAGCGTGAAGATACTCCAGGGTAACCTCCGCAGCCAGGGTCCCCAACACCTCCTGGTCATACAGAACAGTCTTGTAAACCCGGTAGCCATTGTCTATTTCCAGCACCTCCACCCTGCCCGGTTCTTCCGGCTCATTCAGAGGAACCAGCTTTTCGCCTTCGGTGGTGCAGTAATTGGCGAATATCTCTCCCTTATCATCATATATAGTTATAGCAATGAGCTCTCTCATTCCCTTCATCGAATTCAGAGTCTCCATGGTGGTATCATGATCCTTGAATTCCAGGCTGGCTGAAATGTTGAAAGCTATTATCCGGGACATATCGGTAAGTTTGTCCTTCAACCCGTTCATAGCCATCTTCCGGTACTGGGATTCGTTGAACATGGTGGTGGACAGCATAATCAGAACCAGGGTAAAAACCATCGCTATTACCAGTTTGGTCCTTATGGAATGGAAATAAAACATGCTCCTCATGATCCGGCCCTTCCGGTGACATATTCCTTCTTACTGTTGATATCGTCAGAGCCGAAAAAATATTTAACATAAAGTTATAGTCGGTTAATTCATAACCTTGTTCCCGCTGAATAAAATGTTAATGGTAATATAATTCTGCCGGACCGGGTTGTTACTTTCTGAATGTATCAAGGTAACTGAAAGGGGAGAGGCAGTTCTACTCTATTCTATTCCATGGATTCGGTTTTATCAGTAATAGCGGCAACGAATTCTTCCCGGTCAAAGGGCTGTAGATCTTCGATCTTCTCACCCACCCCAACGTACAGAACCGGCACACCCAGTTTCTGCTGAATGGGAATAATGGCTCCCCCCTTGGCCGTACTGTCCAATTTGGCCAGAACAATGCCGGTCACGGGAAGGGATTCCACAAAGGCTTCGGCCTGTCTAATGGTGTTCTGTCCCATATTGGCATCCAGAACCAGCCATGATTCTACCACAGCATCCTGATTGATCCCGGACACCACCTTCACCACCTTGCGCAGCTCATTCATCAAATTACGTTTGGTGTGAAGGCGGCCTGCAGTGTCTATAATCACCACATCCATATCCCGGCTTATGGCCGATCGAACCGCATCGAAGGCAACCGCTGCCGGATCAGATCCCATCCCCTGCCGTACCACCGGCACATCCGCCCTTTCACCCCAAAGCTCCAGCTGCTCGATAGCAGCAGCCCGGAAGGTATCACAGGCCGCCAGCAGAACCTTCTTCCCTTTCCTGCTGTACCTGTAGGCCAGCTTTCCTATGGTGGATGTTTTGCCCACCCCGTTTACTCCCACCATAACTATAACAACGGGCTTCCCTTCAACCCGGGCCGGTTCGGGCGCTTCAGATACAACCTCCATCAGATCCTTCCTCAGCAGTTCCATACACTCATCCCCGGTAAAGCTTCCCCGGCTCAGCTTGTCATCCAATTTGCGGATTATACGCTCGGAAGCCTCTATACCCATATCAGCCGACAGGAGTACCTCCTCCACCTCTTCCAGCAGTTCCTTCTTCCCGGCACCGGAAGCAAAGATATCCCGGAGGGGGTTAAGCAGCCGCTCCTTGGTTTTCCTTAATCCATCTATAAACTGGTTCATGGAACAATCTGTCCTGAATGGTTCTAGGATAAACCGGATTCTACCATCTCATCCCTCCGTCCCCCTCCACTATCATCGATCATCTTCTCGATATCGGAAACATTGACCGACACTACCGTGGAAACTCCCCTCTCCTCCATGGTAACTCCGTACAGTTTATCCGCTATCTCCATGGTGCCCTTGTTGTGGGTAATAACTATGAACTGGGTTTCTTCCTGAAACTTCTTCAGCATACGGACAAAACGCTGAATATTGGCTTCATCCAGTGCGGCATCCACCTCATCCAGTATACAGAAGGGACTGGGTTTGGCCTTGTAAAGGGCGAACAGAAGTGCCAGAGCGGTGAGAGCACGCTCCCCTCCGGAGAGTGATGATACATCATGCATCTTCTTCCCCCTGGGGCGGGCTGATATCAGGATATCCCCCTCCAGAGGATCGCTGCCTTCATCCAGTGCAAGCCTGGCCTCGCCCCCCTCGAACAACACCTCAAAGGTCTCTTTGAAGTATTCCTTCACCACTTCGAAGGTCTGGGTAAATTTCTTTCTAGCCCTCCGGTTGATCTTCCTTATGGCTTCCTCCAGTTCATCCCGGGCATTCTCCAGGTCCTCCTTCTGGGAAAGCAGAAAATCGTAACGTTCCTTCTTCTCTTCATACTCCTCCACCGCCGCCATATTCACTGGTTCCAGCTTATGCATCTTCTCCCTGGTTACCTCCAGCATCTCCCCGGTGACCGACATCTCCTCTTCGGAGAGGGGTATCTCCTTTCCTTCCATGTAGCAGGAAAGATCCTGATGATGCATCTCCCTGGCCTTATCGATAAGATCTCCCATCTTGGTATCCAGGGATATCAATCTTCCCTTTATTTCATTCTCTCTGGCAAAGATATTCTCCCTCTGGGTTCTTTTCTCCTTTATCTTCTCCTCCAGCCGGGATATCACTGACTGCTCCCCGGACATTTCATCTTCTAACTGCATCAGATCCTTATGGAGGGAGCGTTCCTCCTCCAGCATATTCTTCACAATCTTTCTCTGTTCCCCGATCTCTGTACCCAACCTCTCCAACTCCTCCCGGGAGGATGAAATTTCCTCCTTCCTGTTTTCTATTCTTTCACTGAACTGCTCATCCATGGCCCTGAGCCCCCGGATTTCTTCATCCTTCTTATCCAGCTGTCCTCTCAGGGAGGCAAGCTCCACCTTCTTATCAGTCAGCCTGCACTCCAGTTCATCCCGGTCCGCCTGCAACGAAGCCAGCCTGGACTCCAGCTCTGCACTTTCCCCGGTTTCCCCGTCCGCCTGCTGCATCTGAAGAGTCAGTTTACTCTCCTCCATTCTGGAGAGAACCTCAATCCTTGAATTCTCTGTCTCATCCAGCGTATTAAGCAGAAGATCACATTTCTCCCGCTTCATCATGTAATCCCTCTCAAGTTTCTGGAAGCTATCCCGCTTCCGGGAGTGTTCCTCCCTGATCCTGTTCAACTCCTTCTCAATCTCCCCCAGCCTGGACTTCAGATTTTGCTCCCTTTCTCTTAACTTCCTGCATTCCTCCTCCATACCGGAGACGTTACGGGACATTCGCTTCAGCCTCCCGGCCATTCTTTCTATCTCACCGGAACGGCCCAGCAGGGAAAGCTCCTCATCAGCTGTTCCTCCAAAGTAAATTCCCCTGTGACCATTAATGAAAATACCAGACAGGGTCACAGCGCCCGCTTGCCGGCTCTGACTATCCGAGATAAACTGAAGAGCATCCTCCACCCTCTCGAAAAGGTAAGTTTCTCCTATCAGGCCCTTAACCAGATCCCCGGCGTAATCCTCCACTTCCACGAAATCCTCCAACCTTCCGATCATACCGGTATATCCGCCTCCACTCTCCGGCTCTCCGCCGGACGAAGGTACATCTTCCGGAAGCAGGTGAACACTTCCTCCCTTTGAGCCGGCCAGTTCCGATACCAGATCACAGGCACCCCGGAAATCTTTCACCACTACACTATCCTGCACACTTCCCAGGACAGCTTCCAGGGCGGGACGGTATTTCTCCTCCACCCTGACAAGTTCAGCCAGAGGACCCCTGACCCGCCGGTCACCCTTCTTAAGCAGCGCCCGGGCTCCCCGCGGAAATCCTTCAAAATTTTCTTCCATATTTTTGTACAGTTCATATCTGCTGTTCAGTCTGGCCAGCTTGGTTTTATCCTCAGACAGGAGTGCTTCCTTCTTTTTGAGCTCCCCGTCCACCCTGTCCATCTCATTCTCCAACTCTGCGCGGAGTGTTTCCCTTTCTTCCAATCCTGCTTCGCATCCTAACAGATCTGCTTCAGCCTCACTCCTCCGGGAGAAGAGCCGGTCACACTCCTCCTCCAGCATCACAATCTTCTCCCTTATCCCGGCAGTTCTGGAGTTGAGCTGTTCCAGAGTCTTCTCATAATGTTCCAGACTATTCTTGGCCCTGGCCTGATTCTGAATGAAATTCAGCTCGGTCTGTTTCAGCTCCAGAACCTTTTCCTTTACCTTCTTAATCTCCTCACAAACCCGGCGGAATTCAACGGTTAGCTTCTCCACCCTCTCACTCTCCAGATCGACCTTCTTAACTATCTCTTCCCGTCCCGTTTCGATCCCTGATATCTCCTCAGCGATCATGGCCAGGCGGGAACCGGCCTGTTCAATTTCATTTCCGGCTACCTTGATCACCCGTTCAGCCTGATTTCTGCGTTCTGTTGATTGTATAATCTTCTCTTCCGCACTCTGTATTCTGCGGCGCAGCTGATACCGCTCATTCTGGAGGGCGGTCTTATTCTTCTCGGTGTCGACAAAACCGATCTTCCTCTGTTCCAGTTCCCTCTCCATATCCCCCAGGGATGCCCCCTCATCACGGGTGATGCTCTCCACTTCTGCCAGTTCAGCTTCGGCCTCTCTCTTTCCGGCCAGATAATCGGAGAGGGTAGCTCTTATCAGGGCAAGGCTCCATTCCCTCACCTTATTTCTCAATCTCTTATATCGCCTTGCTTTACCCACCTGGTATCTCAAGGACCGAACCTGCCTGCCCAGTTCTTCCAGAATATCTTCCAGCCTGATCAGGTCATTCCTGGTAAGTTTGAGTTTTCTCTTAGCCTCCTCGCGCCTCATCCTGTATTTTACTATTCCGGAGGCTTCCTCGAACATCAACCTTCTATCCCCGTGGGCATCATTGAGAACATAATCGATCATATCCTGTTCGATAACTGAATAAGAGTGGCTGCCCGTACCGGTATCGGCGAAGAGCTCCTTGATATCCTTGAGGCGGCAGGGGTTCTTGTTAATGAAATATTCACTTATACCGGAACGGTACACCTTCCTGGAGATGGAAATCTCCGAATAATCCAGTGGGAAAACACCCCTCTGGTTACCTACAGTCAATTCAACCCGGGCGTATCCCATGGATTTGTGCACCTGGGTACCGTTGAATATTATATTGTCCATGGAACTGCTGCGCAGTTGTTTAGCACTTTGCTCCCCCAGGACCCATCTGACCGCGTCTACAATGTTGGTCTTCCCACATCCGTTGGGGCCTACAATACAGGTTATGCCATCCCTGAAATCGAGAGAAACAGAGGACATAAATGATTTAAAGCCAACAAGTTGCAACTTCTTTAAACTCACACAACTCTCCCTTCGTCCTTACTCTGTCAACTTCCCCTTTTCAAACTTCTTAATACTGGCATATCCAGCGTTTATCTCTGAGATAATGTCGATCTTTGCATTGGCAGCTTCTTCATGATTGGGGTATCTACCTACCGCGACCCTGTACCAGGTTTCACCCTTGATTTTTAGTGAAATCAGAGAAGCATCAAAATGGTCATCCCGGTAACGCTGCATCTCCTCTCTGGCCCTGTCCAGCTCCTTGAATGACGCCACATGCACATAGTAAAAACCGGTGGGTTGTGCCGGGGCTTCCTCCCTTACCGGAGTCTTTTCAGCCGTCTTTACCGGTCCTTCCTCCTCCCCGGTTTCATTCTCCTGCTTCACCCCACCGGTAGCGGCAACCTCTTCACCTCCGGTATCACGCTCCTCCGCTTCCCTGGCCTGTCTTTCCTTTTGAATCCTTTCAGCAGTCTTTCTGTCAGGTTCCCTCTCACTTATGGTTCTATCCATCATCAACCACCAGACCACGAACACCACTATCACCGCAGCAACTCCAATAATAATCAACCGGGGGATCCTGCTCTTCTTCTCCTCCTCTTCCTCTTCCATACCCTCTATTTCATCGGTCTTTTCTATATATACCGGTTCTTCCTCTTCCCGTTCCTCTTCCCTTTCCCCTTCCTCGAACTCCTCCTCTTCCGGATCCTCCCTCTCTCCGGGTTTCTCTGATCCCTCCTCCGGTTTCCCCTCCACCGGTTTTTCCTCTTTCTCTTTATCAGCCTCTTCTTTCCCTCCCACCATTTCTTTGACACTCTCCTGTTCATGCTCCCTGCAGAAACACACCAGGTTGGTAGGCGGGGCATCTCCGCCCAGGGCTGAGAGGTCCTTCTGTAACTCTCCCTCCTCCATATTTTCTATCCGGCAGCAGAGGACAACCTCGTCGGCATATCCTATTATGGGATTCAACTCCTGACTATCCGTATACAGAGTGGTACAGAATATTACCACCTGATATCTTTTCATCAGAAAAGATTTTATCCTTTCGAATTCCTTCAGAGCGAATGGAACCGTTCTCGATACGGGAAAAGAACCGGGACCGGTAATGCTGACCCCCTCTATTCCGGTAGATTTGGAAACTGATTTCAGGGAAGACCCATACAGCAGAAGATCGAGAAAACCATAATCTTCGATATTTTCAACCATTCCGCTTAATCCCGGATTAAGAAAGTCACAATCAACTATCAGCACACTCTTTCCGCTTCTGGCCAGTTTATGGGCTATCTGGAGAGCAGCAAAATCGCGGGATGTCCTGTTATCCGATACGGAAAGAGCAACAAAAGAAACTCCCCCTGACTCGTTCACCCTCTGATTCAGATGCACGCCGATCTCATCGAAGTAATCCAGGTAGCCGGTTGAATTCAGCGGTTGAGAATCCATGAATTCGTTTATCCTATTTTCATCTATAAGTATAGTGTATCCATCCCTCACATTATCAAAACCCATTTTATTGCAACCATCCCTGTATTCTTGGTCACTCATTTCCGGTCACTTCCTCTCCGATATCTTTTTCACTGCCCTTTCCAGTTCCCTTTTCAGGACTCTTTCTTCCTCCTCTGACACGGTCCTAAGATCCAGATATATCCTTTTATCCTTTACTCTTACAAATACAGCGGGTTCGCCGGAGCGTAACTCCGCCTCCAGCCTGTCAGCCTGTCCAGTGGGAAGATTAATCGCTATCAATGCGGTACGCAAGGGTTTAATGGGAAAAGAACCTCCCCCTATGGAAGATTCCCCCCATTCAACTTTCACCTCACAGTGGTCCGGCAGGATTTTCTTTATCCGGGCGGAAAAAGCCTCTGCTCTCTTCTTTACCGATTCCGCACCTTCGGTCATCATGGCGAAGGTGGGAATGCAATCGAATTCACCCTTCCAGTAGTGAAGAAGACACCTCTCCATTGCCGCTACGGTAATCTTATCCACCCTTACAGCTCTGGAGAGATGGTTTGCCCGTATCCTGCCAACCAAGTCGGGCCGGCCCAGCACAACTCCCCCCTGTACCGAACCCATTACCTTGTCAGTGCTGAAAGATATCAGATCCACCCCGGTGGATAGTATTTCCTGAACGGTCTCCTCACCCATAATTCCCTCCCTGGCGAAGGGATAGATCACTCCACTCCCCTGATCGTACATAACCGGAACATCGTGCTCCCGGCCTATCCGGGACAATTCCCTCAAACTCACTTCAGTGGTGTAACCTACCACCTGGTAGTTACTGGCGTGGACCTTCAGCAGCATGGTAGCCCCATTCCGGATAGCTTCAATATAGTCTTCCGGGTGAGTACGGTTGGTGGTACCAACCTCTATAATCCCTGCGGCGGAGGCGTCGAGTATCTCAGGGAGCCTGAAACTGCCCCCTATTTCCACCATCTCCCCTCTGGAGACCGCCACCGCTCCACCTCCGGCAAAGGTATTCACCGCCACCATCACCGCTGCAGCATTGTTATTTACCAGCAGTGCGTCCCCGGCGCCGGTGAGCAGCTTCAGCAATCTGGCAGCCCGGCGGTCCCTGCTGGTCCTCCGGCCGGTACTTATCTCCATCTCAAGGTCCACATAGCCACTTACCGCCCCCTCTATGGAACTCCTTATTTCATCACTCAGTATGGACCGGCCAAGGTTGGTGTGCAATATCACTCCAGTGGCATTTATCACCCTGCTCTGACCAATCCCGCTTATGCTGTTCAGTTCTTCCAGGGTGCCCCGGATAACCAATTCTTTTAATTCGGCCCTCTGATCCACTTCAAGCTCTTCCCTGAGAAGGCTTTCCCGGTAACCTGAAATCACTTCACGGATAATACCCGTAACCGCCCCTCTGTTAAGGGGGTTGATCATCCCTGATATCCTGTCATCCTCCAGTATTTTATCCACCGAGGGTAAATATTTTGCCTTGTACTTATCACTCATTGGTACTGATTCTCCGGTAATTACAACTTAGAATCCTTCTACCATATATTGTGTGTCACGTCAATATTTTTAACAACATATAGAGTAATATTTGAAAAGTTAAAAATCAATTGATTACACTTGCCGGGTCAAACCATATCACCTGATTCACCCCTGCTTCTTGATCTGATCAGGCCGGATGGGTTTTTTCCAGGAATCAATAAGAGGGAGCCCCGGCCGCAGAGCTCAAGATTTCCACGCTGGGGAAATCGACGGCGATTTTGAAACACCATGCATCGGAACAATGCGGATCAAGTAAAATTGGGGAAACTCCACAAATATATTACCTTGATTGCCAGCCCCCAATCTGATAAAGAAAATGATAGAACGCATATCTGCTCAGGAGAGGAAGTGAAGTTGAGAAGATTATTGCTTATATGGATGGCTGCCGCCCTGGCAACCGCCTTGATATCGGGATGCGGTCCACCCTATCCCGGTTATGAAGATCTCTACTCCGGACTGACCGAGAAGCTGGAAAAACCCGACCGGTCGGTCCTGGAGGGAAGAAGGATTGTTATAGATCCCGGACACGGGGGATCCTTCCGGGGAGCATTCGGGAGTGACAGCCTGGCGGAGGCTGATGTGAATCTGGGCACCGCCCTCTACCTCTGGGGGCTATTGAAGGAGAGTGGGGCGGATGTGGTACTTACCAGAACCACCGACCGGGATTTTCTAAAAGATAATGAGACAGAACTTAAGTCCGACCTATCCAACCGGATGGAATATGCTAACAGCTTCGATCCGGAGGTGTTCATATCAATACACCACAATTCCAACCTCCCCCGGGACCGGGAAAAGAACGCCATAGAAATATTCTACCGGGAGAGTGACCCGGGCCCCTCCCTCCTGCTGGGCAGGGAGATCCACAAGCATCTGGCCAGAAATCTGGGAATAGCGGAATCCTGTATAAAACCGGGCAACTACCATGTTCTGAGAAATTCAAGTGCCGGCGCAGCTATACTGGGCGAAGCCAGCTACCTCTCCAATCCGGCGGTGGAAAGCAGGCTTCGACTGTCCAACAAACAGAGATTGGAAGCAGAAGCATATTTTCTGGGCCTGATGTCCTATTTCGGGAGGGGAATACCCAGATTGCAAAGGCTATCTCCCTCCGGGGATACCATACGCGAAGCTGAGAAGATTGTTTACCGGGCAGATTCACCCGGCCATGTTCCGGTGGATCCCTCCACCGCCGGAATTATAGTGGACGGCAATGAAATTGAAACCGTCTACTCAGTCTACAGTAACATCATCACCGGTTTCATAGATCAGGATGCCTTCAACGGCATCCATCCGATACAGGCGTATATAGAAACGGTGAAGGGTGGAATGGCTTACTCCAGGCCTTTCCGGATTACCCTGGACAGGCCGGCCGCGCACATCATTCCCCTTCAGCCCCGGTGGCTCCCGGGAGGAAGAATTGAGGTAAGTTTCAGGGTGCTGGATGATGAGGGAAGACCGGTGGCGGATGGGAAACCGGTAGCGCTGCTTCCTCCCGGAAATAACCGGTGCCAATCAGCCTCCCCCTCTCCGGAGAAATCCGGAAGTGCCGAAAGCAGCTTCCCCCTTCAGGCCGCCTGTCACCGTGGCCTGGCCTCCTTCCGGCTGAAGGGAAATTCACCACCTGGAGAATACATAGTAATGCTGCCCGGTTTATCCGACACTGTAACCTACCACTTCATAGCGGAGAAGAAGCCCTACTCCATAACCATAAAGGACAGCCTGTCGGACAGCGGAATACCCGGTCCCCTGGTACTGGTGAGCAGGGATGGAAAGACACTTCAAAATTATAGCGGTAACAGTGATGGAATCGTATTAATGGATGTGAAACCTGAAGGAAAGCTTAACATCTCAGCTCCGGGATATCGTCCCTCAGTAACAGAGGGAGAAGAGCTCCCTCTGGAGACTGCCGAAGTAAAGCTTTATCCGTGGTTCCAGGGATCCCTTCACCGGGTGAGGATATCCATAGACCCGGCCGGCGGTGGAACTGCTCACCAGGGCATCTCCAAAAATAAGCTCCGGGGTGCCGGGTTAAACCTGGACACATCCAGGAGGGTGGCCAGAATACTGAGGCACTGTGGAGCAGATGTGATGATAACCCGGCAGGGAGAGGAAAATCTTTCTGTGGAGGAAAGAATCCATCATGTTAACAGTTTCCGTCCGGCTGCAGCAATAAGACTGATGAGAAAAAACAGCAATTCTGCCGGGGAAAGCAGCTGCATTGTTCTGCACTATCCCGGAAGCACCGGCGGAACTGCTCTGGCCGATTCACTGGCCCGGGAACTTTCGGCTATCCCCCCCTGCCGTAATTACATCACCGGGGAATCGGCATCGGTCTTTCTCAGCCACACCAGTTGTCCGGCAGTAGAGATTCGCAGCCGGCCGGTGAAAGAAGGAAAAAATGAAACCGTCTACAGTAATCCCATCTATCCCCTCCTGGAAGCGGAAGCTATTACCACGGCGGTCATCCGGTATTTTGCTGCCGGTGTTGATATTGCCAGAATGAGGGCAGAAGTAATAAACCGGGGCGAACCGGTTGAAGACGCCACTATCTGCGTGGACCGGATATTTACCCTGAAAACCAACCGGGAGGGTTACGCTGTGTTCAACTGTCTAGAGCCGGGAGTTCACACCGTGACTGTAGAAAAACCGGCTCATCGGGCCAGTGTATTCACTGTCCGCCTGACCGGCGGCCAGATGAATAGATGCCGGTTCGAAATGGGGAATTGAATTTCAGCACAAATTTTATTCTGCCTGCTTGATTGTCTCTCTGTTCGATAACATATTTATTTATAGAGAGGACATGATCAAGAATGGGTAAGATTAGCAACTACAACCGGAGTCTTAGAAAAAGGCTGATAATCATATTGCCAATAAGCCTGCTCATTCTGTTTGTAATCCTGTACACCATGGAACATCTGGGTATGACCAGAAAATTCTTCAAGGTGGGCTACCGGGGGCCGGAAAAACCGGTTCCCCGGATATCCATTCAAACGGAGAGCGAAGAGAAGGATCGATCGTTTCTCCGGGAGAAGAACCCTCTCAGTGTTAAGCAGGTCATCCTGCCCCGGGAAGAAGAAAAGGAAGTGGACCAGGAGGGCAAAAAACCTGAAAATCCTCCCCTTCAATCTCACCCCGAAGATCTCGAAATAGAGACACCGCCGGGAGAAAGCTACTACCGCTCATATGAATCACACGCAGACATTCCCTACCAGCAGGACTATGTAATACTAAAGATGGTACAGCCGGATTATCCCCAATCGGCCATTGAGCTGGGACTGGAGGGCTATGTAGTGGTAGAAGCCTATATCTCGGAGGAGGGAAGGGTGAAGGATGCCTATGTACGGAGTGTTTACGGACCGCCCAGTTTTGAAGAATCGTCACTTGAGGCGGTGAGGCAGTTCCGGTTTAAACCTATGATCATGAATGGAGAGCCTACCACCTTCTGGGTCAGTTTTCTGATCAAATTCAACTTCCGTTCCCCTTCGTAAGATCTAATGTTCCGAACTTGACAAATTGCTTATTCCTCACGGTATAGAATGTTATGCCGCCAGACGAGACAAAGTCTATGTAGGGATGCCTTCTTCTGGCAAATATATCCTTAAGCGCCCTGCATAACTCCCTGTAACCGGGGAAATAACCGGCCTGGCCGGGATTCGCCCCATCCCGGCTGGAAATCCTCACCGCACGGATAAATGTCTTTAGCCCGTTATAACCTCCCAGCACAAACGGATTCACCTCTTTTGCCGGTTTGTCGAGCATGGTCACTGCTCCGATAAATTCCTTTTCCAGTTCCCGGGAGCGGTCGATAACAGGGAAGATAGCGCCCTCTATATCCCTGCCCACACTTATCAGGAGCTTTTCACTATTCCAGGCGCTCATACCCAACAGCTGAACCCCGAACTCATGAAAGGTAAACTGAGGCAGTATGAGAACCAGATCCTCCAGATCCGATGATATGAACAGGGCCCGGGGATTATTATCTCTGATCGCCTTGATATCTTCCTGAAAATCCGTGGCCCCCTCAGGGTAAAATCGTGAAACACAGAGGACTCCTCCCATTCTTTCCACCTCGGCCCTGAAAATCCTTTCCATCGCCCTGGAAGATATATTATCCGGTCCCAGGAAAGCGAATCTTTCCATATCCATTTCCAGAGACGCCATTCTAGCCACTGCTATAACTTCGGTCTCATGACCGGAGCTGTACTGGAAAACGCAATCCCCTATATCAGATATACTCTCATTAATTGCTATGGGGGATATGAAAACAGTACCAAGAAAACTTGAGGTCTGAGCTGCTGCTACGGTGGCAGATCTGGATATTCCACCTATTACGCCGGAAACTCCCTCATTCTGTATCAACTTCTCTGTAATAAAGTGAGATTTGAGGGAATTGGCCCTGCTGTTTCCCACGATCACTTCGATATTATCCACCCCCTCCCCGCGTGCTTCTTCCAGTGCAATGGATATACCCCGGATAAATTGATCTCCGAGAGCCTTGAACCGGCCGCTGATAGGACACAGAACCCCCACTCTTATCAACCCCTTCTCCTTCTTCTCCCGGGGTGAAAATGGAATAGTAATGCCTTCTTCAAAATAACCTTCCTCTATCAATCCCTGCTGATATAACTTGTCCATCCTCTTCTTTATCTGTTCAACTGCTTCGGTATCACCGGTGGCGCGGGCCAGGGCCAACCATTCCCCCAGAATGATATCTATTCCTCTGCTGGAGGAATACTGTGTGGATATCCGGTCAAGCTGCTCTTCCGGTACCATCCCGGACACTTCAGTCAGCATGCCCCTTGCTTTCCTCTTCACCGACTCAGAAACATCCCTGGAAAGGACCTCCAGCAGACGCCTGGCACTCTTTGCATATCTGCCCCGGTACCGGGATACTTCAGCCAGCATAAGCAGGGCCTCTACTGCATTTTCCGGATCTTCCCCCTCCAGCAGAGGTTTAAGTATACTGTCAGCCTCACTGAGTAATCCCAGCTCCAGATTCGCCGATCCTACCATCAATCTGACTCTGCCGGAATAGCCGCTGTCTTTATTCTCTTCCAGAAATCGTAATCCCCGTCTTCTGAGTTCCTGGTAATTCTCTTCGAACTCAAGCTTCTTCAGGATGGTAATTATATCATCCCCGGCCGGGGGCTGACTCCGGTCAGCTTTTTTGCCGAAGGGATATATTCCGCACGACACCACCACCAGGGCTATCCCCAGGATACAAATCGCTGCCTTGCCCAATCTGACAATTCTCCCTCTCATGGAATGTTAAACTCCCCTTTACCCAGGTATGATAAAGCCAGTTTATGATAACGCTCCGCCTGATGGAAAAGCTTTTCCGCCTGTTGTTCTGATATCTCTCTTTTGACTTCTCCCGGAATCCCTGCTACCAGTGAACGGGACGGAATCTTTATTCCCTCCAGCAGAACCGAACCCGCCGCTACTATGGATCCCTCCCCCACCTCTACATTATCCAGGATTACTGCATTCATGCCTATCAGACAACCATCTCCGATGGTACAGGAGTGCAACACCGCTCCGTGCCCCACGGTTACATAATTTCCTACTATCAGGGGCGGCCCGCCGGTGGTGATATGGCAGACACAGTTATCCTGAATGTTGGAATATTCCCCTATCACGATATTCCAAACATCTCCCCTGATCACCGCACCGTGCCACACACTGGCGCCCCTTCCCAGTTTAACATCACCTGTAACAGTGGAGCCGGGGGCGATATAGACATCTTTTCCTGTTACCGGGGATTTATCCTGAAAACTGTCCTTCAAGACCACTCCTATAAGTCAGAGTCGCCCGGGTCCTCATCCCCGTCATCCACACCGCTTCTGCCTACATTCACATCTTTCTTATACCTGTTAAAAAGCTCTTTATCCACATATATGGAGCTTTCCGTTCGCAGAGCCAGGGCAATAGAATCGCTGGGCCTGGCATCGATATAGTAAATTTCCCCATCCCTTTTCATCACTATACGGGCAAAGTAAGTATCATTCTTTATCCCGGTAACCTCAACCTTGGAGACCTCCGCTTCCAGAACATCGATTACAATTCTCATCAGATCATGAGTCATCGGCCTTTCAAATTTCTTGCCGGAGAGGGAGGTATAGATGGAAGTCGCCTCAGCCGGCCCTATCCAGATAGGCAGGCTTCCCTTTTCCTCCCTGGACTCAAGAAGAACCACCGGATGCTCGTTTTTCTGATCCACCGCAATCCCGCTTACAAAAACCTCTACAAGAGCCATGTTTAATCCTGTTCCTTATTGGATGTTTCCTTCTTCATCTGCTCCTTTAAATCTTCGATCGATTCAAACTCCGGATGAGGCTGATAGATATTCTCTATCATCCACCTGGCTGAACCGACCATGTCACTTTCCGGATATTTTCTGATCAGCTCCTGGAAAGTTCTCTTCGCCTGAGTCAGATCCTCCAATTCCTCCGAGTACACGAAGCCTATCATAAATAATGCCTGGGCAGCATAATTGCTCTGGGGATATTGATTAACCAGGTCCCGGTAATACTGAATCCTCTCCACCGGGTCTTCTTCTATCCTGGCTATCTCCCACAATTCTTCAGCAGTCCGGGTAGTCTTCTTCAACCTCTCCCGTTCGTAGTTAACCACATTATACTTCTCAGCCAGCTCCATCACCTTTCTGTCATATTCCTCCTTGACCTTCTGGCCCTGCAACTTGCTTACTATGACCTTTCTGACTTCGGAGAGGGGATTGACTCTGGCAGGGGTTTTCTCTTCTACCTTTACTATGCAATACCCCTTCTCTAATTTAATCACATCGCTGATATCACCTTCTTCGAGATCTTTGATTCCCTCAGAAAACTTTTCGGAATATCCCACCGATTTAATATAACCACCGGGATTGAAATATCCCAGATCCCCTCCATCGGGAGCAGTTAATTCATCCTCGGACTCGGTTCTGGCCAAACGTACAAAACTGGTTCCCTGATCCAGCTCCTTCTTCCAAGTAACACACTTCATACTATCCTGGGAATACAGATATCTGGCTTTGTAAAGAGCCCTGGACCTGAACCTGTCCTGGTTATTCTCATAATACTCCCTGATCTCCTCATCCGATACCTCGATGTCACCTTTGATCTCCTGTTCGAAATACTCCTTCACCAGAATATTTCTTTTGGCATCCTCTATCATCTTCTCCACCGAATCCTGATTATGGATGTTCTTCCGGAGAGCATCCCGGTAGAGTAGTTCATCCTCGATCACTTTATCCACAAATCTGGCTTTTGCGTCCGGTCCCTTGTAATCGCTACGCTGTGCTTCACTCAGCGAGGCCCATTTTCCCTTGACTTCTTTGAGGGTTATCTTATCCTCCCCGATCTCCGCCGCATAGCCCCTCTTAACCTCGATAGATTCATCCTTCTCCGAGCATGAAGCTGAAAAAACTGCCGCTATAACTGATAATACAAGGATAAATCTACTAAACATCTTAACCTCCGTTGTTGCATAATTACAGAAATTCGTTCGATCCTCTTTCCTCCACCATCCCCACCATCTGTTTCACCTTCTCGCTATCTCCTCTCCTGCACACCAGCAACAACCCATCCCGGAAGATAACTATCAGATCCTCCACCCCTATCACAGCCGAAAAACCCTCCTGATTAAAAACAAGGTTCCCCCTTGAATCCATAAACTCCGCCTGGCCTCTGATGATATTTCCATTTTCATCCCGGGGCAGTATTTCAAACAGGGCATCCCATGAGCCCACGTCGTTCCAGCCTACATCGGCCGGGGCTACCACTACATTTCCGGCCTTTTCCATTATAGCGTAATCTACCGACAGGCTGGGAAATCCAGGATATTCCTTTTCGATCACCGTGCTTTCATCCGGGCTGCCCAGCTTCTTTGCAATGGCCTCCAGGGTTTCAACCGCCTCCGGCATGAATCTCCTCCAGCTGTCCAGAAAAACAGAAGGGCGCCAGACAAATATTCCGCTGTTCCAGTAGAAGCTCTCGCTGTCAATATAGGATTCTGCCGTTTCCCTGTCCGGTTTCTCGTGAAACTTCACCGCCTTCAGGAAATCCCTTTCGCCCTTCCGGGCTATCTTGTTTCCTCCCTGAATGTATCCATAACCGGTGGCCGGCCTGTCCGGTGGAATTCCGAAGGTCACCAGGATATCACTCTCACCGGCCAACCGGCAGGCCGCCCTGGATAAATGGACGAACTCCTCACTGTCTTCTATGATATGATCAGAGGGGCAACATAAGGCCGGTTCATCCTCTCCCCTGCTGAGAATCGCCGCTGAAGCCAGAGCCAGAGAGGGTGCGGTATTGCGTCCCACCGGTTCGAGATATATATTCCCGGACGGCACTTCGGGGAGTTCCCTGCTGACACTGGAAAACTGATTCTTTACCGTGAGGACCAGTATGTTCCGGGGAGGAATAAATTGTATCAGCCGCCGGTAGGTCAGCCGGAGCATACTCCCCTCCCCGGTGAGGTCAAGGAACTGCTTCGGCTTTTCAGCTCTGCTAAGGGGCCAGAATCTCTTTCCCCTGCCCCCCGCCATAATTACTCCATACATAGCAGATCTCCGCAGATAACTTTACCCTCCGCCGGTTCACTCCTTCTATCTGAGCCCTGAGGTGTCTATATATTCATCCAGGGTGTCAGCGAATTTATTCTTTATCGCCTGCAGGGAATCCCGGTCCTTTGCCTCGAATCTCAACACCAGAGCAGGCTGGGTGTTAGAAGCCCTGACCAGCCCCCATCCCCCTTCGAATTCGACCCTGGCACCATCCACATCAATAACCCTGTTGGTCTCCTTGAAATGATTACAAACCTTATCCACCACATCGAACTTCCTGTCATCTTCACACTCAACTCTTATCTCGGGAGTACTCTGATAAAGGGGTAAATCCGACAGCAATTCACTGAGCTTCCTCTCCCCCCGGGAGATGATCTCAATGAGGCGGCAGGCTGCATACAGGGCATCATCATAACCGAAATACCGGTCCGCAAAGAATATATGCCCGCTCATCTCACCGGCCAGAAGAGCCTCTTCCTGGCGCATCTTCTGTTTGATCAGGGAGTGCCCGGTTTTCCACATAATCGGTTTGCCCCCATTTTTCAGAATATCCTCCTCCAGACTCTGGGAGCATTTAACGTCAAATATTACCGCCGCCCCGGGATTCCCTTCTATCACATCCCTGGCGAAAAGGGCCAGCAAGCGGTCTCCCCAGATGATCTCACCCCGGTCATCTATCACCCCTATGCGGTCTGAATCTCCATCGAACCCTATTCCCAGTTCGAGGCCGTTATCCACTACAGCCTCTCTCAGATCCACCAGATTCTCCTCCACTGTGGGATCGGGATGATGATTGGGATAGTTGCCGTCCGGCTGGATGTAAAGTTCTACAGGGTCCAGGCCCAGCCCGGAAAACAGCTCGCCCGAGACTATACCGGAAGTCCCATTCCCACCATCCACAGCGAATTCCACCTTCCGCTCCAGATCGATGTTCTCTACCAGGTGCTGAACGTACTCCTGCCTGGCCTCCCTGGAGATAAGCCTGCCTCCGCCGGGGCCACCGGTGATTTTGTTTGCTATATCATGCAGCTCCATGATGTCCTCGCCGTATATGGTACCTTTTCCCTTCAGGACCTTGAATCCGTTGAATTCCGATGGATTATGACTGGCGGTAATCATAACCCCTCCGGGGATATCCCACTTTCTGGCAGCAAAATAAAACACCGGCGTAGGAACCATACCAATATCTACCACATCCAGTCCTCCGGTGGTCAGCCCTTCCGCCAGGGCATCAAAAAATCCGTCACTGCTGAACCGGTTATCCCTTCCCACTACCACAGTTTCTATTTTATCTCTGGACAGGACTGATGCTATGGCCAGGCCGAGTCTGGTTACATTCTCAGGGGTCAGATCTTCTCCCACTACTCCCCTGATATCATACTCTCTGAAGATATGCTTCGGAATATTGATAACCGTCCTCCAATTCCTTTAATTTCTGTGAGCCAATTCTACTTCTTTACCACCCAGACCTTCACCGGTGTGGTGACCTCACTGTGAAGTTTGATTTTAATGTTATATACACCCAGCTGCTTGATAGGTTCCTCCAGCTCCACCTGCCGGTGGTCTATATCGAATCCTTTCTCCTTAACAGCCTGAGCAACATCGTGGGTATTGACCGATCCGTAGAGCTTGTCCTCCTCTCCCGCTTGAACCACAATGGTACAGGAGAGATCTTTCATCTTCTCAGCCACTATCTCCAATTCCCGCTTGCGCTTGGCATCTCTGACCTTCAGCAGCCTGTTCTCCTCCTCCAGCATCCTCCTGGCAGGTTCATTCGCAGGTACCGCCAGAGACTGCGGAATCAGATAATTCCTGGCATAACCGTCCTTCACCTCTACTACATCCCCCCGGTCACCCAGGCCTTCGACACTGGTTCTGAGTATCAATTGCATAATTACGCCCCCTTACCTGTAGAAATCCTCAATAAAAGGTAACAGCGCAATAACTCTGGCACGCTTGATTGCCCTGGCAAGCTGTCTCTGATGTTTGGCACAAGTGCCGGTTACCCGCCGGGGAGCTATCTTACCACGATTGGTAATAAAGCGTCTGAGCAGAACGTCATTCTTATAATCAATCTCGAGATTATCCCTGCAGAACTTACAAGGTTTACTCGAGGATGGCGATCTCCTCTTTTTATTCTTCTTTTTCTTCTTCCTTCTTCTAGGCAACTTATCTCCTCCTCTTACTTTATCCCGGTAGCTTCAGATGACCCGGTTGCCTCCGGCCGGGGCGGTTTTTCATCCACCACTATCATATCTCTGAGCACCTTGCTGTCGAACCTGAACTTCTTCTTCAGATCATTGAGAATCTTCTCATTACCATTGAAGCAGATTACCGTGTAGATTCCCTCGGTCATACCCTCAATCTTATAGGCCAGCTTACGCTTACCCCAGATGTCGACCCCGGTAACCTCTCCTTCACCGGATGAGATCAATTCACCGATCTGATCGGAGAATTCTTTTGCCGAATTCTCTTCCAGATCGGGAGTTAAAATATAAACACATTCATAAGCCTGCATTGGCAGGATCCTCCTTTCGGTCTGAACGACTTCCCTTCCCCCTACGTCAGGGAAGTAAGGATTCACAGATGACAAATCTTTTCCAGTTTACCCTCCCCGGTCACATCCACATACTCTTTCCAGGAGCGGCAAGGATATCCGGAGAAGGGCAAAAACCTCTGGGGAATATATCAAAAATTCATACATGGGTCAAATAGTATAATATCGATCCATTTGTCAGCCCGTCCTATTCATCTCCGAAATATTCACCGTTGTATTCCTGCATGGCCCTTTCCAGTCCTTCCCGGAGAGCCAATTCGGCGGCATCGGCTGATATTCTTTTCATCCTTTCAGCCAGACCGGCTTCCTGTGGTGAAAAGGGAGAAAGTACATAATTTTTCCAGTCCCGGGAATCCGGCGGGGAACCTACACCGATTCTCATTCTGGGAAAATCCTCCGTCCCCAGGCTTTCCACTATCGATTCCAGGCCCCTGTGTCCCCCACTCCCTCCGCTCTCCCTGAATCTGATCCTGCCCAGAGGAATGCTCATATCATCGGTTATTATCATAACTTCCGAACAATCCCCAATTTCAAGGTGAGAGAAAACCTCCCCGGAGCAATTAACAAAGGTTAATGGTTTTATCAGAGTCACCCTGCCCCGGTCTGAGCACAACACAGCCTTCACGAGTATTTTATTCTGCCTGATCCACTCCAGGTGGTGACGTACCGCTAAAACGTCCAGGGTTTCCTTACCCAGATTGTGTCTTGTTCCCCGGTAATCCTTCTCAGGATTACCAAGTCCGCAAAGGACCGATATCTCCGGCATGGAAAATTAGGATTCCTCTTTCTCTTCCCCTTCGGCCTTTTCACCCTCTGCAGCTTCTTCCTCTGCCTCTTCCGCTGCCTCTTCGCCCTCTTCCGGTTCCTCTTCTTCTTCGGCAGCTTCTTCCGTGACAATCTCGATCTTCTTGGGAGGCGGTGAGACATGAGCCAGGGTTATATCAGAGTCTTCCATGAATTCTACTCCGGGGTACAATTCCATTATATCCTCAAGATGGATAGTATCTCCTATCTCCATCTCATCCACCCGGATACTCAAATAATCCGGGATTTCCCGGGGGGTGGTATATACCTCTACTTCCCTGGCAACCTGATCCAGAATTCCTCCGAATTCCTTTACTCCTCTGGGTACCCCTTCCAGCCTAACCGGAATTCCCACTCTGAGTTTCTCATCCAGAGATATCCTCTGCAGATCGAAATGCAGTATATCCCCGGTTACCGGATGATGCTGCACCTCACGAATCAGGGTGGTAACCGTCTTGGAGCCATTACCGGTAAAGGCAAGCTTGAGAATAAGATTTTCACTGGCAGATTTATGGAGAATATACCACAGGTCATGTTCATTGACAGCCAGAGCTACCGGTTCCTCCTTGTGACCGTACAGAATACCGGGCACCTCACCGGAAGCTCGCAGCCGGCGGACAACCTTCTTGCCCACTCCCTCCCGTATGTGTCCCTTGATTTCTATTTCTTTCATGATCTCCTCCAGTTTACACAAACAATATACTTACTGATTTCTCCAGATGGATTCTCTTAACTGCCTCAGCAAGCAATGGCGCTACATCCAGAACCTTGATCTTCTTGTACTTATCTCCGTCATTAAACGGTATCGAGTTCGAGACTACCACCTCTTCTATAGGCGAATCAGTCAATTTATCCAGTGCCTCACCGGAAAAAACAGGGTGGGTAGCCATGGCAAAGATCCTTCTGGCTCCCCTCTCCTTCACAGCTTCGGCAGCCTGGGTGATAGTACCTCCGGTACTGATTATATCATCCAGCATTATTATGTTACGGTCCTTAACCTCGCCGATTATATTCATCAATTCAGCCTGGTCGACACTGGTGCGTCTCTTGTCTACTATGGCCAGGTTAGCATTCATCCTCTTGGAGAATGCCCTTCCCAGTTTGATTCCCCCCACATCCGGCGAAATTACCGTTACATCCTCCAAATTTTTGCTGTTAATATAATCAAGAAGAACGGGAGAGGCAAAAAGATTATCCACCTGAATGTCGAAGAACCCCTGTATCTGAGCGGCGTGCAGTTCAAGTGCCAGCACCCGCTTTGCCCCTGCAGTGGTAATAAGATTGGATACCAGCTTGGCTGAAATAGGCACCCTGGGTTTATCCTTCCTGTCCTGGCGGGCATAGCCGAAATATGGGATCACCGCAGTGATCCTCTTTGCCGATGCCCGGTGGCAGGCGTCGATGAGAATCAGCAGTTCCATCAGGTTATCCGCAGGAGGGTGGGTAGGTTGAATAATAAATACATCCTTTCCCCTTATATTCTCCTTGATGTTAACCCTGATCTCACCATCGGAGAATCTTCCCACATCCACTTCACAGAGGGAAGTATTGAGTCTCTCTGCCATCCTCTCTGCCAGATCAGGGTTTGCATTACCTGATATTAATGTCATTTCAGTAGTCATTTATCACTACCTCCATAAAAAAAGTGACCACCTGGTCACCACTCACTTATTTCTATCTGGGGCGGGAGGATTCGAACCTCCGATGCGGGACCCAAAATCCCGTGTCTTGCCACTTGACGACGCCCCAATAAATTCTAAAAACAAATACAATCTTCTCTATTCTTCAGCAACTTCGATACTTGCTTCGGTATCAAGCTTTTCTTTCTCTTCTTCGTATGCCTTGAGTATTTGTTCTTCCATCCAGGTGCGTGTCTCTGAGTTTATAGGATGAGCAACGTCTTGATAGGATCCATCGCGACGTTTCCGGCTCGGCATGGCGATGAAAGTCCCATTTGTCCCGCTGATGACTTTCAGTCCGCGTATCACAAAGCAGTTATCCAGGGTGATACTTACAAAAGCCTTCAATTTACTCTCATCACGTAGCGAAATTCTGATCTCAGTTATTTCCATATGCCCCCCCTGGCCGTTATTGTCTCAATCCTCCTGCGGAAGCTCCATGGTCCTGTTAACCGGCCGGGTGATCTCTGCAACTTTTCTCCTTCCGGTCTGACGCTCTAAAGCTTCCTGTGCTTTTCTCTCCTCGCTGAATACTGCAAAACAGGCCGATCCGCTGCCACTCATGGCACAGAGTATCGCATCCTCCTCTCTCAGTTCGTTAAGAACTTCCCTGATTTCCGGGAAAGCTTCGGTTGCAACCTCCTCGAAGCTGTTACAGCTGTTCAGCTTGACCTCCGGAAATTTCGCCAACCCCGCCTTTAAAACATTCAGTCTATTCCCGGAATCACGGCTTGTCAACACTTTATTTAATTTTCGGTAAGCCCAACGGGTGGAAACAGAAACATCCGGTTTTACTATCAACACATATCCTCCAGACAATCCAGCCGCCGGTTGCAGCAAATCACCCCTTCCCCTTCCCACCGCCGGTCTGCCGTAAATAAAAAAGGGCACATCGCTCCCCACCTCCGAACCAATATTTATTAACTCCTCCCTGGATAGATTAAGGCGGTACAATATATTTATTCCTACAATAGTGGCAGCTGCATTGCTGCTCCCCCCACCCAATCCAGCACCTGCTGGTATCCCCTTGCTCACCCTTATATCCACACCCTTTTTCAGGCCGGCCCGTTCCATCACCCTCCGGGCAGCCTTAACACAGATATTTGTTTCATTCCACGGAACGGAGGGATGGTTTCCCTCTATCCCCACTCCGTCATTTCTTCTGTTCAACTCCA
The DNA here is from genome assembly GCA_964613215.1 of uncultured bacterium. Classification (GTDB taxonomy): domain Bacteria; phylum Krumholzibacteriota; class Krumholzibacteriia; order Krumholzibacteriales; family CAZTHK01; genus CAZTHK01. Next base: position 95,203 of record CAZTHK010000002.1, on the reverse strand, counting down.
CCCGGTCATAGAGGCTCACCGGCTGGTAAAGGGTTTCCAGCTGGTGATAACCATCAGGCCGTTTACCCATAACTCTCAAATAGAGATTAATCTTGGCCGATGTTTTAATCACTATCATGGCAACTCAGTCACTGTCTTGTGCCCCCGGTCAGCCCTGCTGTTTACCCTTCTGCAGATGATAGGTCACCCGGCAACCAATAGTTGCAGTCATCACCGGATATAACAATGTCAATCCGTCTGCCGGCCAGGCTTATACCGCCCTGACCCGGTAATTATACCGAACAAATCCTGCTCAGGTCATGGGGGAACGGGAGAGTATCCAGAGCACTGCTACAAACCAGGCAAAAACATCTATCAGAATAGCCTTCTCCATAATCAGGACCCGGGAGGGGTCGCCCCCCTTCTCCTCGGTATAAACCAGATAAAGATACCTCATTATGCCAAAGACTACAAAGGGTATGGTGTAGACCAGATGATCGGTCTGAAATTTTTCCACTGTCTGGGGCCATACCGTGTATATGGAATAGGAAATAACGGAAGCGGTGGCTGAAAACACTATCAGCTGGTCCAGAAGGTTGGCGGAGTACTCCTTCAGGGGCCTTCTGTGTTTACCTGCTTCCAGCAAGCTGCGGTTCTCGTATCTTCTCTTGCTTATGGCCAGAAAGAGTGAAAGAAAGAGGGTACATATAAGAAGCCAGGGGGACAACTCTATGCCCGGCAGCCTGCTTTCCAGAGCGGCAACTCCCGCTACCGCCCTTATCAGAAAACTGAAAGCTATGGATATAACATCCAGGATAACCATTTCCCTGAGAACCGCAGAGTAGAGGCTGTTTACCGCAACAAATGCAAGCGCTGACCAGAAGAACTCCACCCCCACATACCAGGAGGAGATCAGTGAAAAGATTATCAGTATCACTCCCACTGTTGCAGCGGTGCCGGTTCCCAGCTTGCCCGAGGCAATGGGCCTGTCCTTCTTGGAGGGATGCTGCCTGTCCTTTTCCCGGTCGAACACATCGTTGATAAGATAGATAGAACCGGCAAGGAGACAGAACAGGATAAATGCAGAAACACTTCTGATTATCAAATCAGTCTCCAGAAAATGCAGAGAGAAGACCAGGCCGGCGAATAGTATTGAATTCTTAATCCACTGACGCGGCCTCATTGAAACCAGAATGTACCAGATTACCTTCATATCAATCTACTCCCGCAGTTTCGAAATATCACCCTACTGCAACAGGGACTGTTAATACCAGTAAAAAATCAATCCATCCGCATGAAATTATGACAGTATATAATAAAACAGGTCATAACTTTCACTCAAAAAGCGGATAAATTACCTTCCTGCCCATGAGTGACCGGATCGACCCATCCCGGATAAAAAGCAAATTTATTACTGCCCCGGCTTAATTCATCCTCCCTCTGTGCTATCAGGCCGCCCTTACTGATCGGTATCTTCCGGGGCGGGGACATAATCTACCCTCTTACCAGACCTGCTGCTGATTGAAATGGAGAGGTTAAAACCGAGCAAAGTATACAGCAGCATGATAACCTCTGCGTCTCCGAAGTTCCACTCGAACAGTCCGTTTACCAGAAATCCGGCGAGGGCTCCCAGGCTCCCCACCACCAGCGCCCGGCCGGGAGGAGGAAGATCCAATCTGAGGTTGGAGAGGATCAACCGGAAACAGGAGACAATGAAGTAACAGAAGGTTATCAATCCCAATATTCCCCTGGTTACTGCTATCTGTAGAAAGATATTATGCATATGACCATGTATGTGCTCTGCTCCCTCCGGCTTGTACTCCCGGTACTTTTCCGCCAGGTCAACAGTTCCAACTCCTGATAACCAGTGGTCCCGGAACATGGCTGCACTTCCCTTGAGCATATTAATCCTCTGCACATTGGTGCGGAACTGCGGATCGAATATACTTCTGATTCTGTCCTGGTATGGAGAGGGCAGCAAAATTATAACCACTACCACTGCGGCAATCATCCAGGGTAACCACCGCCTCTTAAGATAGGCGAAAATAATCACTGCCGAAACAAACATCCCCAGCCAGGAACTCCGGGTAAAAGAATAGAACAGGGCTGCCAGGCCGGTGATAGCACAGGACAGGAAGATAATACGGTCCTTCTTCCTGAGCTTCTCTCCCATCCCCAGGGCCAGGAAACATGAACATAGAAGAAGCAGGACACCACCGTATGTCATAGCTGTGGAAAAGGGGCCCGGTGTTCTGCCCAGAGCACCCTCCCCCATTCCCAGAAAATATGTAATCACTCCGAACAGCGCCGAAGCTGTACCGGATATGGCCAGAATGATCAGCAGGGTACTCCTCTGCTTTCTCCCCGGGACATTAAAACCGATCAGATATATGATACTTACCAGTAGAAGATTCTTAAGATTACCTGTGGCCTGGGAGGGGTTATACGAGAATACAGCCGATAGGAGGGAAACTATAACAAACAGTGCTATGGGAATATCCAGAATGGTTCTATGCCACCCCGCAGACCTGCCGGATATCAGCAGGATCAGCCAAACAAACAGGCACATGGCCAGGCTGCTCTGAGCCCCTGCTATGGAGAAGGTGGAGAAAAAAACGAACAGACAGAGCAGAAAAAACAACAGGCCTTGGGTGATCGATTTTGTAATAACCTGGCTTTTAATTATCATCCCTTACCATTACTGTGATATGTCCGAACTCATCCATTAAAGCCTTCAGCTTCTCCTCGTTCCCACGGGAAAAATCATCTTTCAGCCGTCCCAGCAGTTCCCTGACACCAGTGACCTTTTCAGGTTCTCCCAGATGGTCTGTCTCTACTCCTTCATCCTCCCTGACCCTGTACCTTCCGCCCCCCCTGCGGAGCAGTTCATAAGCTGCATACACCAGGCCAGATGGGGAAACTCCGGGACCATATTCCAACAGTATCAAACGTCCCGGATAATCACTGAATCTTTCTGCCAGTATTCCCTCCAGAAGCAAATCCGCCCCCCTGCTGCCCGGCTGATCTATCCGGCATAGTGATACTATCAGGGTTGCTCCGTCCATCCCGGAAACCGCGCCGGCCAGTTTCTCCAGCGGGAATAACACCTCTCTGAGGAAGGCACCGGCGGGATTTTCAACCTCCTCGAAATGGCAGGAGAAATCAGCGAATATATAATCAGGACGGTGCTTTCTCAAAATCCGGTCAAGATAAGAACGGTTATTCTGCACTCCTCCGTAGTAACAGACATCGGGGGGGCAACTACCCCTTCCTCTCAGCCGGCCGCCCTCAGAACCACCTGTCCCGGATATTACCACCAGGCTGGAAGAACCGCTGAAAACCTGCCCGGCCCGTTTCACCAGTTGCCCGTTTCCGGTAACCGCCACATCCTTCCACTCAATCTCTCTTTCAGGGGATGTTTCCCCGGTTGTCTCCAGGGCATCCGGTGAATTTATGATCCTTACCCCCACTCCGGAGCTCTCCAGTTCCCGCCTCAGGGAGGAAGATATCACACTACTGTGGGCCTCCGGAATGATTATCTCATCCACTCTGTTCTTTTCCGCAATTTCTGCTGCATCCCTGAAAGGTCCCAGGACTTCCAACCCCTGCACCATTCTGCCCCACATCTCCACCCTGTCATCCAGATAACCGACCGGTGCGAATCCCCCCTTTCTCTTAATTTCAGCAAGCAGGAGTTCGGCGAATGTACCGGTCCCTCCTATGATCACCCTTCTGCCTGAAATTTCATCTCTGGGAGGAAGTTCATGAAACCATCTCACCACTATTCTTGAGCCAGCCAGAAAAACTGTCAGAATAAACCAGTCTATTACGAATACCGACCGGGGGAAGGCCTCGAACCTGAACAGGAGGGTAAAGGAAACCACCATGATGACTGACCCCACCGTAACCGCTTTCATGATCTTCATCAGGTCATTGAATGAAGTGTATCTCCATACCCCCCGGTACAGCCCGTAATAGTAGAATGTGAATGTCCTGATCACCAGAACTATTGGGATACTGGTCAGCATGGAGGCTGTTTCGGCCTGAGGAAACCTGAAATTAAGCCTTAGATAATAGCTCAACACATAACTGCACCCGATGAAGAAAAGATCGGTGACGGCAATGGCCAGGGTTCTGCTTCTCCATAGAAATCCCTCTCCCTGCTCCATCTTTCGAATCTTTACCACCGTCCAGAGGAAAAACCCGATCCATATTACCGAAAGAATAACAACAAAGACCCTGTCGCTGTGGAATATGAACAGAGCGCTCACCCCCAGCAGAATAGCTACCAGATACTCCAGCAGGGTAACCTGCTTGTGTGAAAGCCCCAGATCGGTCAACCGCTGATAATAGTGGGTCCGGTGAGGAGAAAATATCCTCTTTCGATTTATTACCCTTCTCAGCAGGGTTATGGCTGCATCGCCGATAACCCCACCCAGCAACAGCAGGGTAACCACTACCGGAATGCCTTTGGGTGAGTTGAACACCGCCATCACCGCAAAAGTAAAGCCAATGAATGTGCTTCCCGCATCACCCATAAAAATGCGGGCAGGGGGGAGATTGTAACGCAGAAAACCGAAACTTGCTCCGGCCAGGATAACAAATATTATACCACTTCCATTAATACCGGCAGTTACTCCAATGGCCATGAGAAACAGTGAGGCAATAATGGCAATGCCGGCCGCCAGCCCGTCAATCCCGTCTATGAAATTATAAAAATTAATAAGTGCCACTATCCACAGTATGGTAACCGGTATGGAAAACGGCCCCAGTTCTATGGCTCCTACCAGGGGCAGCCTGGCCACTGAAATGACACCGCCCGCCCATATAACCATCACCGCTGCAGCAATGTGTGCCACCAATTTTACCTTAGCGCTGAGTTGCTTAACATCATCGACTAATCCCACTGCGGTGAGGAAACCTCCCCCGGCCAGGTAGCCTGTCCACAGGAATTGAGCCTGGAAGGTCCATCCCTTGATCAGGAAATAGGTCAAACAGGTGAGATAGAAGGAAATGACAATGGCCATACCTCCCAGTCTGGGCTTGGCCACCTGATGTGAAGATCTATGGTTGGGTATATCCAGTAGCCGGCGTTTCAGGGAAAACCGCAATAATACCCCGGTCAGCAGGAAAGAGATTAAAGCACTCTGTATAAATAACAGTACATCAAACATGGGCCTGAATTCTCTGAATATCTCAACCAGTATAAATGATAATCATAATGTAATGGATTCGAGCCAGACAAGCTATTTCTGGATCTTTTCACCGATCAGGCGGTTGAGTTCGGATAGCTGTATGGATATTACCTCACTCTGGTCAAACTCCGATTCCGCTCTCTTTCGTCCCTGTTTACCCATCCTGGAAGCCTCCTCCGGGGATGCAATCAACCGCTCCACTGCATCCGCCAATGCCTCCGCATTCCGGGGCGGAACCAGAAGGCCGGTCACTTCATTCTTAACTTCCTCCCGGCAACCTCTTATATCGGTGGCCACCACCGGCAATCCGGAAGCCATCGCCTCTATCAGAGACCGCGGCATTCCCTCCCTGTAGCTGGGTAATACGAAGATATCAAAGATAGACATAAGCTGGGGAATATCCTTCCGGTAACCGGTCAAATCCAGTACCTCTTCCAGACCCAGTTCCCTCCTCATTCTGTTGATCTCCTCCAGGCATCCATCCCGGTCACTGGGCAGTGGATCTCCCACCATTATAAACCTGGTCCGGGGAAACTTCCTGTTTATCCTTCCGGCAGCCTCTATCAGTTCCCTCACCCCCTTCTCATAGACTATACGTCCCACATACCCCACTACGGTTTCTCCCTCGATCCCGAATTCTTTTATCCGGTCGGCCCTGTCCCGGCTGGTCACATTATCTCCGAACTGGTCCGGATCAACCCCATTCCCTATATGAATAAGCTTATCCTCCGGAGCAACCCCCTCTCTTGCCGCTTCTCTCCAATCCTCCTCACTCTGAACGAATATCACATCGGAGAGCATGCCCGCCAGCTTCTCCAGCCAGATAAACAGCTTTTTAACCGCAAATCCCATCCGGTCATGAAAGTAAAATCCGTGAGCAGTATATACCACCACCGGCACTCCGGCCATCCAGGCAGCCACCCTGCCGATAAGACCAGCCACCGGCGTGTGGGTATGTATCAGTTGAAACCTCTCTCTACGGAACAGTCTCAACATCCTGAAGAAGGAAACGGTATGCCTGAATATATTGTAGTTACGGGACACCGGTATGGCGAAGGTGTCAAAACCCTCTCTCCTCAACTCCTCCAGCCCTTCCCCCGGGGAACAGCAGAAGGCTACCCGGTAACCCTCCTCCCTCAGGGCAATGCCCAGAGGCCTGAGAAGATGATATGCGGTAAAATCGACCGCACACAGCTGTAATATTTTCACCATGCCAGTTTTCCCAGTTAAACAGACAAGTAAGTAGTCTTATCTTATTTAGAAAGAGAGCAGGCACCTGAAAGATCAGACCTTCTCGCGCCCGGCCATAACCATCTCCTCCACCAGGCCGCAGAGAATATGCCCCAGGGTCATGTGAATTTCCTGAATCCTGGCAAAATCATGGTGAGGTACCACCACAGCCAGATCTGCCCTCTCCGCCAGTTTACCGCCATCCTTTCCAGATAAAGCCAGGGATGTCACGCCCATGGAAGCTGCTGTCTCAACCGCCTCCACCACATTGGGAGAAGACCCGCTGGTGGATAGTGCCAGAAGAACATCCCCGCGGTGTCCCACACTTTCCAGCTGCCTGGAGAATACCTCCGAGTAAGAGAAGTCATTGGCCAGCGCTGTAATTACAGAGCTGTTGGTGGTCATGGCAAATGCTTTATAGCCCTTTATCTTCCGTCTGAACCGCCCCACCAGTTCTCCGGCGATGTGCTGGGCATCGGCGGCACTACCTCCATTACCGCAGGTAAATACTACATTACCCTTTATTATCGCTCCGGATATAATCTCCCCCATTGAAACAACTTTTTCAAGCTCGCTGCCGGGAAAATCCTCCAGAAGATTCTTCAGCTCTTCCAGTTCGCAGTTAATCCGGTCAATATATTTCTCCGCTTCTTTCATCTTGCCTCTCAATTCGTAAGAACAATTATCGACACCACCACCGTCCCCAATCTTATTGCTCCATCCAGAACTCTGCCCAGAATATTCAATCTTGATCTCTTCACTATGACAACATCCCCCCGCTTAGGCCGGTAATCCCTTCCCACACTAATCTTTTCACCCCCAGGCGGATATACATCCACCCGGTCTACACTTCCCCTCTCGGTGGGCCCGCCTGCCATGCCTATATACCCGGCCACGGTCAATTCTCCCATGTAGTTGAATTTTCCAGGCTCCTGAACCTCACCTCCCACCAGCACGCTGTCATAGATTCTGCTTATATTCAGTACATCCCCATTCTTCATTGGTATGTCATAACGGCGCTCACCGGAAAGAATTCCCTTTATGTCTATCCTTTCAGCCCGGCCATCGCGGCGGGTCAGTGTCGCCGCCTCCAGGTTGGATAAATCGTTGAAACGTCCTATCCGGATGACAAACCTGTCCAGCCTTTCCCCCTCCATGATATAGTAGCTTCTGGGCTTGATTTCCTCTCCCATCAGATACACTCTGGCACTTCCCCGCAACCTGTCGTAAACACTGACTTCATCCAGATTCCGCAGCTCCCTGTCATAATTCCGGGCGGCAACATCAACGCTGGCTACCGGACCCGATTTCCCCACCCTGCTCAGCATAACACTGTCGGTAACAGCCTGATCAGTGAAACCGCCCGCCAGTTCTATCAGATCCCCTATGGTCTCACCGGGCAGGATGCAGTAATCGCCCTCCCGTTTGACTTCTCCGCGAATTATCACTCTCCACCCGCCGGGCGGAACATGTATTCTGTCTCCAATTCTGAGAAAAGGATTATTATGAAAATCCCCCTTCAGTCTGAACCTGCGCAGATCCACTCTGCTGCTATCGCCCTCCCTGGTTAATATTACATTACAGGAAACCCCCTTGCCGGATATACCTCCCGCTTTCTCAATGGCATCCGAGACTCTTTGAATAGCTGACACACTTACCGCTCCCGGCTCCTCCACCTCACCGGTGACAAATACCCTGAATTTCCTTGGAATCTTGAGGTAGCAGAAATATTCAATGTTATGAAAATAAATATCTATCCGACTGGAGAGACGCTTTCTGAATTGGGTCAGAGTCAACCCCGCCGCCTGGATCTCGCCCATTCCGGGAAGAAAAACAGCCCCCTCCGGCAATACCACAATATCATAACTTCTCTGCCTGGTGCCCAGCAGATTCAATACCAGCTGGTCATATGGCCCCAGAACATACCTGTCCGGATCCACAGCCGATTCCAGCCGGGGATATTCTAATCCTTCGGCCCCCTCGCTGATCCTCTGCTCTACCCCCCCCTCCCTGTTCTCCAGCCGGTCCTTCCGGGCTGATTCAACATCCATATTCTTCTGCTGCTGTCCCATTCCTCCTACCATGGTAAGAATAATGATCAGTGGTATCAGGGCAATCACACATGAAATTTTTACGGAAATCTTCATGCTACTCTCCCGCTAAATATCTCATCCAATTGGTAAGTCAACAGTATAACCGGCAAACCTACCGGGTTAAATCCTGGATTATTCCCGGCAGTGCCTCAAAAACCTTTTTCTCCTCCCCCACATTCCTGGTACCCATCTGAGCCAGGTGCTTCTTGCCCCCTCCCCCTATACCAATCTCCTCTCTCAATTTCACCACCACTGAGGTGGCGGTAATTCCCCTCTCCCGGATTAGATCATCAGTGACGGCAACCACGAACTGCAGCTTCTCATTGACCACTGCCGACAGCACTGCCATCCCCCCCGCAACCTTGTTCCTGAATACATCCGCCTGGTTTCTCAGAGCTGATATATTCCTGACAGTAACCCGGCCCCTTACCAGGAGCACACCGTCATACTTTTCAGCCGACTCTATCAGGGAATCCAGCTCTCCCCCCACTTCCTCACTCTCCAATTTGTGGATATAACTCTTAAGATCCTCTCTCTCTTCCAGAAGTGAAATAACCCTTCTTCCCACCTCTGCCCCGGAAACCTTCAGAGCATCCGCAAGCTCTTCCCGTTCCTCCTTCATACTCCTGAAATATTCCAGTGCCCCCTCACCGGTAACTGCTTCGATACGCCTTACTCCGGCCGCCGCACTCCCCTCAGATTCCACCAAAAACAGACCCAGCTGGCCGGTATTGGATACATGAGTTCCCCCGCACAACTCGGCGGAAATATCACCAATTCTTATTACCCTGACCTCCTCACCGTACTTCTCGTCGAACAGGGCTATGGCTCCGCTTTTCATAGCCTCCTTCACCCCCATGATCTTAACCTCCACCGGCATGCATTCTCTTATCCAGCGGTTGACCAGGTCCTCTATCTTCCGGACCGTCTCCCCCGAAAGAGCCTGAAAATGGTTGAAATCAAATCTCAGCCGGCGGTCATCGACCAGCGATCCCGCCTGGGTAATATGTTCGCCCACCACCCTCCTCAGGGCGGCATGAAGAAGATGGGTAGCGGTATGATTCCTGGCTATGGAATCCCTCCTCAGGGCGTTAATGGCTGTTCTGACCTTTTTCCGCTCCTCTATTACACCGGTAACGCCGGATATTCCCTCCTCCACCTCTATCACATGTACTATCTCTCCTCCCCGCTTGAACACATCCACCACCGGCAATTCTCTCTCTCCGGCGGAAATATTACCTATATCGGCAACCTGACCCCCGGAGGCGGGATAAAAGGGTGTTTTCTCCAGTATCAGCTCCAGTCTGGCACCTTCTTTATCCCCGGCTGAATCAACCAGCCGGTATTTTCGCACTTCAGTCTCGCAACCGGTACTGTCATATCCTGTGAATACTGAACTTTCCCCCCGGGATAGCTGGTTCATGGACACCATCTCTTCCTTACCGCCTCCAAAGGCGGATTCGGTGCGGGCACTCTTCCGCTGACGCTCCATTGCCTCTTCATACCCCTCCTGATCCACCCGGAGCTGGTATTTCTCCGCCAGCGACCTGGTAAGCTCCAGAGGAACCCCGAAGGTATCATACAGCAGAAAAGCCTTTTCTCCATCCACCACCTCTCCTCCCTGCTCCCTTATCCCGCCCGCTATCTGGTCGAACTTCTTCTTTCCCTCCTCCAGGGTTCTGAAAAAGCTCTCCTCCTCCGAGCGGATAATCATGGTTATATTCCTGCGCCTCTCCTCCAGTTCGGGATAATCCACCTTCATAACATCCACCACCACATCCACCAGATGGTGGAGAAAGGGGTGATCCAGCCCAAGTGAGTGAAACCTGGTGAGAGCCCTTCTGAGCAAACGTCTCAACAGGTAACCCCTGCCCTCGTTGGAAGGATAAACACCCTCGGCGACGGTAAAGGTAAGAGCCCTGACGTGATCGGCCACCATATTCATACTCATCCGGCCGGCCTCTTCCAGGCGGGAGGGTAACAGCTCCTGCAGCGCCTGAACTATGGGCGAAAAAAGATCGGTATGAAAATTATCCTCCACTCCCTGCATGATCAAAGCCAGCCGTTCCAGGCCGAGACCGGTATCTATACCGGGCTTTTCCAGTTCCCTGTACTCACCATTATCCTCCAGGAAGTACTGGGGAAATACCAGATTCCATATCTCCAGATATCTGTCGCAATCACAACCGGGAGCGCATTCATCCCGGCCACAGCCCCGTTCCGGGCCGGTGTCGAAGTAAATCTCCGAGCAGGGCCCGCATATACCTGTCCTTCCCACCGGGCCCCAGAAATTGTCCTCCCTGCCCAGGCGGTAAATCCTGCCCTCCTCTATCCCGATATTCCGGTTCCATATATCGAAGGCCTCCTGATCGTCCTGGTAGATACTGACATAGAGCTTTTCCCGGGGCAGCTTAAGCCATTCCATGAAAAATTCCCAGGCCCACCGGATGGCCTCCTCCTTGAAATAATCGCCGAAGCTGAAGTTGCCCAGCATTTCAAAGAAGGTATGGTGCCTCAGGGTCTTTCCCACCAGGTCCAGATCCCCGGCCCGGAGGCATTTCTGAACACTGACCGCCCTGGTATAGGGAAGATTCTCCGGTATCAGATAGTATTCCTTGAACTGAACCATCCCGGCGGAGGTAAACAACAGGGTTGGATCATTGCGGGGTACCAGGGGTGCACCGGGAACCTCGGTATGACCCTTCTGCCTGAAAAAATCTACATAGGCACGACGTATCTGATGCGCTGATTTGATATTCTCATTCATGGTAGTTCGGCAATTCTTCTCCCTTCAGAATGGCAATACAAATCTCATTGATTATTTCACTGCTGAATCCACGTCTTTTCAGCAGCCTCCCCATCCTCTGCACTGTCTTCCTCCGATCCACTCCTGCATCCAGCTTCTGCTCAGCCAGCCGGATGGCAATCTTCCTCTCCCTCTCCCGGGGTAAGCTCTCCTGAATAAGTTCATCTACTAACTGATCATTGATCCCGATTCCGGATAACTTCTTTCTCACCAGTGCCGGACCGGATAATTTCCGTTCTATCAGGTGCCGGACGTAATCCTCGGCGGTGCGCCGGTCATTGATATATCCCCGTTTCTTCAGAGTCCCGATGATATCATCCAGTACCATCTGATTTTGGATACCATCTTGATATAACCTGTCTCTTATCTCCCCTTCTGTCCGGTCCCGGTATCCCAGCAGTTTCAACGCCCTGGACATTCCGGCCCTCCGGGCCAGGGGGCCGGACAGCTGCTCCATATCCTCGTGGTGAAGCTCCCTTCCAACTTCTAAAAAGCCGGGGGGTACTGAATCTTTAAGTATCAGGAACTTGCGACCACCGGAGGTGTTTATCTCCCGCAACTTGCCCGCCCTCCTTCGAATATCCCTGATGTATTCACCACTCATCCTGACTCTTCACCCTCTGAAGCTGCTGTTACTTCGCCGGAGGGTTCCAGGCCGTAATGACTCATTACCTCTTTCTCTATCTCATTCCTGATATCTTCATTCTCTTTAAGGAAGTTCCGTGCGTTATCCTTGCCCTGACCTAATCTGGTTTCCCCGTATGAATACCAGCTGCCTGTCTTCGATATTATATCGGATGCTGAGGCCAGTTCTACCAGATCCCCCTCCCTGCTTATTCCCTCTCCGTAAAGAATCTCGAACTCCGCCTGGCGGAATGGAGGAGCAACCTTGTTTTTAACCACCTTCACCCTGGTTCTGCTTCCGACTACATCATTGCGGTCCTTAACCTTGCCGATACGCCGTATATCCATACGTACGGTGCTGTAGAATTTAAGGGCATTTCCCCCGCTGGTGGTCTCGGGATTGCCGAACATAACCCCGATCTTCATCCTGATCTGGTTGGTAAAGATCATACAGGTCTTGGATTTGGCTACTGCTCCGGCGATCTTTCTCAATGCCTGGGACATCAACCTGGCCTGCAGCCCCACATGCGAATCCCCCATCTGTCCCTCTATCTCCGCAGCCGGTACCAGTGCCGCCACCGAATCAATCACGATAACATCTATGGCATTACTTCTGATCAGAACCTCAGTTATCTCCAGAGCCTGCTCCCCTGTGTCGGGCTGGGATATCAGCAGGTTATCCACATCTACCCCTATCTTCCTGGAATAGCCTACATCCAGTGCGTGTTCCGCATCTATGAAGGCCGCTACCCCTCCCTCCTTCTGGGCATTTGCCACTATGGATGAAGCCAGGGTGGTCTTGCCGGAACCCTCCGGCCCGAATATCTCTATGATTCTCCCCCGGGGAACTCCCCCTATTCCCAGCGCTATATCGAGGGCCAGACTTCCGGTGGAAATAGCAGCCACTGATATCCTTGCGCTCTCGTCACCCAGCTTCATAATGGAGCCCTTGCCAAACTGCTTCTCTATCTTGTCAACAGCCAGGTCAATCGATCTTTCCTTCTCATCCCTGTTGCTGTCTTTTTTCCCGTTTTCAGACATCTTCTACCTCCCACTACTTCTACCGTATCAATAATTCCCAACTCGGCTTTTTTCTATATAGCATCTATACCTTATCATTTCAATGAAATTTACCCTCCCTGCCGGAGCTCAAACCGGGATAGCCGGCTGTACTCAGCTCCACCCCTTCCCAGAATGCTCTGCATCAGATCGATATGATCCACCCTCTGCCGCACGGTTGAATCCAGGGGAGCCACCGATTCCATCTTTACCTTTACAGCCCTGGGAAGGGAACGCTTTATTCTGGCCAGAGTCAGGTGAGCCCTGAACTTTCTACGCTCCGGCTCAAACCCGAGCTTCCTCATCTCCTCCTCCATCTCACCGGCCAGCTCAGCCAGCTGTTCCTTTCCCTCTTCCACCCTGAAGAAGATCACCCTTGGCCTCCTGAAATGGGGGAAGGCGCCGAATTCACCGAATGAAATATCGAATGAGCCGGTGGCGGAAGCCACCCTGGCAGCCGACTCCTCCAGAGAGTGAATCTTATCCTCATCAGTATCTCCCAGGAATCTCAAAGTCAGATGATAATTCCGGGAAGGAATCCATCTCCAGGGAGGATCTGTTACTGGAAAACTGCTGATTGCCCGGTCTATCATATCCTTGATTTCACCGGAAATTGGAACTGCAAAGAATAACCTCATATAATATCACCTCTGATATATTCAACTATTCTGTTTAAAAGAAATCAACCTGTCTCCCATATTCAGAAGACTTAACCTGAGCATATCCAGAGCCGCCGTGGAAACATATCTCCTTATCATATTGCGGTCTCCCGGCAGAACCAGGCTGTTATAATATATATTATCCTCTGTGGCCAATCCAATATAGCACAACCCAACCGGTTTCTCTGCGGTACCTCCCGAAGGACCGGCGATTCCGGTGGTAGCCAGAGTATAATCCGCTCCTGTAACACTTCTTCCGCCCCGGGCCATCTCCCTGCATGTCTCTCCGCTTACCGCTCCGAATTTTTTCAGGGTCTCTTCCTTCACCCCCAGAATTTGCATCTTTGCCCGGTTGCTATACACGATACTGCCCCGGTGATAGATATCGCTGGCTCCGGGCACCGAGATTATCCGGGATGCCAGCATACCCCCGGTTACGGATTCCGCAGTGGTCAGAACAGCGTTATTCTGTTTCAGTAATTCCACCACCACCTCCTCCATCTTCCTTTCTCCCCCGGCATAGATGTAGCTGTGGAATATTTCTCCCACCATATTCATACCACTCTCCTCCAGTTCACCCGGCGGCAGATAGAGATCGATGCCGGAAGTACTGGAAATGATGGAAACCTTCCCCAGGGTCTCTCCGCCTGTGACAGCCCGTAGCCTGTCCTCCACCTCCGTCTCGGAGAGACCGAACAGCCGGATCCGGGAAAAAGCTGGAGAACCGGGGGCTTCCAGGAAGGGTGCTACTTCCTGTTGGAACATTTTCCTCATCTCTGCCGGTACCCCGGGAAGCATTATGATTGTGGAACCCCGCCTTTTTATCTCTATCCCCGGAGCCGCCCCCACCGGATTGGAGTAAATACGTGCATCCTCCGGCAGCCTGGCAAGCTCCCGGTATTGAGAGGGCATCTCTCTTCCCCTGCTGCTGAACTTCTCCCTTATGTTCTGAAGCACCCCCTCCCTTAATCGGAGGGTGCAATTCAGTGCCCGGAAAACCGCTTTTCTGGTGACGTCGTCCTCGGTTGGCCCCAGGCCTCCGGTAATTACGATCAGACCGGATCTGGATATGGCCATGGCGATCTCATCCCCTATCACCTCCGTCTCATCCGGTATGATTGTCTCCCTGGCCACCCGGTAACCCAGCTCAGTCAGTCTGGTTGAGAGGTAGATGCAGTTGTTCTCCGGAACCATTCCCCTCAGTAATTCGCTCCCCACTGCCATAATTTCTGCTCTGTTCATATCATCCCCGGATTAAACAACATACCCGAACTGTTCTGTGGTACCATAATCAAGTCCGCAATGTTACGGAACCCCAACTGATTTATAATAAATCGGTAAATCTGATCACCAGCCAAAGAATAAAGCGGGAATACACCCCTGCAATCAGATCGTCCATCACCACACCCACTCCGCCGGCCAGTTTCTGAGAAGCATTTATGGGAAAGGGTTTGAAGATATCAAAAATCCTGAACAGTAAAAATCCGGCCACCGCCATCACCAGCCCCGGTTTGAGAAGCAGAAAAGTGATCTGCATACCCACAAATTCATCTATTACTATCCGGGAGGCGTCATCTCCATAGTATTTTTCCATCTCATGAGAAGTATAAACAGCCAGGGGAAGAGTTACCACCAGTGAGAAGGGATGCCCCAGCCATCCTCCCAGGGGAACGAACATGAATACTGCCAGCCAGCACAGTGAGGCGAAGGTAGCCGGTGCAACCGGGAAAAACCCGGAATACAGAAAGGAACCAGCAAGTGTAATAAAGAATCTCTTCAATCCTCTCCCTCCTTAATGATATTAGCCGCAGGATAACTCCACCGCACTGCGAGTTCAAGTAAAAATGGGGCGGGAACCTCTCCGGTTTATAAACCATCTGCATGCCTCCGGTGCCTGGCATTTTAAAATCGCTGTCGATTTTCCGCTGTTGAGGAAATCTTATGCACCCACCAGGGATCCGCTCTTGTTGATTCCCGGAATCAAAAAACCCAGCCTGGTATAAAAATTATTTGTTTTTAAATCCGTTAAGGGGAATAATCCGCCGGGAGAGCCGGATATTCGAATACAGCAATCCATTGATGAGGAAAATAGTAAACTGTGATATTAAACTGTCCGCTCTTCAGGAAAGATTCCTCAACACCTGCTTAGCCACCGTCTTGAGGGTATCGAACACACCGGTACCGTTTATGGCAATGGCTTCGAAGAAGGGATAATGCTTGGGGTTGAGTTCCTCTTCCAGATCCTGGACATTGATGACCCGGGGAAGGTCCCTCTTGTTGTACTGAATGGCAAAGGGTATATCCTGCAGCTTCAGATTATATTCGGCCAGATTTTCGTGCAGGTTGTAGAGACTCTCTATATTGGCATCATACCTGGTCTCCTGGGAGTCGGCTACGAACACTATCCCGTCCACCCCTCTCAGGATCAGCTTTCTGCTGGCATCGTAATAGACCTGGCCGGGAACGGTATAGAGGTGAAACCGGGTCTTGAATCCCTTCACCTTTCCCAGTTCCAGGGGGAGGAAATCGAAGAACAGAGTCCGGTCCATCTCAGTGGCCAGGGTTATCAGCTTCCCCTTGGTCTCGGGAGAAACCTTGTTGTAGATATACTGAATATTGGTAGTCTTTCCACACAGCCCGGGACCGTAGTACACGATCTTAACGTTAATCTCCCTGGATGAGTAATTAATCAGTGTCAATCTCTTTCCCCCTAATCCGAGAAAAGACTGTCGATTTCGAATTCCGCCTCTGCGGCGAATTCCTCATCGAATTCGTTTAACTCTTCGTTTTCATACTCCAGCTTGTTGTACAGGCCTCTGACCACCGTGGCAAGGTCCTCCACCGCTTTCTTGGTTCTCAATCTTACCAGTCCCAGGGTGGTTCTCTTGTTAAAAAGGACTACCAGAATAATATCCTTCTCCACCCGGGCCAGATACATGCTCTCGTTGCTTCCCTGATGATAGAGGGTGGAAAAATCCTTCTCTCCGATCAGATTTGCCAGCTGGGCGTTTGCCTCGAAATCGGCTGCACACAGCGAAGCGAAGGTGTGAATATCGAATTCCGGCTCCTCCCCCACGCTGGAGATCAACTGGCCGGTCTTATCCAGCAGCAGGACGCTGGTAGCGTTGGAATTATTCAGCAGCTCCTCTATGGTGGTACTTATTGCCCAGTAATCTTTTTCGAAAACTTTCCAGTCAGCTCTTACCATGATAACTTATTCCTTCTAAGCCCGAAAACCTTACAACTTCCGGCGACCCTCCAGGGCCTGGGTTATAGTACCTCCGTCAATGTACTCCAGCGAGCTGCCCATCGGTATACCCCGGGCCGGCACGGTAACATCCACTCCATACTTCTGACATATCCTGGATATGTAAAGAGTTGTAGTATCGCCTTCCACACTTGGATTCGTAGCCACAATAACCTCCTTAACCCCGCCTTCCTTCAACCTCTCATCCAGACTGTCTATATTCAGGTCCTCCGGTCCCACCCCATCAAGGGGTGAAAGAACCCCGTGGAGTACATGGTAGCTGCCCTGGTATTGCCCGGACTCCTCGAAAATGAAAATGTCGGTCGGCCGTTCAACCACGCATATGATGCTCTCGTCTCTGGAGGGATCACGGCATATCCGGCACAGCTTTCCTTCGGCGAAATTGCCACATCTTTTGCAGAATCCAATCCTTTTTTTGACTTGGGAGAGTGTTTGGGCAAAGCTCTCAACCTCCTCATTTCCCATCTCGAGGATAGCAAATACCAATCTGCGAGCGGTCTTTTCCCCCACTCCGGGAAGTTTCTTGAAATGTCCGGTAAGTTCCCGGAGTAGTGGAAGATCATATTTCATTGCTCACTCCTTATCTGTAGCAAATTCCTTGCCTTAAAAGGGATTATACCAAAAAAGATCGGGATTGGAAAACAACAGGGAAGGCTAGAACAGGCCGGGCATGGGTGGAAGCCCCCCTGTGATTGAGCTCATCTCTTCTTTTATCATCCTGTTGACTTCATTGTGAGCTTCATTAACTGCCGCCAGTATAAGATCTTCCAGCATCTCTGAGTCTTCAGGATCAATAACCTCAGGATCAATTCTGATTGACAGAACCTTGTATTTACCATTCATCTCCACTTCCACCATTCCTCCCCCTGCAGAGGCTTCTACCTTCTTTTCGGCCAGTTTTTCCTGCATCTCGCCGATCTTTGCCTGTACCTTCTGTGCCTGTTTCATCAGCTTTCCGAAATCTTTCATTTCCCGTTCCTCCTGTGGTGTTTGTTATCTCTTACCACCCTCCCCCCGAATTCCTCCACCAATCTCTTCGCCACCGGCGGTATATCTTCTTCTATTTCATTGGATTGTTTATTATGATTACTTTTTTCCGGCTTTCCCTGCTCCTTCCTCTTCCGGCTCCCTTTTCTACTCCTCCCGGGATTTGTGGAATCTATTCCGGTTGTCTTTACCTCATACCTGCGCCCGAAGAAATTTTCCAGCTGCGATTCTATATACCGCTTATTCTTACTCTCTCTGATCATCTCGCGGGCAAAACGGTTCTGAGGACTGAACCCCAGCACTATCAAATCACCGGAAACCTCTCTGATCTCCGCCGAGGTCAGCCATATGCCCAGGGTCAGCTTCTTCTCCCTCACCCGGGAGAGAAACTTCTCCCATTGCTCCGGCCCGCCCAGCTTCCCAAGGGCCTGAGAATTCTCCCCCCCGACCCTGGAGGTCTCTTGTTCAACCTGCTGTTCCCGGTTAGAATAATACTCCCCGCTCCGGGCTTTTTCCTCCGGCCGGGTGGCCTCCGGGCCTGAACTTTCCTGCTTGTCTTCAGTGATATCCTCTGAGGGCTCTGTTTCATCCCCGGAATAATCTCCCCGCCCGGTTGATTTTCCCCCACCGTCCGGAATATATTCTTTCATATGTGATGATCCCCTGCTGCCACCACCGTCCCTGTCACCACCCCTTCCGGAGACACCATGGGAATCTCTCCCTTTAGCTGTACCACCCCTTCCGCTACTACCGGAGGCTCCCCCTCCCTCCAAACCCTCCAGTTTATCCAGTATCCGGGAAAGCTCTACTGCGGAATCCCAGGATGCCGCCTCTGTTATTGCCGCTTCCAGAAGGTATCTCTGCTGTCCGGAACCCTTGAACTGTCTGAAATTATTAACTGCAGACCTGAACAGGTAAAGCAGGTCCTCCGTAGTGAAGGGACCGGCTATACTTCTGACTTCCTCTATTTCATCCCCGCTCATATCCAGCCATCCGGCAGTGTTATCCTCTCCCACACTGAGTAACAGAAGATTCCTCAATCCCTCCATGTAAGCGATAAAGAACTCCTCCAGATCCAGCCCCGACGAGACCACTCTCTCCACCATCTCCAGGGCGGCGGCCTTATCCCTCTTACCGACAGCTCCAAGCAGGCCTATTATGAGATGGGAATCCACCAGGCCCAGGACCGACCGGACCAGGTCAAGGTCTATGCTTCCTTCCGAAGCGGACATGCACTGATCCAACAGGCTCTCGGCATCCCTCATACTACCTTCAGCTCTCCGGGCCAGCAAAAGAAGCGCCTGGTAATCGAAGTCTATCTCCTCCTCTTTGCATATCTTCCTCAACTGACCGGCCAGTTCGTCTCTGGCCAGTCTCTTGAAATTGAACCTCTGACAGCGGGAAAGTATGGTGGAGGGAATCTTATGAGGCTCCGTGGTGGCGAAAACCATGTAGACGTGCTCGGGCGGTTCCTCCAGTGTCTTCAGCAGGGCATTGAACGCCTGGGGGGTAAGCATATGAACTTCGTCTATTATATATATCTTGGCGGAGCTCTGGGTGGGTGTGTATCCTATCTTCTCTCTCAGATCCCTTATCTCATCGATACCCCGGTTGGAGGCTCCGTCGATCTCTATCACATCCATATGTCCCCCCTCCATAACAGCTTTGCAGGAGGGACACTTATTGCATGGTTCTCCGTCTGAAGGATTGGCACAGTTGATCACCTTGGCCAGCAACCGGGCTGTAGTGGTCTTACCGCAACCCCTTGGTCCGGCAAATAGATAGGCGTGTGCCAGCCTGTTCTTCTGAACAGCTCTCTTCAGCGTTCTGGTAACGTGATCCTGACCGATAACATCGGAGAATTTCTGTGGGCGCCACTTTCTGGCCAGTATAAGATATGACATCATCTCATCCCGCTGTTTTTGATATGAGATCATGCACCCGGATTCGAAAGCCCTCAA
This sequence comes from uncultured bacterium, assembly GCA_964613215.1. Lineage (GTDB taxonomy): Bacteria > Krumholzibacteriota > Krumholzibacteriia > Krumholzibacteriales > CAZTHK01 > CAZTHK01. The sequence continues at coordinate 75,342 of CAZTHK010000002.1, read as the reverse complement.
CGCTTTCCGCAGGTGGGGTTAGCTCCGATCAGGGAAACCCGCGGCACATGAAAATGACTGCGTACCGCTGCTACCTTCCGGTCCTGACGGGGTTAGCAGGTTTCCATTGCGCAGGACCTGATCTTCAACACCACTTACCATCACGGAAAACACGCTGAGATCACTCCCTAGGCCGGGAATTAAGCCCCGCTATAGCGGATTGCGGGTTCAGGGCACCGCTACCTCCCCGCCTAGCATGACCTCAAAAAAATTATGGTGGAGATGAGCGGATTCGAACCGCCGACCCCCTCGTTGCGAACGAGGTGCTCTCCCAGCTGAGCTACATCCCCCCAGAACAAAATAATCCCTTACCGGTGAAATGGCCGGTTTTAATGGCGGAGAGAGAGGGATTCGAACCCTCGGAGCAGAAAACTGCTCAACGGTTTTCGAGACCGCCCCATTCGACCGCTCTGGCATCTCTCCTTTCACATTATTTACCTTTCATCCAAGGATTAAACTAACCATAATTTCCGGTAATGCAAATATATAAAAGATTAAATGGCGGAGAGAGAGGGATTCGAACCCTCGGTGAGGTTGCCCCCACACACGATTTCCAATCGTGCCGATTAAGCCAGCTCTCGCATCTCTCCACCTTTATTATCTCTGAGCTCTTTAAAAAACACTCTCAACATCGAGAGGCATTCATCCTTCTTTACCCCTCCCCTTACCTCTATCTTCCTGTTATAGAGGCACTTCTGATGGAAATTATCTATCGATCCACAGGCGCCGCTCCTGGGCTGCGGAGCTCCGTAGATTACTTCGGAAAGCCTGGACAGATAAAAGGCTGACATACACATGTGGCAAGGTTCCAGGGTAATGTAGGCTGAACAATCATCCAGCCGCCAATCTCCAAGGGTCCTGGTGGCATCGCGGATAGCCAGTATCTCAGCATGAGCGGTGGCCAGTTTCAGCCCCTCCACCCGGTTGTGCCCGCGCCCCACCATCTTCCCCGCTTTCACTATGACCGCTCCTACCGGCACTTCGCCCTCCCGGAGAGCTCTGCCGGCATCAATCAGAGCCTCGCTCATCCACCTCTGGTCCATCTTACTGTGCTACACCCCTCTCGGGCAGAGCTCCGACCAGTGCATTTACCACCTTGGCCGCCACTCCTTCGAAGGGAGGTGCTGCATACATATCACGACCGGTTGCAGTAACACCGGAAACACGGCGGGTCAAACCTCCGGTCATGGCTGATTGCCTATCTCCCTCTGTTCTGACCGCTTCTTCGTAGTTCTGATCGGTGGCCTCCCAGAGGATATGGCCGGACTTCATATCCACCAGGCTTATGGTGACACCAACCTGGGTAGCCGAGGAGGCACCCTCCTCCCTGTAATCAGCCTCATCCTTATACCATTGGTGCACATGAGTCAGCATGAGCAGGTCTGCCTTGATCTCACCCGCCATGGTGCCCAGGAATTCCCGGTCGGCCGTATGTTCTTCAATCCAGAGACTGGTAAATTTATCGTATCTGTCATTTATCCTCAACTGGTTTACCACACCGATGAACTGATTTGATGCTATAAAATCATAATCTCCCCTACGGGAGAGGTTATTCCAGAGCAGGCGTTTAATTATTCTCTCGGAATTCTTCTGGGGGTCTTCACCCTCGGGGATGGAACTGATAACCGGAGCTACCAGTATGGCACCCACTTCGTTGGGCTCAAAGCCGGGATCAACGATAATCTCGGATGGATGCTCTTTCTTACACCCCCCCAGGATCACCACAAACACAAGAATCGCAACACTTATAGACCTTCTCATCGATAGCCTCCGGATGAAACCTGCTTATATATATTACCTTCAGTTAATTAAAATAACAGCGCCGGCAAGGTGATGTCAACATTGAAAACAATACCGGACTTTTTATTAAAGCCAATTGGCAGCATGTGCAGGTAACCAGAGACAGGCCCAAGGCACTTAATCAAAATACCAGCTACGCTCGACGCCCTTCGGGCGGAGTTCACATTCACCCGCGTGCAGGCACGTGGAACTCTGCCCTGCGGTGTTATTATAATAAACAGCAAACTGTGCGGTAAGCGCCCGGAGGACGGCTTCAAAGTCAAGCTGGATGGCCGGCTAAAATAAAGCACCGGGAGTTTCCCGGGGGTAACTACCGGTGCCGGTGCGGGAAGGAAAATGCGGGCGAAGGGTCAAACCTGAATTTTCTCCGTGCAACTCACCACACATTCTGTGTTATATCGGAGGATGGATCTATCTCATTCCAGGAGATCTTCTCCACCTGGCCGGTGGTGGGAAAGGCCGGAGGAGGGGTATCCAGAAGCCTCTCGTCGAAGGTGTAATTCTTCTCATAACCGGAATATATTCCGGATGAACTGAACATTCCAACAGGCCCCCTCTTTCTCTGTATTATACCGCCATATACAACCAGTTTTCCGCGGGGCGGCGGATCATCATAGTTTCTTACTGTCCAAGATGTATTCAGGGTCATTACTGCGGCCATCACTGTTTCGTCAGCAGAATCCATGTTTTCAGCATTATCCCACATTATAACATTCTGTTCGGCCACCAGCCCGCACAGGTCGGTAGAGTTGGGATCGGTCCGCGGATCGGTATAGTATACCAGATTGTCAGTAATACGGATATCTTCGCTGCAGCCAACATTAACCTGTCCCCTTACTGTTCCCTTAATGCCGGTTATCGTACCATCAACATATATCACTCCGTTACCGGGGTAGGCCAGATCATTGGTGGTTCCACCGGTGGTTACCCTGATGAAGGGATTATCACCGGCATCCAGCATGAATTCTATCTCTGCATCCCCGGAAATCTTCAGTCCTCCCGCTTCATTGGCCTTGTTCATCAGCATGCCGGTATCCAGAGGAAGATCGATCCTGGATGCGTTCAGGGTCAGTCCCTCGTGGAAGGTGGGGTTATCCTGCGGGGGTCCGCCATGATAATAGTCGATGGATGCAGCGGCACTTGAGACCTCATCGAAAAAAGTGGGACTGCCGTAGATGTGCATCTGGTCGTTGGTATGCACCGGCCCGTGGAACACATCGTCCTCATAGAACCAGATTGTGGTTCCACTGGGCGTTTTCTCCAGGTTGGTGAAATATGCATAACGAGAGAAATTCTGCTGGCCTACCTGGACTCTGAGTGCCTTGGTTATACCGCTTCCGGCCAGAGTAGCCCTCACCGAAATGCTAACAAAACGGGTGGGATTACCGGTGTTGGAATCCAGGGGATCCAGATAACTGGTAACCGTTCCCATCCCGTAGAAATCCTCATCCGAGTATAACACCGATGGTTGATCGTTATTGGAACCGGAACCAAGGAATGGAGTGGATAGATTGGAGAGATACTTTATACTCTTCTCCACACCCGACTCGGCCAGGTAGAATGCCTTCTTGTCCAGAAGCTCATTGGATGCCAGCTGGGTCTCATTGACCGAGATGGAGCTAACTCCCATGACTATACCTGTCAGTGCCAGCATGATCAGGATTATTATCACCAGGGCGGTACCTCTCTGATCGCCTGTATGTATGTCTTCAAGTCTCATATCATCTCACCTTCCAGTGGTAAATCTACGGATAGTTGGGGTTTTCCTTTACTATAAAATCATCGATATTCCAGCCGGAGTAGACGGCTCCTCCATCCGTTACCAGGGTAAACGCAATGGCCACATCCTGCTCTCCGTCGGCCCACTGGGATATATCTATCTCCATGAATACCCATTCCTTGTCGGTGATCTCCGTTTCGTTCCTCCACACTTCAGTCCAGGGGCCGCTGTGCCCGCTGGTACTTATATATATGGAGGCCTGGTCGTAGGCGGGCTGTTCCACATTAAGCCAGCGTTGAAACTGTACCACCACATTGGTGTGGCCCCCGCAGTCGACCGCACCTTCGGGGGTTATCAGATAGTTGTCCACATTGTTCTTGTAATCGCCGTTCCATCCGCTGGCACCCAGATCGTTGCCGTACACATTGGTGCCGGAATAGGCACTGCCGGGATCGGGGTATCCGTAATCTGCTCCGCCGTTACCCCGGGGAGCACCCCTCTGCCAGTCATCCTGGGTCCTGTTGTAACCGTGGGTCCACCCCTTATCCGTCTCGAAATCATCCTCGAAAACTATGTAGGTGGAGGGATCCTGGGATATGGAGTAAACCGGTCCCACTATATTGGAGTTGACCGACATTCCCCCATCCTGCTCCTCCGCCCGGATGGAATAGTAATATCCGATACCGTCCACGGGAGGATCATAGCTGTAGATATCCTCGTCGTAGAAGGTATAATGAGTAGCTCCCACCGCGGTGACTTCGCCCACCAGATGGGTGAAATCACCCGTCTCGGTCTCCTCCCTGTATACATTGTATACGATCACGTTGTCGGTGCAGTGTCCGTCATCGGCGGAACGGTCGAATTCCACAGTTATACTGCTGCCCTCATCGGCAGGGGTATCATAGGCGGAGGTTATCCAGGGAGCTCCCGGTTCACCATCGGACATGGTCTGGTCCTGATTGGACCCGGTCGATTCCCTGGCCTCATCCTCATCATAGGCTGTGGCAAAGTAGGTGTAATACTGTCCGATAACCGGAGGATCAGAGGGATTGCTCTCCGGGCCATCCACGAACAGATAGCTCTCACTTCCGGCGGCGGGAACCTCAGCTATCAGTTTAGGACCTCCCGATACCACCGATCTATAGATATTATAACGTGTTACCACTCCGGCAGCAGGGATATCCTGGGGGGAATGGTCCCAGGTTACATTAATGGCTCCGGTGGCGTCACATAGAATATCCTCTGCCACCAGGTTCCGGGGCGGTTCCAGTTCGGTGTTCATAAGGGGTATTGCGCTCATCTCATTGGAGGGAACAGGATCCGAACCATCACTGGTCCATACACAGTAGGTGTACTCCGCCCCCCTGGTGAGATCTTCATCTATATGGCTGTACTCCGGCAGATGCACAGCAGCCACCGTGGCCACCGCCTGCCATTCAGGTTCAAAGATAGCCTTTCTCTTTACTATATAATGAGTTACCTCGCTGGGCACACAATCTTCCGAAGGAGATTTTCTCCATCTTACCACCAGAGCCTCTCCGTCATCATCCGGATAATCATCCACCGCCAAAATCTGGCAGGCGGAGATCAGGCCGGAGTAATATACCGCTCCGTATTCATTGGAGGGCACAGAGGGAATGGAATCCGCACTGGAACCTACGGCCCGGGCTATGTAGTAGTAGTAATTATCCGGTTCGGGCGGCATGCCTGCTATGTTGAAGGTCTGGTTATCCAGGAAGTTATAATACTCGGAACCATCCGCGGTTATTCTTCCTACCCTGACCTTGGATAGAATACCACCATCCTGCTCCTGTCCCCTGTATACCTCATAGTAACCTACCAGGCCTCCGGAGGCCTGATCATCCGGCGACCTGTTTATCACCACAGTGATCTCATCCTCCGAGTCACAAGGGGTATCGTAGGCATTTATCACATGGGGAGGATTGGGCCCGTTGGCCAGCGGCTCCACCGGTCCGGCTGCATTGGAAGGACTGGACTCCTGGGGCCTGCAATCCCAGGCGGTAACGGTGTAGTAGTACCTGTTCCCCAGCCGGGGTCCCCCCATAGGGTCAGCGGTATGATTATCATCATAGTATGTATATGAGCTGGTTCCCTGAATGGGAATGGACCCTATGCATTGCCAGCTGGACTCATCCTCCAGCCTCCGGTACACCGCATATCTGGTAATGTCTTCCTCGCCGCTGTTTTCATCGCTGGAGGCACTGAAGTTCAGGGTAATACTCTCCCCTGCATCGTTGGGCGTATCCACCGCACTCAGTCCGCCGGGAGATGCCGGTGGGTCTCCGCAGGCGTGAAGGTCGGCGCTGCCGGTGGCCACATTTCTGGGTCTGATCTTGCTGGTGGTAACCACCGATCTGTACCGCCGGGGGTATCCGGGAGTGCTGTGAGGCCCGGAATAACCCGCCTCCAGCATGGGAGACTCCGCCTCAACGGTTATCTCAACCTCCAGGATATTGTTCAGATTAGCTACCGGAACGGCACTCAGGGTAGCTATTTCGGACTGATCCATCACACCATTGCCGTTGGTATCGCCCCACAGATCTACAGTGCCATCCCCGTCAAAATCTCCGTAGTACTTGAACAGGGGCTGGGGGAACCTTCCATCCGGGTAGTTATCGCCGCCTCTGATTCCATATGCCACCACATCTGTTCTGGTACCGTTCTCTTCCCGGTACAGGGCGAAATCATTGGGGTTCTGAGTCTGAGTATACTTGTCCGCATCATCCACAATCCCGTTATCATTCTGATCAAGGGTGAATCTAATGGTTTCAGCATTGTTGTTATACCGGCCCAGGGACCCGATCTTCTCTCCTATGCCGGTAAAGGTTCCGGGTGAATACAGAGTGCCGTCATGAAGGGGAACAGTCTGGTCGGTGGTCATTCCCATTACACCGGAAACACCCGACGAAATATCCGCATTGAATATAACCTGGTAGGGTGCTGCATCCACGAACACCGGCTGGCCGTTGAAATCGTCGATATTCAGACCGGCCTTGCGCAACTCTCCCTGAATCGTCTCGATGGCCACTCTGGCATTCTGCTGGGTATTTACATATTTATTCTGAGCATCCGCCGCCCTCTTCTGTGAGGTCAACACATTGTATGAGATCATTATCAGCAGAGCTCCCACAAAGAGCGCTATCATCATCTCAACCAGTGTAAAACCTGTTCTTCTGTCTTGGTTGTTACTCATATCCATCACTCCGGAAGTAATACTACAGGTTAATATCCTTGAACCGACTTATACTCGAGCGCAGCTCCACATCCCTGGTCCTCCCCGCTTCCCTCCATTCAACTTCCACTAATATCTCCTTGTATATGCTGTTACCCAGCGCATTCAGTGAATCCACTACGGTAACGGTCCGCTTGAAACCACTGTAATCCGGGTTGTTTCCATCCACCTGTCCATAGTCTTCATCGGGAAAACCGGTCTCGGTAATATTGCTGAACCTGGTAGCACTCATTATCTGTTCCATCCTCTGATGAGCCAGGTTGGTAGCAACCACGGTATGTTTGGAGGTAAGATTGGCGTGCATTACCGCGAACATGGTCCTGCTGAGTCCCAGCAGGCCTACCGCGAATATGGTCATGGCAACCATTACCTCCACCAGGGTCATTCCCTCTGTGCCTGTATTTCTAAGTTTGCTGAACATATCCAAACTCCGTTTTTCCCGTTTAATTGTACTCAGGCTCTACCAATATCACACTTCCGGTAGACCGTCTTACTATCATCATCTGATCATTGCCCCTTGCCTGGTCGATAAAATCCTCGCGGGGCATTACCACTACTATTCCCTCTTCACTTGCACTTCCCCGGGGATTGAATATTACCCTGGGTGGAGAGCCGGAAAAGGTAACCGGCCGGGTAACGTAGCTTCCGTCCTGATCGGTAGTGCCGGCTACAAATCCGAATACCTGTCCATCCGGAAGAGGATAAGGGCCGAAAACCCTTTCATTCGAATCCCCCTCACCATTTCCCCGGTCAGTTGGATTGAAGTCGGGACTGGATGGATCACCATTGCCTCCCCCGTCATCATCCACCAGTGTGACCGACTCGTTGGCCAGATCGAAAATCACAATATAATCGTTACGTTCGTGAATGGCTCTGGCCCGTGCCTGTCTCAAAACCCCCATTACAATGGAAGCGGCGTCATTCGACTGATAATGCCTTAGAAACTTGACCAGGGGGGGAGTGCCTATGGCCAGTACCATTCCGATTATGGAAATAATCACCATCATCTCCACCAGGGTGAACCCTTTATTCCTGTCAACCGCTTTTCTCCTCATCATGATTTTCTCCATCATATAAAAGCTCCTGTTTTTCCTCTAAAGAATCTCTTCGCTAAAGGCGTACCATTTTTTAATAATTCTACAATTTCCAATCTGATAAACACTTATTGAATGGGAAAAACTGAGCCGGTTTATCCTCCTCGTGTCAATTTGCGAAATAATGTTGCAAAATATAAAGCTTTTATTTTAATTATTCTCCTGAAAATAAAGAAGTTATGTAAATATATGGCAATATCGGGTAATGACTCTCCCTGACAGAGAACCATCCGCAGCAAACAGGAATTATTGAGGATTCTAAACGTGGATTCTCTCACTTAACTCAGCCTCGATCCGTCAAAATGATCCTGGCCGGACCAGAGATACAGGCTGTAGATCCGGCGGCGTATCTGCGCCATGCTGCGGTTCATTCCACCACAGCCGGTGGTGTTAACAAATTTCCGGGATCACACAGATAGAGGTATGGATCAAACAGAATGAAGCCGGGGTCGAAATATCATCGACGGATTCAAATTAACACTAAGGTAAGTTCAAAAAAAGACCCGGCACAACCGGCCGGGTCCTATGACATCTCTTAATAGGCAGGAAATGGCCGGTTGCTAATCCTCCATCCCCGGAATGGCTGAAAGCATCTCCTCCTTGGCCAGAAGACGCTGCCAGTCCTTTTCCACTATTTCTTCGATGTTTTCGATCTCCTCGTCCTTGAGGTGCCTGAAACGCCCCTGCATCTTCAGATAGTCCCTTACCGGAGTAGGCTCGAAGTCCTTCCATACATTCAGCCTGGTACCATTTCCGGTAATCTCCAGCATCGGATAAATACGAGCGGTAACCGCCTGTCTGGCCACTTCCACCGCCAGCTCGGGCGCCAGCTTCCATCCGGTGGGACAGGGAGCCAATATCTGAATATATCTGGTTCCCTTTATCTCCCTGGCCTTCTGCAGCTTTTTGATGAAATCCCGTGGATAGGCGGTAGAGGCGGTAGCAATATAGGGAATGGAATGCGCCGCCAGTATATCCACCATATTCTTCTTTGGACGGGCCTTGTAGTTACCAACAGGGGTGGTGGTAGTCCATGCTCCCACCGGGGTGGAGGAACTTCGCTGAATCCCTGTGTTCATATAGGCCTCATTGTCATAACATATATAAATGATGTCCTCGTTCCTCTCCGCGGCCCCTGACAGTGCCTGAATTCCTATGTCGAATGTTCCCCCGTCTCCCGCCCAGGCCACTACGGTAGTCTCGTTATCCCCCCGTTTCCTCAGACCAGCCTTAACTCCCGATGCCACCACCGCAGCGGTCTCGAAGGCGGTATGATATATGGGAATATCTATGCAGGAATGGGGAAAGGGACCGTCTATAACCGACCAGCAACAGGCCGGAATAACCATTGCCGTCCCGGGCCCCAGCGCCTTCAAAGCAAATCTCATCGCCTGTGCTCCGCCACATCCCTGGCATGCCAGATGCCCGGGTCCCATCAGTTCACTAGTGGGAATATCTGCCGGTCTCATTTCTTTACTCCTATCCAGTTAATCAATCTATCCGGTTCTTTGTCATTAATGGCCTTATCCGCTATCTCGCGGATTACCTCGGGAGTCATGTCCCGGCCTCCCAGCCCCGCCACGTATCCCACTATGGGAATATCCGACCTCCCGTACATGGCACTCTTTATCTCCTGGAAAAAGATACCATGGTTTCCGAAGGAAATGTTACGGTCGATCACCGCTACCTTCTTAGCTCCTGATAAAATATCGTATACTTCTTCGAAGGGGAATGGCCTAACTACCCTGATCTTTATCGACCCGATCTTGATCCCCTCATCCCTCATCTGGTCCACTACCGCCCTGGCTGTGGAAGCAACCGTACTGGAGGTAACCAGAATTATTTCTGCATCATCACACTTGTACGGCTTGACCAGCCCGTATTCTCTTCCGAAGTGGTCCTTGAATTCAGAGCCCACTCTCTTTATTACCCCATGGGCGTCCTCCATAGCCTTCTGGATCATGTATCGCAGCTCCATATATGTGTCCGGGGTAGCCAGATTCCCGAAAGAGTGGGGGTCATCAGTATCAACCTTGAATTCCGCATCATAGGGGGGAAGAAACTCCCTGACCTGTTCGGCTTCGAGTATATCCACAATCTCGTAGGTATGTGAGAGGAAGAAGGCATCCAGAACCAGCATCACCGGAAGCTGCAGCTCCTCGGCTATCTTGAATGCCTGGGGTATGGTATCCTGTGTTTCCTGATTGCTCTCACAGTAGATCTGAATCCATCCTACATCCCTCTGTGCCAGGGAATCGTTCTGGTCGGTCCAGATACTCCAGGGAGGGCCCACCGCCCTGTTGATATTGGCCAGTACGATTGGCAACCTTGCTCCCACCGCCCAGTGCAGCATCTCATTCATCAGGAGAAGCCCCTGTGAAGAGGTTGCGGTGAAAGCACGCGAACCGGCACCTGAAGCACCCACACAGGCCGCCATGGCGCTGTGCTCGGATTCAACCTTTATGAACTCGGCGTCGATCTCCTTGTTGGCACACATTTCCGAAAGAAGTTCCACGACGTGGGTTTGTGGGGTAATTGGATATGCAGATATAACCTTCGCCTCGGAGGCCCGCACTCCGTAACTGACAGCATGATTACCCATTATAACCTTTTTCATTTTCCTTCCTCCCGAGTCGAAATACAGCTGCGCGGGCATTCTTCCACACATACCAGGCAGCCCTTGCAAAAGTCCAAGTTGAATTCATATCCGTCATCCAACCGCTTTACGGCAACGTCGGGGCAAAACATCCAGCAGTTGTCGCAGTTGTTACAGACTCCGCAGGAAAAACAGCGGTCTGCTTCTTTCGTCAAGGTGTCAGAATCAAAACCGGTGTATATTTCCCGGTAACCCCCCACCGCCTCCTTCGCCGGAATCCGGGGAACCGGATTTCTCTGCGTTTTCTTGAAATATGCGGTGTTCATGTCTTCGATCCCCACCTCCTCCTTCTCCTCCTCCTGCTCCAACGGCTCGCCGGAAAGTACACTGTATATCTTCCGGGCGGACATCCTCCCAGCCGCCACAGCTTCCACCACACTGGCTGCTCCGGTTACCACATCACCACCGGAGAACACCTTATCCCTGCTGGTGGTGCCCTGCTCATCGGTAGTCTTTATCAGATTCCATTCACTGTCCACGAACTCATCTATACCTTCAAGATGACCCTGCTCCCCGATAGCGGTGAACATGTTGTCCACCTCCATGGCGAACTGTTTCCCCTCAACCGGTACAGGCCGCCGCCTTCCCGATTCATCCGGTTCACCCAGTTCCATTTCCTGGAAGACTACCTTGTCCAACTTGCCCTTTTTTGCGGAAATCTCTGCGGGAGTGGCGAGAAAATGGAACTTGACTCCTTCCCGCTCGGCCTCCTCAACCTCATCCCTTATAGCAGGCATTTCATTCATGGTCCTTCGATAGACTACGGTAACCTCGCTGCCCCCTCTAATGGCGCATCTGGCCACGTCTATGGCGGTATTACCTCCGCCAATAACCACTACTCTCTTTCCCGGGGAAACTTTTTCTCCACTGTTTATCCTTCTGAGGAAATCAAGACCCGGTTCCACCCCCTCCGTATCCTCGTTGTCCAGTCCCAGCTTCCTGCTGCCGGCCAGTCCCAACCCCAGGAACACTGCATCGAATTCCTTTTCAATATCTTCAAAACTCCTGTCCCTGCCAACTAAGGTACCGGTTTCCACGGTGATGGGCCCGGACTCCAGGATGGCCGAAATCACATCATCCAGAAGGGCGTTGGGCAGCCTGTATTCAGGTATACCCCATCTCAACACACCCCCCAGGGCATCATCCGCTTCGAATATGGTAACCGGATAACCCTGCCGGGCCAGGAAAAATGCACAGGACAGTCCGGCCGGTCCCCCACCTACCACTGCCACCTTTTCCTTCTTATCCGCCTCAACCGGTTGCATCCAGTCCCGGTTATCCAGCCCCATATCACCCAGGGAACGCTCTATGGCCGGTATGTTGACGGCTTCATCGAAATCCTTCCTGGTACACTTGTCCATGCAGGGATGGAAACAGACCCTTCCGGTAACAGCCGGCATGGGATTGGTCTCCATGATGGTACGCCAGGCTCCCCGGTAATCTCCCTCCTCTATAAGGTAGATGTAGCGCTGAATATTTTCCCCCGCAGGGCATCCCGGCCTGCAGGGAGACATCATGTCTTCATAGTAGGGCCTCACATTACGCCATGAGCCGGTTTCATTCCATCTCATATCACCCACTGTCATGGGGCGTATGGGCATCTCCCGGAAGGTTTTAAATTCTACTTTGTCGCTCATCTGTTCTCCAGCCTTTACTCATTAGCCAAAATTGGTTCTCTCTATTCTACCTATTCCTTTTGAAAAATCACTCAGCCTGTATCTTCACATCATCATAGGCCTCTCTGGTGGCCCTGACATTCTCTTTTTCCTTGATGGGAACGAATTCAGCGATAGCCTCCACCACAGCCTCCAGCCCCACCAGACCTGTCGCTCCTGAAAAGGCTCCCAGAATCGCTGTATTCACTATGGGAGCAGCCCTGCTTCCCAGGCCGTTGCTTATGGCGATCTTGTTGGCATCCACAGTAGCTATACGGTACTGGGTCCCCAGTTTTTCCCGGTCAACCGGGCGGTTGGTGTTTATTACTATCCACCCTCCATCCTTCAGACCGGAGGTGACATCCACCGTTTCGAGCAGAACCGGATCGAGGACAATCAGATGATCCGGTTTGTAGATCTGACATCTCTCTCTGATCTCTTCCTCGCTGGCCCGGGTAAAAGCCACAACCGGAGCCCCTCTTCTCTCCACACCAAAGGCGGGAAAAGCCTGAACATCCTTTCCCTCTCTGAAAAAGGCATCCGCCAGGATTTCAGAGGCTATCACCGATCCCTGGCCTCCGCGGCCATGGGTTCTGATTTCAATCATCTGATTTCCCTTCATCTATGACCGGCTATCACCATTCTCTGTCGATATCATGATTACCCTAATCGGGCTAATTTGAACCTAACAAAAGGGGTACCCGGGGGTCAAGAGATTTTTGCTATCTCTTATAATTTTCTCTTTAATAACTTTTTTCGCAAATTATTACGGAAAAACTCAAAAACAGCATTAATTGTTGGTATCAGGAAAAAGATAAATGCGCCCAGGAGGACTCGAACCCCCACTCCTCTGGTCCGTAGCCAGATGCTCTATCCAATTGAGCCATGGGCGCATATATTACAATCTAGAATCCATCTATGGGCCCCTCCGGTACATGGGTTTCCTTTTCCTGATCACCCTGGGGAACCTCTCTGGCCGGCTGATGCGGTAGCTCAGCCGGTTTCAGCACCAATTCCACTCCGCCGGTCAAACCGGCTATAAAATTGTACAGCAGTGTCCATATGATTACACCAATGGTGCCGAAGACAGCATAAAACACCGCTATGAAAGGAATCATCAACAAACCCAGGCTCTGCACGGGGCCGAAGGCTTCCCCCATATCTGAACTCATCATACTGCCTGCCAGGAAGCTTACTCCGGATAGAATAACACTGTAGATAACAGCGATTATTATCCCCAGTATCAGAAAAATAAGGAACGAAACCCTGGTAACCGGCCAGACCGGAATCCTCTTCAAACGATAGGTTCTCTCCAAAATTCCTCCTCTGATCGCAATATGACGGATCGATCACTGATGGTATCCCTTTACAGTGGCGGAGAGGGAGGGATTTGAACCCTCGGTGGGGGATAAACCCCACAACCGCTTAGCAGGCGGATGCCTTAAGCCACTCGGCCACCTCTCCACCATGATATATGCTTTTTCTGCGGAGGGCGAGGGATTCGAACCCCCATGGGCTTGCGCCCGGCGGTTTTCAAGACCGCTGCCTTACCAGTTAGGACTAGCCCTCCTGTATAATCAACCCACCGGTTTCGGGATAGTTGAGTATAAAATCTCAACCCACCTCTGTCAATAAAATCAATAATATTTGGAGTTTCAATAATAAATATATATTACCGGGTATATTAATAAGGGGAATAGTACTCCACCTCTTCCTCCTCCCACTCCCTCAACTTCCTTCTGGTTTTGTGGCGTTTGATGAAGTAAACAGCCAAAAACAGTACAGTCATAGCGGCAAAGTATGGAAACGAGGAGATCAACCCTCCTGCAACTGCATAACGCTCCTCCAGCAGGAGCTGCAGGTCTATGGAGAAATCATAGGTGGTGCGGCCGAAAACCAGGAAGAAAGCCCTGTCAAAATCACCTGTCTCCCTGATAAAGGCGGTAAAGGTTACCAGATCACCGGGTCTTTCACCGAACAGCTCCTCGAATGCGGCATAACTTACCAGGTATGCTGCCGCTGCTCTGTCCGATTGGGGCGGAAATGCCCCCCTCAACTGGTCCAGATAGGGAAGCTCCTTTCTCCATACAGACAGTGCCAGGTTCCACTGATCGACAAACGACCACTCCCTGGATTGATGCATGGCCACCCCCTCCATGAACCAGGTGGGGCATTTCACCCTCCCTATCCTCTGGGAGAAAAAGAGGTGGGAAAGTTCGTGCTGTACCACCACTCCCAGAGGCTTGGGAGATCGAAGAACCCTGTCTGCATTCAATACCATGGTTTGAGAATGAATAAAACTTGCCGCCGCACTCCACTCCCCCACTCTTCCATCAACTATTCTCATATATTCTTCGTGATTTGGTGCTATATATATCCTGACCGTATCGGCACTCTCCACCCCCAACTCTGAACTGATTGTGGGAATTGAGCCGGCACATACCTCCTCCACCCTGGAGGCCATGCCGGACAGCCGGGAAGGGTAACGAATAACGAATTTGGCTCCGCGCAGGGGAGGTCCGTCAAAACCAGGGGGCGGAAATATTTCCGCAGCGGAACTTCGGTAACAGAGCCGGATCGCTGCGGGAATTACCAGCAGAAGAATTGCCGGGAGTACAGCCTTTCTAATTTTCATTCTATAATTCCACCCCCCAGTACCACTCCGTTCCCGTTATACAGAACCAGCGACTGACCGGGAGCTATAGCCCGCTGCGGTTTTCTGAACACCACCTTCATCCTCCCCCCCTTCCGGGTAATGCTTCTGACCTCCGCCGGGGAATGCCTGTAACGGATTTTTGCGGATAGACCATCTCCGGGGCTTCTGATTCTCAGCCTGAGGCTGGTGCAGGTTACTGCGTCAGAATACAGCGCCTCATCCGGTGCTACCACTACTCTTCTGCCGGAAGAATGTATGCTCTTAACATAGAGGGGCTCCGAAGCGGAAATACCTATCCCCCTCCTCTGTCCCACAGTATAGAAATGGATTCCCCGGTGACTTCCCAGCACCTCACCATGTTCATTCACCACTTCGCCCCTGCGGTATCCCAAACAGTTTGCCAGGAAGGTATCCACCTCCCCGGAGAGGAAACAGGCATCCTGGCTCTGATCCGCAACCATCCCGCTCAACCCCTCTTCCTCCACTATCCCCTCGGCTTCCCCCCTGGTTAGATCACCCAGGGGAAGGAGAGTGCGGTTGAGGAGCTTGACCGGGACACGGTAGAGGAAATAGGACTGATCCTTACCCCGGCCGGATCTGGCCAGAAAAGTCCTTCCGCCCTTACCCTTCGCCAGCCGGGAATAGTGACCGGTGGCTATGAACCTGCAATCCATTCGGTCGGCCATTCCGGCCAGGAGGGGAAACTTAATCATCTGGTTGCATAAAATACACGGATTGGGGGTTCTTCCCCTCCGGTACTCCCGGATAAAATTTTCTACTATCCTTTTCCTGAACTGATTGCCGGCATCTTCCACCACATGGGATATACCCAGCGCCGAGCAGATCCCTGCGGCGCTGTCCCTCTCATCACGGTTGCCCCCTGTTTTGAAACCTCCCCCTACAGAGGAGTGAGGAAAGGTAAGAGTAACCCCCGCCACCCGGTACCCCCTTCTGCTCAGTATTACTGCGGCGGCGGTGCTGTCGACCCCACCACTCATACCAAGCACCACACCATCTCCTTCAGCCGGTGGCAATGAACTGGTTTTGAAAAAGACACTATTTTTACTCATAACAATTAAACATAATAAAATCAGGAATGATTACTAACCTCAATCCGCCAATAACACCGTTGATAATGGCTGGCCTGGTGGCTAACCGACACCGCTTTTTCTTCCATTCCTGAGATCCGGCAACTCCACCACCCCGGGATGAGAAATGAGGCTTGATGCGGACAGGTTGGCCTGTCAACGGAAATAATCACTGTTCCGTTCATTATGATTTTGCCGGATTGAAGCTAATTATAATCAGTCCCGAAAACAACCTTGATCTCTTTGTGCAACCCGATGTTGCAGTGACATCAACACCGTTCGCCGGGACAGTGATCACATCCGGAGAGGGACCACTCCATATGGACCTCCGCCTTCTGCATCCATGGGAGAATTAACTTCATCCCGGCCTGCCCCGCCTGTAGATGAAAGGGGAAGATTCCGGCCTCCCCCGGCATTCTGTCTCCAATGATAATAATAAAGGATTATCCCTCCGGAACCACCGCTTCTACCTGATTATCACTGCCTTCCGAATCTTTCTCCCCTCCTCCATATTATGAATAATATCCATACCCCCGGTTACCTTTCCGAAGAGGGTATACTCACCATTGAGCCGGGGAAGTGACTTCTTGCAAATGTAGAACTGGTTGGTCGCACTGTCATAGTCAGCGGGGAGCCTTGCGATTCCCACCATCCCCTCCTCGTGCCTGAGGTACTGGCTGAACATCTCTCCCTCCAGGGGAGGAACATCGCACTCCTTCCTGCCCGCCTGAACCAGATAAGATTCCACCCGGTGGAATTCCACCCCGTCGTAGAATCCATCCTCTGCCAGGCTGACAATCCGCTCCACCGTTTTGGGAGCATCTTCGGGCAAAAGCTGAATAACGATTTTACCGTCCTCCTCCAGCTCCAGAACCATTCTGGCCGGCTGATCAGACTTTGTGCTGTCTCCCTCGCTCTCCTTCCGGATTGATAGTGTATCGCTGATGGTATCACCGGTGACGCTCTCCTGCAATCCGTTGGCAACCAGCGACCTGACCCCGCTATTCCGGATAGATACAGCAGGGGACAGTGCCGACACAGAAGAGGAGAGGGCAATACTGCAAGTTGTTGAAATGGCTGCCATGAGCAAAAGCAGCTTAAAACAGCGGAAGGAGGGCCCCCAGTGAACACGATTCCTAAAGTAATCAGCAATCATGCCGTTAACCTCCTGGTTTGAATAGTAATAAGGGGCCTCCTCTCCAGAGAGGCCCCTTCATACTCAACTTTTAACTATCAGTAATATCTTACTGCCATCTTTCCTGTTCCCGCAGTCTTTCCTCGCGGATCTTGAGATCCTTCTGTCTCTTTATCTGTTTCCTGGCGGGAGCCGTCCAGGTGGGGTTACCCAGGCTTACCACCTTCTGGAATTTGGCTATCGCTTCGTCATACATCTTCTTCTGTTCCAGAGCCACTCCCCACTGATAGTAAATAAAGGCCTCCCGGCCAGTAGTATTCTGTAATCCCTTCCTGGCTGTGGCTATGACCTTATCAGGCTTGTTCATATCGTTGTAAATCTTGCAGAGATAGGCATACCCCATTGCGTTATCCGGGTTAATTTCCAGAGCCTTCTCCAGTTTGTCGGGAGCTTCCGCCTTCCGGTCGGTCTGGGAGAGGGCCAGCCCCAGATTCTGGTGATAGGCGGCCTGATCCGGATAGACGGAAACCAGTTCCTCGAATATGGGAACTGCCTTTTCATATTCCTTCCTTCTCATCAAGGCCGAACCCAGTCTGGTCTTGAACCTGTGAACATCCGGAGCAGCCTCTACGGCCATGCTCAGATATTCCACCGACTTGTCTTCATTGCCTATCTCCTTGTACAGATTAGCCAGAGTACCCATCACGGTGGCGTCCCCGGGCTTACTCTTAAGGGCCTTCCTGTAATGAATAACCGCCTTCCGGGGATTGTCCTTCTTTCGCTCGATAAAACCGAGGTGAATGTTGCCCTCGTAATTGAGTGAATCCTTCTCTACCAGCTTGGAATAGTACCTCTTGGCATCATTCAGCTTGTCCAGATTGAGGTAACAATAACCAATGGAGGATATAATCTCCCTTTTGCCGGGTGAGAGTTCCAAGGCCCTGTCGTAAGCAGTTACGGCTGCTTCATAATTTTTCAACTTCTGGTAGGTCTTACCCAGCTCGCTCCAGGCTTCCTGATATTCCGGCTTTATCCGGGTGACATTCTCCAGTTCCCTGATGGCCTGGTCATAGTTTCCGTTAGAGAGAAATTGCTGGGCGGACTGATAGGATATCTCGGCCGGCCCCATATTCCTCTCAAAACCCTCCTCGGTCTCCATGTTCATTCCACCCTCTTCGCTTTCCGTCTCCATGCCGGTACCCCCTCCGCCGGAAGCACAGCCCAGGTAGACCATGAATGACAAAACGGCTAACACCAATACAGTCTTTTTCACAACTACTTCCTTTCTTCTCAGATAATTATACGGCTGTTACTTTTTTCACACTGATGGAATATTGTTTCACCTTGAAAAAATTAATTCAACAGATATTCACTGTCAAGACTGAATTCACCTCTTGCTCTTACCGGGACGTTGGATTTCCCGGGGATTAAACACACTTTGAAGGATAGTTATATTTTCCCGGGCTCTGTCGGCCAGGAAGGATTGGGGAGCCAATTCTATCACCTTACTCCACTCCCGGAAGGCCTCCCGGTATATTCTGTTTTCCCAGAACATCACCGCCAGATAGAAATGTGCCTGGGCTGAATTGGGGTCCAACTCCAGTGCACGGTTGATATAATTACTGCTGGTGGAATAATTCTTCAAACGGAAATGCAAAAAAGCGGCGTGAGAGAGAGCCAGCACATCATTCTGGTCAATACCCAGGGCCTGCTGGTACATCTCCACAGCTTTGCCTACCCTTCCCTCCTGATCGTACAAAACGCCCATATTAACATATGCCTTGAAAAAGAGGGAATCTGCTTCAATACACCTGCGGTAGTAGTATAGAGCCGAATCATTGACCGAGACCTCCTGAAAATGCACTCCCATCTGAAAATAAACCTCCGGATCCGCTCCCTCCTCCCGGAGGAGATACCGTAAATAGGCAATCCTGGCCCGGGGATTCAATCCCTCCAGTTTCTCTCTGAGGGAAATCTCATCATCTCCGCCTGCCATGACAGGCAGAAGGATAAGACTAAAAAGAAAAATCAATAGTACCGGGCGGCATAGAAACAGCTTCTTATGATATGAACAGTTCATCATTTCCCGGGCATAAAAATTATTAAATATTACCGCCGGTCTTCCTCACGGCGGGTCCATGGTTCGGATACGCTGAATCCCACTCCCAGTCTTATCACCCTTTCGCTCAGATTGTTCTGATCAAGTGATCCGATCCGGCCGGTTTCCAGGGATATATCCAGGCATCCCGGTCCGCCGGGCAGTGAGAATCCCGTGCCGAGGGTAAAGAAGGTACCGGCTAGTGTCCGGCCGGCGGGAAACTGAAGATGCCACTGATTGTGGTAAAACCCCAGCCTCAAGGGTATTCTTCCAAAGAAACCACCCTCGTCACTCCTTAACCTTTCTACCCCCACTCCCACCAGCCACTCATCATTCAGGGAACCCTTCACCAGCCCGAGCGAGGATAATCCCGGGGCTTCCCTGCGCCAGTAGGATGACATTAACCTCCATCTGGCGGTTAAATCAACAGACCCTCCAATCCCCACCGCCGGTGGAAGGGTCAGACTGGAGGTAACTGTGGAATCGAGTGAAGGCCTGCTGTAGAAGAATTCCTCCTCCACATTATAATCCACCTCGGCATCATAGTATAATCCCAATCTGAAAGCCGGATGGGGTATCACCTCTACCCCGGCAGCCCAGGAGAGAGCCGAAAAATTCCTGTGCCAGCTGGATTCGACCACACTCTCTCCCTCCCTTCCCAGGGTATTGGTAATGTCATCCTTCAGCGAACCCCTCTCGATCTGAAGCTCAAGGGCAAGGTTTAACCAATCCGAGGAATCCCAGGCCACTGCCACCGGTGCGGTAAAAAGAGAGCTCTTGTGTTTATAGAAAGCATAGGGACGAGCCGTTTCTGCAATCTCATCGCCGGGGAAGGCAAAATCGCCACGGCTGGAAAAGCGGGTATGATATCCTGTACTTATCACTATATCCCGGGGGAGGGGTACCGCCACTGTGAGGGAGGGGAGAACGAATCTGTTCTGATCCACAGTCTGATCCTGAGTGCTCATACTGGTCATACTGTAGACTTCAAATAAGGAGAAGGTCACCATATCCAGATTTGCCAGTGAAGACGGATTGGCAGTCAGGGCATTGCTGGAATCAGAGACGGCGATGGAGGAAAATCCCAGGGCCCTGTCCCTGGCACCGCCGCGGAAATGGTGCTCGCCAAGATAATTGATTCCCCACATGGACTGGGAAACAGCAGTTCCACTAACCACCAGTGCAAACAATATAAAAGCCAATCCCGCTGTAAGATATTTTCTCATAATTATATCTACTTATCCTTCGAAAAATCCGCCGGCATGGAGTAGAACACCTCCAGCCAGGGCCGGTACAGGCTGTCTGCCGCTTCCCCGGTAAACAGGGAGAGGCGTTGCAGCCTTACAGTCTCAAGATCGGACTGGAGAACCAATCCGTTGTTTTTTCTGTATCCGTAATCCACCGAAGCGACCAGGCCGCTCACCGGGATTCTGAACGTTTCCTTCAGATTCGGACTTATCGATCCGGTGGCCACACTGGTACCGGAAAGGAACTCATCCCCGGCCGAAGGATCATCCGTATGGGGAGCATAAAGATAATAGTAATAGGTGGAATCGACCTGCAGCAGGCGCGATTCTCCGGGAGTAATACCAAATCCGCTGCTTCTATCCACCGTAAATACCAGGTTGGCACTGTGTATCAGAGCTCTATCATTGAGACCATCCAGCGAAAAATTTATGAACACTCTGGTAGCCACCCCTCCCACGCAGTGCAGCCCCCCGCTGTAGTCAAAACTGGTTACGGTGTAATCCTCCTCCACTCCGAAGGTATCCGCACTCCCGTCACTGAACCTTAGCCTCAGCCTGGGCGGGTTGGTTCCGAAATTACTGGAATAGAGTTCTATCAAACCGGGCCGTTCGGGAGAGCTGTGCTCTACTACAGCTAATCCGTTACTCCAGGGATCTGATATTTCATCATCCAGCCACTCCTGAACTATGGATTCATCAATGGCAAAACTGCCGGCATCGGGATCAAGGGTCCTCACCTCTCCACCGTAAGGATCCGGAATGGGATCGGGATGGTAGGAGGGAACTGTGGTCAGGGTATCATCCTCGGTAAAGGGGGCCTGGAGCTGATGGAAGGTCACATCCATGGAGTACAGAGTATCCTGTACAATCTGGACCGGCAGGTCCAGCAACACCCCGGTGGCTGTCTTGCCATAGTGCACCTGAAGCGAGTCAAAATCAAATTTGAGCAGGATGGCGTCGAAACTCACCCCGTTGTATTCACCCATCCTGAGCAGGGAGCTTTCTCCTATTCCCAGCGGCACAGTAATGGTGGAACACTCCGGAGTTTCAAGATACCGGGAAGTGCTGCCCGCCTCCACATTATATCCATCTCCCCCCACAAACTCGGCACCCACCGGAGCCTCCCGGTCGGAGCTGCACCCCAGTGCCAGAAATAATGTTAACATTAATATGATGTAGGCGTTCTTCATTATACCTTCCCTATTCTCAAATTAACAGGCGAATGAATAATAATCATATGTACCACACTACGTCAAGATTTATACCATTACACTGCCCGGCCACTTCCCTTTTTACGAAGAACTCCCACTACCGTTCCCACAAAAAGATCACCCACCAGGGGGAGGCGGGTCAAACAGGAGAGAAAACTGAACCTGGGGGGGGCAAGCTCCTCCTCCACCATCTCGATATTATCCATGGAGTTTAATATTTCGTGATATCTTTTCACTGTAATCCTGTTCAATTCGGTTCTGTACTCCCTGATCAGCTTATCAGCCTGCGGCTCCGGCAGGCCGCTGCCCTTTCTTTCGAAGTGAACCGCCAGCAGCTCTCTGATCAGATTCTCCGGATATATCAGATGACACCAGGGAGTATGGATATAATCATAAAGATGCGATCCAAGGGGAGAGTGCCAGGGGGTAAAAAAAAGAAAGACCAATCCCGCCGGTTTAATAACCCTGATCAGTTCTCTCAGGGCCTTCTCCGGACGGGGAAAATGTTCCATGGAATCATTTGCGATCACCATATCGAAAGCCTCATCCCGGAAGGGGAGGTTTTCCGCATCCCCGGCCAGGAAAACTATCCCCTCACCCCTCTCACCGCTGAAAGTGCTGCCCTGTTTGACCCTCTCCGGTACCACATCCACCCCCACCGGCCTGGCGCCTTCTTCCGCATATGCCACCGTCTTGCCACCCATCCCGCAACCTATATCCAGCACCAGCCTGCCTTTCATCTGTTCAAAGAAGCGGGGATACTGCTCAATCAACTCCCTGGCATTCCGGTATTCCCAGCGGGAATAATCCTCCGGAGATTCCCTTCCCCCCACTCTGGGCCGGTGAAATAACTGGTCTATACTGTAGATAAGCCTTGCTATGGTCCTCATCATCTTACTGGCCCTCTTCATCGACAGGGATGATTTTTGTTCTCTGCTTAATCCTGTCCGAGTACTATTCTGTATGTTTCGGCGGAACCATAATTTCGGAAGCCTATACTCCGGTACAACTTAATGGCGGCACTGTTCTTATCCTGAGTGCTCAGGGCAACCCGGTCCCTACCACTTTCTCTGAAGTAGGAGAGGGCGCCTGTAATCAGTGATCTCCCCACTCCCTCTCCCCGCTCTTCCGGACGCACCGCCAGCATGTCTATCCAACCGGGAAAACCGGTCTGATCCGGTAATATGCAGGTACAGAAACCCAGGATCCTGCCCCCCTCCCCGGAAACCTTCAGCACCGCATCCGCTCTTCCGGAGAAACTGCTGACCGCCCATTTCCTGTGAACATCATCCGCTCCTTCCGAAGTAAAAAACGGTTCACGGTGAAAACGGTCACACTGGTATGCCACCCCCGCTATATCCACTATTTCATCCCGGTCCTCCGTAGAGGCCATCTCCACCAGATGACCGGGCCGGGCAGATGAGCTGCTCCTGCTATAGAACCGAAGCCTCTCCAGTTTTCTGAAACCGGTTTCCTCAAGGGGCACTGTCAGCCGGGAGGTATCCATTACCCTGCAGCAGTTCCGGCCCAGAATTCTGACAGTGGCATACTCTACCCCTCTATCCGCAGCCATTTCCTTCCAGAAGGACAGCAGCCGGCTGGTGTCATACCCGGCCAGGAGTGAAATCTTTGCACACCTCCTGTCCAGCACCTCACTGTCCCAGGGCAGCTCCTTCCATAGCAGTAACCCCTCTTTACTATCATCGCCGGGGATAAATATTCCCTCCAGCTCACCCGAACGGAGTTCATCCCATAGGCACCCTGCGACAAAGTTTCCTGCTGTTTCAACATGGATACGGGCGGCCGGCTTTATCTCCCCTTCCGCCGGCAGGGAGGAGGGAAACAGTCCCGACATAGCCACCAGCACAGAGGTTTCCCAGTATCGCCAGATTAACGGCCTTATTTTATCCACCATACGGCCATTTACCATCACCGGCCCCGCCATAAACAACCAACCCCCTGAATCGTATTTCAAAAGCCCCCTTTAATGCCGGATAATTGACGGTCACATATCATCATCAGGGGCAGAACTCCAGTACCCGGCGACAACTATTCCACCGTTTTATCCTCTATCCCCATCTTGGCATATCTGTAGACATACACACAAAGTGCGGTAAACAGTATCACACTGAGTACTTCGCCGAATGCCGTTTCGGCGACTCCCAGATTAAGCTTCTTGTCCCAGCCGGGAAGTGCTACCAATGCGCTCACCACGCCCATAAGTGCGCCTCCCGCTACGAATCCGGAAGCTATCAGGGTCCCCCTGGATTTTCTCCTGGCGTTGACATCCCCGCTGTGGCTGCTGTTCGAGACCAGATAGGAGACGATTCCGCCGATCAGTATGGGGGTGTTCAGCTGAATGGGCAGATACATCCCCAGGGCGAATGGTAACGGAGAGATATTAATAAACTCCAGAATTAGAGCCATGAATATACCGGCCAGATAGAGACCCCAGGGAGTGGGGGTATCAGACATCAGGATTTTTATTACCGCTGCCATCGCATTTGCCTGGGGTGCAGCCAGGGCTCCCTCTCCGGTGAATCCGTACACCTGGTGGAGCAGGGCGATTACCCCGGTAATACACATCGCCGATACGATAATCCCCAGAAACTTGAAATTCTCCTGCCTTCTGGGGGTGGAACCAAGCCAGTAGCCTACCTTCAGATCGCTGATGAATGCCCCGGCGGTGGAGAGAGCGGTACATACCACCCCCCCTATAATCAGCGCCGAAACCATACCGGCCGGCCCGGAGAGCCCTGCCTTGACCAGTATCACACTGGAGAGGATCAGGGTCATAAGGGTCATTCCTGAAACAGGATTGACCCCTACGATGGCGATGGCTCTGGCTGCCACGGTGGCAAAGAGAAAGCTTATCACCACCGAAACTAACAGGGCCAGCAGGGCAAACTTCCAGGTCTCCACCACACCCAGGCCGAAGAAAAGCAGTATGGCTATCACAGTTATGATTATATATCCTATTACCTTGGACATGGGCATGTCGGAATCGGTACGTTCGCCCGGTCCCTCCGACCTCACCTTGCCGGTGAAGATGTCCCTGAATCCAACTACAAAACTCGATACTATCACCTTGGAGTTCTTGATTATCCCGATTATACCGGCGGCGGCAATTCCGCCTATACCGATATGCCTGACATACTGGTTGAAAATCTCTTCCGCTCCCATCTGGGATATGGGGATTCCGGCACTGCCCACCGGCACACCCACATGCTGGCCGAAGTAATAGACCAGTGGTATCAGAACCAGCCATGAGACAAAGGACCCTGCGCATATAATGGTGGCGTATTTGATACCTATGATATAACCCAGCCCCATCACCGCCGCTCCCGCATTTACCTTTACCACCATCTTGGCCTTGTCGGCGACTGTGGCCAGGGGCGGAATAACCCGGGTGGAGATAATCTCGCGCCACAGTCCGAAGGTGGCCACACAGAAGTCATAGAGCCCCCCTATGATGGCAGCCTTTACCAGTACCCTGGCCTGCTCGCCGCCACTCTCCCCGGTAACCAGCACCTCTGTAATAGCGGTCCCTTCGGGAAAGGGGAATACTCCATGCTTATCCCGCACGAAGTATCTTCTCAGAGGTATCATGAACAGGATGCCCAGGAACCCCCCCAGCAGGGCGGCCAGAAATGTCTGATAGAACCTCAACTCCAGGTCCAGGATAAAGATGGCGGGCAGAGTGAATATCATACCGGCCACCACCACACCGGATGCCGCTCCTATGGACTGGATAATCACATTCTCCAGAATGGTGCTCCGCCTGCCGAACATTCCGGAGAACCCCACTGCCAGAATGGCGATGGGTATGGCAGCTTCAAAGACCTGTCCTATCTTTAGACCGAGATATGCGGCCGCTGCGGTGAAGACAGCCGCCATTATAAGACCAATGATAACCGAACGGAATGTTGTTTCTGGCAGAGACTTATCCGCCGGGATGTATGGGGTGTACTTCTCACCCGGCTCCAGCACCCGGTAAGCATTAGGCGGAAGTCCCTTGATTTCCTTATCTTCTGCCATGAATCCTCCTTATCAAAAAGAATCCTGCTTTTCTCTGCTATAATCTGGTGATGGCTCTATCAATTCAATTCTATCCGGTTCTCCAGCCAGGCTGAACCGGTACCGGGCGGGGAGAGCGATGTCTGATCTCGCTCCCTCCCGGATTCGCCCGCAACACTGCCCTCATCCAGTGTGATATACGGTTACATGCAGAAATAACTACATCAGAGAGAAGATTATGTCAATGAAATAGTCGCACTGTGACATCATACCAGGCCATCGAAGATTCTTGACATTTCCCGGGAGGCCCTTTAGATTGGTGTTAATTAAATTGAATATAACAGTTTCGACAGCACTGTCAGACATTGTACTTTTCACAAAAGGTCTTCCCTGAGATTTCTATCCGGATAAGGGGAAAAAATGCAGGATAACAAGAGTGTTTCGATAATTATTCCAGCCTACAACGAGGAAGATTCCATCGCCGAGGTTCTGGAACAGATCGATCAGGTGATGGAATCGAGTGAAAATGATTATGAAATTATAGTGGTGGACGACGGCTCAACCGATGATACCACAGAAGTGCTTAAAAATCTTACCGTCAAGGTGATCCGCCACCCCCATAACAAGGGATACGGTGCCTCCCTTAAAACGGGGATCAGAAATGCTGCCGGGGATATAATTGTTATAACCGATGCGGACGGCACCTACCCTCCCGAAGAGATTCCCAATATAATCTCCCTGATGGACCAGAATGATATGGTAGTAGGGGCCAGAACCGGGGGAAATGTCAAAATCCCCCTGATCCGCAGGCCGGCCAAGTGGTTTCTCGCAAAGCTGGCAAACTACCTGTCCGATACTACCATACCGGACCTGAATTCCGGACTGAGGGCATTCCGGAAAGATGCCGCAATGAGATTCTTTAATATCCTTCCCAATGGATTCTCATTCACCACTACCATAACCCTGGGTATGCACAGTAATGATTATGTAATACATTACATGCCCATCAACTATCATGAAAGAAGCGGCAAATCCAAGATACATCCCATCAAGGACACCCTGAATTTCATTCTGCTGATTATCAGCACCATCATGTATTTCAATCCGCTGAAGGTGTTTCTGCCGGTAGGTATTTTTCTGTTTATTCTGGGAACGGTCCTGCTATTTTATGATGTTTTCGTGATTCAGAACCTGGGGGATAAGACCATACTGGTTTATTCGGTTTCATTTTTGATCGGTTTCCTGGGACTGCTGGCTGATCTGATTGTCAAGAAGATAGACCGGATCAGAGAATAAATATGAAACGGAAATGGTTATTTCAACTGATAGGGATAGTACTATTCCTGTTCATTCTGTATAAACTGGACCTGGGAAATGCCATATCCATCATCTCCGGCGCAGACTTAACCACCCTTCTTCTGGCGCTGCTGCTGACCATACCATTTGTACTGCTCAAGTCACTGAGATGGAGCTGCCTGCTCAGATTACAGAAGATAGACTACCCCTTCCGGAGCAGCACTCTGGCGTATCTGAGCAGTATGTATCTGGGGCTGGTAACACCCGGAAGAATCGGAGACTTCGCCAAGGTGCTCTACCTTAAGAATGAGCAGGATATATCGTTCAGCAGAGGTTTCTCCAGTGTCTTCGTGGACCGCCTGTTCGATCTTCTGATTCTGCTCCTGATGGCCTGTGCGGGAGTGCTTACCTTCGCCCTCCCCACCAATGTTTTGCTGATACTGCTTGTCATTCTGCTGCTGTTAGCGGCAGGTATAGTTGTTTTCACCGTCGATTCGGTGGGAAGAAGGCTGATACACTTCCTGCTGAAACTGGTCCTGCCCCGGAAGAGACAGGACATAGCCAGGGATAAGTTCGATATATTCTACTCGGCGGTCCAGCAGTTGAAAAAACCGGGGATCATCAATGCCCTCCTGCTAAGTGTGGCTGCATACGCCATATTCTACCTGCAGTGTTACCTTATAGCCAGATCGGTGAACATCTCCATCAGCTACCTCAATGCAGCTTTCAGTATATCCACCGCCAACCTGGTATCACTGCTTCCCATATCGATCTCTGGGATAGGAACCAGGGATGCCACCCTGATAAGTATATTCTCAGTACTTGATCTGAGCAAAGAGTCGGCACTGGTATTCTCCATTCTTTTCCTTTTCATATCAAATATATCAACCTGTCTGATAGGTGCGGTGGCATGGTTTGTGAAACCGGTGGATATTAAATCCTGAATTTTCAGGGTTAATTGAGATTGCCGGAGAAAGCTTATATCAAAGTTGACCGGGATACCGCCAGCTGAGTCTCCAGACCCCATATTCATTGACAACCATCTCCGGTAATAAGTAAGATTAACAGGTATCGTAATTTGCTTAAATCAAGTGAATAATAGAGGAATTGCGGTTTCATGGCAGATATAGTATTGAGCAATGCGCCCGGATTTGTCCTGTTCCTTCTGATCTCTTCGGCTGTATTAGTTCTTCCCGGCTTCCTGATATTCTTTCTCTTTTTCAACCAGAAGAAATACAGATTATTTGAAATTCTTGCCCTTTCCTTCGGACTCAGTATCTCCTTTCTATCCACCCTGGGACTACTGGTTTACCTGTTTAACTCAGATGTTACTACCCTGATCTACCTGGTTCCGGTATGTATAGCGGTTCTGTTGGCTGTCAATGCCCTGGTATGGTGGAAGAAAAAGCATATCTATCTTGAAAACAGGGGCAAACTATACAGCGGAGAAGCCTTGCCGGAAAGACTGAACACCTCCTTCAACATGATCATTTACCTGCTGATGATCATCGCATTTGTGCTGATGGTTCACAGCGGCGCCTATTCCACCTGGAGTTCCGATGCTCTGGATCATGTGGGCACCATAAGGGACATTGTGGAGAAGGGGCAGATATTCCCCACCAATGCATACTATGCGGGTGATGAAGGCTCGGGGGTGGATCCCCGTAAAGGTCTGTTTCACACCTCACTGGCGGTAGTCTCCATAATCAGCGGAATCGAACCTTACTGGATCTGGGTATGGCTGCCCGTTCTCGTGCTGCCGGTTCTGCTCTGCAGTTACTACGCTTTTGCCCGGGAGATATTCAGAAATGAAATAATAGCTGTTATAGCTGTGGTTCTTTTCTTTCTCTGTTTCGAGGGTCTTAACAGAACCTCACTGAGAACAGTGGGATACCCATTCAAGCTTGCCGCCCAGCTTCAATTCGCCTCCCTGATGCTGTTCTTCAGATACCTGAGGACCGGCAAATTCAAGCTGCTCCTGTTCAGTGCCATACTGGGATATGGCATAGCCACCGTTCATATATCTGTCTTCTTCCGGTTCTTCGTTTCTATATCTGCATTCCTTCTGTTCATGCTGCTGCTGAAAAGATCCGGCAAAAGTACCATCAAAGCCATCATCAAGCTGGCAGTTCTTACCCTGATCATATCGGCTGTATTTCTCATAGTGAAATACAGACTGTCCTACTCCATCCATAATCCCTACGACAGGAACCTGAGGCATGTCCTCATCTTTTTCAGAAACTTCTATATCGCAGATCCCCTGTATGTACTGGAGCAGATAGGCCGGCCGGGGATACTGGCCTTTTTGATCACACCATTTCTCTACCGCTACTCCACGAAAAATGACAGAATCTTATTCCTCTTTTCCAATATGGTCATAGCCCCCCTGATCATATTCAATCCCCTGGTGGTTCCCCCTCTGGGTGAATTTATTACCACCGGGCTGGTGAGGAGAATAATCCGGGTAGCTCCCTATATAGCGGTTCTCGCATTTTTCATATACCGGTCTGCCGGCTCCCTTATTGCCGGAGGTTCATGGAAGCAGAGGCTAAAGGGAATACCCCTCCTGGCCATATTGATTCCTGTATTATTTCCCTATTTTATCTATAACTACCACTACTACAGACCTGCCGTTCTGAGAGGAGAGCCTGGGAAAACCCCCCTCCGGTGGAGAGACACCCTTGATTTTCTGGAAGAGAAAATAGATAAGCCTTCGGTCATTCTCAGCGATCCCTGGACCAGTTACAGTATACCCGCCTTTACCAGGCATTATGTCACCGCTGTTCCGGTGGGCCATTCCTCCCCCCGGGATGCACAGAATATAGCAAAGATCAGGGAAGTTATGAAAGCGCTCAACCCCCACACAGATATGAAAAATACACTGCCCATCCTTAACCGGAGAAAGGTGGATTATATATTGCTGAATCATACCTTCGAGCATTCTCTGCATAAGTACAACTGGTCTGTTAATCCTTCATTGTTCGATCGGACCCGAAGGAAGTTTGAACGCTATCCGGAGATGTTCCGCCTGATCCACCGTGAAGATGAAACATTTTTATACAAATATAACCCCCGCCCTGAAATACCGGAATCGCTGTTGACCCTTGCACCGGAGAATCCCTTTGTGATAACCGGCCAACCCTCTCCGCAAGATACTGTCAATGCAATCTTCGAAGAAAAGTTCAGGCTCCTGGGTGTAACCGTAGAGAGCGATACAGTTCACTTCGGCGACTCTCTGAATATCAAATGTTACTGGAGGAAGATCAGTACTGTTGATCAGAGCAAACATTACAAGGTAATCACCCGCTTTGATACCGGCTATCCGAAGAACTTCCTCTATAGCAGGCACTGGAGCAAGATATACCGTAAGCTGGTGGAGAAGAGTGAGGAAAAACGATACCGCTTCCGCTCCGATCATAACCCGGCAAATGATATTTACCCCAGCTACCTGTGGAAAAGAGGAGAAACAATCCTGGATCAGTACAGGGTTGAGATACCCTCCGATATATCACCGGGAATCTACCGGGTAAAGATAAAGTTTCTCGGTCTGCCATTCGGGCCGGTCTACCGCTTTTCGGATTTTATCTCAGACCAGGATATCTACGATGGTGCAAAGGTGGATTCCCTGGTAATTCTGCCCTGAGCGGTTTTATGCCTGAAAAAATTTATATCCCGCACGTAATTTGTTATAATAATATACAGGCATCAGCTGCTATTAAGTTACAGGAGATACATTCCTCTGGAATCCAGTTAAGGGGAGCCATTAATATCGACGGTTTCACAACTGAGTGTTATGATAATTAATAAAGAATCAGCCATAACACCAATTATATAAAATACAGGGGAGGATAAATTGATAAAGGAAAAGATTTCTCAAGCTTCTGAAATCATGAAGGAAGAGGATATCGATCTATGGTTGACCTTTGTGAGGGAGAGTGAATCGAATCCGGATCCAGCACTGGACCTTATACTGGGGGCCAACTGCACCTGGCACTCCGCCTTTATCATACCGGCGGAGGGCAAACCGGTGGCCCTGGTGGGAAGCCTGGATGAGACCAGAATAAGGGAAACCGGCGGATTTGAAGTAACAGGCTATAAAGAAGGTATAAAAAAGCTTCTGCTGAAGCAGCTCATTAAATTTTCACCCGCCAGTATCGCCATCAATTACTCTGAAAACGACGTTATGGCTGACGGCCTCAGCCACGGGATGTACCTGACCCTGAATAATTATCTGGAGGGAAGTGACTACCGGGACCGCCTGGTCAGCTCAGAGGGTTTGATCTCCAAGTTGAGGGGGAGGAAAAGTCCCGAAGAGATTCGCAGGATAAAGAAGAATATCGACCTGACCGAAGATATCTTCTCCAGGGTAACCGGAATGATCAGGCCCGGGATAACCGAAAAGGAGGTGGCGGACTTCATCCTGGGGGAGGTTGACAGAGAGGGGGTGGAAACTTCCTGGGAGAGAGAGCTGTGTCCATCCGTCTTTACCGGTCCGGAATCGGCGGGAGCGCATGCCGGCCCCACCGGCCGGAAGATAGAAAGGGGGCATGTGCTGAATATAGATTTCGGAACCAGAAGCGAGAAGTACTGTTCCGATATGCAGCGTACCTGGTACTTTCTGCGCGACGGCGAGAGCGAAGCTCCTCCCGAAGTGATGGAGCCGTTCAAAGTGATCAGGGATTCCATAGCCCTGGCCGCCCAAAAGATCCGCCCCGGCATGGAGGGCGGAGAGGTGGACAGTATTGCCAGAAACTACATTACCGGGCGGGGATACCCCGAATTTCCCCACGCTCTGGGGCATCAGATCGGGCAGAAGACCCACGACGGTGCCGCCCTGCTCTGTCCGCACTGGGAGCGCTACGGCAAACTCCCCTTCCTGAAGGTGGAGGAGGGACAGGTCTACACCCTGGAGCCGAGGATAAACATCCCCGGATACGGAGTAGCCACCATGGAAGAGATCATAGTGGTCAGACCTGACGGAGGGGAATTCCTATCACATCCCCAGAGGGAGATAATACTGGTGGATTAGGGAATTGATATAAATGGAATTATTCTGGTAATCTTAGCGCAGAGATGATAGCAGAATATATTTATACATTATTACTTAATGCAATCAATAATATTGAACTGTCTTTAAGGAAATACTGATGATTTCGAATAGTGTCTCCATAGTAATACCTGCCTACAATGAGGAAGATGGACTGGCAGATGCTCTGGCAAACCTTATGCCCATAGCTGAGAATGAAGGATGGGAAGTTATTGTAGTGAATGACGGATCCACCGATGGAACCGCTGATGTGGCAACCCGGCATGGAACCAGGCTGATTTCTCATCCCTACAATAAAGGATACGGAGCATCCCTTAAAACCGGTATCAGGAATGCAACAGGAGAAATAGTGGTTATCATGGACTCAGACGGCCAGCATAAGGGCGAAGATATTGAAAAACTGCTGGTATATATGGATAACTACGACATGGTGGTGGGAGCAAGAAACAAGGATGTTCTGGTAAGAGCGCCGGGCAAGAAACTTCTCTCATGGGTTGCAGATTTCCTCAGTGGCATAAGGATACCCGACCTTAACTCCGGGTTCAGGGCATTTCACAGGGATACGGTAAAGAGCTTCCTTCACTTCTGTCCCAACGGTTTTTCCTTTTCTACTACAATAACCCTGGCCTATCTTCGTGAAGGATTCAATGTAAAATACATCCCCATTCAGGCGGAAACCAGAGTAGGAAGAAAAAGTTCAGTAAAATTTTTCAAGGATGGATATAAAACATTTCTTTTGATCATCAGGGTGATTGTGCTGTTCAATCCACTTAAGGTTTTTATCCCTGCTTCCATGATTCTGTTTTTCTTCGGTGCCCTGTTCACCCTATACGGGATTCTTACCTTTGGCAGAGCTCCCAACACAGGGATACTGATTATCCTGTCCAGTATAATACTCTTCTTCATGGGGATTCTGGCAGATCAGATATCATCCATAAGACGGGAGAGAACCCTTCATTAATCAGCATCATAGCTGACCGGCTCATCATCCGGCAGCTCCGCCGGTAAAACAGGGTGATTAGTTCTCGGGGTTTTCTATTTTTTCCTTGAGGCTTTCCCTGAATTCATCTATGGTCCTAATCACCTTGGCCGGATTCCCAACCGCAATACTGTAAGGAGGAATACTTCTGGTAACTACTGAACCAGCACCTATGATAGATCCCTCCCCTATGGTTACCCCCGGCAGTACGGTAACATTAACACCGATCGAAACACCCTTACCAATATGAACCTTTCCGAAATAGGGACCCCCTATCTTCTCCCTCAAAAACTCTGTAGTTACCCAATGAGCCAGTATTACAGAGCCGCGTGAAATACTGGAGTACTCTTCCATTTCTACCAGTTCCGGGTATAGAGTATCGATTACCACATTTGCCAGTATCCGGACATTTCTCACATTATGAATCTTTACTCCCCTGATCTTATGTATAATCGAGACCAGAGTATGAGGCCAGCTGATGTAGTATGCTACATGAGCAAGAAAGCCCTTCCAGATTCCGGTAAATCCGGTATGGGTTCTTTCAGGCATTTCTTCCATAATACTACTCTGCCTCCCCTTTATCTTCAGTCTGATGAAGTTTGAAGGGTGCTATCATCCAACAGATTAAACCGGTTATTCCAATGATAATATAAACGCAGATAAAGGTAAGCGAAAATGTTACTGCCTGCTCCCTGGTGAGTCCGATCCTGTTGAAAAGAAGAATCAATACTATCTCCCTGGTCCCTATACCAGATATGGAAACAGGAATCAGTCCTACGAAAATAGCGGCAGAGATGCTCATCACCATGGCAGAAACAGGTGCGGATATTCCCAGGGCCCTGGCGGAAAAAACAAAGAAGGTGTAGTGTAGCACCCACGCTAACATGGTAAGCAGAACGATAATAATAGCACTTTTATATCCCAGCAGATCGAATTCACCCATTATATCGGTTATAACCCTTCCCACACCGGCTCTAAAACCCGAGAGCTTCGAACCGGATACAAACCTGTTTACAAAACCGTAAAGAAGATTGCGTCTCCAGAAAACGGCAACACAACCCAGTATTATTATCCCCAGAATAAGGGTGCTCAGTAGAAACTGGTTGCTGATTATATCGGGAAAAAACATCAGGCTGGTATAACCAATCAGAACCAGAAATATAATATCAAACAGCCTGTCCAGGATAGAGCTGAATATGGCTTTTCCGGCACTGACTTCATAGTTTGCCAGGTAGTAGCTTTTGGCGAAGTCCCCTATACGTCCGGGGGATATAATTCCCAGATAGAGTGATGAAGTGTAGGCTATTATGGCATCCTTCAAGGAAATATCAATTCCCTGAAGATTAACGATCACCTTCCACCTGATGCTTTTGGCCAGAATAAATAGTATTATAATAGCTGCCGCCGGTATTGCCAGGACCGGATTGATATTTCTGTAATAATCAAGAACCCTGCCCAGATCTATCCGTAGAAGTATTATTACAAATAATACTAGCCCCAGAGCCTGGAATGGAATCCTGATCTGTTTTTTCTTCAAAAATTCAGTCTTCATAAGATTAAGCTCTGCATTATCTGGCCGTGGGGGGAAGAAATCCCCCTGTTTTTTAGCCATTAATTATATGCGCAAGAAATATGCTATGGAAAGGGTAAAGTTTCCATCCGGTGGATTCCTAACAGTTGATAATGCCATAATCAGCCCCCGGAAATTATCTTGCTCCATCATGATAACTCCAGTAGAATTCCAATTTTTGACGCTATTTGCCTGGAAAGATCGAATTTAATATTTTAATCATCGCTGATTCTCTGCGAATCAGAGGCACAATGTTAAAACATTCAGGCGGGGAATATATTTAATGAGCCGGTATGCGAACAAATTCAAGATGAGCGAAGTGGAACGGTTCTGGGACGGACTGGCAGAACATGAGTATGAGCATGCCAACGACAGATTTGACCGGGTTCACAATCAGCGTTTTACAGAAGCAATAAACAGGCTCAATATAACGGAGGAATCAAGGGTACTTAATATATGGTCCAGAGTGGGTGACGGCGTTCCATTTTTCCGCGAGGCTTTCGGCGAATTCGAGCTGGTGAACGCAGAATTATCCTTGGAGATGCTTAAAGCCAGCCAGAAGTTTAATCCCCGTGAAATCCATGTTCAGACCTCTCTTCATGAACTTCCTTTCAGAGACTCGACCTTCGATATTATAATTTCGCTGGAGACCCTTGAACATGTGCCCGACCCCCTGCTGTTTCTTCTGGAGCTTCACCGTATCATTAAACATGATGGCATTGTTGTGATGAGCCTTCCCTCTTCCTTTGTCGAATGGACCAGTGTGGCAAATAACATATTCAAATTCCATCATGGTGAGGGCCCCCACCGTTTTCTCCACCCCCGTGAAGTAATAAAGATGTTAACTGAATCGGGATTTAAGTTATCAGAATACAGGGGCACATTGTTTCTGCCCTTCGGGGGTCAGAGGATAGATAAATTGGACAGATGGCTGAGCGAAATAATTGGCAAGAGACCTTTTCTTGGGCAAATTGGTTTGAGGCAATTCTATGTTTGCGAAACTGCCGGTTGATGTTCTTTTCGAAAGGGTGGTAGACCGGGGATTGTGTACCAGATGTGGTACCTGTGCCGGCGCATGCCCTGCCGATAACATATGGATCGGAGATCCCCTGGGAACTACTCTCCCCCGGAGAGGTGACCATTGCACATCCTGCGGTCTCTGCCTGCAGGCCTGTCCTGGTGAAGAAGTCGATTTCATTACCCTGGAATCATCGCTTTTCGATAGAGAAAACCATCATCCTTTTCTAGGGATCATCAGGGGCGCCTATCTATCATATGCAACAGACGAGCAAATCAGAAGAAAAGGGGCCAGCGGGGGTGTAGCCACAGCCCTGCAGATCTTCCTGATGAAAGAAAAAGAAATTGACGGTTCCATACTGTACGGCACTCACAACAGTGAACCCTGGAGGGGCGAAGGGATGATAACCCTTACCGAAGACGAGATAAAAAGCTCGGCCCAGAGCCGTTATCACCTCAGCCCCATGAACAGTGTTTTGAGCAAACTGGCAGAAAGGGAGGGAAGATATGCTCTGGTGGGTCTTCCCTGTCATATCCATGGATTAAGGAAACTTCAGCAAAGCGGGTGGAAGAGCCGGGCTGAAATCAGGCCGGTCATAGGTATCTACTGCGGCAACAACCTTTATTACCAGGCTACCCGGATGATACTGAAGAAGCTTGGAATAGAAAATTTAAACGATATCGTCTCTCTTAATTACAGGGAGGGTGACTGGCCGGGCAACTTTTCGGTAACCTGCAGGGATGGTATTACCCGGAGCATACCCAAACATGACTTTAACCAGGTAATTCCATTTTATATCAACCACAGATGTCTCACCTGCATCGACCTGACCAATGAACTTGCCGATATTTCCATAGGGGATGGATGGGCGAAGGAGGGAGAATCGTCAGAAGGCTGGTCGCTGATATTAACCCGGTCCAAATTGGGTGAAAGCATAGTAAGGCGAGCAGCTGCAGAGGAAGCAATCGAATTGGAAGAGATCTCCAGGGATGAAGCTGTAGCCATGCACTCCCATGCTTTCGATCTTAAGAAAATCGGGGCTCCTATCAGACTGGATCTCTGGAAGAAGCTGGGGAAAGCAGTCCCCGGATATAAAACAGTATATCCTTCCCGGAAATTCTCCAGAAAAATGATCGAATTTCTGGTATCGCTTCAATTCATAATCTGCTCATCCCCTCCGGGAAGGGCTCTTTTCAGGATACTACCACTGGGCAGTGTTGGTTTATTTTTCAGATTTATCAGAAAACTGTGGATAAGAATTTCAAAATGAAGTTTTCTTCCTGTATGCATGTCCGGAACGTATCTGTAAGTGGAGTTGCTGACAGCATAAATTCCCTCATCTTTCATACACGGGTTAACCGGATCATAAGTTATCTGATATATGGCTCTAATTTTGCAAATATACAAATGATACGATAAATATAGCCAATTGGTTTTGTTCAGCAGAACGGAGGCTCTTGAAATCTTTAATACGGATAGAAAAATACAGAAAAATATCCTCTATTCAGTAGTGATTCTAGCCGGAATCTCCCTCTTCTTTCCTCTGGATAATCCTGTCTCATTCATTCCAGGGTTTATACTGTCATTTATCCTACCCGGCCTGGCATTCATACTTCTTGTGGGTAACAGGAACCGCCCCTTAAGCGATAATATATTTATCATACCCATTATCTCACCCATACTGCTTACCCTTCCTGTTCTGGGAATATTAACAATTTCGGGAAACATAGGGCTATCTATCCGTCTGTCTACCTGGCTATTCTATCTGGTGCTGATAGTTTCAGTGATGAGGAGAAGAGATAATCTGGGCAATCCCGAATTGAATATGCCTGAAGGAGTGATAATTCTGTCCATCGGTTACGGTGCCCTGGTGGTACTTGTTTATATAATAAACGACTTGCTTCTGATAAGATCAGATGCCTGGTATCATGCCTCAGTAACCGGCGAAATACTAACCAGAGGCATACCACCCGAAGAACCCTGGCTTCCAGACAGGCCCATCAGATATATGTGGATATACCACTTATTTCTGGCTTCATGGAAGAAACTTTCAGGACTTGAGCTGTTCAAATCGATGGCATTCTTGAACATAGTCAGCGCCTTCTCATTTCCCTATCTGACCGCCAGAATAGTAGCGGCGCTGACAGAGAACAGGCGCAGGATATTCATATCATCGCTGATAGCTACTGGTGGATTGCAGTCAGCCTCCTGGATTGCCTGGTTCGCCAAGTTCATGAAGGCCTTTACAGGTGAGGTCAGGGGCATGGAAGAAATAAGTAGAATAATTAAAAATGCAGGCTTTAGCGGCAGTGAAGTCATTCAATTTATAACCCCGGAAGGAACATCACAGATAAATCTGGCCTCCAAGTTTATAACTATAACTCCCTTCAGCTATTCACTGGATTTATTTCTGCTGTGTTTTGTTATATTCCTATCCCGAAATTACATCAAAAGGCGCAGAATCAGCAGCTCCATATTTATATTTATTGTTACCCTGGGATCTTTTCTCTTTCATGTGGTTATAGGAACCGCTCTGATCATCAGCCTGGTGGGAGCCGGGCTTTTACTGCTCCTGATATACAGGTTCTCCTCTGAGAGGGATACCGGCTATTGTATATACTCATTGCCCGCTCTGATGGCGATACTGGTTGCTGCATCTGGATTCCCCTATCTGAGCTCAATGGGAGCAATGGAGGGAAACGGGACAAACTTCCTTGAACAATACCTGCATTTTGGTATCAGGAATACTATCACATTTCTACTGCCCCTGGTGATACTGTTCTGGCCGGTATGGAGAACTGTAAGGCAATTCTTCTCAAGCCGCAGGGATGAATATACAGTAATGGCCACCTGGATCATTCCGCTTATATTACTCAATATCCTGATTAATTTGCCCCTGGATAATGAAGACAAGCTAACCTACCCCCTGCTTCTGCTACTCGGTCCGGCTGTATGCATTGAGATAACCGGCATTATCAGGGAATCAGCGGGAATCAGGAAAACATTAATTTTACTATGCACCTTCATTCTCTTCTTTACACCCACCTTTCTGGTATTTCAGGGCTATACCCGTGGTAATCCTGCTCAGTTTGACCGTGAAATAGAATACAGAATATACAGGGGCGACCGGGCCTTCTTTGAAACCATCAGGAAAATGACCGATAAAAAAGCAATTATTGCTGAGAAGAATTACAATCATCTTATACCGGTCTTTGCCAGGCGTAGGAATCTTGGAGGGAATTTGAGACTCTCCAGAGTTCTGAATTATGATTATACATATGTCAGCAGGTATCACAGTGTAAACAAGGAATTATTCGCCTGTAAACCCATCGATCAGAATACCGAAGAACTTATGGATCAGCTGAAGTTCGATTTCTATATTGCTGTATTCCACCGGGATATGGCAGAGTGCCCCTATTTGAGAAGGAAGTTCGGTAAAAGAGACGATTTGTTTAGGGTGGTTTTCTCGAGTGAGAAGGGGATTTTATACCATTACCGGCCCGGAGAGTATAATTAGCCCCGGTCCTTGGTTTAAGATAGAACGGTGGCATGATTTGTGAATCATTTTTTGTCAAGACCTGAATTTTATCCTGTTTTTCGTAAAAGAAACTCCAGGAGGTAGTAATTGAGCTGCGAATGGAATCTACCATAAATCTATAACTCCAGGTGCCGCATCTCTTGACAGAACCTCCCGGAATCATGATATTGCTGAAGTATAAACCCTGCTTTTTGGATAAGCTAACGGAGGAATTATACTTTCATGACAGCCCTTAGCCCCGGCAATATTCCGGAATTCATATTATTCCTTCTTATTTCAGCAACGGTTTTGATACTGCCCGGTTTCCTGATATTTACCATCTTTTTCAACAGGAAGAAATTCAAGATATTTGAAATAATTCCCCTCTCGTTCGGATTAAGCATCACACTTATCTCGACACTCTCAATTATTCTATACCTTACCGGTTCCAACGTAACTGTACTGGTCTACCTGATAACAGTTTCCACTATAATTTTTTTAGCCATCAATGCTCTGTTATGGTGGAAGAAAAGACACATATATCTACAGGATAGGGGCAAATTATACAACCGGGAAGCATCTCCGGATAATATCAACACCTCCCTCAACATGGTGATATATATTATCATGCTCATCGCCTTCGGCCTGATGGTTTACAGCGGAGCTTATGTTACCTGGCATTCAGATGCTCTTGACCATGTGGGTACCATCAGGGATATCGTGGAGAAGAGGCAGATCTTCCCCACCAATGCATACTACCAGGGAGAGGAAGGACTGGGGCCCGATCCCAGAAAGGGATTGTTTCATACCACTATGGCCATAATATCATTGACAAGCGGTCTGGAAGCATACCGTATCTGGATATGGCTACCCTCCCTGCTGCTACCCATACTGATTTGCAGTTACTATGCCTTCTCCCGTGAACTGTTCAGGAATGAGAAGATCGCTGCCATCTCCGTAATTCTGTTCTTCCTCTGCTACGAAGGTTTCAACAGAGGACTGATGAGAACGGTTGGTTATCCCTTCAGGATGGCCTCCATTTTTCACTTTACCGCCATGATGCTCTTTTTCAGGTATCTCAGGAATAGAAGGACCCGGCTTCTTCTGTTCAGTGCCTTTCTGGGATACGGCCTGGCCACCGTGCATATCTCCGTCTACTTCAGGTTCTTCCTTGCCCTTTCCGCATTCTTCATATTTATAGTGCTTCTTAAACGGTCCAGCAGGGATACCATGAAGGCCATTTTAAAGCTGGTAATAATAACGGTGATCTTCTCGGCAGTCTTCCTCTTCCTCAAGTACAGGCTCTCCTATTCCATCCAAAACCCTTACGACAAACATCTCCGTCATGTGCTTATCTTTACCAGGAATCTCTATACCGCAAATCCCTTATACGTGTTGGAGCAGATAGGTTATCTGGGAATATTCGCCTTCATCCTAACACCCTTCCTGTATCGTTACGCCATAAAGAATGACAGGATAATGTTCCTCTTCTCCAATATGATCATTACCCCACTGATCATATTCAATCCTCTGGTGGTGCCTCCCCTGGGTGAGTTCATTACCATAGGGCTGGTCAGGAGAATCATAAGGATGGCTCCATATGTTGCGGTGATGGCATTTTTCACCTACCAAGCCATTAAAGAGCTGTCAGGGGAGGAACGCCGGAAGAGCAAAGTCAAGGCGGTGTTATTATTGGCCATCCTGGCTGCAATAATGGTTCAATATCTCAACTACACCTACTTTTACCACCGTCCATCGCATCTGAAGAAGGAAGAAAAGCGAACTGCCTCCCCGTGGAGGAACACCTTGGAATTTCTGGAAGAACGGATCGAGGACCCCTCCGTTATTCTCAGCGATCCCTGGACCAGCTTCAGCATACCCGCCTTCACCAGGCACTATATATCCGCTGTTCCGGTAGGACATGCCTCCCCCAAGGATGCCGAGAATGTAAAGAAGGTCAGGGAAGCTGTAAAGGTGCTAAGTCCTTACATCGATATGGAAACCACCCTTTCCATACTTAACCGAAGAAACATAGATTATATAGTGCTTAACGAAACCTTCGACCATCCGCTCCACGAGTACTGCTGGTCGATCGTTCCCTCCCTTTTCCCCAGAACCAGGCGGAAATTCGAAAAGTATCCGGAGCTTTTCGAACGTATCCACAGGGGCAGGGAAACCTATGTATACAGATATATCTACCACCATGAGATACCGGAATCACTGGCCGTCTCAAAGCCGGAAAAGCCTTTCGTTATCCAGGATGAACCCGAGCCGGAAAACAGAGTTAATGCCAATTTTCAGGATCAATTCCGCCTGGTTGGAGTAACCATAGCAAGGGATACGGTGAGCTATGGCGATTCTGT
Organism: uncultured bacterium; assembly: GCA_964613215.1. Taxonomy (GTDB): domain Bacteria; phylum Krumholzibacteriota; class Krumholzibacteriia; order Krumholzibacteriales; family CAZTHK01; genus CAZTHK01. The sequence goes on along the minus strand of CAZTHK010000002.1, from coordinate 33,883 downwards.
GAAGATAAACTGTTACTGGAAGAATACCAGCACCAGGCGTAATAACATGAACTTCAAGATAGCCACCCGCTTCGACACCGGATACCCAGAAAATCTCCTCTACAGCAAATACTGGAGCAAGATCTACCGCAAAATACTGGAAAAGAGCGTAGGCAAACGGTTTAGATTCCGCTCCGAACACAATCCCGTAAAGGGAATATACCCTCCCAACTTCTGGGATAAGGAAGAAATGGTTTTGGATCGATACAAGGTCAGAATCCCGGGTGATATATCACCGGGAACATATCTGGTGAAAATCAAAATGCTTCATATGCCCTATGGGCCGGTATACCGCTTTTCTGATTTTATCAGAGACGAGGATGTATACGACGGTGTAACGGTGGATTCCCTGGTAATAACACCGGAGTAACAATTATCTGACACCATCTCTATTCTAGTCTGAAATTGCGGAAACAATTTGTTATAATAATATTAAAGAATATCAGAACCGTTTCTCACATTGATGAACCAGCTGGAGGAAAGTGGCTACCATGCCCACCCGGTAAGCTTGGGAGGTCTTATTTCGAAGCTATGGGGAAGGAAGACCCCTGAGGTGATCCGGTGGATGAAGAATAATATCAACCAGACCGATGATATCTTCATGATGGTAACCGGAATTATCAGAGCCGGAATGATCGAGAAGGAGGTAGTGGAATTCATAAGGGGAGAGGTAGACGATATCGCCAGAGATTAAATAACCGGCGGGGATACCCGGAATCCCATCATACCGCGGGTCATCAGCCGGGCCAGAAGACACTTCACAGTGCTGCTCTTCTGTGCCTCCAGAGTGGAGATAATGGCGGGGAGGGCGGAAGGAGAAGAATTCCTCTCCCACCACGAGGTGAAGATAGTAACGATCGGGCAGGCTCCAACCGGTGACTCCGCCGGCAAGGAACCATTCTTGCATGGGTAAATTTGTCATGAACGAAGCGCAAACCACAGGGGAAAAAATTAAGAGCAGATTACAGGATCTGACTTCAGTCTCCCGTTTAAAGACAGTAATACTAACCATACTCTTCGGGGGTGTAATAGGAAACCAGATAGTCAATCCTAACAAGAGGGTGATAGAAGCCATAGTAGGACTGGCGATGATATTCCTTCTGTGGCGCTACTCCACCCTTGTAGCAGTGTGGCTGATCATGGTGATGTATCCCCTGCCATTCGCCATTTCCATAGGAACATCCAATACAGTGTTCATGCCGCTTATTTTCGCAATCCATCTCATCCGTCTTAACATTACCAAGGCCAAGTTCATAACAGACAGAAGATACAATCGCGCCCTACTGATCCTTTCGGCGGCTTACATACTCTCTTTTATAAATCTGGACCAGAGTCCCCAGGGCACCAAATTCGCTTATCTTCAGACACTCACCTATTTTTCCACATTGATATTCTTCTATCTGCTGATTAATGTGGTAACAGATGAGCAGAAGCTGAGAAGAACCATAAAAGTTGTTTTTGTATCCACGTTTGTAATATTTGCTTTCACCATCCTGGAAATGCTGTTTCCAGCCAGAATTATAATACCGGGATGGTTCGGCACTATCCATTCTCTCACTTTGAAATACAAGGACCTAAGGGTGGGTGGTCCCTGGCATAGCTACGAGCTGATGTCAGAATTCTGTGCCATGACCTTTCCTCTGATCCTGTTCATGATTATAAGAGCCAAGAGGCTGCTGACCAAGACCCTTTACGGTACGCTACTGCTGGTGGATCTTCTGCTCCTGTTTGCCACCATAACCAGGGGGGGGCTGGTAAGCCTCACAGTGGGGCTGGTGTATATGGCTTATCTATGCAGGAAGGACCTGGACATAGTCAAACTTGCGGGAATCGCCGGCGCTCTGATCATGCTGGCTCTGGGACTGGAGGCATTCGTGGCAAAATATACAGTATCCGGTTCCCTTTTCCAGCGCATGGTCAGCACCACATTCGAAAGGGGTGTAGTGCCAGACAGCAGGGTGGGCATCTATGAGGCGTCCATAAGAAGAGCTATGCAACACCCCTTCCTGGGGCACAGCCCGGGATGGGACTTTTCCAATCCCCTGAGCGAAACACAGTTCTGGCCTCACAATGCCTATCTGCACTACTGGAATATCGTGGGACTTCTGGGGCTGGGAGGGCTCATGTGGTTTCTCTACAATCTCTTCAAGGCAAGTGCTGTAGGATTCAAGTATTCTATCGTCCGGGGCCCCTTCCCCTATGCTATTTCCAAGATTTTCAATGTCATGCTGGTTATTCTGCTGGTGGACATGCTCAAGATAGATTTCGTCCGTAACAGCACATACGTCTATTCAGTATGGCTGCTGTTCGGTTTGATCGCTGCTACCCGGCGGATTATATATGAAAGAGAGAAGAAAGGGAAACGGCCCGCTCCTTCATGATTTACTTCCGCAATTCGTTGGTTATACTCTACTTTACCTTGAACTGACCATTTTTGATTATGGTCTTTCTGCCCGCAGTCAGGGTTACCTTCTCGATCAATGCATCGAAGTGCCACTTGCTCTTGTTCCTGCCCAGGCCGTAGCTGTCACCGATAGCGAAGTGAACGGTCCCGAAGGCCTTCTCCGCCTCCAGCATGTTCTTGCAGATTTTCGCTCCCCGGTTGGTTCCAATGCCGAACTCGCCGATTATCCTCCCCTTGGGGTCCTTGCCGATCTCCTTCATTATGCTCCTGACCCCCTTGCCCTTGAAATCGACCAGTTTTCCCTTCTCGAACACCATAACCCCCCTACCCTTCTTGTCGTCGATAAGGCTTATCACCAGCTTGCCGGTGAAGGTCTTCTCCACCGGGCAGGTATATACCTCGCCGGCGGGGAGGTTGCCGTGGTTGCCCATCTTGCTGATATCACCATTGTCATTCTCCCAATTCCTTCCTTTGACACTGAAGGTAATGTCGGTTCCCTTGGCATTGGTCACCCTCACTTCGGTGGCATCCTTCATCTTGCGGATGACCTTCCTGTTCAAGGTGTTCAGCTTCTTGAAATCTATATTTACCAGGCGCTCCATCATGCTTCTGGTGATACCGGGCATCATGCAGATTCTTCCCTTCTTTCCACCCTTGTCCACCATGTATGCCCGGAAGGGCTTTTCCTCTATCCTGGCATCCAGCAGATAAACAGTCACATCCGCTTTCCTCATCATATATTCGAACATGGCAGTGGGGCCGGTGATGGGTCTGAGTGTCTCCGTCATCAGGTAGGTGGTCACATCCGCACCTGCTTCCTTACCCCAGTAGGCAAGGGCTTCGGCTATATTCATCTTCTGACGGTCGGTTACCAGCAGAAAATTCTCTCCCCTTTTAACCTTAAGGCCACCCTGAATAGCCTGTTTGCCAGCCTTTAACAGTTTAGTCATTCGCATAACCGCTCCTCCTTGTATTACTCTCCCGAGATAAGAGTATCATCTTACTGCTCAAATTAATAACTTCCTTTTAATCATATGCGCTGGAATCATAACCCAGAGCCGGTAGTAAAGACAAGGATAGATTTTTCTCAAATCTGAATTTACTTAATGGATAGCCGTTGAATTAAAGTTTTCCATTCAGAGCCAGCTACCAGATTAAACCTGATGAGCCAGATAAACATAAATGCCGGGAGCTACAAGTGATTATCACCTGACCAGAACTGTCTTTCGCGAGAAGAATCTGCTTCCTACACGTAATCTGATTAGATAAACTCCACTTGCCATCATGTTACCACGTTCATCTTCACCATCCCATCTCACCCTGTAATTCCCGGGGGGAAGTTCTTCATTTTTCAAGACAACAATCCGGCGGCCTGAGATATCGAATATCCCCAGTTTTACCGGCACCTCATCAGAACCGGAACAATCGTCCCTACCTACGGTGAAGCTCATGGTGGTGGAGGGATTGAAGGGATTAGGAAAGTTCTGTGAGAGCCTGGAAACCAGCGGCGGCGTTTCCGAACCGGTAAGATCATCCACGGTATGAAAGACTACATTGCTGTTGCGGCTGTAATGACCCTCACTGTCAAATGCATTTATTACATAGGCGAACTCTCCGGTCTGCTCCGGCTCCCGGTAATAGATATTACCGGTATAGTTTTCAGCCAGAATATTCTTCTGGTCATAGCTGGCAACCGGATCGATGAGATCAATATAGAAACCTTCATCTTCCACATAGGAGTCGGTAAGGTAAGAAAAGCGGATATTCAGGTTACTTCCCTCTTCCATTCCTTCCACCTGATCAAGATAGAACTCTGCAGCTACCCAGCCGGAGGAGCTTCCGGTAATTCCATTTCCCCGGTTATTGCCGTTGGGATCGGAGCTGGTGGTGACATTTCCGGGAACGGTTTTCCAGATAAGACCCTGATCGGTGCTTACTTCCAGATAGCCATAATCCCAACCATTCTCGATACTGTACCAGATCCTGCAGGTAAGAGTATCTCCGAATTCGGATGGAAAGAATGTCTTCATGGTAAGGGTATTGCTGAGATTGTTACCACTGCCGGAATAATAACTGTAATCCCCTTCCCATTTGCGTGAACTGCTGAAGGAAAAACCATCTGTAGACCACAGAGTATCTCCTCCCGTCTCACACTGACCAGTTACTCCTTCCAATCCAAGATACTCTACCAGCCGGTAACCAACCGGAGCATTGACACTGACCGAACCGGTATCGCTCCAGGTAATCTTGAAGGTGGGAGTGGAAGACGGAGCCACCTCATCCAGAACCGGCGGTGCCGGACCCAGCACACTGGCCGACTGGTCAGACCGGCGTATCAGGGCAAGGTTCAGTGGAAGTACCTTCTGGAAAGTTGGTACTATCAGGGATTCGGGAGGAGCAAATCCCCCCTCTTCATATGAGTTCAGCTCTACGGTATAACATAGAAAGCTGTTCTTCTCAGTATCCTCTCCGTAAGCCCAGTCGTCGGTATCACCATTGGTTGCGTAGATGGTACCCATGGCAACATTGCCTCTGGTATAGCCGTTGCCCTTCTGGAGGGTATCTGCCAGGGTCAGGAATAGTTCATGATCTCCGGTATAAAGGGGAGCATAACCCCAGGGGAAGATAATCAGTTCGCTGTATGAATGATATGACAGCCCCACTGAAAATTCATGCTCGGCACAGAAATCCCGCACCGCCTGAGTCTCAGGTTCACTAAAGGGTCCCGTACCACGGTAAACCTCACTGGAGCTATTGGGTGAACTGCCTGAATTGTCATACCCCCACATGTAACCGTAGTTGCGGTTAAGATCTACTCCATAAGTCCCGTCTCCGTTATCTCTCCTGTTCTTTCTCCACCAGTTCCACCAGTCGCCACTGTGATGGTTCTGCACATAAACATGTCCATCCGGATTTACCATGGGTACAATCCAGATCTGCCGGTCATCCACCAGCCCGGTCACCTCCCCGCTGCTGCCGTAATTGTCCAGAAGATACTCCGCCAGAAGAAGGGGGACTTCCACAGACATCAGTTCCCTGGCGTGATGGCATCCCATGATCAGCACCTCCACATCGCCGTCATCCATATCCGGATTGTCGGATATCTTGATCCCCCTTATCAGCCTCCCCTCTATGCTGGTTCCGAGGGTATCTATACGGGTTAGCGATGGATATTCTGAAGCCAGGGAATCGAGCATACTCTCTGTCTCATCATAGGTATGGTACTGTCCCAGATTCGCATCCAAGTCCGTTGCCGCCTTAAGAGAAGCCCTCTCCAGCACATCCACCCGGGGCACCCTGGACCTGAGCCAGTTCAGCTGCGTTTCGGTAACAGCCAGATCTGCCCGGCCATCAGGATAGAGGCATATTATATCTATACCTTCCTCTATCAGCTCGGCTGTGGTTACATACCTGCCTACGGTTGTCCGGACAAGTGCATCTGCATCTCCTGTGTCAGCCATAACCGGACATTTCCCGCAGGTAACAATTAATGCAACAATTAGAATTATAATCAGCTGCTTCACTTAATGCTCCCTGTATAACTAATTAAATAACATTACATAACATCGTTTTAATTATAACATATTGACCGTTATATTCTCAAGGTTTCTAAATTCTGCAATGAGATAACTAACAACACCAACTGTGAGAATACAATTAAAATTATTAATAGAAAAAACTAAAATTATAATTAAAGCTACTTCCTGGTAACCACACAAACACCCGCAACAATCAGAAATATGCCAACCCAGCGGTGCGGAGGGACGCTTTCATGGAAGATATAGATGGAGGCCAGGAGACCGAACACATAGCTGAGACTGATAAGCGGATAGGCCCTGCTGAACTCGTAGTTCTTGAGAATATACAGCCACAGGATGATATTCAGCAACAGCAGCACTATGGCCAGCCAGAAGTACTGATTCTTCAAAACTCCGTTCACCAGTACTTCTGCGGAGAGGGAGAACTCATCGAAAGACCTGGTGGTCAGCTTGAGAAACACCTGATAGGATACCAGCAGGATGGCCTGAGTGATACCAAGAATAAGAATTTTTGCCCTGATAAGTTTCATCATCTACTTTATGGTTACCAGAACCACGCCGGCTATAATTATGATTACCCCGTAAACCCTGTTTTTTGGAATACTCTCTCTGAATACAAACCTGGCCGCCAGCAGGCCGTAGAGGTAACTCATGCTGACCAGGGGATAAACCCGGTTGAATTGATATATACTCAGGACGTAGACCCAGAGTAACAAACCATATACAAACGACAAAAATGCTAAAAAGACATATAAATTTTTAAAAGATTGAATAAAAGTATTAAGATTAATCCCGAAATCAGAAAATCTACTGATACTCAATTTGAGAAATACCTGTCGCAGGACTAAATTAATAGTCAGAAGGGACATTAATATAATTATCATTTATCTCGAATATCTCCGATTACCTTGGCCGGATTTCCGGCAGCGATTTTATAATCCGGAACATCTTTAGTAACTACAGATCCGGCTCCAATTACTGAATTCATTCCTATGGTAACTCCCGGCAAAATTATTGAGTTCACCCCTATAAAAGCCCCACTCTTTATTAACACCTCACTTTTCTCAATATCCAGCCCCATTTTCTTTTGGCTGTCAGTTGGATTAAAATGAGTAATTATTCTGGAGCCCCTGGTTAATTTTACATCTTCTTCAATAGTTATATATTCAGGATAAATCGAGTCTAAAAGCACATTTGGCGCTATATAAACCCTAAATACGCTATTTATTCTCACTCCCCTTAATCTGTGGATCAGTGGGCTCAAAAAAAGTGGGTATACAATTATATAAGCTATATATCCCAGCAGCCCTCTGTATAGATATTTTATTGAACCAAAATACTTATGCCTCTTCATCTTTGTCCTTCTTTACATCCTCTTCTATTACGGAGAGGCTGCTGATCAATTCCTGAATTCTGTCCGAAAGCACCGATATCTTGCTGGTCAGGTAGAAAACGTTTATCAGCAGTATACCGATAATTCCAATATAGATTATATGCCTGGCATCTTTTATTCCGATCAGCTCGGAGGCAATCCACTTGTACACCGGTTCCAGAAAGGGAATGGAAATAAGAAAGAGGGAGAGGAAGAACCAGAAGAAGGAGTAGGAAGGGTTGAGTATCTTCTTTCTCAGATTAATCAGAATGAACATAAGGAAGATAAACCCTATTACTATAGACAGTATCTTTATCTTAATTCCCATAGTGTTCCCTGTACAATTTTCTAACGCTACTCCGCTGAAGGAGGCTTCCTACAACTATGATCAGGTTCTTAATCATGAAAACAGCAGAGTTTAAGAAATTAAACCTCGACTCCCCACTCTGGCGGGGATTCATAACCACCGGGACCTCTTTGATTCTGGATTGGATGAAATGACTCAGCAGCATCATCTGATTGGCCCCATAGAATTCATGTCGGTAAATCTTGGCAAAGAAGGTAATTATCCTCCTTCCGCATGCCCTGAAACCGGAGGTTGCATCGGTTATCCTGTTTCCAACAATCATCGAATTTATAGATGAATAAAACCTTATTCCCATCCTCCTGAAGAAGGTGGACTGGAATCCCTTCTTATCTATAAATCTTGAACCGATGACATAATCATAGCCTTCATCACGGATGGGGGCTACTATCTTTTCCAACTCGCTGGCTTTATGCTGTCCGTCACCGTCGAACTGGCATACCACATCATATTTGTGGTGAAATGCGTACAGCAGGTAGGTTTTGAGGGTCCCATTCTGGCCCCCTGTATTGATACAATGGGAAAGTGCCTTTACCCCCATCTCTCTGCAGATCTCAACCGTCCTGTCGTAGGAGCCGTTATCGATTACTACTATATCATAGCCGAAATTATGTTCCCGCAGATCCCGGATAACCCCCCTGATGTTACTCTCCTCATTATAGGCCACCACGGCAACCAGTATTTTCATTGCTGTAAAATCTCCTCTAAAAGTTGTTCTACCACTCCATATCCCTGCCGATGAAACTGTACAGTTCCCTGTTATATCGGCTATAGAACTCCTCCAGATAACGCCTGGTGGATTCCTTCATCGGCTGGTACTTCTGGGTTCTGTACATATTAGGATTTTCCAGCTGGTGCTGCTGATCTAATCCCAGAAATTCGATGGTCTTATTGTATACAACCTGTGTCTTATCATAAAGATCCTCGGTTTTCAGTATGAGAAATCGGCCGGGATCGAACAGTTCAAACCACTTGCGTATGGTATGCACATAGATACCCTTATCTATCATGTAATAATCCCTTTCGCCTGCGGAGTTGATGAAATCCTCGAAGCTGTTGTACCTCTCCTTCCAGCCCGGAACCCAGGTGAGATAATGATTGAAATGTGAATAAAGCCGGTCCACCGGGTTTCTCAGAAGCACGATGAATTTCGTCTCCGGAAGGGCCTCCTTTATCCGGTGGATGGCCATGGTCCGGTACATATACATGGGAGTTGCTTCACCGGTTATCTGACCATCTTCCGTATCAGGAAAACACTTCATATACCATTCTATCCCTTTGTCATAATATCTGTCGAAGTATCTTATCTCCTTGGTCCGGTATGTCTCTGACACATTATCTATGCCGTTACCGAAAGTATCCAGTATGAGGGGATGATCTATCAGATAGTTGTAAAGGGATGTAGTCCCGCATTTGGTCTCACCAATTATGATATAATCTGGTAACTTCATGGTATATGCCCTAGCACTTCTGGTAAAATAAGTTTATCAACTGTGCTTCAACAATTCAATCACTCTCATTATCTGTTCCCTGCGGATATTGACGGAGCAGGGGATATTTAGGGTCTTATCCCAGAGTTCCAAGGCTTTTTCTATCCTGTACTGCTGACAATCCCGGTACATACTGTGCCTGTTATTCAATTCCCACACCGGCCTGGTCTGAACATTGTTGCTTCTGAGATAATCCATCAGTTCATCCCTGCCCCTGCCATATCTGTCCCTGTCGATCTGAAGGGAATAAAACCAATAATTCTGTTCTGCATAGGGAGGGACTTCGGCCAGATGAAGCCCTTCAATCTTATCTATGTGTTCCCTGTATATTTCATAATTTTTCTTCTTATTCTTTATAAACCCTGGTAGTTCCTCCAGCTGAGCTACACCCATGGCCGCCTGAATGTTGGTCAGCCGGTAGTTGAATCCCACCGCATTGTGAACATACCTGAGGTGATCATCCTTTGCCTGGGTGGATAGATACCGGCACTTTTCAGCATAATACCTGTTCCCCGTAAGAATCATCCCCCCTCCCCCGGTGGTTATTATCTTGTTCCCGTTGAAGGAGAGGCAGCCCAGATCTCCAATGGTACCGGTGTATTTTCCATTAAAATCCCCGGAAGTATAATAGGTGCTCAGACTCTCGGTGGCGTCTTCTATGATTTTAATATTTCTTTCCCTGCAGAGTTCGGTCAGTTCATCCATATCAACGGCATTGCCGAATACATGTACCGGAATAATCGCCGAAATCCTGCGGCCGGTTTGGTTGTTGTACGTATGACCATCCTTGAACTCGGTATACTGGTTAATAAAATCAATGGTCTTTTCCGGATTAATATTATAGTAATCATCACAATCCATGAACACCGGATGGGCTCCTACATACCGGACAGTGTTAACCGGAGCAATGAATGTAAGGGTGGGAACGATTATCTCATCATCCGCCTTTACACCCGCCACTATCAGGGAAAGGTGAAGAGCGGCGGTCCCGTTTACCACCGCCACCGCATAAGGTGCGCCGGTATATTCACACATCTTTTCCTCAAAGGTACTTACATACATGCCCGCAGAGGAAACCCATTCGGTATCCAGGCACTCCTTGATGTATTTCCATTCGTTCCCCTGTATGGAAGGAACCGAGAGTGGTATGGTTCGATCAGACATTGTACCTTCCGGGTTTGTAACGAATCAGTTTTTCGGGATCATTGAACCATTCCACCGTTTCAGCCAGCCCCTGTTCCAGGGAATACTTCTGCTTCCATCCAGTAAGTTTCTTTAATTTCTCATTGGAACCGTACAGACGCTGTACCTCGCTCTTCTCCGGTCTGAAACGCTCCTCTTCCTGGAGGATCTCGGCCTCCGGATTGATCATACCGATCAGCTTCCGGGCAAGATCACCGATTGATATTTCAGAACTGGTTGCTATGTTAATCTCTTCGCCAATGGTTTCCCTACTATCAGCGACCTTCATAAATCCGTTGACGGTGTCTTTAACATAAACAAAATCCCTGGTGGGTGTCAGATCTCCCAGTTCTATCTTCCTGAATCCGCTGGTTAACTGGGTAATTATGGTGGGTATTACAGCCCTGGCGGATTGTCTGGGGCCGTAGGTATTGAACGGACGCACTATGGTTACGGGTAACCCGAAGGAACGGTAGAATGACTCAGCTATACGATCGGCTCCTATCTTGGAAGCACTGTATGGAGACTGCCCCTGAAAGGGGTGATCTTCGGTGATGGGAACAAACCTGGCTGTCCCGTAAGCCTCTGACGTGGAGGTAATTAAAACCCGCTCCAGGTTAAGCTGACGGGCTGCCTGCAGGATATTGAGAGTGCCCTTTATATTGGTATCCACATAGGAATCGGGGGAATGATAGCTGAAGGGAATACCAATCAGAGCAGCCAGATGGAAAACGGTGTCACATCCATCCATGGCGGTTCTTACCCCATTGGGATCTCTCACATCTCCTGCGAAAACAACAAGCTTATCCCTGATCTCCCGGCGAAGTGAATCCAGCCATCCCCAGTGATTGAATGAATTGTAATAGACAAAAGCTCTAACCTGAAAACCCTTTTCTATCAAAGCTTCAGTCAGGTGACTACCGATAAAACCATCTGAACCTGTTACCAGCACCCTTTTCATTCCTGTTCCTCTCCATAGATTCTGTCATAGATATCCTGGGCATTCTTATAATCGTCGATCACCCCGATATCCAGCCAGTATTCCCTTATCTGATACTGAGCAATTGGATCATTCTCGGCCAGCATCTTTTTTATCAGCTGATCCATACCATACGTTTTTCCGTTGGGTATATAATCGAATATTGCAGGAGTCATCACATACACACCCGCTAGTACGTTGGTCTCGATATCCGGTTTTTCCTCTATCCTGGTTACATAATCACCTTCACTCTCGATATTACCGAAACGGAAGGGGGTTTTAATCTTCTTCACCCCGATGGTCAGCTTAGCTTCCTTTTTCAGGGCGAACTCATACATCCGGGAAAACTTGAGTCTGGTAAGTATATCCCCATTCATTACCAGGAAGGGCTTGTCCAGTTCATTTTTAAGCAGTGAAAGGGGCCCCACCGTGCCCAGAGGCTCATCCTCCTTGCTGATCTTCAGGGATACTCCATACTGGGAACCGTCTCCGAAGAAGTTCTTTATATACCTTGACTTATAATTGGTTGCCAGATATATCTCATCGAATCCATGTTCCTCCAGGTGCTCTATCTGTATCTCCAGAACCGCCTTCTCTCCGATGGGAAGCAACGGCTTGGGTATTACTTCGGTGAAGGGTTTAAGTCTGGTTCCCAGTCCTCCTGCCAGAATTATCGCTTTCATACTGATTGCCTCTTACTGTCAACACATGATTTGATAATTAAGTTGTCCACTGGTCCTGTGAAACTTCAATCACAGCCCGGCAGATTAATATACTAACATATTTTATACCATATAGAGCATTTAATCAATTTTTGACTGTCAAATTATCTGCCCCGGCCCTTCAGGGTATAGAGTTCAACCTTTGGCGAGCTGTATACCTTTTCAAACCATTGCAATTTTGAATCGAACCTTGTAGCAAGCCACGACCTGGATTCTATATCCTCCCGCCAGACTGCTATATAGAGCGGATATTCGAAATCCCTGATTTCATCAATAAATTCCTGATTTATAATATCGTCGCTGTAAATTCTATTCTGAATCTCTCTATACCACTCTATTCCCTCACTGCCGTGATACAGGACTCTGGCTATGTTATACCATGAATAGAAGTTCCTTCGTCCAGCGTAAACAGGGGGAAGGTGATATATGTTATTCTCCATTATAACTGCATTATCCGGAGTATTTTCCTCTATCCACCCAAGAAAACGCCTGTCTTCTTCTGTTATGTCATAACGCCTACCTTCGATACCCTGACCAGGTTCGTGTATAATGTATCCCCTGAAGGTGAGAATGAGGGGAAAGAGAAACAGCAGGGACAGCAATGAAATCAGGGCAACTTTTTCTAATCCCCTGCTATCTTTAACTTTAAATGCAATCTGAATATAAACAGGGGGGCCCATCACCAGCAGAAGAAGGTAAACAAGTTTCTTCTCGCCAACTATTCCGATATTGATCAGGGTGCTGAGAATCACCAGGCATACTATCCAGTAAGCCACTGTAAGTGATACATAGTCCCTGCTCGAGAAGAGTTTTTTGAGAGCGGCGGTTACAGGGTATATGAAAACCAGCAGGGGAAGAAGGAAGGTAAATATATTGCGGACCCCTAGATGAAGATATTTGCTTATACCGGAACTTGCTCCCCTTCCACTGCCACCGGAGACAAGAGCAAAAAAGTATGGTAATACTATCATTGCCACCAGCACTGCAACTACCAGCAACAGCAGATTCTCACGAACGAATCCGCTCCCGCCGGTGATCCATCTTGTCACCATGTATATTATAAGAGTGGATCCGATAATTGTTGCTATCATTACTATCCCGGTCACTACATGGAAGAGGAAAGTTCCCAGCATTATAACAAAGAGTATTAAGGCCGACCTGATATTTGCTTTGCTGATAAGGTCCCTCCTCAGTACCAGTATAAGAGAACCCAGAAACAGATTGAATGAGTAACCGAAGGCAGTAACGGTAAGAAACTTGTTGGTCACACTGACCATCCAGGTACCGAAGGGAGCCAGGGTATCTGTTACTGTAACTCCACTTACAGTTACATTCAGTATAATATCGGCAAATTCAAGCATTCCCTTCACATTACCTGTTAAAAGCTTTACCAGGCAGGTAGGCCAGAATACCCAGGAAGCAGCCTGGAGTCCCACCAGGGCTAATAGCGAGGAAGATATGATCAGGTATCTCTTACCGGTGAGAAATGAAGTAAATCTCGCTACCATATAAGGGAATACGAAAGCATTTATTATATTGAAAAATCCCATCGCCGGGAATAGGGACAGGCCGGACAGTTTTATCCAGCATGCCTGGAAAAGATGGTAGAACCACATGTATCTGATCTGGAAATCCGCCAGGAGAGGTTCATGTGGAGGAATACCACGCTGGATTACCTCCCTTACCACAGCAGCGTGATACCAGGCATCCGAACGGATCAGCAGAAAGTCATTTGCCAGATAGGAAATCAGAATCATACCCCCGTACAGTAGCGCTACCAGAAACACCGGACGGGGCAAACCATTATACCCGCTGGCTGTTTGACGGTGTTTCCCAAAAAGCAGTGCTGTGAGAAGTAGTACATAGGAAACTGAAAGAACCACTCTCAATGAAAGGTAAATATCTCCGGTTAATACAGTTGCTGCTACCACTAGTATGGATAGCAGTATGGGGGATATCAGAATGGAGAAGAAGATCTGATCACTGCGCGAGAACCTGCTCCCTCCTGTAAACATCAGAAATACCAGCCCGGGAAGTATAAATGTCTGCAACAGGCCGCCAATAAACATAAACGGCTGAGGAAGGGTAAAAAATAATGAGAAGGCACTCAGAATAATAATAGCTGTAAGTACTTTCCTGATCATTTAAACTGTCCGCCCCGTATGATCCAGTTACTCAAAAAAAGATCGGATTGTTAACTCTCTATTTATTACCTTTCTTCTCTCTGTAGAACTTCTGGTACAACTCTTCTATTCTACGGGAGGTTGAAGTCAGTGAATAGTTCGCGGCTACTTTTTCATAAGCGTTCCTTTTTACCTCTTCCCTCAGATCCTCATCCTTCAGCAGTTTTATTATACCCCGGGCAAGCTTTTCACTGTCCTCGGGCGGAACCAGTATACCGCTAACCTCATCCTCTATCACCTCCGGAATACCTCCCACCGATGTTCCTACCGAGGGGACTCCGGCTACCACCGCCTCCAGCAGTGACACGGGAGTTCCCTCCCTCAGGGACGAAAGCACGAACACATCCATGATACTGAGCAGTTCGGGGATATCGGTGCGGGCCCCCAGGAACATGGTATCCTCCTCTATTCCCAGCTCCCCGGAACACTCCTCCAGGTACTTTCTCTCACTGCCATCACCGGCAATAATACACCTTGCAGCCGGGAAAGAATCCCTCACCACCGCAAATGCCTTCAGCAGATAGTCCAGTGCTTTGGCGGGGTTCAACCTGGCAACTGTTCCTATCACAATATGATCCTCTTCCAGCCCAAGTTCTTTCCTCTTCTCCACCCTACGCTCCGGGGGAACATCGAAATCCTCCACATTGATGGCATTGGGAATGAAGGTAACCTTCTCCGGAGGAGTATTCTCCCTCTCCATACAGAGATTTCTTATATCCTCCGATACCGATATCCTCATGTCTGTGAAATGATTGGCCAGCCTCTCGAACAGGATATGCCTCCTCCTTTTCCACAGGCACTTGCCCTGCTCGGTGTATATGACCACCGGTACCCCGGTCATCACTGCAGCTATCCTTCCCCATAAACCGCAGTTGTAGAGATGGGCGTGCAGAACATCAATCTTCTTCCTGCGAATCAGCCTGATCAGTTTGAACAGGGCCACGAAGAAGAATCTGGTGCGGAAGTTCAGGCATACTATATCCACATCCTCGCCGTCGAGCTCCTCCTCCAGTATACCTCCCCCCCCCAGACAGCATACCATGACGTTGAATCTATCCTTGTCGATCTTCCTGGTTAAACCTATCACCTGCTTCTCAGCCCCGCCTATCTTGAGCGACCCTATCAGCTCCAACACATTAATCTTCTGCACCGGCGACCTCTCTATTTAATAATATCAGTATTGTCTGTGATAAATAAAAGATCCTGGAATACTCAGAATCGAACCTGCATATCTCTTCAAGAAATGATGGAAAGGGTGGAACCGGACCGGTATATTCCTGGTCCCGGTCTTGGACAAGATCATAATTCTTCGTCACCTTCGGATAACATACCTCTCAATCTGTTCGATTGGCTCTCCAGGCCCTTTTCCTTTTCCCTTTCCTTGAAATACTCCCATACCTTTCCGATCATCTCGTCCAGCTGTACCACGGGATTATAACCGACCAACTTCTTAACCCTAGATAGATCCGGCACCCGCCTCTCCATATCTTCGAAACCAGCCTCATAGGCCTTGTCGTATGGGATGGTTACAATCTTCGAATCGCTGCCGGTAATTCCTCTTATCTTCTCAGCAAGCTCCATTATACTAATCTCGTTGTCGTTTCCGATGTTGAATATCTCCCCCACCGCTTCGGGATGATTCATCAAGGCAATAATACAATCAACTACATCTGAGACATAGGTGAAACATCTGGTCTGATTTCCGGTTCCGTAAACCGTGATATCCTTACCCTCCATGGCCTGTTTTACGAAGCGGGGTACCACCATCCCGTATTGTCCGGATTGGCGTGGTCCTATAGTGTTGAACAGCCTCACTATCACAATGGGAAGATTCTTCTCCTTGTAGTATGCCAGGGACAGAAACTCATCTATAGCCTTGGAACAGGAGTAGGACCACCTGCTCTTGGTGGTGGGTCCAAGCAACCTGTCATCCTCTTCATTGAAGGGAACTTCGTTGTTCTTACCGTAGATCTCTGAAGTTGAAGTAATCAGAACCTTTTTCTTGTACCGGTCAGCGATCTTGAGAACGATTTCCGTGCCGGCCACACATCTCTGAATAACCTCTACCGGACTGGTTACTATCAGATCCACCCCCACCGCGGAAGCCAGGTGAAATATCACATCACATTCGCTGACCAGCCGGTCCATCACATTCTCGTTCATGATGGTCTCGATAACCAGCTTGAAATTGGGAAAGGCCCTGACATGAGCTACATTATCCAGCTTGCCGGTGGAAAGGTCGTCTATTACCGTTACATCGTGGCCCCTTTTAAGGATAGCCTCCGACAGATGGGAACCGATAAAACCCGCTCCCCCGGTTATTAATACTTTCATATGCTTTCCTATCTGTTTGTCAGGTTTAACTCACAAAGGGAATTATATATTAATTTGCTGACCATGTCAATGAACCGGCATTCCGCCGGCCGGTGTCACTACAGGTGCAATTAATTGTAGCATTTTCGGTTCCAATATCTTAACCTTTCCTGGTAAGTTAAATGGAATCTAAAGGACACAATGATATGATGGAAGAAATCAAGGTACTTTATATCATAGACGAACTCAGCCCGGGGGGGAAGGAACGCCGCCTGGTGGAGTTGCTAAAGATGCTGGAGAACAGCGCTATATCTTCCAAACTGGTGCTGCTTTCCGGCAATATTCATTACAGTGAAGTAGTGAACCTGAGCACGGAAATTGTAATTATGCAGAGAATGATCAGGAAGGATCCTCTTATCTTCCTTAAGCTGTACCAATTTTGCAGGAGATGGAAACCGGACATAATCCATGCGTGGGGTTCCATGCCGGCAGTATACGCTGGTCCGGTAGCGCGACTACTCGGGATTAAGTTCATCAACGCAATGATAACCGATGCCCCGGAGAAACTTAACAGGAAGAGGTATATTAGATCGAAGATATCCTTTCCCTTTGCCGATGTGATACAGTCCAATTCCTTTGCGGGACTCAGAGCTTACCAGGCACCGGAGGGGAAGAGCATCGTAATCCATAACGGATTTGATTTCAAACGGATAGATAATCTGAAAGACAGACAGGAAATAAGAAGAGAGCTGAACATCGGCACCAGGTACACTGCCGGCATGGTGGCGCGCTTCAATAACAAGAAGGATTATCCTTCCCTGATCGAAGGAGCAAGGATTTTATTGAACAAACGGAACGATATCACTTTCCTGTGTGTCGGCAACGGTTTCGATTACAGTAGGATAAAGAGGCTGGCACAGGATATGGAAAAAATCATTTTTACCCACAAGAGAGATGATGTCGAATCATTGGTCAATATATTCGATATCGGCATACTCTCTACCTTTACCGAGGGTATATCCAATTCAATAATGGAATACATGGCTTTGGGCAAACCAGTGATCGCCACAGATGGAGGCGGTACCACGGAACTGGTTATCGACGGCGTTACAGGTATACTGATCCCACCACAATCTCCCTCCATACTGGCCGAAAAGGTAGAATACCTGCTGGAAAATGATTCCATCAGGAAAAAAATGGGAAGAGAGGGAAGAAAGAGGGTCGAAGAGAAATTCAGTCTAAACAGGATGAAAAATGAGCATATAAGATTGTACCAGAAGGTTATCAGCAGCTAACTTATTTTCTGTAACCATCTGACAAACGGATAAGCGGGAGGCACTTTTGAGCTTAAATCACTTCCTATGCTTCATTCACATAGAGAGAGCTGGCGGAACCACTATTCATCATATGCTCCAGTATAACTACCCATCCTACATTACCCTGCGGCCCTGGTTCTACTGGTCCAACCAGGAGGGCAACCATTTGGATGCCCCCGAGTTAAATAGATTACTCAGAATACTCCCCTTCAGCGCCGGAGTGGGCGGCCATACTACCAGAGTCTTTCTGGAGTATGAAGGGGTAACCGGTAAACCGGTTTTCTACTTTACCTTTCTCAGGGAACCGGTATCCCGCTACATCTCTCATCTCAATCACCAGCGCCAGATAATGGGGATAAAATGGGATCTGGATGAATTTCTGGCTGAAGAGAGGTTCAACAACTTTCAGACCATCAGAATCGCAGGAGAGGAGAAACTGGAAAAGGCTAAATCATTCCTGAGAGAAAAATTCAATTTCGTTGGACTGTCCGAGCATTTCGATAAATCGCTGCTGTTATTGAAGAATGAGCTGGGGGACCAGTCCTTGAATGTGCATTACGAGAGAAGGAATATCACCCGCAAGATGAAGGATACCCTGAAACCGGATGATCTGACGGAGGAACAGAGAAGCAGGATCAGGGACAACAACCTTCTGGATATTGAACTTTATAATTTTGCTACAGAGGAAATCTTTCCCCGCTACCTGGAAAGATACAGCGGAGATATAGAATCCGATCTGGACCGGTTCCAGATGGAAAACCGGTCATTCCGGTATGGGATAATCAAAAAATATTCCACCAAGCTCTATCGAAATCTGGTCAGATATCTGGTTCAGCCTCTGGCTCATTGATCCAATATGCAAGTCTCTGCGCAGAGATTTTATTTGAAACGAAGGTAAAGTTGAGATGAGAGAGAATGGAGAAAATCAGGCAAGGATAATTATGGTGGGTCCTGCTATAGATGCTCTGGGCGGTATCTCCAGGGTATCCAAGATCTATCTCGACAGCGGGGTATTCCACCGGTGCGGGGTAAGATATATTCCCTCCACCACCGATTGCCAGGTGAACAGAACCCTCTTCCTGCTCAGGAACCTGTTCCGGTTTATTGGTGTGGTAAGGGGAAGACCGGAGACAGTATATATTCATTCCTCATCCAACCGGAGTTTCTTTCGGAAATCCCTCTTCTTCTGGACGGCTGTCCTGTTCGGAAAGAGAATCATATTTCACATTCACCCCACCCACTTCTATGATTACCTTACCAGTCTCTCCGGTTTACGCAGAAAACTGGCATCAGCCCTTCTGAACAGAGCAGATGCTCTGGTGGTTCTGACAGATTTCATGAAGGAGAAGATGGGGGTACTGTTTCCCGGGAAGAGAATCTTTGTACTGAGAAACCCCATAGACCCGGAACAGTTTGAACAGCCGCCGGTGGGGAGCAGAAGCAAAAACCAGCTCCTCTACCTGGGCTGGTTCATCAGAGAAAAGGGAGTCTACGATCTGGTAGACGCCGCCGGCATGCTGAAAGAGAAGGGAATTGGTTTCAAGCTCTTCTTCTTCGGTACCAAGCAGCGGGATAAGCTGGTCCGGTATGTTCAAATGAAGAATCTCAATGACTGCATCGTGGTTGGAGGATGGCTTAAGAACGGGGAGAAGCTGGAGCACCTCTACCGCTCCACCATGCTTATCCTGCCTACATACTCCGAGGGTATACCCAATGTAATACTGGAAGCGATGGCAACCAAAACACCTATTCTATCCACTTTGGTGGGAGGTTTGGCCGAAGTGCTGAAAGACAACTGCAATGCGGTAATAACCACACCCGGTGACCCGGCCAGGTTGAGCATGGATATCCAGAAGATGCTGGGGGATCAGAAGCTGCGGGAGAAAATTTCAGAAAATGCCTACCAGGAGGTCAGGGAGAAGTACGATATAAGAATCATAGAAAAAACCTTCAGAAAAATAATAGAGGAAACTCTGAAATAAATACCATTACATACCCACTAAATCTCCCCCGAAAGATTATTCCAGAGTCATCTTCCGCAATCTCAGCATGATGTCTGTAACTTCGAACAACTCCTCCGCAGGAATAAGCTGCCCTCCCCTCCTTACCATACCGATATATTCATCGATCTCATTCTTCTGACCCTTGTCCTGTTTTCGCATTCTGAATTTGCGGCTCCTGTTTCCCCGGTAGAATTTGGACTTCTTGAAATCTTCGATAACCACAGAGGAACCATTTCCAAATATCTCTATCCTCTCCTTGGGCAACCTTGAGTTCCCGTTGGAAAGGTATGAAACCGCTGCAACCGAGCCATCCCTGTATTTAAGCGAGATAAGGCTGGTATCTTCGGAGGGTATATCCTCCCGGCCGGTATCCATTACCTCCACTGACATACCCTTCAACTGAGAACCTGTTATAAAATTGCACAGATCAACGAAATGGCAGGCTTCGCCCACTATTCTCCCTCCTCCCACTTCAGCATCGTGGAGCCAGTGTTCCCTGGGTAAAAATCCCGCATTTATACGGTAATTTATGGCTTTCGGCCCAGGGTTGTCTCGGAAGAATTTCATGGTCTTCTTCAGATGGGGAGAAAATCTCCGGTTGAATCCTACCATCAGGGTGCCATCTGACTCCTGGTACGCCTCCCTGACCCTCTCCAGCTCCTCCTCACAGATGGCCAGTGGCTTTTCCACGAACACATGTTTGCCCGCCTCCAGGCCGGCAACCACAAACCTGGCATGAAGATCATGCCTGGTGGCTATGAAGACACAATTTACCTCATGGTCATCAAAAATCCTTTCCGCTTCAGTGGTTACATACTGAAAGCCATACTTCCTTCCCAGATGATCGGCATTCATTCCAGTTGCGGTAGAGAGACCCCTGAATGCAATCTCCCCATGCCTGGCCAGGTTAGGGAGAAGAAAGTTCTGGGCGTAGCTGCCCGCTCCAATAAAACCAATTTGCACCTCTCCGCTAACAATCTTCCTCTTACCGGCGGATTCCAGGTTGATGGTCCGGCTGGTACCGGCATCCACGCCGTACTCCAGCAGGGTACCGATAACCGGCGATTCAGCCCTTTCCATCTTATCATATGCGGAGGGAGCCCGGGAGAAAGGAAATGAATCGGTTATAAGCTTTTCAATGTTTATCTTCCCCTTTTCCAGCAACTCCAGAACAGCGGCCATGTTCCTGTTCTCGGTCCACCTTACATAGCCCACCGGATAATCCTGCCCCTTCTGTTCGTAGTTTACGTCGTACCTCCCCGGCCCATAGGAACGGGAGAGATTCATGGAAAGCTCCTTCATGTAGAAGGGTTCCCGTGGAATATCCATTCTCACCGCCCCTACTACAGTCATACGCCCCCGGTCCCTCAAAATACTGCTGGCGAATTCCACCGGATCATTGCTGGAGGTACCGGCTGTGATAATAACCGAATCAGCACCCAGTCCCCCGGTTAGAGACCTGATCCTGTCCGGAAGGGATTCTTCCTTCCGGTGAAATACCCGGTAACCGAGATTGGTGGTGAAATCCACGATGTCTTTATCTATATCTATTCCTGTAGGATTTCCACCGGCCGCTTCTATCAGCTGAAGAGTTATCTGCCCCACAATTCCCAGCCCTATCACCACCACCCTCTCCCCCAGCTTTACTCCGGCCTGCCGGACCCCCTGCATGGCGATTGAGCCTATGGTAGTGAAGGCAGCCTCCTTAAAGCTTACCCCATCCGGGACCTTGACACATAGATTCCGGGGCACCGCAATAATTTCAGCATGTCCGCACCCACCACAGGCTACCCGGTCCCCACTTTGGAATCCCTTCACTCCTTTGCCCGCTTCCACAACCTCCCCGGCTGAACTGTAGCCCAGTGGAGCAGGCAACTCCAGTTTACTCATGGCTTTGCGATAGGCGGAAAGCACCCCCTCCCTCTTCATCAACTCCATCACCTTCCTGAACTCAGCCGGCCGTGAACGGGCCTTCTGGATCAGATTCTTCTTCGCAATTTCCACCGACGAGCTCTCGGTGCCAACACTTACCGCAGAATAACGATTCCTTACCAGAATCGAATTCTTACCCAGATGGGGTGCCGGAACCTCCTTCACGGCCAGTTCACCGGTCTTGTTATTCTTTATCAGTTGCTTCATCTTCACCTTTCATCCTGATTGATAAGTTCTCAAACATCATCCATTCCCGAAATATAATTCTGATAAAATGTCAGGGCATAGAACATCCACGCCTGGCTCCACCGGATGTAATCTATCCTGTTAGTGTACCATCTGGTTTTCTGGTAGTAAAAGTATCTTTTATCCCGGTTCCAGAAAGACTCCACGCACCTCTGCAGTAATCTATCCGCCCTCTCAGGATAACTGAAGGTGAGATGGGTAATGATCCCCTGGGCATAGTTATGGATATCCAGGGGATAAAGTTGCCGGTGGTAATATTTGGGGGTCATATCATTCAGGAAGTGATTGCTGAGATGGTAATCCAGTCCCTTATCTATACTATCCTTCCATCTTTCTGTTTCCAGATATTTCTGAACCTCATTCAGCGCTATCAGGTTGAAGCCGGTGTGGAAATTATCCACCCACCTGTGATGCTGCCTCTCTCCGTAAACCCAGGCTCCATCTCCCCTCTGTGCATTCACCGAATGCCTGGCCGATTTAATTGCATAATCCCTGTAACTGTTCTCTCCGGTGAGGGAGAACAGCCTGGCGAAGAAACTGCTTCCCATCAGATTGGCATTGTGAACCATGACTCTTTCTCCCGGGATATATCCGAAAGCCATCTCATCCCCGGACTGGAACAGCTTCAACTCCTTCTCCATGAACCGGGCGATACCCTCTACATAATTGAGCCACCTGCTGTCACCATCGGTATCGAATAGATCCATGAAGGCCTGACCAGCGAAGGAAGAAACCACCATGTTGGGAGTGAACTCCGGTACCGAAAAGGCTCTGGCCTCCCAGAAGAAATTATATCCAACGCAGAAGTAGTCACGGTCGTCCGGTTTCTGGGAAATAATTATCTCGGAGAGGCGATAGGCGTCATTCAGATATTCATCGTTCCAGTTGAGCTTATGAAGATTTATCAATCCTCTTATAAACAGGGCCAGGCCCTTGGAGTTATATCCCCGGGGTATCATTGCCAGAGGCCGGAGATTGATGGGACAACGCTTGAAAAACTGAATCCAGGCGAGACGAAGGGGCCTCCACCTGAACAGTGGGCTGTTTCTCAGTATCCTGCTGTTCAGTCCGTCATAGACATCGTAACCCTTGAAATCGGACGCCTTAATCCTCTCGTAGTGATTCTCGACTATCTCAGAAACGTTCATGGTTATGCCATATCCGGTCGGAACTTACCAGAAATCTAACTGTAGCTATTCCAAGCGAAAATTAAGCCAATTCTCCTGAATTAAATCCTGCCGGGAAATAAGCTAGCGTAGAGACAGAATAGTATCCACAACTTCCTCCACCAGATGGTTATCATCCACATTAAATTGTGAGGGGATATCCCTCTTGTGAATATCCAGCTGCTCGATCTTTTGCGGTGAGTCTATGAAGGTCAACCTGCCCCTTTCACTTAAGTACTCATCCAGATATGGTTTCCTGCCGGTAAATATACTGTAGGTGGGAACCCCCAGCAGTGCTGCTTCGCGGTTCATGCTTCCGCCACCACTGATAAATATATCCGAATTCCAGATCAACTGAAGTCCATCCACCGTTCTTTCCAGAAAATTGATCCGGTCTCCGAACCTCTCCCTCAAAATCTCCTTGTCTTCATTCGTTCTGCTGACGATAAGAGGTTCCACATTTTCCTGTGATACCAGCTTCTCAAGGATTTTCAGCATTATGGTCTCACTTACCGGGTCGTGATAGTTGCCCAACGTTGCCGAAGGTCTTATGGTTACCAGAATACTATGGTTATCTATATCAAGCTTCTTTCTGAAATCCAGATCCGGCTCAAAACTGTTGAGATAGAGCTGTTCCTTGAATCCCGGATACCTCAGCACCTTGCTTGTATATATATTAGCCGCCTCCAGTCTGGAATCCGGTATGTATTTGGGAATTAGCAGGAAATCCGAAAGATAGTTGAAAATCCTGGTTTCGGTATATTCATAATCGAGCATCAGCACTGATCTGATCCCCGATAACTTTGCCGCAACCAGCTGGGTTCTGGAACCATGGCTGACCGCCAGGGAAATAGGAATGTTTCTTACATATCTCTTTAACTGCCCCGCTCTGATAAATAGATTGATTATCTTGCCCAGTTTGTTCTTTCCTCCGTGCCTTCCTATTCCCTCATAGGGGATATTCCAGAATCTCAGCAGATACTCGGTCTGGGCATAATCCCGGGCGGTAATAACACAATCTATTTCCCTCCTGTTAAGTTCATCTATTATAGGACGAAACAGGGGGACATGGGGAGAGTTGTCCAGATCTATCCAGATTTTATTCATTTTACTGTTGTTCTTCCACCATGCCGGAAAATTACTTCTATCAGGATAATTCCTGCTCCATAAAGTTTCGGTAAGAATTATAGCCAACCAGGAACTGAAGTTCAATAGTTATAGTACAATAACTCTAAGACACACAGGGATGATAGTAAAGCCCTATAAATTGATGCCGCCGTGTAATATGATAATCTCCAGACTTTTCAACAGTCTAACAACCGGTGGAACGAACCATGCTCTATTTAATCCTGGTATGCGAATGAGAGCATGAAATGTTATAATTAATACCTTGAATATTTCCGGTGGTAATAGTTATATATGCCAAAAATACCAGCACTTCAACACGGACTGGTCAAATGCAATCATCAACACTGAACAGATCATTAACTACTGTTGCAAAGGCAGCAACCATTGTATTTGCCGGCATGATAGCAGGCCACCTGCTGGGAATGGTGAATAACGTTCTCCTGGGCAGGTTCCTGGGCCCGGAGAATTATGGACGGTTCAATATTGTACTGGGGGTAATAACCATAGCCTTCACCCTGGCAACCTTCGGCCTGTTTGGATCCCTATCCCGGTTTATCCCCTATAACCTCAAGTCAAAGAATTTCAAAACTGTAAAGAGTGTAATAGATTTCAGTCTGGTATTTACATTCTTCATCAGCCTGGCAGTTGCTGTAGCACTCTTTGTACTTTCCGGACAAATCTCCACGAAGGTATTCCACGACCCGGAATTGCAGCCATTATTCAAGATATTCGCAATCGGAATTCCAGTTATAGCAATTCAGAGGATAATGGCTGGAGTTATAAGGGGTTTCAAGGAGGCAAAATACGATGCCCTGATATTCAAGATCGGAGTCAGGGTTATAAAAATTGCTATTTTTCTTATTTTTCTGACTACCAGTTACAGACTCTGGGGTGCCATCTTTGCATTCATCGCCAGTGCCCTGGTTACCGTGCTGGTATCGATATGGCTGGTGAGATACAGAATATTCCCAGATTACCGCAGATACAGCAGAAATCCGGTAGCCAGAGAACTCCTCTCCTTTACGTGGCCACTGGCGCTGACAGGTTTTACCTTCCTGTTTGTATCGAAAACAGATACCATGCTGCTGGGATATTTTCTTACTTCCACAGATGTTGGAATCTATACCCCCGCCCTGGTAATAGCCCAGCTTTTAACCTTCATGGGAGCTGCTTTCAGTTATATATTCCTGCCTGTAGTTTCGGAATTCTTCGCTAATAAAAACATGGAGGGGCTGGAGTCCCTCTATAAATCCACCTCCAAATGGATGGTTCTTACTGTCTTACCCCTCCTACTGTTCATCCTGCTGTTTCCCTCGGATATTCTCAGGCTCCTTTACGGTTCGTCATATTCCCATGGATATCAAGCGCTCACCATACTATCGATAGGTATTTCCATGAATATTCTTCTGGGCACGACCGGAAATGTACTGGTGGGGGGAGGTTACACCAAACTCAATCTGGCCGGTGAGGTCATTGCCGCCATGTCAAATATAACACTCAACATAATAATGATACCTGCCTACGGTATAATAGGAGCTGCTGCCGCTACAGGAGCTTCATATCTGATTAGAAACAGTGTTTTCCTCTTTTTCCTCTACCGAAAATTGCGCATACATCCATACAAGAGGAATTACCTCTATATTCTGACCTCCGGTGCACTATCTGCGATCGTGGTATTCATACTGAAGAGTTACTCACCTTTTTCCTGGCGGATGACTATGATGGCATCGGGGATCATTCTGGGAGTGATATATCTGCTCCTGGTATTGGTCAGCAGGGGCATCGATCAAAACGACCTGGTAGTGATGGAAGCTATCGAAAGGAAACTGGGCATGCGACTTGATTTTATAAAGAAGTATATTTAGACTAAAAGAAATTTACTGTTAATCCAAGGCTACCAGTGTACAAGATATAATACCCAGAGGGATTTGTTGTAGTGAAGCACTTATCCAGATTACTTCTCAAGCTTACCCGCCCCTCACGCGTGAATTTATTGGAGGAGCTTAACATAAACCAATACCGGCCACTGAAAGAGCTGAGAAAGCAGCAGGAGAAAAAATTGCTCAAACTTATAGAACATGCCCGGAGCAATGTTCCCTACTACAGGGACAGTCTGGAGGGTCTCAGCATAGAATCAATGGAGGACATGGAGAGGATTCCTCTTCTGACCAAGAAGAAAATACGGGAGAATCTAAACCATATCAGATCGGAGAATCTTACTCCAGAGAGATTTATCTCCAATTCAACCGGCGGTTCTACCGGAGAAAAGCTGCTATTCTACAGTGACAGCAATGCCGCTCTAGGAGGATTTGCACTGAGGGGCAATCTATGGACCGGCTGGGAACCGGGTGATAAGCAGGTACAGCTGTGGGGAGCCCACTATGACCTGTCCATGTCTAGAGGTTTCTACGAAAAGCTTAAAAGAATGCTGATACACCGCAAAATAATTTTGTCATCATACGATATGACTGAAGAGGATATGATCAAATATCTTAAAATTATTAATCGGTACCGGCCCGTTCTAATCACGGGATATTCATCGGCACTTGCTCTCTTTTCAAAATTCATAAGAAGGAATAAACTCGAGGTTCACACACCGGCTGGCATAATAAGTTCTGGGGAGACCCTTGGAAGAGACCAGAGAGAAAACATCCAATCCGTATTCGGTTGCAAGGTGCTGGATCGTTACGGCTGCAGGGAGGTTGGTGCCATCGCTCATGAATGCGGGGAAAGAAACGGATTTCATATATTCACAGAACATGTAGTTCTGGAGGTTATAGATGAAAACGGAAAACATTGTAAGCCCGGCGAAACCGGGGAAATAGTCATTACGGAACTTAATAATTATGCTTTCCCCTTTATTCGTTATAAGATAGGCGATATAGGAGTATTATCAGAAAGGAGTTGTCCCTGCGGCAGAAATCTGCCACTTCTAGAAAAGGTTAAGGGAAGAATATGGGATGTCATAGTGGGAGCCAATGGAAATAGAATCGTTGGATCCTTATGGATTATCAAGGGTATTGATGGAATTGAACAGTATCAGGTTGTTCAGGAAAATAGAAGAGAAATAATATTCAATATGATACCTGGTCCCGGATTCGGAGAGATTGAAAAATCAGAATTAGTTAGAAGGATAAGAGAAAAATGTGGAGAGGAGATGTCTGTTAATATCGAACTGGTAGACGAAATCCCCCCCACCGAATCGGGAAAACACAGGTATATAATTTCGCGAGTGTCTCCCTTCCTGAATGATGTTTAGCCCTGGAGTAACATTCGAAACCACGGAGAACTGATTTCATGATCTCAGTAATGTTTCATTCAGCAGGCCTTAACAGTTTCGACTGGGCCTTCTCGCCAATATCGGATCCGCTGGATATAGCCCGGGAAAAACTCGAGGTTATCCACCAGGAAGGATACTGCACCCTCTCTATGGAGGAAGCAGCCCGGAAAGTGGGAAATAAGAGAGATAACCTTATCCATCTGACTTTTGACGATGGCTATCTGGACAACTGGGTGCACATCTTTCCACTTCTGGAGAAACTCAATCTCAAAGCTACCATATTCGTTTCGGCAGAGTTCATAGATCCGAGGGAAATAGTAAGGGACCATAAGGAAATCTTCCAGAGGAAGCATCAACCTGAAGGCTGCTGTGCAGGATTCCTCAGCTTCGGTGAAATGAGAGAGATGGAATCATCCGGTCTGGTGGAGATACAGTCTCACGCCCTGACTCACACCTGGTATATAAATGGACCGGAGATTGTGGGTTTCTGGCACCCCGGATCGATAACTGAATACACAGGCCCTGTATGGATGATATGGAACCGTTTCCCGGAACGGAAACCCTTCTATCTCACCGAGGCCGTTGAACTGGAAAAGAAGATACCCTATGGAACTCCCATTTACCAGCATGGCAAGTCTCTGGAAACGGTTAGATATTATCCTGATGAACAAAAGCTCAACCAAGTACTCATAGAACTGGCAGAAAGTAAAGACTATAATTTCTATAATAATAATGGCTGGATAGATGAGTTCATGACTGTGGTGGATGATTTCAGGGAGAAACACGGAGTAGTGGGGAGATACGAAACTGGAGAGGAGTATATGGAGAGGGTTTCCCACGAATTATCTGAATCCAAGAGAATACTGGAAGAAGGGCTGGGGCATGAAATCAACGGCATATGCTGGCCGGGAGGGGGAGTTAATGAGAGAGTGGTGAACAGGGCAAGGGAGATGGGCTATCGATACTTCACCGTTCCCTCCAAGTGGAAGGGGAACAACAGGTACACCCGGATGGAGGGGATGATTGAGAGGATTGGCAACCTTCCCAGAGTAAGAATCAAGGGGAAGGATCTGGGCTACCCCACCGCCGAGGATTTCATATACTACCTCAGGAGCAGGAATGGGTATGGACTATCTCGATCATGGTATGATCTCAGAAGAATCATGAAGCTACTCCGCTGAAAAAGGGAGCAGATATTGAACCGAAGATTGAACCGGGAAATTATCAATTATATCCGAAATAATATCAGCGACAGGGTCCTCCCCGGAGAACCATTGAAAAATCACACTTCCTACCGGACCGGCGGGGAGGCGGAGCTGCTGGTATGTGCTGCCAGCTCTGCAGATGCAGAATGGATCTACCGCTTCGCCTCACAGGAGGGCCTTCCACTCAAGATAATTGGCGCCGCAACCAACCTGATCGCTCCAGGAGAAGGAACCGGAGGAATAGTACTCAAAACTGAAAGTTCCCGGGCTGACATTTCTTTTTCAGGCGATAACTCGGTGGAAGCGGAAGCTGGAGTGCCTCTGGATGCTCTAATCAGGGAGGCGGCCGGTAGGGGACTGGGAGGCCTGAATCACCTGGCCGGAATCCCCGGAACGGTTGGCGGAGCGATATTCATGAATGCGGGAACTGCAAAAGGTGACACCGCTTCCGTTATAATAAGTGTCGAAGCCCTTACCCCTTCCGGCAAGAGAATCCGGCTGAGTGGAGAAGACCTCTCTGCAGGATACCGTACCAGTATCTTCAAATGTAACAACTGGATCATCTTAAAGGCAGAATTCCGTCTGGTAGAAGTGAACCGGGACAGAACTATTAAACAGATCGACAGGATATGGAAAAAACGGGGAGAACTATATCCCCTGGAATTACCCAGTGCAGGCAGCGTGTTCAAGAATCCGAAGGGCAGTCATGCCGGCAGATTAATCCAGGAGGCGGGATGCAGCGGGCTGAGCGTGGGCAGCGCAAGGGTAAGTGAAAAACACTGCAACTTCATAATAAACACGGGCAATGCCACCTCCGGTGACATTATCCGTCTTATAGAGATGGTAAGAGAGAAGGTGTACCAGAAGTCCGGAATCTATCTTGAACTGGAACAGGAGATATTCCAGCCTCTATAAACAGCTTCCCTTCTTCCTTCTCCCTCTATTTGAGAATTCCGTTATCCCTGAGATAATTCATTATGGCACCAGCGCACTCCTCCACCGGCATCTTATCGGTTTCGATCACGATCTCGGGATTGGGGGGTTCCTCATATGGCGCTGATATACCGGTAAACTCCTTGATAACCCCTTCCCGGGCCTTCTGGTAAAGCCCCTTGGGATCCCTCTCCTCGCATACCTCCAGGGGAGCCTTCACATAAACCTCTATGAAGTCACCCGCCGGGTTGAGCTCCCTGGCTCGATCCCGGTCCTTGATATAGGGAGATATGAATGAGGTTATGGTAATTACGCCGGCATCTGCAAACAGATGGGCCACTTCCCCGATACGCCTGATGTTTTCCTCCCGGTCCTCCGGGGAGAATCCCAGATCACCGTTGAGACCATGGCGCACATTGTCACCATCCAGGATATAAACATGGTGGCCGGTATCAAAGAGCTCTCTCTGGAGTGCCGTAGCCACGGTTGATTTGCCGCATCCGGAAAGGCCGGTAAGCCATATAACCACACCCCTGTGCCCGCTGGCCTTCTCCCGGTCCGACTTGGATATACCGGTATCGTGCCAGGTGACGTTTGAGCTCTTCTGCTTATCAGCATCCTCATCAGATTCTCCGGTATAGTAATCCATCAAAATATCCGCCACCGGCTTTCTCATGATCCGCTCATCCACCGGCTCTCCCTTCTTGAGCTTCCTCCTTACCTCCTTGCCGGAGATAAATACGGTGGTATATCCCTTTGGCTTGTACTCCTGGATCAATCCCACCCTCTCTATCTCCTCGAAGTATGCGGCAAAACCCACCTTGGCCGGAGAGATGTGAAGTTCGCCGTTCAGATCATCGAACTTGTGATGGGCATCGAAATCACCCCAGATAGCTTCGCCGTCGTCGAAGGGAGCATCGGCGTGCTTCCTTCCTATCACTATATCAGTAAACCCGTAGTTCTGCCGGTATATGGAGTGCATCACCGCCTCCCTGGGGCCGGCATAGAACATCTTCATATCCAGCCCGATCATTACCAGCTGATCGGTAAAATGGTAATCCTTCGAACCCCAAAGCTCCTCATCCCTGTCACCCTCTCCGAATACCCCCGCTTCAAGCAGAGCCTCATAGGTTCTCATCCGGACATCGGCCGGCACATCATCCGACTTGGTTGCACCGATCAGGGGATTGAGTACCGCCCCGGTAAAGTATCCCTCCCGGGTCAATCTCTCCACCGCATACAGCAGGGCGTACTCATGGGCCCGGTGGAGGGCATTCCTGGTCTGAAATGCCACCACTCTTTCCCAGCCCCTCAGCTGGAAGAGATTCCGGGATTCCTCCGGACTCAGCATGTACCGGCTGAACTCCGGATCGAACCTCTGCTGAAAAGCCCATATCCTGCCACCCAGGAGATAATCTCTGGGATCCCGGTTGAATATCCTGGCGCCGGGATGGTCATCCCGGCCGGTTCCGTATACACTCTGGTTATATTTCTTCTTGTCGAAGGGAAAGATATCGGATATCTCCATCACCCCGATGACCTTTTCATTGGAGTCGACTACAGAGACCCTCTCCCCCACCTCGAGCTTAGAAGCCTTCTGCTCAGAAACCGGAAAGGAAACAGGTATGGTCCAGGCATACTCCCTGCCGCCTGAGAGGATCACTTCCCGGTCAAGAACTTGATGGAACGTTTCTGAATCCATGGGACCTTCCAGAGGAGAAAGAGCGCCATCCGCTATACGGTAGAATACAGAGAGATCGGGGTCACTGATCCGGTAAACTCCATCTCCGCAGTCAGCCAGGATTCTATCTCTTTCCATTTCGGGTACTATCCGGTTAACCAGTCCTTTACCGCCATGCGGTGGTAATGATACTTCTTTCTTCACTGTGCTCCTCTCCTTAACATGGAACATTTCAAATACTTCAGAAGCTGGTGGGCAGACTTCTCTACCCCTTCCTCGCTTACGTCTATCTCAACATCGGGATTCTCCGGCCTCTCGTATTCCACATCCACCCCTGGAAGGTTCTTTACCTCTCCCTTCCCGGCCCTGCTGTACAGCCTGTTATAATCCCTCTTCTCACAAACTTCGAGGGGTGTTGAAAGATAAACTTCGATGAAATTATTGCAAAGCCTTTTTACGAACTGTCTGGATTCACGATAGGGGGAGATAAAGGATGCCACCACGAAAACGCCATTCTTCTCCAGCCGGCTGGCCAGCAGCCCTACTCTCTTTATATGCTGATCCACCTCCGGTTTGGTGAAGCCGGTGCGGGGAAAGAGATGCCTGATGGTTTCACCGTCGAGATGATCGGTGTTCAGTTTCATCTTATTAAGCTTCTCTACAACCACCTTTGCTACTTCGGTCTTTCCCGCTCCGGAGAGCCCGGTGATCCAGACCACAAAGGGCTCGATCTCCCTCCTTCCCCAGTTCACCCGGTCCCAGCCCCTCTCATGCAGAAAATATATAATCATCTTTATTATCACTTCCAGCCCCCCTACGGTAAGTGCGGTATCGATCTTACCGGTAAATATCCAGACCAGGCTGAAGGTGGTAAGGGTGGCCAGAAAACGCCAGGATATTGTTTTAACTACGGACCTGAAACCCGATTCCTTGTACATCTAATCTCTCATTTAACTTTACAGCTACCCCTGAAGTTCACTCTGTTCAACCGAAGTAACCAGGAAGGAACTGTTCTTTATAATCTTCTTGTTATAGCTTAAGCCCGAAACCGAAGCACCGGCCTGCTCTGCAATGGCATGGCCGGCTGCAGTGTCCCACTCCCATGTAGGACCATGCCGGTAATACAGATGCGCCTTTCCTTCGGCTACCATACAGAACTTGAGAGAACTTCCCACCGATATGGAATCTTTGATGTTATAGCCTGAGAGCACCCTCTTCTCCTCTTCCGATGAATGTGACCGGCTCTTTACCGCTATCATCCCATTCGCGGTATCGGTATTAACCTTTATCCTTTCGGGCTCTCCCCCCTCCAATATTTTAAAGGCCCCCTCCGATTGAA
Organism: uncultured bacterium; assembly: GCA_964613215.1. Taxonomy (GTDB): domain Bacteria; phylum Krumholzibacteriota; class Krumholzibacteriia; order Krumholzibacteriales; family CAZTHK01; genus CAZTHK01. The sequence continues at coordinate 1,067 of CAZTHK010000002.1, read as the reverse complement.
TCGAATAGTAACAGCTACCCAGAACGGGCGCAAAGATTATACCTGCCACCGGCCTGTTATCGCGTATAAGCGCAATATTTATGGTGAATTCCCCGTTTCGCCTGATAAATTCCCTGGTGCCGTCGAGGGGATCAACCAGCCAGAAAAGATCCCATTTTTTCCTCTGCCGGTAGGGTATATCCTTGCCCTCCTCCGACAGGACGGGAATACCGGGATATTTCTCTTCCAGCCGTTGCTTTATTATCCGGTGTGATTCTGTATCCGCTATGGTGAGAGGACTGGCATCCTCTTTCTGATCCACCTGGAAATCATCGTATCCATAAATTTCCATCACCTTCTCCCCCGCTTCCAGGGATATATCGACCAGGCTGTTTATGTTTTCTTCCGGCAAAACCATTATCCTACTCCTGCATTTTTCCGGTTAAAGCCCTCCCTTAAAGGGTAGATAACCATGGGCAAGCCCATGGCACTTAATTAAAATACGAGCTTCGCTCGCCGCCCATCCCGGCGGAGTTTACATTCACCCACGCACAAGCCAGTGAAACTCCGCCCTGCTGGTTATTAGACTTATCAAGATATAGAAATACTTTTAGAATAATCAGAGGCTTGTATCCTTTTTGTGGCTCGGTGGAATCCACAGATTAATAAGAACAAAAACAGATAATTGCTTTTCTCCATTTTATAATATTTCAGCCAGGGAGTCAAACTCGAATGCTTTATGAAATATTTTCGTGGAAAATCCGTTGAATAATTTCCAGAAAAGGTATAAAAAATCAATGAAAAATCACGCCCATGTTCTTGTTAAATTGCCTTGAGAAAACAATCAGATATAACCCATAAATGATGGAAACAAACACTTGATTTTTTATACCACCGGTAATAGTTTGATAATTCATCCGGGATTGGAGGAATAAGAAGAATGGAAAGGGGACTGTAATCCCCGGATATTACCGGCAATATCAAAACCATAGCTGGTTTGCTGAAAGGATAGAGTAATGCCCACTTATCATTATGAATGGAATGTGTCCTAAAGTTAGTTGAAAATTGAAGTGACCTCCCTCATCTGG
>CAZTHK010000001.1:0-251867 GCA_964613215.1 uncultured bacterium | reverse complement strand
GAGTTTAACTCATCAGGTGGGTTTTTTCATGGATAAAATCGCTCAATTTAGGTTAATATAAAATACCTGGGCACCGCCCTGTCACCCAATCCGGAGGGGTGGGATTCGCACAACCTGTGGGCTCCCCATGTAATAAGGCACGGCGGGTTATACTACATGTTCTACACCGGAACCGACCGTACTGGCGACGATAGTCATATGCGGCAGAGAATCGGGCTGGCGGTATCCCGTGATCTGATAAGCTGGCAGAGGTACCCGGCGAACCTCTGTGCCGGAGCATCCGGTCCGGGATGTGTGTATCAGTGCGATGAATGCTGGACCAGCTGGGGTGATACCACAGTCAGCTATGCTCACCAGTGCCGGGATCCCTTTATTATACGGGATAGAGGTAAAAGCCGGTGGGTGATGCTGACCACGGCCAGGCACCGCGAGGGATGGGGAGTGGTAACCGTGGCTTACTCTGAGAATCTGATAGAATGGAGTGGAGCTGGATTTATTGAAGCCACCGGGAGAGTGGAGGGAGGGCCGATGGGACAGGGTACCGGCGGGGAGGCGGAAAATCCTCACCTGGCAGTGCATGGAGGAACATACTATCTCTTCTTCACCGACTGGAGGGATCAGGAGGACAGTGTATCGGTAAACAATCCCCGGACTATTACACAGTACGCCACCTCCGCCACCCTTCTGGCCGATACCACCGGCAGCCCAAACTGGACCTACCGGGGATACATCCCCGATCCCGGAGTGAACGCCATCGAGATACTGAATATTCCGGTTTCAATGGAGCTTATGCCCCGGGATGTGGCGAACGCAGGGTACGGTACTCTATCGGTAATGTCACAGAGCATTTCCAACGAGCGCTCCGGATACTGGGAGAGGAGGAGACAGCTGAAGCTTAAGTGCATCCACTGGGAGGGTGAACTCTCACTGAAAACCTCCAACCTGTACCTCTCACGGCGGAGTACCGGAGGGAGGAGTATCTACTGGTAAAATAATAACTTACTACCCCGGAACTATACTGACCATCTCCACCAGCTGGTCGAAGCGGCGGTCTATCTTCTCTCTGTCCAGATCGAGCAGGCCGCGAACGGAGAACTGCTGGCAGGCAAAGCTGGCCATTGCGGTGCCGTATATCATACCCCGGCGGAGATTGACTCCGCTCAACTCCCCCTCCGAGGCAAGATAGCCCATCAATCCCCCGGCGAAGCTGTCTCCCGCACCGGTGGGATCTGCCACATCGGAGAGGGGATAGGCGGGAGCGAAGAACCTGAAATCCTCAGTGGCAAGGAAGGCACCGTGTTCACCCTTCTTTATTACCACCGCCCGGGGTCCCATTCCGGTGATCTCGCCGGCAGCCCTGATCAGGTTTCTCCTGCCGCTTAGCAGCCTGGCCTCGCTGTCATTGATAATCAGTATATCCACCTTTCTGATCAGCTCCCTCAGCTCTGCCAGCTTGCCCTCTATCCAGAAGTTCATGGTATCACAGGCAACCCGGGGAGTCTTGCCGCACTGATCCAGCACATTGATCTGCAGGACGGGATCGATGTTGGCCAGCATCAGCCAGTCGCACTTCCGGCAGGAGGGGGTGAGGGCGGGATCGAACTTCTCGAAGCAGTTGAGCCGGGTGACCAGGGTTTCCCTCTCATTGGGGTCATCCCCGTAGCGTCCCTTCCAGTAGAAGGTTTTCTCACCCTGCATCCTCTCCACTCCCTCTATATCGATACCCCTGCCGGCAAACAGCTCCTCCTGCTCCCTCCCGAAATCATCTCCCACCACCGACACCACACTGCAGGAGGTGAAGTAGCTGGCCGCCAGGGAAGCGTAGGTGGCCGAACCTCCCACCGCCATCTCCACACTCTCCCCCGGTGTCTGGATGGAATCAAAGGCTATGGAACCGACTATCAATAAGCTCAACGTTAAAGCTCCTTCCCTACATTCTCTCCGGTGCCGATACCCCTATCAGCCTCAAGGATTCGGCCAGAACTATCCTGGTGGCTTCGGCCAGAAGGAGCCTGGCCTGACTCAGGCTCTTCTTCTGCGACACAATTCTGCAGATATGATAGAAGTGATGAAAGGTGGCCGCCACCTGCTGGGCATAGGTGGTCAGGTGATGGGGATCCCTGCTCTCCACTATACTTTGAATAAGCTGGGGGAATATTACCAGTTCTCTTATCAGCTCCAGCTCCTCCGGCTCGTTGAGAAACTCCACGCAGCCATAGTCATCGGGGAAATCAACCCCCTCCTCCCGGGCATAGGATATCACACTGCTGATCCTGGCATGGGCATACTGAACATAGTACACCGGGTTCTCCTCCGACTGCTTACGGGCCAGGGTGAGGTCAAAATCCAGGTGAGCATTGGTCTTTCTCATCAGAAAGAAGAACTTGGCCGCATCCACACCCACATCAGTGATCAGATCGCGAAGGGATACAAACTCCCCCCTCCGCTTGGACATGCTGATCTCTTTGCCCTCCTCGATCAGCCGCACCCACTGAACGATCATGATCTCCAGCCAGCCGGGGTCCGCTCCCAGCACCATGGATGCTGCCTTCATCCTGATAATATGGCCGTGATGATCGGGTCCCCACAGGTCGATCGCCCGGCTGTAGCCCCGGTTGAACTTGTTGAGATGATAGGCCGAATCAGCCAGGAAGTAGGTGGGGGAGCCGTCGCTTCTTATCAGCACCCTGTCCTTCTCGTCTCCGAATTCGGTGGCCCGGAACCACAGGGCCCCCTCTTTTTCATATACCCTGTCACTCTCCCTTAATTCCCGGAGGGCCTGTTCTATCTCTCCACTCTCTCCGTACAGGCCGGACTCCATGAAGAAGTTGTCGAATTCGACTCCGAAATCCTCAAGATCCCTTCTGATCAGCTCCATAATACGCTCTATGGCGAAGTTTCCGAATTTCCGGTAGGTGTCCCCTTCATCCAGAGCCAGCCATTTCCTGCCCTCCTCCAGGGGTATCTGTTCCGCTATCTCTATCAGATATTTTCCCGGGTAGCCATCCTCAGGAAACTCCACCTCCTCTCCCAGCAGCTCCATGAATCTTATCATCACAGACCGGCCCAGCTTATCCACCTGGGAGCCGGCATCATTAACATAGTATTCCGCATCCGCCTCGAAACCGGTCTTACGCAGCAGGTTAACCAGAGCGGCTCCTACCGCAGCCGCTCTGGCCGAAACAATCACCAGCGGCCCGGTGGGATTGGCGGAGACGAATTCCACCTGAATCTTCTTACCCTTACCCATACCGGAGTTTCCGAATTGACCGCCCAGCCGGTTGATCTCCGCTATCTGGCCGGCCAGGTAGCGGGCTGACAGCCTGAAATTTATGAAACCGGGGCCGGCAACCTCCACACCCTCTATGACATCACTGTCCATTTCCAGGCCGGAAACTATCTCCCCGGCCAGTTCCCCTGGATTTCGGGAAACCCTGCCCGCCGTAACCAGGGCTACATTGCTGCTCAGATCCCCCCGCCCGGTATCTTTGGGACGCTCCAGATGAATCTCATCCACATGCTCCCGCACTCCGGCCTTCCGGAGGGCTTCTTTCAGGGCCTCCCTGACCATTTGGCGAACCACCAGGATGGAATCAGAACTGGTCCCCTCAAGTCCCATCCGGAAACTCCTCTCTGGGGGCATCTCCCCACAGTCTCTCCAGATCGTAGAATTCCCTCAACCGCGGGCTGAAGATGTGCAGAATAACCCGGTAACAGTCTATCAGTATCCATCTTCCCGATTCATAACCCTCCATCTGGAAGGGTACCTTCTTCCCCTTCAGCTCGCCGATCACCTCATCTGCCAGTACCCTGGCATGTATATCACTCTCTGCCGTACTGATAACGAAATAATCTGTAAAGAATGATATCTTCTTGAGGTTGAGCAGAACTATATCATCGGCTTTTTTATTCCAGATCAGCTTGATTATCCTTTTGGCCAGTCTTTTAGGTGCAATCGATGTCAATTAAGACCAAACCCCCGAAATCTTGTTTCCACAGGAGGGACATACCCCTTTCTCACCCAGCACCCTGGTTGAATAGCCGGAGCGCTCTATCACCTTCTCCCCGCATTCGGGGCAGAAGGTATCGGAAGTCCCGGGTGTTGATACGTTACCAATATACACATAGTTAAGATAATTATTAGCAATTTTATAGGCATCCCTTAAAGTTTTTCTGGGAGTTGGGGGCAGATCATTCATCTTGTACTGGGGAAAGAAGCGGGAAATGTGCAGAGGAATGTCAGGGGAAATTTCAGACAGCCACCTGGCCATAGCCTCCAACTCTTCACGGGAATCGTTAAGACCCGGTATCAACAGGTTGGTAACTTCCAGGTGGCTTGACTCTGCGGCCATACGTATAAAATCCTTGACCGGTTCCACCGAACCGTCACACCATTTCCGGTAGAATTGATCGTCCATGGACTTGAGATCGACATTGAATCCATCCGCCAGCTCCACTATCTCCCTGACCGGCTTCCTGTTGAAATAACCGTTTGTAACCACCACCGACTTTTTCCCCTCCTCCCTGAGCATGGGGATAACATCCTTCATATATTCGAAGTACAGCAGCGGTTCGGTATAGGTAAATGCCACTCCCACAGAAGCGCCCCGGGAGGAAAGATTCACCAGCTCTTCCGGGCCGATATACCTCACCGGTGCATCCTCCTGGGAGATACTCCAGTTCTGGCAGTTTCTGCACTTCAAGGTACATCCGTTAGGACCGACTGAGAGTATCAGGCCCGCCGGCATGAAGTGATACAGCGGCTTCTTCTCCACAGGATCCAGATTGGTGGTTACCGTATTTCCATAGGAGAGGGCTATAAGTTTACCCCCTCTGTTTTCCCTCAATCTGCACTCCCCCTTCTCCCCCTCGGGAATAGTACAGTTATTCGGACAGAGAAGGCATTTCACCCTTCCGTCATCCAGTTTTTTATAAAATTCAGCTTCCTTTATAACCATCTCCAGATCCCTTTTATTATATAAGATAACAAAATATACCGGAACAACAAGATGTCTTTCATGCGGTGAAGGGCAATACCCTCTCCACCACATAATCAGCTGCAAAAGAGAGGGCATCCTTCTCCGGCGAAGAATCGATGCCGCTGAGATGACCCTGGGCCTTCCTGCATAAATCCCCCGCCACCTTGAGGGAATACTCTATTCCCCCGTGTTTCCTCATGAAATCAACTATCTCGCTCCGGCAATCTTCATTCTCGAGATGAGCCCTGAATAAACCGGTAACCTCTTTCCTGGCAGGCCGGGGAGCATTACGGTAGGCTGCAATAAAGGGAAGGGTAACCCGCCCATCTCTTAAATCAGAACCGGTGGGTTTTCCCACATCCCTATCCATAGCCAGGTAGTCGATTAAATCATCAGTGATCTGAAAGGCCAGCCCTACGCATTCACCAAATTTGGAATATATACCCTCTCTCTTATTGCCGTTGTTCCCCAGAGTAGCACCACACTCCCCTGCAGCTGCAAACAGGGAGGCGGTCTTTTTCAGGATCATTTCCATATAACTCTCTTCCGGGATATTTATCTGGCGTTTCAGTTGAAACTGAAGCATCTCTCCCGCACTCATAATGTGCGTTACATCGGCGAGTATCTTCATTGTGCTGAACATACCGGCTTTCCCCAGGCTGGCGAAAGCCCTGGAATAGAGATAATCTCCCATAATGGTAGCAATATTTCTGCCCCACCGGGCTTTTACCGTGGTTCTGCCTCTCCGCAAATCATGATCATCTATGATATCATCATGAATGAGGGTAGCGGTATGGATCAATTCCACCGCAGTGCCGGCAGTCAACATTCCCTCACAGCTATTGCCATTGCTCTTGCAGGAGAGAAAAAGCAGGGTAGGACGGATTCTCTTGCCCGGCGAATCTGACAGATAGTTGCATATCTCGTTTACCAGGGGAACATCTGAATCAAGAACCAGAGCCAGAGCCTCCTCCAGATTCTCCAGCTCCCTTCTTACCGGCGATTGAAACCTCTTGATTACATCCGGGTTCAGTTTAAACATCTACTCGTCCCGAACTTCCTTTCATGTGTTTTTCTTTCCACCTCCACCAACCACCCCGGAATTCTTGCATTGGCAGACCTGCTGTTAATTACTTAAAATTTATATAATCAGCATAAAAAAATCAAAGAGGAATAAGATACCATCATTGTTAAAATATGTCAAGAAAGCACATATCCGGAGTTCCCACTGCTATTCGATATCTATGATTCCTCTGCCTGGCATTTAAAAAAACATCACCTGATGAGCGGGCGTGCTCGTAGATAACCACGGGCAAGCCCGTGGAACTCTGCCCTGCGGGTTATCAGGCTCGAAGAATCAGAAAGAGCGGACCCGGGGCGGAGAGGCCGCGATCTCCCTCTGCTGACAGGTTCGCGGGCTCCGAGCACCGGATCTCCTTCCTCAATTCAGCCACCTCTTATTCGGATTTATTCTGCTTCCTCCTTCTCTCGATAATAATAGAGAGGGCCACACTGCCCAGAAAGAGCAACAGCAGCGGCACTGCCATCAGCAGCTGGGAAGCAGGATCAGGAGGAGTCAATATCGCTCCGAAGGTGAATATCGCCACTGTGGCCCACCTCCACTGTTTCAGCACCGAGGTAGGAGAGATCAATCCGGTATAGGTAAGGAAGATGACGATAATAGGAAGCTGGAAAACTACCCCGAAGGCGAAACACAACCTGGCCACAAACAGGAAATATTTGTCCACAGAGATAAGTGGATTGATCATCCGGGTCCCGAATTTGATAAGAAAATTCAGCACTACCGGTATCAATATCCAGTAGGCAAAAAGCACTCCTATATAGAAGAGAATGGTGGAGGCAGAGATAAGCGGTACCACCACCCGCTTCTCCCGGGAGAACAGCCCCGGGGCCACAAATTGCCATATTCTGAAAAGTATGTATGGGAAAGAAGCCAGAAATCCCAGAATAAAACTGAGCTTCAGCCGGACCATGAAAGCTTCCACCGGAGCATGGAAGTACAGGCTCTCCAGGGGAATGCTTTTCAACAGGAAATCCACCGCTCCTTCGGAGAAAAACCAAAGCACCAGGGAACCGGCCAGCCAGGCTGCCACCACCGCTATCAGCGCCGATCTGAGCTCTTCGAGATGGTCTATAATGCCCATCTCTTCAAGCTGTTCTTTGTTCTTATCCGCCATCCGGATTACTATCTTTTAAGATCGGACTCAAATGTAATAGTGAAACCTGTTTCCATACCCTCTCCACCCCCCGTCATACCACCAGACATCAGCCCCTTGAAATTCGTCCTGGCATCCGCCTTCACCAGATATCCTCCATCAACAGCCACATAATATTTGCCCTCACCCTCTCCATCCGCTTCCATGACTGCACTGCCGAACTTACGCCTGACGGTCAGGCTGGAAGTCGACTCTATAACAGCTACTGTTAAACCATCCTGTACTTCCAGGCCAACCAGCTTGTATTCCACCGTACCCGTCTCGCCATACTCCTCCTCACTCTCTTCGGATTCAGCCTCCATCTCATCGATTTCCTCGGTCCAGCTTCCACCAATTGATATTGTGGAATCAGGCAAGTGGATTAACCATTGGGCAGCAATTTCCCTGAGCTGATCAAAATCCCTGATACCGGTAATGTAGGAACCATCAGGTCGCGCGCTTAAAACCTCCCCATCCCTGGCGACTTCAATCTCCAGCTTCTTTCCCTCCAGATCTATGGGTGGCTTCCTCTTGCTGGGTTCTCCATCCCGGTAAACGGTGTTGGTAACCCTGGCAAAATAAAGTGACATGATAAAATTCTCTTTCCTTTTTTCTTTAAGGGAGAGCTCCGCCTCGTAACTTTCCACATTGGATATATCCATACCGCGCATCACCATATCCATAGCTTTTACCGTGGCATATTTCAGGGTCTGATCCTTATCCGGGGCAAATGAAAGATGCGCCTCCGCCAGGTCACCAGTTTCTCCCACCGGTACACCACTCTTGTCCGAAGAACAGCCCGGGAAGATAAAAACAGCTATCAAGAAAAGAGCCATAACACCAATAACCCTGCGACCCGGAAAGACTGTTCTGCCTTCATCCCATACTAAACCAGGCATTTCCATCCTTTCTCTGAAATTACGGATTACTTCCCCTTCTCGAACAGCTTCTTCAACTCATCGAAAAACTGTGAAACATCCTTGAAATCGCGGTATACCGAGGCGAACCTCACATATGCCACATGGTCTATCCCGGCCAGCTTCTCCATCACCAGGTTGCCGATCTCGGAGCTGGGTATCTCATCCCTCACACTGCCGCTGGTAGCCCGCTCTATTTCATCCACCACCTTTTCCAGTGTCTTCATGGCTACCGGACGCTTCTCGCAGGCCCGCCTCAACCCTTTAAGGATCTTTTCCCTGTTGTAGGGCTGGCGGGTCCCATCCTTCTTAACCACTATTACCGGTTTATGCTCTATATATTCGTAGGTGGTAAACCGGTGTCCGCATTTGAGGCATTCGCGCCTGCGGCGGATAGCGGAATTCTCCTTGGTGGCCCGGCTGTCCACCACCTTATCCATCTCATGTCCGCAGGATGGGCAACGCAATACAGCCTCCCTCCATTCAGATTTCTTCGTGCCGGGGAGAATAATCCGTGTGAACCGTCTCTATCCCGGCTTCCTCGGACAGCTGTTTAGCCAATGCGTCGGGATATTCACTGCCCAGCACCAGCTTTCTGATTCCGGCATTGATTATCATCTTCATACATATGGAACAGGGAGCGGTGGTGCAGTACATGGTGGAACCCTCCAGGGTAAGGCCGCTCCCGGCCGCCTGAATCAGGGCATTCTGCTCGGCATGGGCTCCCCGGCAGAGTTCATGCCTCTCGCCGGAGGGCACTCCCATCTTCTCCCTCATGCATCCTATATCCAGGCAGTGGGCCAACCCCTTGGGTGCGCCATTATATCCGGCGGCTATTATCTTCTTGTCCCTCACGATAATAGCGCCCACCTTACGCCTGAGGCAGGTAGACCTCTCTGCCACCAGGCGGGTAATCTTCATGAAGTATTCATCCCAGCTGGGTCTTTTATTACTCATATCCATGTCTCCATGCCATACCCGAATCGAACGGCGGGCCAACGGCTTCACCATCACTGATAGAGGGGGAACCTCTCTACCAGCTGCTCAACCGATTCCCTGACCTCCGATATAACTCCTTCATCATCTATATTATCCAGAACCCTGATTATCAAAGAACCGATCTCCTCCATTTCAGTCTCCTTCATCCCCCTGGTGGTGAGGGCGGGGGTACCGATCCTGATACCCGAGGTGACGAAGGGACTCTCCTGGTCAAACGGAACGGTGTTCTTGTTCACCGTGATCCCGGCTCTTTCCAGAGCCTTCTCGGCATCTTTGCCGGTCAGATCCCTGGCGGAAAGATCCAGAAGGAAGAGATGGTTGTCGGTCCCGCCGCTGACTACATCAAAGCCCTTATCCATCAGTACAGAAGCCAGCTTCCTGGCATTGGCCACGATCTGCTTCTGATAGTCCTTGAATTCTTCTGTCATGGCCTCCTTGAAGCAAACCGCCTTGGCTGCGATTACATGCATGCAGGGTCCCCCCTGGGTTCCCGGGAAATTCAGCTTGTCTATGGCCTTCTTGTGCTTCTTGGGACACAGTATCAGGCCTCCCCTGGGACCCCGGAGGGTCTTGTGAGTGGTGGAGGTAACCACATCGGCGTAGGGAACCGGGCTGGGATGTATACCCACAGCTACCATCCCGGCCACATGAGCAATATCGACCATCAGATAGGCATCGATCCTATCGCATATCTGGCGAAGCCGCTCGAAATCCCAGAATCTGGAATAGGCACTCGCCCCCGCCACAAACATCCGGGGGTTTTCCTCCAGGGCCTGCTCTTCCAGCTGGTCATAGTCGAGCATTCCGGTCTCCCTGCTCACCTCATAATGGACCACATCGAAGAACATGCCGGAGAAATTGACCGGGTGTCCATGAGACAGATGGCCGCCGTGAGAAAGACTCATCCCCATAATCTTATCCCCCGGATCGAGAAAGGCCAGATAAGCGGTGATATTCGCCTGGGTCCCGGAATGGGGTTGAACATTGGCGTGTTCCGCTCCGAACAGCTCCCTGGCCCTCTTCCTGGCCAGCCTTTCGGCCTGATCGACAAATTCACATCCACCGTAGTAACGCTTCCCGGGATAGCCTTCGGCATATTTATTCTGCATGGGGTTGCTGAGAGCTGCCAGTACAGCCCTGCTGGCGAAATTCTCGCTGGCGATCATCTCCAGCTGACCCTGCTGGCGGTTCAGCTCGCTCCTTAATGTTTCCATTATCTCCGGATCTGCTTCTTCCAGATAGGGAAACAGGTTTTCCTGATACATAACAACACCTTTCCTCTGTCATTCATAATGCTTCATCCAGAGTTTTTTTCATACTGGCTGATCTTATCGATGCGGCGCCGGTGGCGTCCACCTTCGAAGGGGGTGGCAAGCCATACATGAACCAGCTCCTCCAGAGCGGTTTCGCTCTCAATTTCCGCCGAAAGGGACAGCACATTGGCATTGTTGTGCCTTCTAGACATCACCGCATCATCGATATCCCGGCAAAGCGCAGCCCTGACTCCCTTCACCTTGTTGGCAGCGATGGACATCCCTATTCCACTGCCGCATATAACAATACCCCTGTCCACTTCTCCCGATGCCACCTTCTCTCCCACCGGTATGCCGTAATCGGGATAATCCACCGGACTGTCATCCTCCGGGCCCAGGTCAATCATATGATGGCCCTCTGCTCCCAGGAAGTCCTTTATCCTCTCCTTGAGATCATAGCCGCGATGATCAGTTCCTATAGCTATTATCATATCACTTCACTCCGGCTGTTCAATAGTTCAATATTATCTGCAACATCTCAACAGCAGCACGGGCCGGGCCGTCAATCACTCAATCCCCTCCCCACCACATGGCCAGGAAACCCGTGTCATCTCCGCTCTGTAAAACGATAATCAAGATGTCCCCGGCATCCCGTATCCGGCGGGATAAATCACCCCCCTGGCCAGATAACCATCTCTGAGGTACAGGGACAACCCGGGTGATAAAGCGGAATAAAATTCTAAACGTAGGTCAGCCAGTTGTACTTATCTTCCGGCTTACCCTCTACATAGTTCAGATATTTCTCCTGAATTTCAGCAGTGATCGGCCCACGCTTTCCCGGACCGATGGTTATCTTGTCCACACTCCTTATGGGAGTCACCTCTGCAGCGGTTCCGGTGAAGAAGAGTTCATCAGCCTTGTACAGCATCTCCCGGGGGATAAGCTGCTCCACTACATCGATGCCCAGTTCATCCGCTATGGTAATCACTGAATCCCTGGTAATGCCCGGTAATACACTGGCTCCCAGCGGCGTGGTGTAAAGTGTACCATCCTGAACCAGGAAGAGGTTCTCCCCGCTTCCCTCGCTCACATATCCGTTGGTATCCAGGGCTATTCCCTCGGCATAATCATCCATAAGGGCTTCCATCTTTATCAGCTGTGAATTCATATAATTGGCAGCTGATTTTGCAAGAGCCGGCATGGTATTGGGAGCGATTCTGAACCAGCTGGACACTCTCACGTCCACTCCCTGCTCCAGAGCTTCGGGCCCCAGATATTTGCCCCATTCCCACACCACGATAAAGGCATTTATGGGATTGTTCAGAGGGTTTACCCCCAGTTCATGGTATCCTCTGTAAATTACCGGCCTTATATAACATGCCTCCATATTGTTAACGCGGATGGTCTCCAGAGAGGCTTCTATGAAATCCTCAACAGGCATCTCCGGCTCCATCCGGTACATCTTGGCCGAATTGTACAGCCTTTCAATATGGGGCTTGAGACGGAATACCGCCGGCCCCTTATCGGTATTATAAGCCCTGATACCCTCAAATACAGCGCTACCGTAGTGCACCACATGAGCACACACATGAAGGGTTGCATCATCCCAGTCGACAAATTTCCCATCCATCCATATCTTGTCGGATTTCTTAAGAGGCATGGTATCACTCCTTTTCTTTCTGCTCCCGGCAGAACCGGGAAACTGCCCTCCCTATGTCAGGTGAATTGAATTCATTATCTCTGGCATTATAAGCCAGCGTCAGGATTCCGGGCAACCAAAAAATTCGTTTTGTCAATAAAATTAAACAAAATCTGAAAAATATATGAACTTTTGCTCCCTCCAATACCCGATTTATTAAACCGTCTCACCATCATTCAAACCTCTACCATTATGAATCCTGATTTTTATCCCTTCCGGCACACATAGATTCCCGGCTTCAGCCTCCCTCCTATTCAAATTCTTCCCTGATATAATAAGTCAACCGGTCGGTTAGAGAATCTATCTCATCTCTGACTCTGCGGTAGGTCTCCCTGTCCCTTCCAATGGGATCCCTGATATCGGCTTCCCCCCTCTCCGGATCCAACTCGCCCAGAATGATGATCCTGGACAGTGATTCGGCTCTCATTCCAAGTATATGATCCCTGTGATCCCTTGTCATAACTACAATCAGATCGGAATCATCCACCAAATCCTTATTTAGATAGGCAGACCGGTGATTTGACAGATCAAGCCCCATCTCGGCCACCACCTCCCGGGCCAGTTGAGATGCCGGCATACCATCCCTGGCAATTGTTCCCGCTGAAGATACCATCACCCGGCCCCTTATATCACCGGGGATCTTCGATCTCTGTATAACTTCAGCCATGGGACTTCTGCATGTATTGCCGCTGCAGACAAACAGAATCCTTTTTATATCTCCCATCCTCTCCTGCCCTTGAATTTATCCGGTCGAAACAAAGTCAATGATCATCTGAACCATAATCCTTATCTGCCTGCACTGTCAAGGCACAGCGGTATCCGAATCCCTATCATTTTTCCCTGAACAGAGGTAAGGAGTACCGGATGCCGGTTGCCCGAGTTTATCCGAACATCTGGATTACTCATTAAATACCAACACTCCTGGTGCCTGGCTACCACTGTTAATCAGTGAAATGGGCAGGGATGCTGCATGACGGTCCGGACTCCCGGAGGCAGGGGGCAAAATCGCGGGTATATCCATGGAACCGTTACATTGCTCTAATTATTAAACAAAAAAATGAAATCCGGGGTCGGCTTGCCCGTAATTACGATCGGCTATCTTACCAGAACTATCCGTTTAGTTGCCCTGGAGGCACCGGCTGTCATTCTGCAGAAATATACCCCGCTGGAAACATAACTCCCATTCGAATCCATTCCCCTCCAGATCATCTGGTAATCCCCCGGGGAGTAGCTCCTGTCCGCCAGCGATCGGATCATCCGCCCTGCTACATCGTATATTTCGATACGGACGAAGCCTCTCTCATCAACCGAGAAGGGGATCACAGCGAACGGATTAAACGGATTTGGGTAGGGTGCATCGAGGGAGGCGGCAGCAGGAATGTCAGAACCATCCCCGGTGACAGCAGTAACTTCTGACCATCCCGCCAGGCGTGCCAGCAGCCACCAGAGGGCTTTACCCTTCTGTTCGCAACTCTCATAGGAGGTATGGCCGGAATCATTTCCTGCCAGCTGGGGATGTTCCACCGGCACATCCTCGCCGTTGTACTGGTAAACCTCCCTCTCCCACTCCTCCGTGACGGGATTGAACCACCAGCTGTCAAGATCAGCAAAGTCGAACAGCACCTTATTATTACTGATGCAAAACTCCCTTATCTGTTCATTCCTAAGGTACCTGTTATAACCGTAACCCCCGTCATACTCAGCCGTACCGGTCATATACACAAATATGGTATCGGGATGCTCTTCCTCCAGTCTGGATATGGAATCCAGATATGCCTCCACCTCTGTTTGGGAATATGTGTTCAACTGGGTACACCAGCACCACATGGATACACATAGAGCCGAAGTCGAGTTTATTACTGTGCGGGTCTCATTCATCCCCTCCTCCGTACTCCAGTAATCCCACGGTTCAATGTAGGTCTCGGATATCTGGCCATTGTAGATACACAGAGCTCCCGGCTCATCCGGAAGGGTATTATTCTGGTATGCATAATCATAAAAGGAGCTCGAATCCCTTACAATGGAAAGGCCCGTCACCAACTGCATCCCGTGAGAGGTGTGTGCATAGTGAAGCTTGATATCGGTCTTTACCGAATCGACCCATTCAGCCGGAATCTCCGATATAGAAGTACAGGTATGGTCTATTATAACCGGTCCTTCTGCTTCTATTCCCACCGCCTGTCCGTAAATAAGAATGGAGAGAATAAATAATCCGATGATCAGCCTTCCTGGATGTCCTGTCAACTTTCCTCCTATTGCAAAAATGCTACTATTAATAATATTGTCATTTACTTAGTATACACTCTTTTATCCCTCTTATCAATTCGAATCGGTCTCTTCATGTTCGGGGGTTATTAAATTTTGATTAAGGCACTAAATAATTCAGCCCTAATTCCCCCCGGTCAGAAACATCTTGTCCCGATTCACAGCTAAATATATTCTTATATCGGATGCTGATAGGGATTTACCCTGTTGTAAACGAATGATGATTGCCAGGGACAATTTTATATCTAAAGCCTGAAAGGAGACAATTGCATGTCTGATATAAAGATAGCCCACTACAGCGAAGTAAAGCCAAGTGAAGTAGAGATGGAGGGCGCCATGGGAGTGAATATAAGATGGCTGATCGGGGATAAGGATCAGCCCCCCAACTTCCAGATGAGACTTTTCGAAGTTGCTCCCGGCGGCCATTCACCATTTCATGATCATCCCTGGGAACACGAAGTATTCATTCTGGAGGGATCGGGCAAGCTTAAATACAGGCAGCAGGAGCATGGTTTCGAAGCAGGCTATTTCATCCTGGTTCCCCCCGGAGAAAAACACTCCTTTATCAATACCGGAGATGACACCCTTAAATTCCTGTGCCTGATACCTAATAAAAAGCAGGAGAAAATCAAGTAACTGGCCGGATAATTTCGTAGCTGCTTTATGGATAAACAGGATCAGCACCACTATAAGGCCGGTGGGTCGACATTCCGCCGTAATTTTCTGCTTCTACAAAATTGCAGGCGGTTAATTGATTGTGCTGCTCTGAATTGACGGCATACGGGATAATATCTTATGCTGGCCTGTGCGGGGGAAACTCTATCTGGAGGCACGGGGAAACACCGTGGATGGTATCATCCGGGCAGGGTCAGGATTAACTATGCCTATCTTCGTATTTGACAAAACATTCGATGGAAACTAAATTTAATATGTTATCCCGCTTTACCAAGTTGAGATTGGAGCTCATATGAAAAAATCAACTCTCATGGTCATGATACTGTTAGTCATCCTGTGTGCCGGCGAAGCTGACGCCAATCAGACTGTATTCAAGCCGAAGAAGTATTACGGGCCTATTCCCTATAATTCGGTCAGTCTGAGTGCAGGCTTTATGGACGGGGCGGATGCCGGCAATTTCACCGATTATCTCACCTACTGGACCGAAATCAAGAGGGCGGGAATATTAAACTGGGAACCCTTCCAGGCATCCCCACACTTCCGGATTGGATACACCAGGCGTATCACCCCCAATCATTTCATCAGAACCAGTGCAAGTTTCACCTACCTTAAAGCCACCGCCAACGGAAATTATATTGCCCAGCTGGACAGCCTCACCCCCCTGGATACAGAACGAACATTCAGTGTTTTTCTCTTCTCCACAGAGATAGGATTCACCTACCACTTCATAGAACCGGATGTCAAAAAGTTTTCCCCCTATTTCGGTATAGGTATGGCCGCCATGTTTCCCCTGGCCAAGCTGGAATCAGACAACTGGTACTACGGGGAACCTTTCTCAACTCCCGGCGATGATGAATCCAGGTTCACCATGGAAGCCGGATTTCACAGTGAATTCGGCCTGGAGTACTATATCACCAACAGGTTTTCCTTCTCCCTGGAGGGAAGATATCAGATGGGCCAGAGCAAATTCAGATACCACCAGGCAAACTTTGATATAGACTATTCAGGATTTACACTTTCAATTGGAGCTCACCATTACTTCTGATGAGTTCAGAAAATTGTGATATAGCGGTTATTGGTGCCGGTCCGGCGGGCAGCAGGGTAGCAGTTCTGGCTGCTTCGGATGGCCTGGAGGTCATTCTGCTGGAGAAGAGAGAGAGGATAGGATACCCGGTAAGATGTGCCGAAGCAATGGGCCCCAGGGATGAAGTGGAACGTTATATCAGTCTGGATCAATCTCTTATTGAATCATCAATACATGGAGTAGAGGTAATATCCCCCGGAGGGGAAATATTTCAATTCAACATGGATAATATGGGCCTGATTACAGACCGGGAGCTGTTCGACCGTGCCCTGGCCCGGCGGGCGGAGGAGGAGGGTGCGGATGTCAGAACCGGCCATCAGGCGGTTAAGCTTCTCAGAAGAAATGGCAGTATAAACGGACTGAGAGTCAAACAGGTCAATTCGGGGGGTGAGTACGACATCAGATGCCAGGTGGTGGTCGGAGCAGATGGAGTGGAGGCGCTGTCCCCCCGCTGGGCCGGAATCGCAGAGAGCTTCAGACCGGGAGAGGTCTTCTCCTGCGCCCAGCAGTTGATCCAGACAGATTCGCCAACTCCTCCGGTTATAGAATTCCACCTGGGCAGGGATATCGCCCCGGGCAGTTACGGATGGATATTCCCCAAACGCGGATCCACAGCAAACATGGGGGTGGGAATAAATCCCTTGATGGCAGGAAAAGTGAAAGCGTCCGGGTATCTGGAGAGATTCTTGAAAAAAGCCCGCCCGGCAGCGGATAAAAAAAGAACAGTTCTGGGTTGTTGTGAGGTTTCCAGAGGGCTAACTGATCTGATAACAGACGGGTATGTAGCGGTGGGAGAGGCAGCCAGACAGAATAATCCCTTCTCCGGAGGGGGGATAATCAATTCCCTGGAGGCGGCTGATATGGCAGCCCCTGTCTTAATAGAAGCTATCCGGAGGGGGGACATTTCCGCCAGAGCTCTACGCCCCTATCAGGAAGAATGGAGACGGTCCACGGGAAGAACCAACAGGATCTTCTATCAGGCAGCACAAATCTTCTATCAGCTGAGTGACCGGGATATGGACATGATAATATCGAAGGTGGCTGGCAGGAGGGGTATAGCCTATAAAAAGGGGTTAAGGCCTGTTCGCTTTATTGCATCCATTCTCCTCTCCAGACCCGGTCTGATATTCAAACTGCTGGGATCCATGTTCAGAGGGTGATAACAGGAATGAATCTCAGGAACAAACCTCTTTCAGATTGATATAGCTTCTTGAATTATATATAATCCACTCGTATTCTGGTTGGGAAAGGTTAAATTTGTGGATCAGGCTGACAGGCGGACCTATCTTAGCGGTCAAACAATTATCAACTCCGCCCGGCAACTTCCGGGAGCACCGGGGCAACCGGTTTCAGCGCAATTGGAGCTCCGCCCTTCGAGCTGTTAGACAGTAACATGCTGCGGTAATGCAAGATAGATCAAATTGGAAACGGGGAAGAAAAATAGTTCGATCCGTCTCGACCGGAGCAAATGCACCGTATGCGGGGGTTGCGTGTCAGTCTGCCCAACCGAAGCGCTGGTAGTATTGGGGACGGAACTGGTCTTCTACCCTTCCAGGTGTAACCGGTGCGGACTGGGATCTGTGATATGCCCCGCCGGTGCGCTGGATTGCCCCGGCAGGGGCAGAGAATCGGACCGTCATCATGAAAGTAAATCAGTAGAAACAGAGGCAGCAAAATAGAACGCCCGGCAGAATAACTGCTATCTGCAACTGTAAAGACTGGAGACAACCATGACCGAAGAAACAGAGGTAAGAATAGCCCGGAAGGTAGTGGGCCCCCTATCTACCAACTGTTACCTGCTGACCTGTCCTGATACCGGAGAAACGGTAATAGTGGATCCCGGGGGGGACATGGATATGATAGTGGAGTATATATCTCAAACCGGGATGAAACCTGCAAGAATAGTCTGCACTCATGGCCACAGCGATCACATCGCTGCGGTTGCGGATCTGAAGGAAAAATTCGGGATACCCTTTCTCATTCACCAGGAAGATCTGGAGATAATCAAACTCTCGGTAAGGGAGGCTCCCATGTGGGGCCTGGGAAATATCCGGGAACCATCGGTGGACCAGACCCTGGCTCATGGAGATACGGTAGAGATTGGAAAATCACAGGCTGATGTCCGTCACACACCGGGGCACACTCCGGGAGGGATAAGTCTGATATTTGAAGGTTCAGCACTGGTAGGGGATACCCTGTTTGCCGGTTCCATTGGAAGAACCGACTTCGAAGGGGGAGAGTTCGAAACCCTTATTAATTCAATAAAGCAGCAACTTCTCACTCTCCCGGACGAAACTGTGGTACACTGCGGTCATGGACCGGACACCACCATTGGCAGAGAAAGAAAAGGCAATCCATATTTATCATAAGCTCAATAATATGCCCCTGTTGGTCCTTTTTTTGCTTATATAAATATAATGAGCTGAAATCAGGATACAGCCAGTTAACGGAAAAATGATAAACTATTAGGTTTCTTTGGAGGGTGAATTGGAAATAAGAGAACAACTAAGGGAATTTATAATCGAAAACTTTCTCTTCGGATCAGAGGATAACGGATTGAATGACGACGATTCATTTCTGGAGACAGGTATCATAGATTCAACCGGCATTCTCGAACTGGTGTCCTTCATCGAAGAGAAATTTGAATTCGAAGTAGACGACGAAGACCTGGTTCCGGACAACTTCGATTCTGTCAACAAGCTGGTCAGCTATATAGAGAAGAAGAAATAAGTTCCCTTAACCTCCGGCGGTATCACAGAAGAGATAATATAATACCATGTTAGTCCAGGAATTTCTGGAAAGAAGTGCTGAGAGATTACCGGCCAAAGAAGCCTTGGTGACCGGTTCACAGCGGTATAGCTACTCCCGGCTGGACAGCGAGTCCAATCGTATCGCTCACGCCCTGATAGAAGCCGGGGTGGAGTATGGGGAAAGGGTAGCCATCCTCATCGATAACAGTGCGGAAACGGTTATATCCATCTGGGGAGCGCTGAAAGCGGACGCTATCTTTCTGGCAGTCAATCCCACCACCAAAAGCAGAAAGATATCCTACATCCTTAACAACTGCAGGGCTTCCGCCCTGATAACCCACACTTCGAAATGGAAGACGGTTTCACCAGCTTTACAGGATACCCCATCTCTGAAGGCGATAATTCTGTGCGGTAGAGCCATTCCCGGCACCGGGGATATCTCACCCCCGGTAATCCCATGGGATGAAGCACTATCCGCACCATCCCACAGACCGGACCGTAAAACCATAGACATAGACCTCGCCTCACTCGTCTATACCTCCGGAACTACGGGAAACCCGAAGGGTGTGATGATGACCCATCAGAACATGGTTGCAGCTTCCACATCCATTACTACATATCTGGAAAACGTGGAGGATGACATAATACTGAATACTCTCCCCCTCTCCTTCGACTATGGGTTATACCAGATCCTGATGGCCGCACAGTTCGGAGGAAAGGTGATTCTGGAAAGATCCTTTACCTACCCCTATGATATCATCAATAAGCTGAAACAGGAAAAGGCAACCGGGTTCCCCATAGTCCCCACCATGCTGGCCATCCTTCTGAAACTTAAAGATATAGGGAATGAAAACTTTGAAAGCCTCCGGTATATAACCAACACCGCGGCAGCCCTTCCGGAGAGCCATATTAAATCCTTCCGGAAGATGTTTCCCGGAGTGACCATCTACTCCATGTACGGACTCACAGAGTGCAAGCGGGTTTCCTATCTTCCCCCCGGCCAGATCGACATTCGTCCCAACTCGGTGGGAAAAGGCATGCCTAATGAACAGGTCTATCTGGTGGATGAAGATGGAAGCCTCATCACCGAACCGGGGGTGGTGGGAGAACTGGTGGTCAGGGGAGCAAATGTATCCAGGGGTTACTGGGAAAAGCCGGAGGAGACCGCCGGGATACTGAAGCCGGGCAAATATCCATGGGAGAGGGTTCTCCACACCGGCGACCTGTTCAGAATGGACCGGGAAGGTTATCTGTACTTCGTATCCAGAAAGGATGATATCATCAAGAGCCGGGGGGAAAAGGTAAGCCCCCGGGAGGTGGAGGATGCGCTTTATATGCTCGACGATGTGCTTGAAGCAGCGGTGATAGGAGTACCGGACAAGCTTCTGGGGGAAGCAATCAAGGCTTTCGTCAAGCTGAAGGATGATTCCGTACTGACCGAAAAGAAGCTTATGGCCCACTGCTCCCGCAATCTGGAAGATTTTATGGTACCCAAATATATAGAGCTGAAGCAATCATTACCCAAAACCTCATCGGGAAAGATAAGCAAGAAGGGGCTGGTATGATACCGTTGGGAAATCTTTAATAAAAAGGAAGGTAGAATGGAATTTAACAGAGACATCATGAAAATCGATCCGGAGAAGGTCTCACGGGATATCGAGGAATTCATCCGCCACAGCGTAAGCAGGATATATAGAAGAAAGGGTATAGTAATTGGTTTGAGCGGGGGAATAGATTCCACGGTTGCAGCAGCACTTTCAGTCAGAGCGGTGGGCAAAAAAAGGGTATTCGGAGTTATTCTGCCGGAAGAAGACTCCAATCCGGTGAGCAGGGAGTATGGCAGGATGGCAGCTGAATCAGTGGGAATAGATTATCAGGAGATTGAAATCACCCCAATGCTGAAAGCATTCGATGTCTATGGCAAGAGAAGAGCGGTAGTCAAAAAATATTTTCCGGATCTCGCCGGTAATTATAAATTCCGCCTGACCCTCCCTCAGGACCTTCTGGAGCGGGACCGGATAAACGCCTATCATCTGGAGGTTCAGGAGGAGGGCGGGAACATCCTGACCTCCCGGCTGTACTTTTTCGACTATCTGGAAATGATGGCTGCCAACGATATCAAACAGCGAACCAGGATGACCCAGCTCTATTACGAGGCGGAGAAGAGACACTACATAGTGTGCGGAACCACCAACCTGGCGGAGACCCTTCAGGGCTTTTTCGTAAAATTCGGAGACGGCGGAGTAGATATTGAACCCCTGGCCAACCTCTACAAGAACCAGGTCTTCCAGCTGGCAGAGTATCTGGGAGTACCCCGGGAAATTATCGACCGGACCCCCAGCCCCGATACCTACAGCCTGCCGGTCAGTGATAAGGACTTTTACTTCTGCATGCCCTATGAAATAGTGGACATGATCCTCTATGCCATGAAGGAAGATATTCCCGCCCATAAGGTGGCCGAGACCCTGGGACTGGAGGAGGATGCGGTAAAGAGGGCCATGGCTGATCTGGAGAGGAAGAGTGAATCGACCAGGCACCTCAGGATGCTCCCCCCTGCTCCGGAGATGGATTTTTAAGCATACCTAATAAGGGGAAAGGAAATATTCAATGAAAAGATGCAAAAGATGTGTTCTTCCCGAAACGTTTCCGGGGACAGAGTTCGATGATCAGGGAATATGCAACTACTGCAGGAGGGCCAAAAGCCCCCGGCGGCTTAAGAAAACCATGGAGAGATACCGCCAGAAGTTCGAAAAGCTGCTGGAGGAGAACCGGAAATCCGGTGGTTACGATGCCATTATGGCGTACAGCGGGGGGAAGGACTCCACCTACACCCTGGCAGTTCTGAAGAGAGAATACGACCTTTCCCTGCTGGCCCTGACCATGGACAACGGATTCGTCTCGCCGAAATCACTGGATAACTGCCGGCGGGTGGTGGAGGGCCTTGGAGTGGACCACATAATATACAAACCCAGGCTGGATATACTGAGCAAACTGTTTCAGCAGGGTGCCAGAGAGGATTTCTTCTCCAGCAGGAAGGGGCTGGAACGGGCCAGCACCATATGCACTACCTGCATGAGCCTGATAAAGTTCATATGCCTGAGGAAAGCTATAGAGGCCGGTATCCCTTTTATAACCTACGGGTGGTCACCGGGCCAGGCTCCGGTGGAAGCCTCCATCTTCAGCAACAATCCGGCCATGATAAGAAGGATGCAGGGCCAGCTTCTGGAGCCGCTGCTGGAAATTGCCGGGCCGGAGGTGAATAATTATTTCCTCACCGGAGAACACTTCTCCATGAAGGACCGGTTCCCCCACAATATCAGTCCCCTGGCCTTTCTGGAGTATGATGAAGATGAAATAATGGAAAAGATCAGGGAGTTCGGATGGGAGCGGCCCGACGATACCGACCCCAATTCCACCAACTGCCTGATCAATGCACTGGGAATCAGGAAGCATCTACAGAGACACGGATTTCATCCCTATGCATTCGAGCTGGCCGGCCTGGTAAGGCACGGTTACATGAGCAGGGACGAAGCCTTGGGCAGGCTGGAGGAAGAGCCCTCCTCCCCTATCATTGAGGCTATCAATAAGCGTCTGGAAAAGTATCAGGGATAGGAAACTCTCTCATTCCCGGCTATCCCGGCCACCGGTGCAGACTCATCCCAGATTGTCTATACAATACTGGATGATCCTGTCCTGCCATTCCCGCAGAGTATACATATGATTGGCGTGTTGAATCTCTTCTATGGAAAATTCCTGGCCATATTTCTCGAATTCTTCCGGCATCTTATTCTTGAATTCCTCGTAGAACTCCCACCTGAAATTGTCGTTCTCACCGAATACGAATACCGCCCTCCCACCATTCCGGGCAACCCCTCTGAAAGCCTCCAGGAACTTATCATTAAACTGCAGGTCATCTCCGGCCCCCGGCACCGCTACACTCACCCCGCTCCTGGGTTTTTCGCCCTTCTCCCCGGCTGGAGCTTTTTTAGACCCTCCATCACCCCTGTTCCTGCCTGCTTTCCCCGACCCGGTCTTTTCTCCTGCACTTTTGTTGGGAGCTATTTTGAGCCTGCTCAGTAATCCGCCGAACAGTATGTAGAAGGCCTTGAATATAGTCCTGTGGTCACTCTTGAAGGTGATAAACCGCCACCATGCCCCGGGATTGAATATCTTTCTCAGATAAAGGCCCAGATAGAAACGGGCAAACCCCTCACTCATCCTGACCTCCCCGTATCTCAGACTGGGCAGCATTACCGGAACACTGAGCAGAAGCGAAGTATCTATATCAGCGCACTCTCCCTGAGCTATAATGTTGGTTATAGCACCACCACAGACCCCCATCAGAACCACCTTTCTTTCACCCGTAGTATCCCTGAGGAAATTTACCGAACCGATCACGTCGCCGGAGAAAAGCCCCACACATATTCTTCTGAACAGTACTCTCTGTTCCACATTCTCGATCTTTCCCGCCGACCTCCCTATACCATGGGTGTCGCAGCAGAGTGAATGATAACCGTTTTCAGCCAATTGCCTGGCCGCCCTGGTATTGAATCTGAATGCCCCGTTCATTCCGATGAGCCCGCCGTGAGTGAAGATATAGGCGGTATCCCGGCTCTCTCCCCGGGGGGAGTAGAGGATGCCGTACAACCTGTTTCCTTCACTGTTCTCCAGTTCCACCACCCTTTCCCCTATTTCTCCGTTGGTAATAGTCCTGCTGGTTTGCCATTCTTTATTCGCCTGCTCTTCACCTGCAGCATCCTTTTCTCTCTCCTCCGGGCCGGAAGGGGGAAGTTCCCGGATACGTTTTATTAACTCCTCATACAGGCGGGGAGTTTCCGAGGTAAATATGCGGTTGTTCACCCAGAAGGCATTGTCATCTGGTATATCCAGCAATTCACAGTTAACTCCATTCTGTTTGAACCGGGTCACCATCGTCTCTTCTTCTAGGGGCTTTTTCCCCTCCCTCTCCGGAATATGAATCACAGTTACATCTTTGATATGTTGGGGCAATCGGTCCGGAACGGTCATATCTTCACTCTGCCGCCACAATTCTTTTGATATGATATAGCCCTCTATATTATTCATCCTGTAGCCCGCGTAGGTGCAATCTTCACCGGAAAGCAGCCTGTTTATTATTTCCTCCCGGGTCATCACCGCTTTCTTGAATATGGCGTACTGTCCGGCAACATTAGATCTTAAAGATTGCTTGAGCTGCTTTCTCCAGCCGGCTACCGGCTTGATAAGAAACAGGCTGTCCACATCACTCCGCCCGGAGGCAATATTGCAGGCCGGGGCCGCCCCCCAGCGCACCCCCAGCAGGGAGATCGACCGGATACCCCGGGCTTTGAGGAAATCACAGGCATCCCCGATATCCCTCTCTATACTCTCTGCGCTCACATCCTCACTTCTGCCGGTGCTGTTGGCATATCCGTAATAGTCGAAAACAAACACGGTGATTCCCTGTTCCGCCAGCTCTCTGCCCATATTGGCAAAAACCCTCTCGCACCAGAATTTCTCCTCGAACAGAGAGTCGCATACCAGAAGTGCTCTTCCAGCCGTTTGATCCTCCGTATACTCTTTCCCGGTCCGGGAAGGATGGTAGAGAACACCGAAAAGCGGTCTGGAATCTGTTCTGAAGAAAAAAGCATCCTCTTTAATCATAACAAGTTAACCTTTATAAGAATAATATCTTATGTTTTAATAGATTGTACGCAAAAAAAATACCATTCTACCCTATTTTTTGCCTGCCTGCCGGGCAGGTATCCCAACCACTACAGAATTATCCGGAACATCATCCAGCACCACGGAATTCGCCCCTATCCTGACATTATTCCCTATGGAGATATTTCCGATAATCTTCGCCCCCGATCCGATGAATATATTATCACCCAGCCTGGGAACCTCCACCGGAAATCCGCTTCGGGCAGCTCCCAGAACTACACCACTTTCCAGAACAACCCTGCTCCCACCCTTTACCCCTCCGTTTATAACTACTCCCACCGGGTGCATCAATACCAGACCCTCTTTAAATTCAACTCCCCTGCCAATTACACATGAATTAACGTACTTATTCAGCTTGAGTATGATTGCCCCGACAAAGCCCAGATGAATCCTGATAAAGAATTTGGCCATCCGGTAAAGCACAATTGCAGAGGTGCCATCGGTACAACAAACCCTCAACACATCCCGGAGGGAAGATCTCTCATAGTAACACTCGGCCTTATACTTCAAATCCGACAGAATCACTTTCAACTCCTGTTAGAGTAGTAGCAAGCGTTAAAATCCGATACAACCAGATAACCCTACGGATTCTATCAGTAATCATTTGTCAGAGTCAAGATATCCGTAACCTGGAGTTTCCCGGATCACCAGTCAGGATAAAGCATTCCATTACATTATTATTCTATAAGACAGAGGATCGTCTACTACTAATAAAAAATGGTTTGGACCGGCAGAAAATCCTGGATAACCTGAGAATAACTCCGCTATTCACGATGGCAGAACTCTTTCATGAATTCACGGCTTTTCGGCAGTATTGGGACGTTAATTGCTTCTGACATTTACCGGCAATACGAGCTGAACAAGCGTACGGCGTCTGTTAAATCACGGCCGGAATTTTTATTTTTATCATTGACTGTTTCAGAAATAAACCATTCAATTAATAGCTGTTCGATTTGTATTCTACCTTGATGTGCTTAAGAGAATTAACCGGTCTGCAAGAGATACCCTGAATAATGAACAATAGAGTTGTGATAATTATATTCACCGGGTTTGTAATCCTGCTTACCATTACCCTGGTATTCATATCATTCAAGCTCGCCCTGGCAGTCTTTGGCGGATCGATGCTTATTGTTATCGTATTCTTCCGCCCCTTCTGGGGGCTGCTCCTATATATTGCACTAACCTACCTGAGGCCTCAGGAATTCGTAGCGGGTCTTAAGGGGCTACCTATCATGCAATTGATGGCTGTTGTTATCATCGGAACCATGATCCTCCATAAAACCTTCCGACGGGAACCATTCGAATCCCTGAAAATGCCCCAGACGATATTCATGTTCATTTTTCTGGCCCTGATACCCCTGAGCCAGCTTCAGTTCTTCTATCTCACCGGAGCAAAGAACTCCTTTGTAAGCTTTCTGCCGCAATTCATGCTGTTCTTCATGCTGGTAAGCCTGGTAAATGATCTGGAGGAATTGAGAAAAACATACCTGCTTCTATTTATTCTGACTTTAGCGCTTGCCATAAACGGAATATACCAGTACCACCACGGAACCGATATTGCCGGTCAGACCATGATTCATGGCAGAATAAGATGGATTGGGATATTCGAAGATCCCAATGATCTGGGTCTTACCATACTGGTCTTTACCCCCTTCGCCATAATAAACTTGCTGGATAAGACAAAATCCCTGCCAGCCAGATTCATATGGTTTATATTCTTCTGCCTGCTTACCTATGCCCTCTACCTGACAAATTCGAGGGGTACTTTCCTCGGTCTTATTGCTGTTCTGATTTATTTTTCCATCCAGCACCTGGGATGGATCAGGGGCCTGATCCTGGGTGCCATCCTGCTGACCATTTCCCTGGCAGCCGGTCCCGGCCGCCTCAGTGAAATTTCCATGGAGGAATCATCGGCCAGCGGCAGATTGGATGCCTGGGCTACCGGTCTCAGCCTGTTTCTGTGGCGGCCAATCCTGGGGGTAGGTTATGGAAATTTCACCGAATATCACCATCTGACCGCACACAATTCGGTGGTACTATGCATGTCAGAACTGGGCATTGCAGGATTGTTCGTCTGGATGCTGATGCTGGTTAAATCTTTTCGCCAGATGATGAATATAAATACTTCCACCACCTCTGCGCTGGCTCATAAGTATACCGATACCATGCAGATGGCAATAATCGGTTTCTTTGTATCAGCATTTTTTCTTTCCAGAACCTACAATGCAGTATTCTATATCCTGATAGCGTTAGCCTCCATCACCGCCTGTCAGATAGGCAAACAGGTCAATATCGAGATGTCACTCATAGGGAAGAAAACACTTATTGCCAACATGGTATCTATCCTGCTTTTGATACTGATGATTAAGTTGCTGTTGGTTATTTAGCATTCTAAAGGCTTAAGGCAAGGAAATGTTGAAAGATACTCATATATGGTTTCCGGGCTATCTGATAAACAGGATTAAGAGAAAACGGTGTAAATATCCGGTGGAGATACTTTTCGCTATAGCAGATCACTTCGAACCCCGGCAGAAGGAGGATGATCCGCCGGAAGTCCAGTTAGAAAGGGTAAAAGAATGGATCACCAGATATGAGGAACGTTACAGCAAACACCGGGACAGCCGCGGAAATCCCCCGGCTCACACCTACTTCTTTCCCCAGGAACAGTACAGAAGCGACCTGCTGGAGATGCTGGCAGATCATTGCAGCAGGGGATTCGGGGAGGTGGAAGTGCATATACATCATGATAACGATACCACTCAGGGATTCCTTAGTAAAATCGAAAGGTTCAAGGAACAACTGGCCGGCCACCGGCTGCTTCCCCGTGATTCGAATGATCATAAATTGAAATACGGATTTGTACACGGAAACTGGGCTCTGGATAACTCCAGAAGGGACGGCCGGTGGTGTGGATTGAATAACGAGATAACCCTGCTGGCCCGGACAGGCTGTTATGCCGACTTTACCCTCCCCTCGGCACCGGCTCCCGGACAGACCAGAAAGATAAATTCCATATATCTGGCTGATGACGATCCCGCCAGGCCAAAATCCCACAACACCGGACGTGATCTCAGATTCGGGGGCAGAGACAGTGGCGATCTCCTTATGATCCAGGGTCCCCTCACTCTGAACTGGAGAAACCGGCGCAGATTTATCCTCCCCGGCATCGAAAACAGTGATATCAACATAAAAACCCCCATCACCCCGCAGAGGATAAAACTCTGGCTGAGACAGCAGATCTGTGTTGCCGGAAGGGAAAATGTGATATTCGTCAAGGTCCACTGCCACGGCCTCAAACCCAGAGACTTCGATTTCATGCTGGGGGAGGAGCTGGAGAGGGGATTCCGGACTCTGGAGAATAAATTCAACGACGGGGATAAATTCATACTGCACTATGTAACAGCCCGGCAGATGGCAAACATAGCCATGGCCTTCAACCACGGAATAGATGCTCCCGTTTCAGAGTTAAGGGATTACCGGCTCAAGTGGCCCCGGCCGCAGGGCGGATAGAACTTCAGATCAACCTGACCTTAAGCACTGGCAAACCGGATTATACATAAAAATTGCCAATCCCTCCTGCAGCCTCCCGATCCGGAGAATAGCAGCAGCTCTGATTATTTCTGCCATTCTCCGAAATAAATGGGTTTAAGCAAACCAAACCCCGACAGTTAAAAAACCCGGCATAATAATCATATTTACTCCCCCAGACAGATTTATGACTCGACCGGGCCGGAAAGGATTCGAATAGATAGAGTTTATTGGCCTGTTGTTATCTCACCACCAGGATGGCCTTTTTATCCACTCGACTGTTGGCAAGATTCCTGACAACCACAAAGTACCTGCCGCTGGAAATACTGGTATTCTGCCGGTTTTCCCCGCTCCATTCCTGAGAATCCGTTCCGCTCCAGGAGGTTCCCCACACCCGGCATCCCCTGATATCATATATATCCAGTTTACCCCTATCGGGCAGGTTGTCCAGTTTAAGTGAACCCTCATCAGGATTGAAAGGTATGGGGTAAACGTGAACTCTGGTAGTGGTTACTACAGCGGGAGGATCATTGCTTCCCGGATCATTGTCATCCTCGGAGACTTCTACAAGCTGTGAGGGTATACTGGTTACTTCAGTGGCCCGGATGACGAACATCGACTGGCCGTCCTCATTGTCATCATCCTCCGTGGCGTATATGGTTACATATTGATATATATCCCAGTTATCCACTCCCAATGAAACCGGCGAACCGGCTATCACACTGAGGGAGGTGTCACCGGAAACCCTGTACACTTCCAGCTCTACCGTACCAGCCGGCTGCTGGCTCAGACTGATTCCGAGATTACGGCTTTCACCCTCCGGTACGGTTAACTCGGAATTATCCACTATTATGGAATTGTCGCTGCTTGATCCCGTGATAAAGGGGAATATATCCGAGACCACCACACTTTCTCCCTCCTGACCATAGGAGACAGCCCTGGTAACGTAGATACGATCCCTTTGTAAATTCTCCAGCAATATGGAGTGATGGGTGCCGGGAGTGGTAATCACTCCACTGGAATCAATCCCCGATCCCCGGGTAGTCCAGCATTCCACAAATCCGGTGGTGTTATAGCCGGTAGACCAGTAAACCATGCAGGAGGAAGTGTCCACCGGAACAACCGAATCTATATGGCAGAGGTTCTTTAATTCACCGGAACAGTCGCTGTTGATGGTCAACCCGCTGACGGTAGCGGAAAAGCCACTCAAACCGCCGCCCGAACTTCTGGATTTCAAGGCATAGAAATACTGGATTCCGGCTTGCAGCGATGAATTATCGGTAAACCCGGCGCTGCCTGAACTGACCGTACCGATCAATTCCGGGTTGTTGAAATCCCCCGGAGATCTGTATATATTGACTCCGCTGACATTAACATCTGTTATCCTATCCCAGCTTATGGTATATGATATATCCTCCTGAGCTGGCAGGCGGCTTGCGGAAAGAATCAGAATTACGGAAACGATGGTTGATGCGATAATTCTCTTCATGTCTATCCCTCTTTGTTTTGATTAAACTAAACTCTGAATCCGCCTCCTGTCAATTTTAATCGTCAATATTTTTATTTTATGCTTTGTCCAAGCCGAAAGAAAAAACTGTAAAAATGCAATTCTTTCAGGCTATTTCATGCACTACCGGCAACTTACCTCCGGATCATAGAGCTGCTGAACCTGTTCCCCATGCTTTCCCGGAATTCCCCACTCTATTGCATTACTCCTCATAGCATACATACTCCGGCACACTATACATTCTCATTTGCCTTCCGGTAAAAGTGCAACCTGGAATTATGCATATGGTGTTCCACCCGGCATTCAGTTCCCTTCCACCACCTCAGAGAAAATGCCGCTGATCTTCTCCGCATTCTCCTCCCAGCTGCCGGCCGGACACGATATTCTCTCCCTGTCCCACTCCCTATCCAGGGCATCCCCCAGGGTTCGGGAAAGCTCATCCACATCTCCGGGAGTAAACAGGATACCACTGTCATGATCTACAATATCGGGTATCCCCCCGGTTCGTGATGCTATCACCGGAATGCCGCAGGACAGGGCCTCCAGTATAACATTGGGTGTTCCTTCATTCAGACTGGGGAGGCAAAAAACATTGCTGGCATTGAACCATTCCCCCATCTTCCGGTGAGGGACCCTCCCGTGAAAGAAGATATTTACACTTTCCGGAGAACCGGGCAGGCTCCGCTCCGCTGCTTTTCTCCGGGGGCCGTCACCAAGAATATGTAACTGAACCCCCTCCCTGCCGGTATTCCGGAAAGCTCTCAACAAATGGTCCAGCCCCTTCTCCTCCTTGAGATTCCCGGCAAAGAGAATCATATCAAAATCCCCCTCCAAACCAAGGGCAGCTCTTGCACTCTCCCTGTCCGTTCTGTTAAACAACTCCCTGTCTACCCCATTCAGCACCACCCTGATTCTATCCTCATCCACTCCACCCTCCACCAGCTTCCTCCCCAATGGCCGGCTGACCGAAATAACCCTGGCGGAATTATTCATCGCTTCCACGATCATTTCTCTTCTGCCGGGATAATTGAACAGGGTGTTAACATCACTCCCGTGAACCCTCGAAACCACCGGCACTCCGAACTCACCCGACAACTTCACCGCAGCATAGCAGTCTGGATATGCCCAGGTCGAATATACCAGGTGGGGATGTATTTCTGCAGTCAGCCTCCTGAACAGGGAAACAATGGAATGGTGATAGAATCTGCCGTATAACCCCCTCAGCATTCCCGGGGTATAGTAATAAACCGGATAATGCACATCCATCAGCGCTTCTACTTCAGCAGGCGGTTGAAGGGACCTGCCCGAAAGCATCAGGCCGAGGCGGCGGCACCAGGATACCGGTGAGATTACATATAGATCATGCCTGCGGGCCAGATGACTGAACTGCTGCAGGTTAAAGGGAGCGAATCCGGGATGGTCAGAATCCGGAAACAGGTTGGTAATACAGATTATATTCATGTTTCTTTTTCCCCGGAGTCTTCCGGTTCGATATCTGTCCAGCGGTATATGAAAAATCTTATAATCAGAAGTCCGATAATGCCCCCCATCACCCGGGATATAAGTGTTACAATGGCTGCACCAAGAGCCCCGTAGCGGGGAATGAAAATAATATTGCCGGTAAAATTCAGTACTATATTAATTGCCGCCATCAGGGAGAATAGCTGTGGCTTGTTCATGGTGTGAGCCACCAGATTTATGGGATTAAGAAAGGTCAGAAGAATGAAAGCTCCTACCAGTATCCTGAACAGCCTGACCGAGCGGATAAACTCCTCCCCGTAAAACATCACTACCAGCGGTTTGGCTGCAAATATCAGTATCAGCCCCAGAATGGCCACCAGCGAAGTAACCTTGACGGTGTCCTTGAAGTAACGGAATATCTCGAACTTCCTGGTAAATTTGGAAACCTTGGGAAGAAAGACGGTATTAAATGTCTCCGGTATCATTTCGAAGGGTTTGACCAGAATGAAGGCAACCGAATAAATACCTACCTCCTCAGCAGCTCTGAAGTATCCCAGCATCAGTACATCCAGCCGGTCAAACAGCATAAAAAGAACTATAAACAAAAACATCCAGCCGCTGTATGAGCTGATACTCCTCAGGGGATAAGAGGAGATGGTTTTCTGTCGGTACATCCTTGATGGTATCAGGAATGATGAAACCAGGAAACCAATGAATATCTGAGCCAGGTTTGCCAGCAGGGCACTATTTACATCCAGAAGAGCAAAATATGCAAGCACAACAACCAGGCCTGCCCTGACCAATTGTGAGATAATACTTATTACCGCTATCTGCTTGAATTTCTCGAAGGCTCTCAGGACCCCCTCGGCGTGGTAAAACAAATTATATACGAATGCACCCACCGTAGCCAGCCGTAGAGGCCAAACCAGCTCGGGGTTGGAATAAACCCGTTCCGCCACTACCGGAGCCAGGAAGTAGGCCATCAAGATAAATGCCAGTGACACCGTTATTCTTATTCTGTAGATCCTCTTGAAAAGTGCAGAGGCCAGATGGTCCTCCTGATTGGCGATGTGGAGGGAAAGTTTCCTCACCATGGTAGTGGTCATCCCCAGTTCGACTATCCTCGCTGATATTCCCATAACCACCGTGGCTATGGTGAGCATACCGAAACTCTCCGCTCCCAGAGTCCGCACCACCACAATACTAACCCCAAAGCGGAGTGCCGCGGTAATCATTCTGCTGGAGTATATGAAACCGAGCTGTTGTACCGCTTCCCGCTTAACCGTCTCCAGAAACCACGATTTAGCTGATTTAATAATGTTCATGATTTACACCTGTTTACAAAAACGCACTGCTATACCAGTTTCCTTTCAGGTTGGGTTCGAAAGAAAATCGTGCAATAGTTCTGCCATAAATCATAATATCTGCTACAGATTGATTACAAATAAAATTTCTTGAATCTTTTCAGCCGGCTGAATATTCTGAAATGGTCCGAATATTGCGATAACTTTCCTTAAAAAAGGTATTATGAGATAATTATGAAAAAGAGACACATACTGGGATATACACTCAGCCTTATTCCGCATTCCCTCAGATACAACTGCAGGCGTCTGTTCCAGGGTCCTTATCTGACCGTTCTCTGTTACCACCGGATAATGGATACCCCCCCGGACTTTCCTTTTGACAGCGATCTGGTCAGCGCTTCGCTGAATCAGTTTGAACAGCAGTTATCCTATGTTTCAAAAAAATACGAGGTGATCAATTTCCGTATCCTTCACCATTATATCAAGCAGGGGGACTTTCCCCCAAAAGCTCTCATAATTACCTTCGACGACGGATACGAGGACAATTATCTCAATGCCTATCCACTGCTTAAAAAATTCGATCTCACCGCCACCATGTTTGTCACCGCTGGCTTTATCAATAAAAACCGCTTGTTCTGGTGGGATAAAATTGCATACCTGATCAAAAAATCCGGGCGACATTCCCTGGAAATAGAAGATCCGGTAAATCTCTCCCTGAAATTTGATCATTATTCCGGCCGGCAGGAGTGTGCCGGAAAGGTGATAAAGAGAGCAAAAAAACTCCCGGAAGAGGCCAAGGAGAGACTGATCCAGAGGATCCAGGAGCAGCTGGAGGTGAATCTTCCGGGAGAAGAAACCGGATATACCATGAAATGGGATCATTTGAAGGAGATGAGTGATAACGGAATAGAGATCGGAGCGCATTCAATAAACCACCCCATATTTTCGAATGTGGATGAATCCCGGCTAAGAAAAGAAGTGGCTGCCCCTAAAAAAATGATCGAAGAGAAAATTGGCTGCGAAGTTATTACCTTCGGATCACCGGGCAGGGGGATCATGACTCCAGGGCAAAGGAAGGAATTCGAACGCCTTCTGACTGTTACAATAAGGGAGAGTGGTTACCACTTCAGCACCATGTACAAATGGGGTCTTGCATTAGGGAAGAGTTTCGACCCCTATTCGGTCGAACGCATCGGAATAGAGACTCACGACAGCATTAACATCTTTAAAAGCAAGTTATCCTTTCCGGAGGTAATTACCTACTGAACTATGGATTGACCGGTGGAACAGGAAACAGGAATGAACATGGAAACAGAAAATAGCAGAAATATTCTTTATCACCTCAGAACTCCGGGAACCGGAGCTGAGGGAGTACATACCAGGGGCATGGTAAATGCGTTCCGGAACTGTGGCCACAGGGTGGATTTTATCTGGCCGCTGGGCGGTGAGGATCCCACCAGGCGGGCGGGATCCAATCCCTATGATACAAAAGCCAGGAAGTCCATTCTGGAACACCTGGTTAAACTGGTCCCGGGAATTGTATTTACCCTGATGGAATTCTGCTATAATTTCTGGGCGATAGTCAAAATCAATTCCGCAGTCAGGCACGCCAAATACAGGTTCATATACGAACGCCACTTCTTCTTTTCCTTTGCTTCGGGAATGGTGGCCGGCAGGCAAAATATCCCTCTGGTTCTGGAGGTAAATGAGCTGGCCGGATTCGAACGGGTCAGGAAGAATCACCTCTCCTGGCTGGCCAGGAGGTGTGAAAGGTATATCTTCCAGAGAGCCGACATAATATCAGTAGTCTCGAAATTCTTAAAGAAAGCCATAACGGAACAGTACCCCGCGGTTGAAGCGGAGAAAATACATGTAATTCCCAATGGAGTGGAGGAATCATTTCTTTCCAGAGAATTCAGCGGCGGAAAGATCAGGGAAGAGTACGGGCTGGAGGGAAAGAAGGTATTTGGATTCGTAGGATTTCTGGTTCCGGTTTCAAGCTGGCACGCCCTGGATTGGTTCCTTCCCCTATTTATCCGGTCGGTCGAGCAATATCCGGATGTATTCATGATGTTTGTGGGCGGAGGACCCGGGCGTTCCAGGCTGGAGGAGATTGCGGAAGATATGAATTTCGGCCAACGGATAATATTTGCCGGTCATGTGCCCAACAGGGATATAGGTCACTACATCCGTGCCATGGATATCGGTGTGATTCCACATACCAATGAATACAGATCGCCCATAAAGATGTTCGAATATATGTCCCAGGCAAAGCCGGTGCTGGCTCCTTCACAGGAACCGGTCCAATCAGTGCTGGGTGATATCCAGAATGATTATCTGTTTCAGGCGAAATCGGAAGAGTCACTGGAGAAGACAATTTCTCTGGTGCTACGGGATCATCAAAACTGGGAGGATAAGGGAAACAGACTGAGAGAAATCATACTCCAGCGCTATACCTATGAAAGACACGGGAGAACCATTCTCGACATTATGGGGAAATGCTGAAATCTTTTATAATCTTCAATATTAGTCTAATTCTTGCATTTAAAAAAAATATGAACAATAATAATGTAAATTACGTAATAATGACGGGTGACATGAAAGGATCGGAAATAATGAAAACAAATCCGGCTGTCAGAAAAATTGCAATTTTCATGGTTACTGTGCTGATTCTGTTGCAGGCTTCCCACCTCAGGGCTGAGGTAAGAACAGAACATCCCCGTATATGGTTGACCCCGGAGAGGTTATCGCTCCTGAGCGACCGGATGAGCCGAAACACAGCAGCAGCACAGCATCTCAGAAGCTGGTGTGATAATCACTTCGATGATGATCTTTCCAACTATATTCAGTCGCGGGCTGTTCCTACTCTGAATGCCATAAACTACGCCCTGATGTATCAACTCACCGACAACTCCTCCTACGCCCAGCGAGCAGTGGAGATTATCCAGTACATCCTGGCACATCCCTACAGCAACTACACCATAGATGAATGGATAGGTTTTGACAATTACTACACCGACCGTTATCTCATGCCTCCGGTGGCAATTGTTCTGGACTGGTGCTGGGATTATATGAGCACTTCCCAGAGAGATGCATTCATTCAACAGCTGGATATCTGGGCGGCTGATCTTATGACCGGAGCCCCCTGGAGCTGGGAGGATGCGTCTACCAACTACTTTTATGGCCACTGCTGGGCCCTTCTTACCACCGCCTATGCCATTCACGGCCACAATGACAACGCTGAAGCATATCTATCCCACGCCCGGGATAATATGCTCGCCGACGGAATAAGATATACCAAGGGTCAACAGGTAAATTACGGTTACATGGGCAACTACACCGGGCGCTCCAAGGGGGGACTGTGGAATGAAGGCACCTCATACGGCTGCGTGGATAACGAATTTATCTGCTCGGCCATCCTGGCAGTAAGATCGGCGGAAACTGACAAGACGGATTATCCTTCATCCGGATTTCCCTTTGTCAACGAAGTGGTACAATTCTACATTCATGCCCTATATCCCAGTAATGACCATACCTACGCCGACGGAGACGGTGCCAGCTGGGGAGGGCTGGGACCTACTAGCAGAGTACCGGTGCTTCTCTGCCTGAATCTCACCGATGATCAACATAGCCGCTACGGAAAATTCTGGGTGGACAATTACACCTCCATAGCAACCACCGACTATAAACTGTATCACGAATTCATGTGGTATCCCGAAGAAACCTCTTCGGCAGATTACCGGGGGAATGTGGAAAAGCAGTATCTGGCAGAAGGATATCAAGCCCTCTTCTGGCGGAGCGGATGGAGTGAAAATGATACCTGGATGGCTTTCAGGATAGGTCTTCTCAATACAGCTCATGCTCAGAACGGTCTGGGCAATTTCATTATTTATCAGGGAGATTATCTGGCCACAGACAAGGCAACTGAAACAGGAAACAGCATGCTGGTAGGGGATGTCCACCACAACGTACTGTATATAGCCCCTCCGGAGGAGAAAAAACTCTACTGGGGAGCTTCCGAGATCGAGCACTACCAGGTTACTCCCGGCTACATTTATCTTGCCGGTGATATGTCGCCGGTATACAATGCACAGCCGGACTATCGCCATAATACGGTGGAACACAAGGAACGGGAATTCTTCCTGCTGAAGGAAGAAAAGGCGCTTCTGGTGATGGACCGGGGGCGTTCCTTCGACCCGGGAGTGGATAAAATATTCCAGATATACCTGCACAACCAGGCCGCCTCCGGCGGGGGAAACTACCGCTCTTCCAATGGAGATGCTGATCTGATAATCCATACCGCCTATCCTCCGGATGCCGAAGCCTCCTTCGATACCGACGGCCCTCCCAGAATCAGGATTACCACCCCTGTCTCTGAAAGGACCAAAACCTTCCTCCACCTCTTGAAGGTGACCGATCCCGGTGGCTCTATCCGGACAGCACCGGTAGAGGCAACCGGAGCGGATATGGTAGGTACTGTGCTGGAGGGTGAATCCTCCAGTTCCGACTTCATGGTAATGTTCAGCAACCGGATAGACGGGAATCCTCCCTCCACCGATACCTTCTCCGCCTCATTCGGCAGTTTCGGCAACACGGTAATCGGGTACATCGTCAATCTGGAACCGGATACCCAATACTACTATGAAGACCTTTATGACGGTTCATCTGTAGATTTAACCATATCCAGGAATTCACTGGGAGACAAGGGGCCTATTTCTACCTCCGGGGAGGGAGTGCTGGTACTGGAACTGCATCCCGGGGAAAATCCATCTCCCCTCGAAGTGCCCGGCGGGGTTAAAATCGAATAGAATGGAATTGATCAGAACAGGCTGATATCCACACCACATGTCATCTGGCGGATCACCGCCGGAAGGGCGAGCAGTCGATTCCCCTGCTTCTGAACTCTTCCAGAAGCTCCTCCGGAGTCTGCCCCTCCAGACAGAGACGCCCCCACAACTCCAGATCGATCATATTCCAAAGAAGCTTCAGATTCCCCTCCACGATTTCCCCCAGCTGCTGGTGACTGTAGCTCAGCACCCTGCTCACCAGGCCGTCTTCCAGCAGAAATCTCATCGGCCAGATCCACTTCCTCAGGGGCACATCCCCTCCGTATTTTGCTCTGGCGGCAAGCCCCTCTCCCAGATAGGGAAGGGCAGCTTTCCTCACTACACTTTTTGCGGTTCTCCAGTTGACACAGTGCGAAACCGGGAGATTGACAGCGAACTCCAGCATCTCCAGATCGAGAAAGGGATAGTAGAGGGATGTTCCGCACCGGGCGCTCGCTTCGTAACGCCTGTTCAGAAGATGCTGCTGATAATCAAACAGATTCTCCAGCATTAGTATCTTGACCATCCTCTCGTGGTCATTCTCAATCCCGGAGAGGGCCTTCCTTACTCTCCTCTGCATGGATGCTCTTTCAAGATTACCCATCCCCAATCCAGCAATATCCTTCAGGGGATTTCTCATCCTCAGCTCCAGATCGAGTTTGGTCAGATCAACCACTCCCAATCCCATCAGCCTCCGGAATCTTGCCGGGAATATCCTGAACATCCGCCGGAGTTTCAGATATTTATAGAATGAAATTACATTTCCATACCCCCCGAACAGCAGATCACTGGCCACTCCCATTATCTGATGTGGGCGCTGCTGTTTTAATTCGGATTCCGATCCGGCATAGAATTTTGAGGTGGTGGGATGAACTATGGGCTGGTCGAACTCCACAATGGCTCTGAGCAGGAAGGGATAGAAATCTCTGGTTTCGAGGTAACTGGTATGCAGCTCCACCCCCAGCCTCCTGGCAGTATCACAGGCCATCCCCTCCTCCTGAATCCTGGCATCGCCGATGCTGGTACAGAAGATGGGAAGGGAAAATCCGATATCATTCAGAACTCCGCCGATATAGCTGCAATCTATCCCCCCGCCACAACTCAATCCAAAATCAGACTGCTCCCTCCCTCCGGTTATCTTCTGCAGGCAGCTTCTCACATGAGAGGTTAATTCCGCCGGAGCATCGATGTTCCTCTGTTTGCTGTATATTTCAAGATCGAACAACTCTTCGTAGCTGAAATATTTTCCCCTCTTCACCCTGAAGTTATCCAGATTTACCGATAAATATCCCCCCATCTCTATAATATGCAGATTCTGGTAAAAGGTATAGCGTCCGTAAAGAGCATCGAAGAATAGGTGCTCAACCACTGAGGCGGTTCTGAGGGCATTCTGCCCTGTAGCCTCCCTTACTGATTTCAATGAAGATGCAAAGACAAGACCATCGGGGCCGGCAAAGTAGTACACCGGGAAGGCACCGCTCCTGTCTCCGGCTATGAGCAGCAGCTTCTCTCCCCTGTCATGAAGGGCTATGGAAAACATACCGGGGAGTGTTTTGAGAAACTCTACTCCTTCTTTCTGATAGAGAAAAATTATCAGCTCACCGGTGCCTGCATCAGGGGGAGTGCCATTATTCTTTTTCAGCTGACGGAGGGAAGGGAAAAAACCGGTATAGGCTGCACTGTAATTACCATCCTCAGATTCTGCAATCCCACTCTCAAATGGCTGCCCATCCAACATTACTCCCGCAGCCACCCCCTTCTCCACCCAACTCTTCATCTCCGCCCGATCACCCAAACCGGCGGACAGCGAGCCGCTCAAAGAATTGAACAAATCGCTCCGTTCAGCATCTTCTCTACCTACCACTCCAAACAATCGGGGCACTTTTTACCTCCCTTCAAGGCCCAGTATTCTCCAGTAAAGTTCCCTGTATTTTCTCTCCATGCTATCCAGGGAGAATGAATCTTCCACTTTTTTTCTGGCC
The DNA here is from genome assembly GCA_964613215.1 of uncultured bacterium. Taxonomy (GTDB): domain Bacteria; phylum Krumholzibacteriota; class Krumholzibacteriia; order Krumholzibacteriales; family CAZTHK01; genus CAZTHK01. The sequence continues at coordinate 212,701 of CAZTHK010000001.1, read as the reverse complement.
TGTTCCGCCATCCCCCTGAAAATGCCGGGATCCTTCAGGAACATCTCCATAACTCTGGACAGTTTTTCAACGTCCTGTGGTTCTACCAGAAAACCGGTAGCACCGTCACTAATTATCTCCGGTGTCCCCCCCACCGGAGAGGTAACCACGGGAACACCTGCTGCAGCGGCTTCCAGGATAGTAAGCGAAAGCCCCTCCTCCAGGGAGGGCTGAAGGAAGAGATCCATTATGGAGAGGCAACCGGCGGTGTCCTTCCTGAATCCCGCAAATATCACCTTTTCCCGGAGTGAGAGCTTATCCACCAGCTTCTCGATTCCTCCTCTTTCGGGTCCATCCCCTACCATCAACAGCCTGCAGTTTTCGTGCCTGTCTGCAACCTTTGCGAACGCCCTCACCATGGTGGAATGATTCTTTACCCTGCTCAGCCTGGAAACCGAACCGAATACGGTATGGCCCTCCTCCAGTCCGAGTTCCTCTGCCAGGGAGGAATTACGGCCACCACCAAAGCTGTCCACATCGATCCCGTTATGTATGGTAACGATCTTGCTGCTGTCAAGGCCCGCCCTGGCCATAAAGCTTTCTCCCGTCTCCCGGGAAACTACCACTATCCTCTCGGACAGGTTATATATAAATCTCCGGAGTACCGGAAATTTGCTGAATGAAGATACCGCTTTGCCGTGTTTGGTATGGACCACCGGAACCCCCAGAAGGCGGGCTGCCGGAGCTGCGTGCAGGTGAGAGACCAGGTTGTGAGTATGAACCAGATCCGGTTTCAGGCGGGAGAATATTCTCGCTAACCTGAAGATGGGAGAGAGATACTTGATCCCGCTCTGTCCAGCCAACATCCAGGTCAAACCCATCTGCTCAACCTCAGCCTGGAGAGGACCGCCACCTGTTACGCAAACCAGGCAGGGTGATATAACCCCTCCCTTCTTCTGCAAGCCGGCCAGCTCCAGCACGATCTTCTCCGCTCCCCCGAATTCGAGGCTCCGGAGGGCATGAACTATTCTTATTTTATCTCTGTTATCAGCCATATTTTCGTTTATCCGGTTTTACGGGATAGATAATACACTCTACAGCGGAAAAATAAAAAGAAAATCCCGCTTTCGAACAGGGAGTTCATCGCAGGAGTTTCCTTAATTTTCAATCCGCCACTCTATTGCCGGTGACTGGTATTTTAAACCCCCGGAAAAACTTCCCCGAATGCTTTCTCTATCTTTGAAGCAGAACGAAGGAGGACATATCATACGGGCGAGCTTCAATTCCCGCGGCGGTTGGGATACCAGAAGCGATTATAAACACCGCAACCCGGACAATAACCCCTTATAATCAAACACCCTATCTGTTAATAAAGCCAGCCAGATAACTGGCCTGCTGTTACTTAAATAATTTCTGAGTAAATTCCTGCAATCATTCCGCTTGACCCCTGAAATATCCTGCGATATATTCGGTTCTGAACAGAGATGGCACTTTCATCTGAAATAATCCAGGAATTACCGGAGCATCAAATCATACTGGCAGGCACATGATTATAGCTGTACTGAAAAAAATTAACAGGTTCATCAGAAGGCTCATTGTAATAGCCCGGAGATTGCCTGAAATTCCTCAGTTGTCCAGTGATCCGGACAGTCAGACCTACTATCCCGAAGAGGATAGAAAGGGAAGGGTGAGAATATATCTGGACAACCTGTGGTGGCTGATCAGGCATGGAGAGATAAACGACTTTTACTACCTCTACGGCCTGGACAGAAAAAGTGGTACCAATCTCGGAGATTACATGGATTACCAGACATTCAAGCAGCTCCGGAACAGATACAACCGCAGCAAACAGTTCGGACACTATTCTGCCGATTACACCTGCCTGCTCAAGGACAAGTTCGTATTCACCACCTTCCTGAAAAGCCTGGGATTCCCCACTCCCAATCTGTTAGCCCTCTGCTGTGAGGGGACGCTCTACTGGATGGATAGCAGACAGCCGGATGATCCCGGAGCGATCAAGAAGCTGGACGACTGCGAGCTGTTCTGCAAGACACTGCTGGGGGAATGTGCGGATGGAGTATTTCCCCTGGAGATAAGAGAGGGGCAGATATATATAGAGGGTAAAGAGAGCAGCATGGATGAACTGATGTCCAGAACCGACGGTTCTTTCATCCTCCAGGAGAAGGTGATACAGCATCCCGAAATGTCCCGGCTCTTTCCCCATTCCGTCAACACCATGAGAATAGTAACCTTCCATACCGGAAAGGGGATCAAGATATTCAGAGCAATTCTCAGAGCCGGAACGGGTGATAGTACCAGTGATAACTGGGCCATAGGCGGAGTACTCGGTTATATAAACCCGGAAACGGGAAAGCTGGAGGAGAAATTCATGTACAAACCGTCATACGGAGGATTCTGCCGGAAGCATCCCGACACCGGGATCGTTTTCAGTGAGTTTGACATTCCCTTCGTCATGGAAGCACTGGAAATGACCCGCCGTCTCCACATATTTATGTATGGAATAAAGAGTATCGGATGGGATGTGGCCATAACCGAAGAAGGTCCTGTAGTTATAGAAGCAAATGACAACTGGGAGATAAACACCCATCAGAAAGATGGGGGATTGAGTGATTCCCTCCCCGGGGTATTCGAGGAATAACCGCTCAACGCCGGACTTCACGGATAACACCAGTATTGAAACAAAGTCATACCAGCCGGGAGCCACCTGCGTTGTCCCGGAAATTCTCTCCCCCGGTGTTCAGCGTTTCTGGAACCTGATTATCCTCTGATCCAGTATTTCACCATCTTTTATTACCGTGGCGTCTTCCAGAGTCTGGTTATGCTCCCCCCGGCTAAGGAAGTCAAGATACCTGGCCGTCTCCGAGCTTATACTCCGGGAGGCGGATTTATAGAAAATTGCGGGTACATGGTCGACGGCGTAGTGAATTACCCCCTCTTCCAGATAGACCGGATCTGAAATGGTGGTGGGATGAGTAGTATCCAGGCACATCCCCTCAGCATCGCAACTCACATCGATTATCATGGATCCCTCCTCCATCCTTCTTACATCATCCCTTGAGAGTACCACTCTCTCCTCGAACATATCCCAGAGCAGGGTATTTACCACCACATTGTAACTCTCTATCTCATCTTTGAGATGGAATATTCTGTCTCTGTGATAAACGGTTATTTCAGCTCCCAGCCCCTCCAGAGCATGGTAAGCCCCCTTCCCGCAGTTACCCAGACCCAGCAGTGCCACTCTCCACTCAGAGGGCAATATACCACAGAAGCAGGATGCATGAATAACCGCACCCTCCCCGGCAATCTCATTATTACGGCGATAAACGTGCACACCGCCCTCAAACATCTCACCCCATGCGACAGCGGTCATCTTCCTCTCTATCAGAATATCGGTCACCCTTTTGTTCTGTACAGCATGCACCCAGCCAAACAGGGTCTGACCCTGTTTGAGGCATTCTGTCATATCATCATCCAGGGATTTGGGACTGCAGATTATCTCCATACTCAGAGCTTCTTCACGGCCCACAATTTTACCACCGGCTTCCCTGTACTCCCGGTCACTGATACCCAGAGGATTTCCAAATCCCTCCTGGAAATAACAGTTGCCCGGATTCTTCAATTCCCTCAAGTGATCCGGCAGAAGAGCCCTTCTCTTCTCATTCTCCTTATGATTTACCGGAAATCCTATCCTTTTCATACTTTATAACTCCTTTTTTATTAATGACATAAGCTCTTCATACGCTTATCATAAATACTGTCCCATTACCGATCTAATTCATCCTCTCCCTGTTCGATTTCGGATCTGAAGAAGCTGGTCTTACCTGCTCTGCTTACCGCTATGCTGTCTACATATCTGACCGTAACCGCAATATTATGATCATCCAGACCGGAGAGAGCCTGTTCCACATTCCGGGAAGTCAGCTCACGGCTTACCGAACCATCATGAACTATATTCACATCCAGATGATTCAATGAATCCTGTATTACCTGAAACCGGTCGATTCCGGGAACCCGGGAGAGCTTCCACAGAAAGTACATATCATGAATGGTCCTGCCGTCCTCCGTTCTGAGCACCTCAGAGGCCCGCCCCTTGATGTCCCTTAGCATGGGGAAGGTGCGGCCGCAGGAACATCTCTCCGTGCCCATGGTGCCTATGTCACCGGTCCTGTACCTGATCAGGGGCATGGCATAGTTATGTAGATCGGTAATAATAATATCCCCGGGTTCTTCCAGCACCGGCCTGTCCTGTTCGTCCACCACCTCTACCCACAGGCTGTCCACATTAATATGGAGCCCCTCCTGTTGCAGGCATTCCGATGCTACATTGGAGAATTCGGTGGACCCGTAGCGGTTGTAAACCGGGCAGGAAAAACTCTCTTCAATTTTTCCGCGCTGAAAATCGAACAGCCGTTCAGCTCCTATTACTATACCATCCAGCCGGGGGGGATCTATCTGATATTTCTGAATAAGTGTTGCCATCTGATAGGCTATGGTTACATAGGATTCGATAAAGCGGGAACCGCCCTTCCTGATTCTCTCTATATATCCCAGAAGAATCCGGTCATCAACATCGAAGGCAGAGAAGAACTGATAGTTCTGGAAACGCCAGTAGAGCTGTTCCTTAATCCGGGCCCATCCGGACAGTCCCGGCTTGTGCCCCCATATCATGGCGGTAGGGGTGCCGATTGGTTTACCAAACCACCCTTCCGACCGGTACTTCACAGCCATCCTTCTGCACCAGTCGTCGAAGGTCATATGAACCAGGAATGGTTCCCCGGTTGAACCGCTGGTAGAGGTATTTATCAGCTCGCCCCTCCGGTACCGCCCTGAAAAGGGAGAGAGAGATGACTCCCGCAGTATCTTCTTGGAGGTGGTTATTCCGCACTGCCTCAATGACTCGATATGACCTATCTTATCCGGATTCACACTCTTCTGATCGAACAACTCCCGGTAGAAGGGGACATTCTCACAGGAATACCGGATCAGACTGTTTAACTTACTGCTGCGCATTCTCTTCCAGTCTTCTACCGGCATCCGGGAATTACCCTCTAACTCCTTATAGTAATCGTAGGTGCTCCTTCTTCTCAAGTATCTATCATAGAGGGGAAAAACAATATTCCTGTATATGCTGTCATATATCATTTAACTTCCATCCCCTTTCCGGAAAATTATCAGCACCGCTACCCCCCCCTGGAAAGATTGCAAAACCAGAAGCCTGCCTGCATCAACAATTAAATATTGTGCCTTAGTCAGGCAAAAAGGTCCTGATAAACTAACTGATTTCTGAAACAAAGAATCTTGTCTTACCCCCTTCACCGGCCGGTATCTCTTCCCTGAACCGTATCTCAATATCCAGACCGTTCTCCCTTAATTCACTCAACGAATCCAGCACCTTCTCCCTGGTCAGTCCTGCGGATACAGTGCCGTCATGCTCAACCAGTATGTCCAACCGGTCCAGATTCCTCTGGACCACCTGGTATCTGAACACTCCGGGAATATCCCTGAATTTCCAGGCCAGATATATACTGGTATATTCGGGCCCCCTCCTGGTTTTTATGGTTTCAGAACTTCTTCCCGCCACTTCCCTGAGCAGGGGAAAGGAGCTGCCACAGCTGCATCTCCTCCGTGTCATTACCCCCCGGTCCCCTATACGGTAACGGATAAGGGGCATGGAGCGGTTATTCAAATCAGTCACTACAATATCTCCCTCCTCCTCCCACACCGGATTATCATCTTCATCCACTACCTCCACCCATAGATTATCATAATTAATATGCTGCCCCTCCTGCCTCTCACATTCACAGGAAATATTCATGAACTCCGAACATCCGTACCGGTTGTAAACCGGGCACTGGAAACTCTCTTGTATCTGTTCCCTCTGAAAATCCAGCAACCTCTCTGCTCCTATTATTACTCCGTCCAGCCGGGGAGGTTCAAGCCGGAATTTATCAATCACCTTCGCCATCAAATATGCAGCGCTGACATAGGACTCCAGAAACCTTGAGCCAAAAAGTTTGATCGACTTAACATACCCCCGCAGGGTCTCCTCATCCAGATTCATAGCAGATAGATAATGATAATGCTGAAACATGAAATACAGTTTCTTCTTAATCCTTTTCAGAAAATTCTCCTCCCCCGGATGCCCCCACAGGTAGGTGGTAGGTGTTCCTATCTCCTTTCCTATCCAACTCTCGGATCTGAATTTTACAGCCATCTGCAGACACCAATTATCATAGGTAACATAGACAGCGGTGGGAGTTCCGGTGGTCCCGCTGGATAGTTTCTTAACCAGCTTGCTTTTATCATACTGCTCTGAGAGCAGATCATCCGCATGCCTTTTCAGTATTTCTTTGGAGGTCCCTATCCCATTATCCCTCAGGATATCAATATGGTTTACCTTTTCAGCATCAATATTTCGCTCCCTGAACAGCTTCCGGTAAAAGGGAACATTAGCTTGACAGTATGCCACCAGCTTCTGAAGTTTCTCGCTTCTCATCCGGTCCAGTTCTTCCAGGCCGAGAGATGGATTGCCCGATATCTGTTCATAGTAACGGTAAATATTTCTACGTTTTATAAACCTGTCATAGAAGGGGAAGAGGATACTTTTGTACAATCTCTGGTAGAACATGGATCAAACCTCAATCCGGAGGAATTGACTGAACTCCTTGATACTTGTCTTCATTCATACCTGCACAAACTATACCCTCTCACCCACAAAGTGGCCAAAAGTTTTTTGAATCCGTTTAATCCGGATAATTCAAAAGAGATACAAGTCAATATGAGAAATAACCATTATACCCATCCCACCTTCAAAATACCTTGCCAAAACCTAAAATGTGAACCCGGCCCCATTATCACTGCTCCTGCCACTACGCCAGGGGAGGGGTGCGAATTGACCGGGTTAATATAACCTCTTACGCCGGTGATGATCAAATTGCCGCCACTTTGCCTGCAGCAGGATGAAAAAATCGCACCCTCCATAATCGCAGTTACCAGCCCCGGGAATGGCATATATGTTGCCAAAATAAGTAAGCAACGGAGTTTGAGTCAGTACGAAGACACAAAAAGAAACAACGAGGAACAGGCAGATAGTTATATTTCCAAAAAAGCATTGCTTGATTTGCAAAAATGAATCAATAATAATCTACCAAAAGGAATTTTTAATATGATAATTTCGAAGTGCGGATCTTCAGTTAAACATTCAGCCCTGGCAGCATCCATTGTTCTGGTGGTATTTCTTCTTTCCGCTCCGGCAATAGGCGGTGATGGCCCTGGTTCAACAGGCGCCGCCTACCTGACTCTTCCAGCGGGGGGAACCTTCGCTTCCATGGGGGAAACCGGAGCAGCCAATCCATCAGCCCCTTTCGGCTGGCTGATCAATCCCGCCTTGCTCTCATCCGGCGGTATCAACGGAATAGGTGTATTCCACAGCCAGTGGATAATGGATACAGATTACAATACCATATTCTATGGTACTGAACTGCCCCGCGGGTTCTCGGCGGGATTATGTTTTACCTATCTGTCTGCACCCGAGATAATGGGATATGACAACCTGGGCAATCAGACTTCCGGACTGAAGAATAATAATTTCCAGGGTATCCTGGATCTATCCTTCTCTCCGGCGGACTATTTCAGCACAGGTATCAATGTCAAATTCTTCCAGGAGAAGATAGCCGATCAGACCGGGCGGGGTTATGCCCTGGATGTGGGAGCTTCTGTATCTCCACCGTTATCCGGTCTGTTAATCGGGGCATCAGTCCGGAATATAGGCCCCAAAATAAGTTTTATTTCGCATCAGGAGGAACTACCCCTCTGCTTCCGGCTGGGAGGATCATACCACACGCCGGTAATGTTAAATCTGATAGAACTTATCCTGACAGCCGATATGGTCAGCCCCAGACATGTAGATCCATATGCGGTAATGGGTGGTGAAATCAAGGTAGGGGAAATACTCTCCATAAGGGCAGGATTTATCGACGATGATAACAGAGAGGGAGATGGTTTTACAGCAGGGGGAGGGATTAAACTGGCTGACCGGGCACGCCTGGATTACGCTTTCACCCCCTATGGAGAGCTGGGTGATTTCCATAGCATATCCCTCTACTTCAGTCTGGGCAAATAGGTTTTATTTCTGTAAGCTCATGGAGGGGATATCAAGTCAGTGATTTAATTCCCGGTTAAGTTTTAACAATTGGCAAGTTGCCTTCAGAAGAGTCACGGCAGCCACCGGGTGTAGTTCAAAGAAGAAGGCACAATGGTGATTAAGATTATATTCCTGTTACTTATTCTGGCGGTCTTTTATACCTATCTGGGATATCCCCTGCTTCTCTTCATCATTTCCCTTTTTTCCCGAAAATCCCCCCCTCCCCAATATAGTTCGGAGAATGAACTTCCCCGGGTAGCGCTTTTAATAGCCGCCTATAATGAAGAAGATATCATAGAATCAAAAATCAAAAACTCCCTGTCCCTTCTATACCCTTCCGGAAAGCTCCGGACAGTGGTGGTTTCGGATGGCTCCACAGACCGCACAGAGGAGATAACCCGCCGGTACAGGGACAACGGAGTGGAATTGATCAGGGTAAGGGGACGGAAGGGCAAGACAGCAGCCCGGAATGAAGCGGTGGAACAGATAGACAGCCAGATACTGGTCTTCAGCGATGCCAATGCCATGTACAAATCAGATGCCCTGATGAAGCTGATCCGGCATTTCAGAGATCCCCAGACGGGTGCGGTGTGCGGCAACCTCCTTCTGTTAGACCGGAATGGAAAGGAAAATCTATACTGGAAGTATGAGAAAGCAATCAAAAGTATGGAGGACCGGGTTCATTCCATAGTCGGAGCCAATGGTTCGATATATGCAATTCGCAGACAGCTCTATCATGCCCTCCCCCCGGAGGTGGACGACGACTTTGTGGAACCACTGTATGCCTATATGGCGGGCAGCAAAGTGAATTATGAGAGAGAGGCGATAAGTGTGGAGGAGGATATCTCCGGCAGCGATATGCATACCGAGTTTCAGGCAAAGAAACGGGTCGTAATAAGAGGAATTCAGAGCCTGGAAAATGTAAAACAGCTGCTCAACCCCTTAAACCATCCGGTTATCTCATGGGAATTGATTTCCCATAAGATATTTAAATGGTCGGTCGCCTTCCTGCTGATAGCCATCTTCATACTGAACTTCTTCCTCCCCAGAACTCCCCTGTTTATCTTTACTTTTATCGTTCAGGTGGTCTTTTACATCATGGCGGTTACCGGGATGCTCTCACAGGTGAAAGCATTCTATGTCCCTGCTTTTTTTGTTTCAACCAATGCCGCGGTTATGTTCGCCGTCATCGATTACCTGACCGGCAAACGCAGTAGAACCTGGGAACGCAAGAGGGGTTAGCAGAAGAGAACCATCAGAAAAATCCGTGGAAAGGTAACACCAAAGTGCCATATGATCAAAAACCCTCCATTACCAGTCCCTCCAACCCGGCTATCAAGGCAGCCTGCCGCCTGCACAAAAAGCGGGAGAGGGACAGCACCGGTCTGACCATAGTGGAGGGAATCCAGGAAATATGGCGTGCCCTGGAGGCAGGGGTAATATTCAGGGATCTATACTACTGCCCTTATCTGACCGGCACTCCCGGAGAGAATGAACTCCTCGTTTACCTGGAGAACAGATTAGAGCTTACCCCGGTCAGCAAGAGGGCTTTTTCAAAAATGGCCTACCGGAAAAGTTCAGGCGGAATAATAGCTATAGTCGAAAAACCATCCTCCGCCCTGAATGACATTCCCCTTCCCCCTGATCCCCTCTACTTTATTACCGATTCAATAGAAAAACCGGGGAATATCGGGGCAATATTAAGATCTGCTGACGGTGCCGGAGTCAGCGCTGTTCTGGCAAGCAATGAAAGGACCGATCTGTTCAATCCCAACGTTATCAGATCGAGCATGGGAACGGTTTTCTCGGTGCCCTGTGCAGCTGCTTCCCCCTCTGACACAATGTCATGGCTGAGAAAATCAGGAGCCGGGATAATTATCACCGCTCCCGAAGGGGATATGATATATACCGAGGCTGATCTTACCGGTCCCTCAGCGGTGGTAATAGGAAATGAGAGCAGGGGGGCTTCCTCCTTCTGGACAGACCGGTCGGATGTGATGATAAGAATACCGATGATGGGAAAAGCCGACTCACTGAATGCTTCCGTTTCAGCATCCCTGATTGCCTATGAGGCCCTCCGCCAGAGAAATAACAGATAATTCCCGCCTGTATGTTTGCCCTCCTGCGGCAACCGGTCTGATCTGTTTGATCTCATTTTAACCGCAGCAGTTTTGATCCATCATGCTAGAGACCTGACTTTTTTAAATATCCCATAACTCTTCCTATACGGTAAGAGCCGGTTGTTGTATAATAAATTTACCGGTGGGCAAGTTAATCAGAAAGATTGTTGCCGTGAGCTTACGGTTAAACCCATCCGGATAGTAAAACGACCACCATCGAAGGGAGGAATCCATGTCCATCCGTTCTATTTTAGCCAGGCGAAGCATCCGCCAATACACCAGCCAGCCTGTGCAAGAAGAACAGCTCGAAAAACTTCTGGAAGCAGGGATGGCAGCTCCATCTGCCAGAAACAGGAAACCCTGGCACTTCGTAGTGGTGACCGGGAGAGATAGGTTGAACCAGCTGTCGGAAGCACACCCCTACGGGGATATGCTGAAACAGGCACCGGCAGCTATAGCTGTTTGCGGTGATACCGCAATATCGCCGGATTACTGGGTCCAGGACTGTTCTGCCGCCACCGAGAATATTCTGATTGCAGCCGCATCCATAGGCCTGGGTTCAGTCTGGCTGGGGTGCCATCCCCGCCGGGAAAGAGTGGAGGCAATAAAAGAAGTACTGGAAATCCCCGAGAATACAGAAGTGCTCAGTCTCATCGCCATCGGACATCCGGGGGAAGAGAAGGAGCCCAGGACCCAGTATGACAGCAGCAGGGTTCACCGCGATAAATGGTAGAATCGATACCCTCTGCAGGCAGGTGATGGCTTTCTTTGAAACATGGGTCCCCCGGGCATTGGAGCAGGATCCATTTCATGCAGGGGCTCTGAATTGAGGTTATGACATCCAGGGTATCCAAATATAACGGTTAAATAAGGCAACACCAGAAATTAACAGCCAGAGGTTTATCATGACTGAACTATTCCGGGACGAGCTGTTCGAATCGATCATAGATGTGATGCCGGAAGAATTCGACTCCCATGATTTTATCTTCGAAATGATGAGACACTATCCCCGCCAGTATACCAACGCACTGTATGAATGCAGGAGGTCCAAGGACCCCATTCATACCCTCCACGCCATGATCGGAAGGAAACTGCTTTCATTCCAGGGAAGAATAAGAAAAATCAACCGTAAAACCTCCAGGAATCCCAGAGGCCTGCCATCCAGCAATCAGTACTGGCGAAAGATAGATAAAAAAGAAGAGACCGGGCAGGAATAGTTTATCAGGCCCGCCTCTCTCTTAACTGGTACCGACTTCATCTGATTCAGCAAAACAGCGGGGGCAGGTCAGGAGGGGTTGAAGGAGCTAATTCCCGGCTTGAATGAAGATGACAGATATTTAACCCTTAAAAAATAGATTGGCACTTTGCTTTTTATCGTGATACATTCGATAACAGTTGAAGTTCTAAAAACAGACAGACCATTCGCACGGGAGTTGCCATGGAGGAAAATAGCGAATTGTTAATCTATCACAGAACCGGGAGTGACATTAAAACCCTTCCGGATCTATTCAATTCCGCAGTGGAAGAGTACGGTTCCGGGGTAGTTATGAAAAGCAAATACCCCTGGGGCCATCGGTCCATAACCTACCGTGAGTTCGACCGTCTGATTACTATTCTGGCGGAGGGCCTGATCTCCCGGGGCCTGGAAAAAGGCGACCGGGTGGCATTGCTGGCTGAGAACAGTCCCGAATGGACGGTGGTCTACTCGGCGGTAACCTCATGCGGGGGAATCATAGTTCCCCTGGATCCCCAGCTGATGAAAAATGAGATACGCCATCTGCTCCTCCATTCGGAGGCAAAATTCCTGATAACCTCACCGGAAATTTTTGATGAAAAGATAGAGGAGATGAACCTGAAGGAGATTTACCTGATAATCATGGGTGAGCGTGAATCGGATCATCAGCATGTAACCCTGGGAGAGATAATGGCTCTGGGCAAGGAGAGAACGGGAAGCTCCGAAAGTAAATTTCACCGCTTCCGGGATGAGGTGGGACCGGAAGACCCGGCCGCCCTGTGTTATACCTCCGGCACCACCGGGGGGCCCAAGGGAGCTTTGCTTTCCCACCACAACATCACCTACGATGTTATAGCCTCCCTGGAAAGGATAGCCTTCAGTCCCGAAGACACCTCTCTGGCCCTGTTACCCCTGCACCACACCTTCCCAACTCTGGCCTGCTTTCTGGCACCATTCCTGGCAGGAGCCACCATTGTGTTCGGCAAATCCATCCGTGCGGACAGAATAGCCAGTGATATATCAACAGAAAATGTTACCGTGATTTCGGGTGTCCCGCTGCTGTTCGAGCACATGATCAGAGCTATTCGGCAAAAGAGCAGGGGAGGAAGTCAATCCTCCGCCGGTATATTCAAACGGCTGTTCTCGAAGATAGCCAGAACTATTTCCGGAATCTTCAGGAGAGGATCAGATACCGCAGAGGAAGCCGGGCAGGAGCTGTCAAACCTCCGGTTATGCATTTCCGGAGCCGCCGCTCTGAGGGAGGATGTAGAAGATGCCTTTCTATCCGCCGGCATTCCACTGGTTCAGGGTTACGGCCTTACTGAGACCTCACCGGTAGTGGCAGTCAATCCACCGGACAACCCCAGAAAGGGTACGGTGGGCCCCCCCCTCAAGGGAGTGGAGGTTAAAATCGACCGGCCCAACAGCGAGGGTATAGGAGAGATTCTGGTCAAGGGGCCTGTAGTGATGAAGGGCTATTACAAGGATCAGGAAACTACCGGCGAGGTAATTCGCCGGGGTTGGTTATACACCGGTGATATTGGCAGTATGGATCAGGATGGTTACATCACCGTAGTGGGACGGAAGAAATCCATGATAGTAACCGGAGGGGGCAAGAATATCTATCCCGGTGAGATAGAGATGAAGCTCAACAGCAGCCCCTATATCCTGGAGAGTGTAGTGGCAACGGTAAAGGACCGGAAGGGCAATGAAAGAGCAGGAGCGATAATAGTACCGGATTATGATCAGCTGAGCAGTCTGGAAGAGGAGAAGGGGAAGATGACCGAGGAGGAAATCAGAAACACCATAGAAGATGAGATCAGAAAGACCACCGTCGATCTTGCCGATTACAAGCATATTGCCGATTTCCAGATAAGAGACGAGGAACTGCCCAAAACCACCACCCGGAAGATTAAGCGCCATCTGGTAAAATGGATAGAGGAGTAGAGGGCAAAACCGGGGCGGCTGACTATTTCTTTCTGCTGCGGCCCATGATTCTGATACCGGTATGGACCTTCTTCCTGCTGGGAGCATGGCACGGCAGTAATATTACCGGCCGATCCATCTCGCCGGCAATTGTCACCTCCGGGTTATTATGCTTCACCGGCCTGCTGGGAGCAATATATATCATAAACCAGATAACAGACAGGGAAGCGGATCTGGCCAACCGCAAACTCTTCCTTATCCCCCTCTCCATTATACCGGTTAAAAGTGCCTGGATAGAAACGGGCATACTGATAGGACTGTCATTTGTTACTGCAATTATGCTGCTGCCTGTTAAATTCACCCTTATAATGGCAGCCAGCCTGGTTCTGGGGGCTGCCTACTCCCTGGAACCAGTGAGGCTCAAAAGACGGCCCTACTGGGATGTGCTGGCAAACTCGGTGGGCAATGGGATACTAAACACCATGGCGGGATGGTTCGCCATTGGCGCTCCGGCAGAGGGGCTGGAGATACTTATACCCTATCCCCTGGCGGTGGCATCGGTTCATCTTACCACTACCCTTGCCGATATCGGGGGGGACCGGAAGAAAGGACTGCGCACCAGCGGGGTGATAACCGGGGAGAGCAGGGGAATCACAATCTCAGCCATCCTGATGGCCGGTGCTGTAACCGCCTCAATTCTGGTGGATAACAATCAGGCTCTATGGGCTTCACTGCTGTCGTTGCCGGCCTTTCTGGTTCCATTCTGGAAGTTGAGGAAGGGCACTCTGAAGAATGAATCTGAACCCTCCCGGAGCAGGATTCTTCTTCCGGCCAAGGTTGCCACCCTGGCATTTTCCATAACGGCAGGATACCTGTTCTTGCCCTATCTGCCCATTCTGGCCCTGCTGATACTGTTTACCAGATTCTATTACAGAAAACGCTTCGGTATTAACTACCCCTCCCTGTAGCCGGAAGAGATAAATCCCGGCCGGTTACCGTACTGCTAAAAATTCTGACAGGGCCGTTACCGGCCTCTCCTCGGCCACTCTGGTCATGATAAATCTTTCACTGTATATTCTTATCGATTCACTGTCGGCAATCCCCGGGCTCCTGGTCTCAAAATGCCAGTCCTCACCCCCTCTGTTCAGATCAGGAACATAGACTGCCACCGCCTTCCTCCCGATCCCCTCCCCCTTCAGAATAAACCCGGCCAGACCGGCTTCTATTATATAATCCCGGTCCCACAACCATGCCTGAAGCCGGCTGTTCCTTATCAACTGCCCCTCCCTGAGGGTGGCATCGCCGATAGTACCATATACCTCTCCCTCCCTGCCAATTTCTATCCTCACCTCCAACCTCCCGTGATCCCACCAGTTATTTAACACCCCACATCTTCCCTCCCACTTTCCCACCATATATGAGGGAGTAGAGGTAACCGGAGGTGAATGATAAATCAGAAAAAGCACAGCCAATACAATAATAAAAATAACCACCAGAATACCTATGTAAACCTTCATTCCAGTATCCCTTTTTTCTCAAAAACTTATCTTTACCTGCGGGCGTCTCTATTTCAGGCAATGGCTGATGGGATGAGTTTTCTTGGGGTCAGCCACCACTGGCAAACATGTGGTAATTGCCGATATGATATCATCTCATCTTTATTATCCCCCTGGACGGTTCGGTCACCGGCCGGCAGCCGGTTGAATTCCTGCCATCCGGACCAGTAGACACCCACGGTGAGCCCCTGGCACTTGTCTCTAAAATACCGGCCCGCCTCGACACCCTTCGAAGGGGTTACATTCACCCCCGGGCAAGTCCGTGGAACTCTGCCCTGCGGGTTGTTAGAAGATCAGCCCGACCATAATGAAAAAATGGTCATGCAGGGAAAACTGCCCCCAGTCCTCCCGGTCCAGGTCTATGGTCTCTATCAAGCGCAGGCGGCTGCCGCTATTAAACCTTATTTCCCAGGCCAGTTCAATCCTGTTTTCCCACCTCCGGGATTCACTCTCCTGTTTACCTTCCCGGAGAGAATGGTAATTATCCGCCAGGAACCCCATCTCCAGGTAATTCTTCCCTCCCAATCGCTTGATTACCCTGACCAGGGGGAGAACTTCTGACTTTTCGAAAGAACTGCTCCGGCAGCCGGAACAGCACCACCTCTCCTCCCTCCACTGCAGACCAGCGCATACAGCCAGGGAGGGAGCGGCAACCCGGTCAGGTTTATCCTCACCTCCGGATAGTCCCTCCTCTCCGTCAAATTCCGGTCTGCCATGATTTCTCCCCGGATACCACCATATCCTGGGGAAAAACTCCACTACCCGGTGCTTTTTGAGATATGATTCCTCTCCCTCTTTCTCCTTTATATAACGTCCGGCAGAGGCATCCACAGCCAGTGACAGGCAGGAGAGAATATCCCTCTCCAGCCAAACAGATATATCAGATTCAATGGCGGAATAACAGTAATCTGCCGTCTGATCCAGGAGAAATCGGTACTCCTTCTCCCACCGGTTGGTGGTATACCCCTTTAGCCCGAAACGTAACTTCTTTCCCATCTCCTCCCTTGCCTCCAGTTCCAGCATAACAGGCTGGGTTGTATAGATGTTATCCTCATCCTCCATATTTTCTCCGTGACGGCAGGCGAAATTATTAGCGAAATCCAGCACTCTGAATGTAACCGCGGCGAATCTGTCCCTCTCCGTTCTCCGCTGAAACCTGATACCTATGTCATTTTCCCTCTTCCAGAAAGCCGGGCCAATAATCAGGCTGACATAGTACCGGCGGAAAAGACCGTACTCCAGCTCCAGTTCACTTCCCTCCCCCGACCTCGGATCCAGGCGGTAACGATTATTCATCCAGTATCTGATTCGCAAATCAGAAGTGAGGTCAGCCGAAAACTTGAGTTCCTCCTCCAGGCCCCATTGCTCCACATTAAGGCTGCCGAATCTCATACGGAAAACATTGTCGCTGTTATACCACAGATCCCTCCACCCCCGGTCAAACCTCATGGTGAGCATATCCAGGTAGTACTCGCTGTCATACCTCTCCGGTTCCTCGGGAAATTCAGACTGGAAGGGAAGAGAGCCGGCAGCCGGGGGAACTGCCGCTAAGCCTGATAGTACTGCCAGGGATATAGTAAGTTGGATAACTCTGATGCAACCTGCAGAGGAGCACAACATCACTCATTCTCTCCCCTGACCTTCCCCTTCATGGGCACAAAACGAACTGGCAGGGTTGAGGTAAGCTCAAGGTTGTTCTCTCTCTTCTGATAGATATGCAGATGCTGGAGGAAATCGCCCACCGGTATCACCAGATAGCCTTCCTCCTTCAACTGGTCGATCAGCGGGGAGGGCACCCGGGGAGCGGCAGCGGTCACCATAATTCCATCGAATGGCGCCTTTCCGGGCCATCCGTCGTACCCATCCCCTGCCCGGACCATCACATTGTCATATCCCAGAGAATCCAACATCCTTTCAGCCTCTCTGGCCAGCTCGGGGATTATCTCTATGGTAAAAACGGTGTCTGCTATCTCAGCCAGCACCGCCGCCTGATAGCCTGAACCGGTGCCTATTTCCAGGATTCTCTCCCCCCCATCCAGATTCAGAGATGAGGTCATCAAAGCCACAATGTATGGCTGGGAGATAGTCTGTCCCTCACCAATGGGAAGGGGATGATCGACGTAGGCCATGGACCGGTATTCCGGGGGAACGAACAGGTGCCGGGGCACCTCTCTCATGGCTGAAAGAACATCCTGGTCTCTTATCCCCCTGCCGGCTATCTGCTTCTCCACCATCTCCTCCCTCAGCCTGGAGTAGGTGCTTTCACCGGATGAGCATCCCCACGTCCACGGCAGCACCGCCACAGCCAGCAGCACATTAACAGCAAGAAACTTCCCCCCTGATATCCATCTGCCCTTCATGGGATCCTCCCTGATTTATAAGCAATGGTATCAATCAAATTATTATCCCACAGCTCCGGATTATTCTATTTTCCCTCCCCCTCACTTTTTTAAGCGAAAAGTTGTTGGAATCTTAACTATTTTAGTCTTACACTTAGGTGATTTTCAAGATTTATTAACAATAGTGACCGGATAACAGCGGAGAAAATCGAGACAACAGGGGAGGACATGAAACAATATGAATATTTTCAAAAAGTTCCTGGCAACCCGGCTGTACACCAAGATACTGATAGGACTGGTGGCGGGCATTCCGGTCGGCCTGCTGATGGGCCCCCGGGCAGAACTTATCAAACCTGCAGGCGATCTTTTTATCCGCCTGATTCGCATGATAGTGGTGCCGCTGGTATTCTCCTCACTGTTCGTGGGGACTGCCAGCCTGGGCAATATCAAGAAACTGGGAAGAATGGGTATGAAAACCATTCTATACTACCTGTGTACCACCGCCATAGCCATCACCATAGGGCTGACCCTGGGTAATCTTTTCAAACCCGGTTCCGGGCTGCACCCCGACACCAGAGCCAGGATAATGGAATCGTACCAGCAGGAGGCTACCCAAAAGATCCAGATCGCCAGCGAGAAATTCAGGATTACCGATACCATTATACGGATAGCCCCCTCCAACCCGGTGGAGAGCCTTGCCGAAGCCAATATGCTGCAGATCATCTTCTTTGCCCTGCTGCTGGGAGTGGCTATAACCCTTGTGCCGGGGAACAAGGGAAAACCGGTGATAGATTTCTTCGAGGGAATAAGCGAAGCCATGATCCAGATGGTTCATATTATAATGAAACTTGCCCCCATCGGTGTATTAGCCCTGATCGCTGCGGTGGTGGGAAAATTCGGAACCGAAATCCTGATATCCCTGATAAAGTACTCCCTGGTAGTGCTGGCCAGTCTTCTGATACATGGGACTGTTATATACTCCATTGCAGTAAAAACCTTCGGCGGCATGAATCCCCTGGACTTCTTCAGGGGGATCAGGCCGGCACAGCTGATAGCCTTTTCCACCTCCTCCAGCAACGCCACCCTCCCGGTTACCATGGAGTGTGTGGAGGAAAATCTGGGTGTCTCCGAGGAAACCTCCAGCTTTGTGCTTCCTCTGGGAGCGACTATAAACATGGATGGAACCGCCCTCTATCAGGGAGTGGCAGCTGTATTCATTGCCCAGGTGTACGGGCTCTCCCTCTCCCCCGCCGATCTGCTTACCATAGTACTGATGGCCACCCTGGCCTCCATAGGAGCAGCGGGGGTCCCTGGAATAGGAATCATAACCCTGGCCATGGTGCTGGACACCCTGGGACTGCCTCTGGAAGGCATAGCTCTGATCCTGGGGGTGGACAGGATTCTGGATATGTGCCGGACCACCGTAAACATTACCGGCGATTCATCCTGTGCAGTCTTTGTAGCAGCCACAGAAGGAGACCTGGAGAGTGAGCCAAGGGGGAAGAGCGAATTTGACTGAGCTGAAATTATCCGGAGTTATTAACGTCATATGTGAAACCGGGATTGCTCCGTGGCAGGAGGACATAATGACAGCCCTGACCAGAATAATGATGATTGAGCTGAGATAAAATCTGATCCCGGCGAAGATCATCATATCCGACCATATAGAGTTTCGGCGTTGGATCTGGTAACAAATAACAGATACGGAGAAACCGCATGAAACTTTTTTCCAGACTGTATCCGGCAATTTTCATATTTCTTATCCTGACCGCCTCTTTTATACTCCCCTCATTTCTGTGGGGAATCAGCGCCTGGGGAACATTTTCTGCCACTTATGCAGTTATACTGGCCATTTTGGCTCTAATTCCGTTTCATCCCGCTATTGCCCCCCGGTCCAATCCAGAGCATTCGCCAGGGAAGGGCAAAAAGGGTTACTTTCTCAGGTTAACCGCAGCCCTTGTGATAACCCTGGTGATCCTGTGGGTATTCAGGAAAGAACACAACCTTTGGGGAGACGGACATGCTGTATCTTCCGCCCTGGAAAGCGGCCGCCACCTGGTAGCCGGGAAACCCCTGAGCAGCTTTCTGCAATACCTGTTCTATAAATTCCTTGGGCCCATCCTGCTTATAGATGCATCACTTTCTGGAACTATACTAAGCATAACAGCCGGAGTGGCTTTACTGCCTGTCTCCCTCAAACTGGCTGCTCTGCTGCATCGCAGTGAAGGCTCCTTCCTGCCGGTCAGGCCCGCCACCACAGTTATCATTATGTTGAGCGGATACTCCGCCCTGCTGTTCGGCAGCCCCGGAAGCGGAGCAGTGGCCATGCTTATCTGTGCCCTCTTTCTGATGTCTGCTATTCTAGCATTCAGAGGGCGGGTCAGTTTTTATCTGCCCTCCATCCTGCTGGTACTTGCTATCTTTGCCCACCCCTCCGCCATATTCCTGATCCCCGGTTTTATCTATATGATTATCATCCAGATACGCAAATCATCCCCCGCCGGTAAACCCGGGCTCAGCAGTGAAGAACCGGGAATTGGGGAGAAGCAAGAGAATAAAAATGCGGGGAGTGGTTCCAGCACCGGAACCGGTGAGGGCTCTAAAAAGAAGAGGGAAGTGGTAATGTCCCTGGCAATAATGGCGGGATTCTGGATTCTTCTGGATGCTTTTATTATGTTCGGTGGGGGGGAGAGCAATACAGGCCATCTGCTCGGCCTGATATCCGGAACAATCAGGGGCAATCTGCCCACCCCCTCGCATACAGCAACCGGTTACCTGAAAAGCATCCTGGGGGGATTCCTGATTACAGGGCCTCTCTCGGTGGCAGCAGTTATTCTGATGGTTGCCAGAATAGGCAGAAATAGAAACCGGGAGGAGGGCACCAGCAGGGAGGAGGATCTCCTGATGCTGTTTGCCATACCGGCGGTAATGCTTATCATAATAGGAGGCGAATGGATAGAGAATGGCCTGAGATGGGATGCCTTAGCCCCAATAGCACCAGTTATCACTGTATATAGCGCCTGGGCACTGAAAAACAGGCTCGGCCGGCAGGAGTTATTCAGACCCGCCACCCTGCTCCTTGCCTCCGTATGTGTATTCCACCTGATCCCCCTGGTTATCATCAACCATTCTCCGGAGCTGGCTGAAAAACGCCTCTACACCCTTCCACTCCATCCGGGAAGGGCTGAGACGATTCTGGGGAGAAGAGCGATGGAGAGGGGCGGCCGGGAGGAAGCCATAGAGCTCTTCTCCCGGGCGGTGGAGAAGGACACCGCAAATGCGGAGGTCTACTACCGGCTGGGCAAGCTGTATGCCGGCAGGAAAGAATACCTGGATGCCATAACCACTTACCGGGAGGCCCTGGAGCTGGATCCCTTTAACACCAGATACCGGCGGGGGCTTATCGAAGCCTATATCGGCAACAGGTGGTACCGGGAGGCTGAAGTCATGCTGGAGGAACTGACCTCCAGCTATCCCGACAGTGTGTACTACTGGAGCAGGCTGGGCTATGCCCGCAATCACTCCAGGGATCACAGCGGAGCCATCCGGGCATACCGGAAGGCGCTGGAGCTTCAGCCGGATGAGGAGAGGAACCTTACCAATCTGATCTCTGCCATACTCAACCGGGGGGCTCAGCTTCAGAGCGAGGGCAACCTGGAAGAGGCCAGAGAACAGTATCACCGGGCCACAAACCTGTATCCCGGAGCCTGGTCGGCATACAACAACCTGGCGGTGATGGAGATGGAAGAGGAAAACTACCGGAAGGCCCTGGAGATACTCCGGGAAGGGCTGGCAGCCAATCCCAACTCATCCGCCCTCAACTTCAACATGGGGATAGTAATGGAGAAACTGGGAAATGACCGAAAGGCCCTGCAATATCTGCAGAAGAGCGCCGACCTGGATCCCTTTTATTCCAGAGCTCGCCATCATATCCAGCGGATAAGGGAAAAACTGCAGAAAGAAGAGTAATCACGTATCTTCTAATACCAGCACCTCTCTGTTTCCCCTGCAAAAGGACCGCTATTCTATAATTTGTAATGTATCAATACAGTAACCAGTGGAGTTTCACCAACTTGCTTTCATTCTGTATGATTCCGGTGCCGTGTGTTTCGAACCCTTTACCTGACTGGAAGGCATGATTTTTTGATTCGAAGAATCAGAAAGAGCAAACCCCAGGCGGGAACTGCTATTTCCGGTACTTTTCAATAAATTTATCCACATCGAACTTTGATTTGATGCCGTTAAAGCTCATGTACCTGGTCTTACCGAATATCTCCCTCTCCCCCCAGGCCCTGTCGTGAACCCCTCCCACCGACCAGGCAATCCCGGTGTATCCGTTGGGGTCCCTTCCGTCCAGTTCATACTTATCATTGAGATAGGTAGCCACACTGAGGGCATAACCGGGAGTATTGGTCCACTCCACTATCTTCTTGGCCCAGTACATCCTGAGATAACCGTGCATCTTACCCGTCTCCACCATCTGCATCTGGGCGGCATTCCAGAGCCGGTCGTGGATGTCAGCCTGTTCGAACTGCTTTTTGGTGTATATGTACGCTCTCCTGTCATCCCTGTGCCGGGTTAGCGTTTCCCTGGCCCAGGAGGGAAACCCCCTGACACTGTTGTAATATGGATTATAGAAGCAGAAGTTATCCGACAGCTCCTTTCTGATAATCAACTCCTCCAGGAATTCATCCCCGTCGGAACCGTATCTCATAACATCCAGAGCGATCCTCTGGGATGAAACCTGGCCGAAATGTAGATAGGGGGAGAGGTTGGACAGGGCATCCTTATTCGGGTTATTTCTGTCCCGGGAGTAGTTTTCCAGTTTATTGCGGATAAAACCTCTCAGGATTTTTTCAGCCTCTTTCCTTCCCGGTTTTATCCAGCTTACCACATCCACACCGGAGTCCACATCCAGGCTTTCACTTACCTCATCCCAATCTATTTTCTCGCTCTTCTGTTTGCCCTTCTGCCCGCTCACCTCCGGAAATTCAGTGAGGAACCTGTCCAGCAACCTGTTGATCTTCGGCCTGATGGTATAGGCTGCATACTCCTGTTTATCCGAGGCAACCCGGCAGGGTACGATATTGTGGGCATCCACTTCATAGAAAGGCACATTTATTGCTCTCGATACATCCCTCTTCCATTTCCTCTTTATCTTCAAAGGATCGAAGTCGACAACCAGGGCGCCGGCAGCACTGACAAAGGGAGGAATCTCTTCCCCCGGTTCCCCCTTCAGCAGATAAAAGGGAATATTCCTGTCCCTGAGATCCCGTTCTACCTGCTTAAGCCCGCCCAGCATAAATCCGTACTGTCTCAATGTAGCTCCCGGAAAGCGGGGAACCAGGCAGAAAACCACCTCCATATCAACCCCGTACTCTTCCGCCAGTTCCCGGGCATAGAGCAGGGCCCAGTTATGCTCAACCCTCTGATCCCGGCTCATCCAGTAGACTATGTCTCCGCCGGTGTAATCGATTTTATTCAGTTTCTTGATTCTGCCCGTATCTATCATATCTTTTCCACCCTCTAATAAACGAGATACATATCCGCCCGGTTGCTCTTGACCCTATTACGAAGCCGGAAAAACCGGTTCATCTCAATTCCGGAGATATTATAATCACCCGGTCTGACACAAAAACCATAAGAACATATCAACCGGCACTGCCCGATTCTCCGCCACTCCCGACAGATAAACTCCGGAATTATAAAATTACGTTGACCTTAAGGTCTGACTATCATTATAATACACGAAACCGAAACTGCTGTCTGGATAAAAGGAGAACTATTTCTTGAAGAAACTGCTTATAGCTGCCATCACCGGTTTTGCTATTATCCCGGCCCTTGTGCATGCACATGCCTCCCTGATAGATACTCCCCAGGTAGATTATCACGCCATATCACCCAATGGGGACGGAGTTCAGGATTCTTCCCTGGTTACCGTCAAACTGGATTCTGCCTGTGATACATTAGCCATTACCCTGGAGGATTCTACCGGCACGGTGGTGATAGATTCGCTCCTGTTCGTCCAGAATGCGGACACCGGCTACACCGCCGAATGCTACTGGACCGGCAGGGATTCCCTCCACCACCTCCTGGACGAAGGTAAATACAGCCTGCATGTCTTTGCTTCCGATGGTACCACATCCGAACATAATACCATGTCGGTGTTCGTAGATATCACCTCTCCCCTGGTGGATATTTCCCACCTTTACCCGGGGATTTACCTGCCCGGCATGCCCGGGGAAGACGATTCGGTCAAGATATACTATTCAATATCCAGCTCCCGGTATAATGACAGCCTTGCTCTGAAGATAACCCCTCCCCTGGGGGTACCATACCTGCTGGAACAGGCCGTTCCGGGAAACGGCAATTACATATCAAAATGGGGGGAAGACCAGAACACCGCAGATGGTATTTACAATGTCAGAATGGAAGCTTCCGACCATGCCGGCAACAGCGATTACGACCTTAGCGGTATCAACGTAGATACAGCTGCACCCCAGATAGAATTCTATTCCCCCTATCCTTCAGGTACAGTAAACCAATCGGCGGATATCCTCACCGGTTACTGCTATGACCGGAACGGAATAGATCCCTCTTCCCTTACCATGACATGGAATGAATCTGATGCCCTTACACCCGACAGTACCTTCGCCGGCGCCGATACCCTGAAGTGGTGGATCGCCATAGGAGACTCCATCTCACTGGAAGGGGAATACCTGGATGGAGAATACAGTATTACAGTAGACTGTAAGGATACAAACAGCCGGGAGGGAAGCCGGGAATTATCCTTCCGGATTGATACCACACCGCCAAATCCCCCCTATATATCAGCCCCCTCACAGGTCCGGAATGATCCCGTGGTGGTGGTAACGGTCACCGCTGATCCCCTGGATGACACCGAGGTTGTAGAAATCTACAGATACCACGGAGGGGATACCACCCTGGCGGAGAGGGATGAATCGATCCTGGACGAAAACACCGATATAGAAATCTCCGGACTGGAAGAGGGGGACAATCAAATATGGGCGGTTGCCTTTGACCAGACGGATAATTCAAGTGGAATCTCCAATGTAATATCGGTCGACTACAGCATCATCACCGGGATGTACTTCCCGGAGGTTTTCAGGGAACCGGACCAGTTCCGAATAATCACTAAATCCATGGCAGCCGGGGTTGAGATCGAGATATTCACCCTTAATGGCGAAAAGGTGGTTTCACTCCGTGACAGATCTCCTGCTACCGATTTCAGAATCTACTGGGATCTGAACAATGGTAATGGAGAAGAGGTCCGTAATGGAGTGTACCTCTGTGTTATTAAGGTAACTTCGCAGGGAAGAGAGGTGACGGAAAAGGACTTCATAGCGGTAGTCAGATAACTATGAGAAGATTTGCCGGATATTTGACACTGGTTTTTGCAGTTGTTCTTAGCCTGGTCTTCCCCCTCCAGGCAAGGGGAGAAAACTATTCCCGGGGCGGCACCTTTCTTCCCATGGGCTGGGATGCCAGGGGAGAAGGTGTGGGAGGTGCGGCCGCACTGCTGATAAGGGATGACCGGAGCACCTACTGGAATCCCGCCAATCTTACATTCATGTCTTCCCCCAGCGTAACCCTGGCCAGCACCAAACCGGTACCCGGTCTGGATAACCGCTATACCGTCATCTCTGCGGCTACCGGGCTGATGAAGAGGGAGAATGCCGGCAGCCATTCCTATCATTTGAACAGATACGGATTTGGATTTACCGCAACTCAGCTGGGGCTGGAGCTGGCCGGTGGCTCCAGATGGAGTGAGAATACCTTTGGACTTTCAGCGGCTTTCACCCCCAATCATTACAACAGCCTGGGATTCAGTTTCAGATACATGCGCAGCACCACCGGTCTCAGCGATGCTGATGCTTCCGGAATGGCAGCTGATCTGGGGTGGACAGCACAACTGAGAGAAAAGCTCTGGTTTGCCCTGGTGGGAAGAAACTTCTTCAGCACAGTGTCATATCCAGATAGTGAGCAGGAGATAGATCCATCCTGGATCATCTCCCTCTCCTACCACGGTTTCTACCGGGAGATCTTCTCGGTAGAATGCGATGCGGTCTGGAAACGGGGCGAGATTAACCGCATCCTTACCGGAGTAACAGCGGCAGTATTTCCGGACCTGTTCCATCTTCTGGGAGGTGCCGACCTCAGGCTGGCCGAATCGCAGAGAACCATACTCCATGCCGGAATCTCCACCCTCTACCGCTCAGCTGAAATATCCCTGGCCTTTACCTTCGATCCGGAAGATTCCTTCGGAAGAAAGAACCGGGTATCGGTCAGCTACTCCTTCTGACCATCTCGACGCCGGTTACTTCAGTTCGCCCCTTAACCTCTGCCATAGCTTCATACCCGAAACCGCAGTAAAGAAAATCATTAATTCGGTGGGCAACCGGTATCTGGGATTCCCCATTTCAAAAACCGTGGATATCAGCATGGTATATACGATAAAAGAGAGGGGCAGAAGAAACGCGGCCAGGTGCAGATAATGACCAGAAAGGTCCGCCCGCAGTCTATCTCCGGCCCGCTGTGGTAATGCCCACAGCATAATCCGGTAAGCTGCCAGGATTAATACAACTGCCAGAAACACAATCACCACCAGAAAATGTATCAAGCTCCAGAGGAACTGGAGTGTTCCGGAATCGAAATTGGAAATATCCGTGGTAGCAGGAAACCAGTAGCGGCAGAGGGAACGGCCCACCTCCAGGAGATAGTTCAGGGGTGCTCTTTTGATCAGAATCCAATTTATCTCCACCATGAACTCCGCCAGCTCCCTCTCGGTCATTCCCGTTTCCCGGCGCAGTTCCGGGATGGCGCTGAATATGTACATCTCTCCGGTATGAGATCCGTGCCGCTGAGTCAGGGCCCTGTTTCTGTTTTTAACCAGGATCCGCCTTACCCCTGAATATTGATCGGGTAATCTTTCCACGAACCTCGCCGTTTTGGAGCTTAGATTGAAACCGAACCAGTGGGTCAGTCCGAAGTAATCAAACCTTATCTTGTTATGAAGGGAAAACCCTCCCACTATGATCAGGAAAAAGATGAAAATAACTGCCGCCGCCCTGGTCAGCGCTGTCTTTAACCTTGCCAGGTATACCGCCAGTACGAAAAACAGGATGCCTGTAATTAAGAACAGCAGCTGATAGGCGGGGCGGATAAGTGCTGATACAGCCAGGGCAATCCCCGATGCGATCAAGAAACCTGCCCTCCTCCTGTCTAACCATAAAAGCAGAGCCAGCATACCTGTTACCAGAAAGAATTCGGTCAGGCAACCGGATAGAACATACGCCGTTTTTACTACGCTGGGTGGAATAATAGAGATAAAAATGAAGGCCCATATCAGCCTGATGGAAACATTCAGATGCCTGAGAAAAGCAGCCAGAAGTATAACCGAAGTCATGTACATCACCAGCTGAACAACAAACAACACCCGCGAGGTTTGCTCCGCTGACCCGGTGATCAACAGTAGAAGGGGATAACCGGGAACCCTGCCATGTAATCTGTCCAGGGAAAAATCTCCAAGGTCGCGGGCCACCTCCATGTAACCGGGAGAATCATCGGTCATCACAGGAGCATCTCTCCACACCAGAATATATAACAGGGTGACCAGAGCCAGAATGATTATCAGGAATGTATAAAAATGAGTGGAAGATACTCTTAAACCTGCACCCTTTTTCACTTTTCTCCCCCTGATATTCTCTGTGCCCCTTAAAAGAGGTCTGAAATTACCACCACCGGAGGCAGGTGTCGCTATTTTGCTCCGGCTGGATTACAGGCGGAATCACCCCGATAGCTGTTATTCCGGAGAGGAATCTGATAGGCAAATCCGGCCAGAGTGGGCATGAACACGGTCATCCAGAACACCAATTCATCCACCCCGGGTACGAACATAGCCATAGCTCCAATCCCCACATACTGGACCAGCAGCAATCTTCCCAGATGAGAGGTTTCGGGATCATCCTTCCTCGAAATCATTCTGAATATTACCCTTAAATTATATATCAGTATTGCAATTACAGCTGCCAATGCCGGAAATCCCGCCCCGCTGAATATTTCCAGAAGGATATTATGAACTGTAACATAAAAAGGCATGTAAACGGAAGAACGGGAGAGAAAATTGTTGAACCCGACTCCAAACAGGGGATTTTCAACTCCCATCATAATGGCTGCCTTCATGCTGGCAATACGGGTGACTACGGCATAATCCTGCATCAGAGTCGAACCCAGCTCCAGTATGCTCTTTATCCGGCTCCAGAAGACCAGGGGGGTAAACAGAATACCAGCCAGTATCACCAGGGAACCGGTAATCATTATCAGTCGGTTCTTTCGTTCTACCACCATTAAAACGATCAGAAGCGAAACCAGACTTACAAAACTGCTTCTGGAAAAACTAAGAACGATCATAAACACAGCGGTCAGAATAATCATCAAAATAGCCACCGTTATCAATTTCGACCGCCGGTTGGTAATAGCCAGGAAGAGTAACAGGGGAATTATGAAGATCTGGTAGAGCCCGAACCCGTTGGCGTCTCCGATCAGTCCGGCGTACCGGTACACACCGTAGGACCACATCAGAGCTGATTCCTGTGTGCCGCCAGTGGGGGGAGTGATAATAAACGGCATCAGATCACACAGTAATACCCCCACCACAGCAAATATGATAAAACGCTTGAATTCTGCCCTGTTGCTCACAAACTGAATAATTATCCCGATAAAAATTAATACCTTGATAATATCGATCAGACCCTGGAGGGACTTACCCAGCTCGCGGGCTACTGCAGCGGACTGGAACAGAGTCAGCAAAAGTATGAATAATAGCGCCGAAAATTTCCAGTCATGTATTACCATCCTCCTGCCTCTGGCAACCGATACAGCCAGGACTGTAAGCATGGCAACCAGAAGAAACATAAAGAATCCAAATTGGAAATATACCTCTATATTGGAAAAGAGGACTACCACAAACAAACAGTATATAATAGAGGGCCTTTCAATCAAAACAATGGCCAGGGGAAGGAAAAACAGTGCCATTATGCCGAGATTGAATATAGTTGATGGTAAAAGGAAATAACCTCCCCCCAGGATGACACACCCGGCGACAAACAATATCATCAGGCGTCTGTAATTCAAAGATTCTTCCATAACTTAAATCATCACCCTCGCTACCGTGTCAGGATGATTCGCCTTCCCTTTCGGCATTCTCTCCCCTCACCTCCGGTGAAGAACCTTCCCTGTCAGGCGAGGTCAAACCGGGCCCCACAACAAACAGGCTACTCAGGTGGAGGTTCTTTCTCCCCCTCACTTCTACTGCAATTATCAGAATGCAGGCCCACAGGAAAACCGAAATGGTGGAAATCAGAACTATCTGCTTTCTCTTAGGCCAGATCCTTCTCTCCGGGACAAAGGGCGGATCTACCATCCTCAGAGATGAAACTCCGCGGGAGGAGATTATCCTGGCATCTTCCAGCTTTAGCCGCATATACTGCAGAGCAAATTCTTTCAGTTCCCGTCTGGTCACTAACTGAATATACTGGCTGGCCAGAGAGGGAAATTCGCTGAGGGGAGGGAACAGATTCCCCCGGTCACCCTGTTGGCTCATCCTTCTTATCTGATTATCCAGTTCCTTCAGTTCGAGCTTTATCAACTTCAGGCTGGGATTTTCCCCGGTGGCTACCTCCTCCAGCATTCCCCTCTTTACCTCTATCAGCTCCTGCCTGGTTCTTATAACCGCAGCCGCTTCCAGAGCAGCTCTGGCCTGCTGCTCCAGCTGGTACACCCCGTGCTCCTGCATAAAAGCCATCAGCACCGAATCGGATCCGGCTATCTCACTCTCCCTTCTCTCTATCTCACGGCTGATAAATTCTGACCGCGCTTCTGCATCCTCCGCACTCAGTGTCACCATAATGCTGTCCAGGGTGCTTACATACGCTTCTACCACCCTGGCTGCAAGTTCCGGGTCCTCATTCTGAAAGCTGATGGATATGGAACCGGAGCTGTGAACATCCACGCTGGTATTTTCCAGCAATCTTTCCCTGGCCTCCTCGAACCGGTCTGTCTGATAAATATCCGTCATATCGTATCTCTCCGCTATAATACCGGTCACCTTCCGGCTCCTGATAATACCGTGAATAATGAAATTTTTTCTGATCCTGGCATATGCTGTGAAGGACTCCCCCATGGAACCGAGATAGGAAAAATAGTTCTTTACACTAGCAAGTTCCTCGATGAATCCGATTGGAATAATGGTTGCGGAGGACCTGTAGACCGGAGTGATTACCAGGCTGATCACCGCAGAAATCAAGAAGGCGGCCAGCACCGATGCAGCCAGAAGTTTTTTGTGTTTCAGTATCACGGAGATAATTTCAATCATGTAAGTTTCTTTCCCTGTTTTAGATACAATACATATTTATCAGAAACCATTAAGAATTATCCACATTTTTCCAATCTTCCCCGCTTTCACAGAATCAAATCCAACCACCCCTTCCATCCTGTATCACCAGCCGGCCGGAGTATACTTCGTATGAATTATAAACCTGCAGAACTATATTAACAAACAGATAAGCAGGCACTGGAAAAAATCACGGTTCACTCAGCCGGTGAAGCAACCTTATCAGATCTTCATTATCCGGTTGTATCTCCAGCCCCCTCTTTATCCACAGGACTGCTTCATCCCTATTCCCCGCGGCGTATGACAACCGGGATAACAACCTGCAGGCCCACACCCGGTCCCTATCCCCGGGAAGAGAATAGGCATAACGGTAGAGCTCTTCTGCCTTATCCTTTTCTCCAATTCTTTCCAGAGATGATCCATACATTACTGCCAGCATGGGGTAATCGGGCCAGTCCGAGTAGGCTGAACGGTAATATCCGACCGCTTCCCTGTTCTTACCCCTCTTCTGCAGAATCTTAGCGTAATTTATCCGCGTTTCCACCTGCTCCGGAGCCATCCGGTAAGCCCGGGCAAAAGCCCTTTCGGCTTTGGCGTCCATGTCCCGGCTGGCATAGTAGTTACCCAGATTTGTATACACCGAACTCCGGTTGACCTTACAGTATTCCCGGCCCGATACAGATATAACTATGGCCGCCACAGCAGCCAGCATCAAAACCACCCTTCTCCAACTTCCCATACCTGCAGCCCTCCTTAGCCACCAGAGGGAACAGGAGGCGGAAAGAATAAGAACCGGGACAGAGGGAAGCCGGTATCTGGAGTTAACATAAAACATCATCATGGATAACATGGCCCCTGCTACAAACAAAACCGGTATCCGTCCTCCCCTCATATTCCACATCAGAAACAAACCGGCCAGAGCCAGGGGTGAAATTATAACCATGGATAGAACAGGAATCTGAAGAACCGGACATTCCTTCCGGTAGAGCTTCATATCCAGAACATCGGGTACCTCCAGGCCATTCCAGTACAGTATCATCTTCTTCCCCATCAGCTTCAGCCATCTCACAGTATTGGAGCCCATATACTGGAAGCTCCTGTTGTACCAGTAGGTAGATGCTTCAGCCACCGTGACATCCTTACCCAACTCCCGGGAGGCCACCAGCCTGGAATCCTCGATCAAACCCCTCATACTGTTTCTCATACCCCGGGGAGGATTATACACCGCCTCAGCCTCCGGTCCGTTGCCTATGTAGAAGTTTATCCCCCCATGGGCGCTGACCGGGATGAATTTCCCCGTTTCCACAGCATTGTAAATAACAGGAGGAACAAGAAAAAACAGAATACAGATTGCAAATATGGCAGCATTTTTCAATCCGGTAATCCGGCGGGGGCTCGCCAGAACCAGCCATAGAACCGCCATCGGTATAAGCAGAAAGAAATAGTTGGGCCTGGAGAGAACCCCTCCTCCCATGCAGAGACCCAACAGGATGACATGAATATATAAGATATTTCTTCTCAGCCAACTGGTCTCCCTGTTATCAACATTATCTTTTTCACCCCTCCCGCCGTCATCCCGCCACATCCCCGAATATCTCCTATGAATAGCCATCAGGAGTGCCAGCGAAGAGACCAGTAGAAATGTAACCACAGTGGTTCCCAGAAGGCTGCCCTCATAGAGCATGAAGTAGGGATAAAGCACCATCATTACAGCTGCTGTCAAACCTACCGGCCCGGTCTCTCCGTTCCCGCCCCGGTTGGCATCCTCTAACATCTTGCCAGCCAGGAAGATAATGTATATAGTAATTGCACCAAGTATAAACTGTATCACCCGCACCACACCCACAGCCGGCCCGAAAATCTTGAAAATCACTCCCAGCAGGATAGGATAGAGGGGATTAAAAGTGATGGCTCCGGAGGGAAAACCACGCCCTCCGGCAATATCCACTGCCAGATCCCTGTAAAAACGGGTATCCAGAGAGAATATTTTTCCCAGCTCCGAATGGTTGAGCTGAATAAAGAAAATAATCCTCAGTATCAGAGCTATTCCGAGAATTACAGCCAGGAAGGTGAGTTCCCGGTTCCACTTCTTTCTATCTGCTTCTCCGGTCATGTCAATCCTCTACGGGCGAACCTGAATCCCCGGCACCGGAAGGATATCAAAGAGTTAATGATGCGGAAGAAACTGCTCCCCCGCCACCATGATACAGATTGAAAATGATACTTCTCCTCAACCCTCACAGGGACTTTATTATTACGGTTAGAAAATTATTTCAAACCGTTTGAAAAATCAAGCGGTTAACCCGGAATAATCTTAACCCGGGGACCGGTACGCCTGTGCCGGGATTTTCTAAATAGACCGGGTATATTACTGATTTTTTGACTTTCACAAATTGTAAATGGCATCTGAAATAGTTATAATTCAACTATAATATAAACAAAGGAAGTACCGAAATGAAAAGAGTAATATTTATCTTCTTTGTGGTGATAGTTCTTTCCGCTCAGCTAGCCGCCCAGGACAGGTTCAAGCAGATAGACAGGGATATTCTTAGAAGAATGGAGATGCCCCGCAGTGAGGAAGCTTTCAGAAGAGAAAAATTGTACATGCCCGATCCCACCGGCAATCAGCTCCTCTACGACGCCCTCCACTACAGGCTGGAGATAGGATTCAATGATTCCGCCGACTCCATCGCGGGTCAGGTGACCATAACGCTTAAAAGTCTGGCCTCCGGCCTCCAATCCGTTGATATAGATGCCGATGACGGACTTAACATTTACTCCGTAACAGATGGGAACGGAACCAGTCTGAACTGGAGCCACAGCTCGGATATAATCACGGTCAACCTCGGTGAAGAGTTGGCACAGGACGAGGAAACGGCTATCAGGATAAGCTACAGCGGCTCTCCTGATGAAACCACGAATCCGGGATTATTCTTCAGGACTTACGGTTCCAGTAATACCCCGGTAATATATTCCCTCAGCGAGCCCTGGAGTGCCAGAACATGGTGGCCCTGCAAGGACTACCCGGATGACAAGGCTACCTTCGATTTACTGTTCTCTGTGGACAGTACCCTCTTTGCCGCCTCCAACGGAAACTATATAGGGGAGAACGATACCACCTGCTGGGGGGAGCCATACAGGTGTTATCAGTGGAAAGAGAACTACCCCATGACCACCTACCTCGCATCCATAGCAGCCTCGGAATATGTAAGGCTGGAGGATTACTTCGAATACGCACCCGGCGAAACCATGATGGTCACTAACTATATATATCCGGACAGGGTGACTGATGCTGAGGAAGATCTCAACATACAGATCCCGGCACTGGAATACTTATCCTCCCTGTATGGAACCTACCCCTTCACCGATGAAAAATACGGAGTGGCCCTCTGCTCCATCGGAGGAGGAATGGAACACCAGACCCTCTGCAGCTACGGACATATGCTCATCACCGGCAATCACGCATACGACTGGATATATGTACATGAACTGGGGCATCAATGGTTCGGCGATCTGATAACGGTAAAGGACTGGACTCACATATGGCTCAATGAAGGATTCGCCAGCTACACCGAGGCCCTGTGGTTCGAACACACCGGGGGAGAAGATGAGTTGCACAGCTATATGGCCGAAATGGATTATCCCCCCTCCTGGGATGGCCCCATCCTGAGGGATCCTGATAACAGCTATCCCTGGTACTATTTCAACAATGTGGTATACGATAAGGCCGCCTGGGTCCTTCATATGCTGAGACATGTAACCGGTGACTCCACCTTCTTCGATATTCTGCAGAGTTATGTCGCAGATCCCCGGTTCCGGCATAAGCACGCCGAAACCGACGATTTCACAGGTGTCTGTGAAGATCACTATGGTGCTGACCTTGACTGGTTCTTCACCCCCTGGCTTACCAGGGACGACAGATTGCAGTACCGGTGGAGCTGGCACTGCTACCCGGCCAGTCAGTCCGGTTACAACCTGACCATAATGGTAAATCAGCAGCAGGAGTATACCTACGACATGCCGGTGGATTTCAGGATCAGCCTCTCCTCTGCCACAGTGGATACTGTGTTGAGAGTAAATCAATTCCATCATGAGTATCATCTCTCATTCGAGGATTCTGTGATAGATGTTTCTCTCGATCCGGACGGATGGATACTCTGCGATAAGAATGAAGTTACCACAGATTCAGGGTTTGCTCCACTGGTCACCACCCTGTACCAGAACTATCCCAATCCGTTCAACCCCAATACCACCATCCGGTTTTTTCTTAACCAGCCCGGCCGCACCACTCTGAGGGTATATGACATCAATGGCAGGGTGGTGGCCTCACTGATCGACCGGTGGCTGGATGCGGATGAATACAGGATAGAATGGAACGGTATAACCAGCCGGGGGAAAAAGGCATCCTCCGGGATATACTTCTACCGGCTGTCGGTGGGTTCCTTCAACCGGACCAGAAAGATGGTACTGTTGAGATAGGGGCTGTGCCCCGGGGCGTGACACCTTCACCGGCCGGGGAGAAATCCACAGTGATTTGAAACACCGGGTATATGAATCATAAAGATCAAATAAAAATGAGTAAACCCCGGGAAGAAAAATACCCTTAACGGTTACCATATGAATATTATATCCTCCGGAGACAGACTAATCGCCGTGAACAAAGATACACCTGAGTTCAGAAGAAGTTAAATGCGAGATCTAACCGTCAAATTCAAACTCCATTCCCTGATCCGCTTGCTTCAGCAGCATAAATTAACCTTCCCCCTTCTCTTCATGCTCCTCTCACTCACTCCTGATATTTCTTCCGGTTCGAGTGAAATGTCCGCCCGCAGCGAAGATACCATAACTTTTCTGGACAGCATGATTACCTCCCGGATGAAAAGATACCAGCTGACCGGTGCGGCGGCATCATATGTCCGGGGTGACAGTATCCTGCTGCTGAAGGGCTATCCACAGTCCCTCCGGGAGGGGACCCCGGGAATTTCTCCATATTCAACCCTTTTGCCGGCAGGTTCGGTAAGCAAGCTGGTAACCTGCACTGCAGCGATGCAGATGATAGAAGAGGGTAAACTCTCCCTTCATTCAGATGTAAACCGTTACCTCAAGGACATCCGGATTCCCCCTGCCTTCAGCCATCCCATTACCCTGTTTCACCTGATGACTCATACCGCCGGGCTGGAACACATTGGCAACAGGTTCTACACCGAAGAGAACAGGGAACCTCCCCCTCTGGGTGATTTTCTCAAATCCAACCTCCCTGCCCGGCTGTTTACTCCCGGGGAGATAACATGCTATTCCAACTACGGTATTGCTCTGGCCGGATATCTGGTCGAGCTGGCATCCGGTACACCCTTCTGCCGGTACGTGGAAGAGAGAATTTTCCGGCCTCTGGAGATGCACAGCAGTACATTCGATCAACCTTCTTATGCCGTCCGGAATGAGGAGACAGCTCCGGGGTGCCGCCTCAGGCCAACCAATATGCCCCCCGCCGGTTCCATGAGGACCACCGCCCGGGGGATGGCCAACTTCATGATAGCCCATCTGCAGGAAGGCTCCTTCGGAAATACCCGGATCATGGATCATCAAACCGCCCGGCAGATGCAGCGGCTCCACTTCAGCAATGCGCCGGGAAGTAGCGGAATGGCACTGGGTTTCAAGAAATGGATATGGAAGGGAACCGGAGTAATCGGGCATGATGGCAGCAGGGACTGTTTTCATTCCATCCTCCTGATTCAGCCGGAACAGGGGTGGGGCTTATTCTTCTTCTGCAGCGGTGGAATGGGCAGGGCAGCAATAAATGAATTAAAGGAAACATTTCCGGACAGATTCCTCTCCCCCGGAATGTCCCGGTCAACCCGCCCGCCCCTCCATATACCCGTCCAACCGGGGAAATATACCGGCCGGTACATACATTCAACATACCCTGCCAGCGGAATCCGAAAATATCTCAACATCATCCATCCTGAAATAACGGTTAATTCGACCGAAACCGGCTATCTCAGGGTAACCACCGGTGAGGAGAATGAATCCCCCCTGCTGGCGGAGGTAGAGCCTCTGGTTTTCAGAGAGAGAGATGCTGAAAGATTCATATTCTTCCGTTCAGACCGGGAGGGAGATATAACCCATATGTTCTTCGGCGATCAGCCGGTTACCTCCCTGATAAAACTCCCCTGGTGGGAAACCACCTTTTTTCACCAGATACTGCTGTTCATCTGTACTCTGGTATTTATATCAGCTGTAATAATTCCCATTATCACTCATATCAAAGGTGGTGCTCCAACAGGGAGAGGGCGCTGCGGGACGGAGAGATTCCTGTGTCTGATCACTGCCTCCCTCAACCTGATCTTTCTGATCATCCTCAACCTGCCTGTTCTGGCCGGGGGAAGTCTGTACAGCAGCAGTGCAGTACTCTATCCCCTGTTCACCATCCCCATGATCACCACAGCCATGACTGCAATACACACCTCCCACCTCCCACGGGTATGGGGGGAAGATAATCCGACCCCGGCAGAGAAAATACATTTCTCCCTGTTCACCCTGGCAGGACTGCTGTTCATCTATTCCCTGATACACTGGAACCTGCTGGGATATAATTTCTAGATATATAATCGCGCCGGGTTTGTACTTTGAAAAGGCGGGGATTTAATATTACAATCCGGGTATAGTGAGGTTAAGCCAGATGGAAACATTTCCGGAACAAAGGGGGAATCCGTTGGAGATCGAAAGCTTCAGAGAACAGTTTCCCATCACCGAAAGATACATCTACATGAACAATGCAGCCGTGGCACCCCTCTCCACACCGGTGGCGGAAGCCCGGGAGGAGGTATCCCGTATCCTGATGGAGGAGGGTACCGGGGGAATGGAAAAGATCAAGCAGGGAGTGGAGGATACCCGCCGGCTGGTAGGGGAACTGACCGGTGTCCGGGAGGATGAAATAGCTTTCACCGGGAACACCACCCGGGGAATATTGATTGCGGCCAATGGTATACCCTGGCGGAAGGGGGATAACCTGGTAATGCCGGGGATGGAATTTCCAGCTAATGTATATCCCTGGATGGCCATCTCGGAGAGGAAGGATGTGGAGTTGAGAAGGGTTGCTCCCATCCGGGGGAGAGTAACCGCGGAAATGCTTATGGAGGCATGCGACCGGCACACCAGAGCGGTAACCGTCAGCCTGGTTCAGTACTCCAGCGGATACCGGATAGATGCAGAAAAGCTGGGAGCATTCTGCCGGGAGAGGGAAATATTTCTGCACCTGGATGCAATTCAGGCTCTGGGCATGATAGATTGCCGCATTCCCGCCCTCCGGGCCGACCTGCTCTCGGCGGGCGCTCACAAGTGGCTGATGGCCCTGCCCGGTACCGCGATTTTCTACTGCAGGAGGGAGATTCTCGATCAGCTGGAGGTTTATAATCCGGGATGGACCAGTGTGGAGAATTTCATGGATCTGCAGAGCTATCGGCTGAACTACAGGAAAAGTGCCGGCAGATTCGAGGAGGGGTCCCTGAATTTCCACGGAATAATGGGCCTGGGCGCATCAGCAGGCAATCTGTTGAAGGCCGGAATGGCCAGGGTAGAGAAATATATCCTCTCCCTTACCGCCTCGCTGGAGAGGGAACTCCGGGATAACGGCTTTGTCATCCAAAGCCCCCGCAGCCAGGGACACAACTCCGGGATAATATGTTTCTCCCATCCCCGGCGGGATACCGGGGAGATATTCCAGCAACTGACCAGTCATGGGATCACAGCAAGTATCAGGGGCGGTGCGGTAAGACTCAGCCCCCACGTATTCAACACTGATGAGGAAGTAAAAAAGGTGATAGAAGCTCTCACAGCAGATTGAGAATCAGACCGGGCATATCTGAATCTACTTCACCAGCACTATCTTCCTGGTATCGGTATAACCACCCGCCTCCAGTTTCACAAAATAAACCCCCGGGGACAACTCCCTTCCGCCGTGATTACGGCCATCCCACCGGTAGACCACCGATGAAGACGGGCCTCTCTCCCCCAGGTCTATAAAGTCCACCCTCCTGCCCAATACATCATAGAATTTCAACACCACCCTTACCCGGCGGGGCAGAGAAAAGGATATTATGGTATTGGTGGAGAATGGATTGGGATAATTCTGCCTCAGCACCGGAAGGCCCTGTTCCATCCCACCGTACCCGGCCAGGAGGGCCGCCGCACCCAATGCAGCCCTTACATTCTGCTCCAGATAGTAATAGTCCAGGTAACTCCACACATCCGATACCGAATGGTAATTGGGGTTGGACCGGTAATCATGTTCGATCATCAGAACCGACCCCACCCCCTCCAGATCCCGGAAGGGCATGTGATCACTGCTGGGTGAAGGGGAGTTTGTTATATTGGGATCGATCTGTATACCACAATCATCCACCACCTGCCTGATGGCACCTGACGGGATGGAATCGCAGGAAGAATCCCGGCTGAAGATATCGGTGACCCTCTCCTGGTGATGATGATATCCAATCATATCCAGGTTTATTACCCCCCGGTATACCCGGCTGGAGTCCAGATGGTTTACCAGGTATGAGCTGCCCACCAGGTGAAGCTCTTCGCTGTCGAACAGTATAAACTGTACACTCCGGTCCAGGCTGGCGTATCTCAATACCCTGGCACACTCCAGAACTCCCGCCACCCCGGAGGCGTTGTCATCGGCACCGGGTGTCAGATCATAGGGATATTCAGCCATGGCATCGTAGTGGGCACACAACACCACCACCTCATCCGGATTGGACATTCCCTCCCTCCGGAATATTATATTTTCCCCCATCATGGTATCCACCACACTGTAATCCCAGCAGACCGGAGAAGAAACCTCCCCTATATCAACCCTGGACACCTTCTCGTCACCACCCGCCCAGAATACATTACCTCCCTCCCATCCCACTCCCAGAAGATTTTTGCTGCTGAGGCATTCCAGCTCCAGCTCAACCCAGACCTTCCCCCCATCCCGGCTCATCCATACCTCTCCCCCTCCCCCCACAGCCAATACCGAGGAAGCATCCATCATGGCCACACACCTCAGATCCGCATCTACAGAAACCTCATTCCAGCTCTCCCCCCCATCCCGGCTGTAGAAAACCACCCCGTTACCCGCTATCACACCATACTCGCCGGTGAAATCGATATCGTAAATCTGATAGCCGCCCAGGTACGAGCCGGTCCAGGTAACCCCGGAGTTGACACTTTCAAACAGGTACCCGTTATTGGAAACCACCCAGAAATGCAGGGAATCACTGGCTGCCGAACCCATCAGATTTCTGTATTCCAGTTGAGATGAGGAAACCAGGGACCAGCTCACCCCTCCATCCGCTGTCCTCAACAGGGTACCGAAAGTGCCGGCTGCAATCCCGAACAGGGAGTGCTCCAGAGTAATTGATTGAAGCTGGTAGATCCGGGGCCCTGCCTTGATTTCAATCCAGCTCTCCCCCTGGTCTTCGGACATATACAGCCCCCCTAACCCTCCGTTGGGCAAACCGCAACAGCTCCACAGCCTCCCTTCTCCATCCACAGCCAGGTCATATATCTCCCCCTCTATTCTGCCCGCTCTGGCCAGTTCTATTCTGTCTCCCCTGAAGTCTCCCCGGTAGACCGACCCTTCCAGATCAGCAATCCAGCTGTATCCTCCATCAGAACATACAGTTACCGAGGTAATATCCTGGTATGAACGGGATACTGTGAATTCCTGAACAGCAGGACTGTAACCCATTTCCCCCACCCTGGCAGCCAGAAATTTCCGGGCAAGATCAGCTGTATCAACAAGGGCATGCCTGGTTCTGATCCTTCTGTAACTTCCGTCTATATATACACTATCAGCCCCGCTGAGACTCTTCACCATCTGTTCGAGCCGCGAATATTCCACCCTTCTTATCAGATCGCAGATATAACTGGGTGTTTCCCCGCCCTCCAGGGAAGTTGTTGAAAAAACGGAAAATAACAGTGCGGCAAGAGACAGTGGAAAAAGGTAACTACTGCTGATTTTTTTCCTGTACAAGATAATAATCCTTTTCATATCCCCTCATAGATTATAATATACAAACTTAATTTTAAAATGACAACCGGGTTAGATATCGCGCCGGTCTGCCCGGCATAACTTTTGCAGAAATGAGTTATCCGGTTAAAAGATAAACCGGTTTTAAGGATGCGGCCTTTCCTGTATCAGGGAGAATAAATTGCTTGGATTTACCGACTATTTTGGAATTGATCAGACTGATATCAGAAGGATTCTGAGCAAAGCACTATCCCGGGGGGGGTCATACAGCGACCTGTACTTTCAGCATATCGAGAAAAACTATATCAGCATGGAGGAGGGAA
This sequence comes from uncultured bacterium, assembly GCA_964613215.1. GTDB lineage: Bacteria > Krumholzibacteriota > Krumholzibacteriia > Krumholzibacteriales > CAZTHK01 > CAZTHK01. The sequence continues at coordinate 172,630 of CAZTHK010000001.1, read as the reverse complement.
TTGTAAAGGAAGCAACCAAATCCATATTCCATGGAGTGGGAATAAGAGTGCTGAAGGGAGAAAGTACCGGCTATGCCTACACCGAGGAACTTACCATGGAAAAGATGGAAAAGGCTGCCCTTATAGCTGCGGCCATTGCCAGCACCGGCAGGAAAGTTGATCCCGTTCCGCTGGTCCAGGAGAACTTCCCCAACCACTATCCCGTCCAGGGGGAGGTATCATCAGCCGGGCTTTCCCGTAAGATCAGCTGGGTGGAACAGGCCGAAGATGCCGCCACCGGTTTCAGCCGGGAGATAAAGAAGGTAAATGTAGCCCTCAGAGACTATCTCAGCACGGTTCAGATTGTCACCTCTGAAGGCAGGCTGCTCAGGGACACCAGACCCATGCTGATGTTTTCAGTCCACGCAGTGGCGGAGAGAAAGGGAGTAAGGCAGATAGGCATATCCAGCGGAGGAGGCCGGATGGGGGAAGAATATTTCACCCGGAAGCTCTCTCCCGCCAGCCATGGCGAGAAAGCCGCCCGCCAGGCTACCCTACTGCTGGATGCAGTAGATGCTCCGGCCGGCCCAATGGAACTGATACTTGCCCCGGCTGAATCGGGGATACTGCTCCACGAATCGATCGGACACCCCCTGGAAGCGGACTTTATCAGGAAGGGAACATCCGCATATACCGGGAGGGTGGGTGACAGAGTTGCCAGCTCCCTGGTAACGGTAATAGATGACGGAACGGTAAAGAATGACCGGGGATCCATAAACTTCGATGACGAAGGAGCACCGGCAGGTGCCAACACCCTGATAGAAGAGGGGATACTCAAGGGTTTCATGAATGACAGGATAAGTGCCCATTACCTGGGAGTAAAACCGACCGGAAACGGCCGCCGCCAGTCATACCGGTATCCCCCCCAGCCCAGGATGACAGTGACATACCTGGCCAACGGGGAAAGTGATCCCGGCGAAATATTCGAATCCACCAGGAAGGGAATCTACTGCAAATCCTTCAAAGGGGGCCAGGTGGATATCTCCAACGGAGATTTCGTGTTTGTTCCGGTGGAAGCATACCTGGTGGAGAATGGAAAGATATCAGCTCCGGTAAAGAATCTGACCATAATCGGAAACGGGCCGGATGCCCTTTCCAAGGTTACCATGGTTGGAAACGACTTCGAATTCAGCGATGGGCGGTGGACCTGCGGAAAGGGCCAGAATGTGCCTGTGGGCGTCGGCCTGCCTACCCTTAAAATTTCAGAGATAACAGTTGGAGGCAGTGCACTTCAGGGGTAAAAGGGGGAAAATATCCATGGATAGAGGAGAAATCGAAAATCAGGCTGAAAAGGCTGTGGAGTTTGCTCTCTCTAATGGCGCCCATACCGCCGAAGTAATGGTGGATGAAAGCACGGAATTCGAAGTTCACATACGGAACGGAGATATAGAAAATCTGACCGAATCCATCTCCAGCAGGATATCCGCCTCGGTATCGGTGGATAAGCGACAGGCCTCCGTCACCTCAAGTGATTTATCCCCCCGGAGTGTAGAAAAGCTTATTGCAGAGGCTATCGAGCTGGCCAGGGTGATGGACCGGGATGAATTTTTCGGCCTCCCCACCCGGGATGAACTTACCACTGAAATACGGGATCTGAAGATATACCACCCCGGGATAGCTGAGATGCCGGTCAAAAAGAAGATAGAGAAAACCAGGCGGCTGGAAGAGATAGCCCGGAAAATGGACAGGAGAATAATTTCTGAGGGAGCATTCTTTGTCACCGGTATCGACAAGACCGCTCTGGCCAATTCACTCGGCTTCTGCGGTTACTATTCCACTACCACCTGCCAGTCGGGCATCTCATGTGCTGCAGAGGACCGGAACAGCAGGGGTTCCAATACCGGAAAGAAACAGTCGGACTACTGGTATTCTGCATCCACATCTCTGGATGACCTGGAACCGGAAGATGAGATAGCTTCCCGGGTGGTAAACAGAACCCTGCGCAAACTGGGAGCGGTAAGACCCAGAACATCCGAGGTTCCGGTAGTGTTCGACACCAACTGCGCCAGCAGTTTTCTTCATTCCATTTCCTCGGCAGTAAATGGCAAAAGTATTTATATGCAGTCATCCTTCCTTACCGACAGTTTGAACAGCAAAGTTGGCTCACCCCTGGTTACCATTATCGATGATCCACTTATGCCCGGCAAACTGGGAAGCCGCCCCTTCGACGGTGAAGGGGTCAGCTCCAGGAGAAATATAATCATCCAGCAGGGGTATCTTAAAAATTACCTGCTCAACTGTTACCAGGCCAGAAAACTGGGCCTTAAAACAACCGGTAACAGCGGAGGGGAATCCAACTTCTATCTCCAGCCGGGAGAAAAATCCCTTCAGGATATCATTGCCGGAATTGACAAAGGGCTCTACGTCACTTCCATTTCCGGCCCGGGGGCAAACTGGTCTACCGGGGATTTCTCCCAGGGAGCTCAGGGAATATGGATAGAAGATGGCGAGCTATCATACCCGGTGGATGAATTTACCATAGCCAGCAGTTTCCTCAGGATGCTCAACGGGATCGTCCAGGTGGGCAATGATATAATCTGGAATAATTCCACCATCTCTCCAACCTTTCAGGTGGAGAGTATGACAGTGAGCGGGACCTAGCCATGGCAAATCAGGGAAGCAGAACTGCGAAGCGGTTGAGCGTCCTGATGACAGGAGCCGGCGGTCCCGGACACCAGCAGGAGGATTCTCTGCCCGGAGGCGGGTGTCCCTGAAGAACACCCGCTCCTGTATTCTACTCCGGCATCTTTACGAATGCATGCACAGGCTGTTCCCGCCGCTTCAGATAGAATATCACTACCTCCCCGGTCTGGTATTCATCCAGTGCATCCCGGCAATCCGACACAGAAGTGATCCGGTGATCTTCTATCCTGGTAATCAGGTCGCCGGGACGGATGCCGGCTTCGGCTGCGTTACTGTATCTCTCTACCTCGGTTACTATAACTCCCTCCTCGTCCTGGCAGGCATCATGCCTGAGCCTTCTCAGGATATCCCTGGTCAGGTTGCCGACCTCCAGTCCTGTTCCGCTGAAATCCTTCTCTTCTTCTTCCTCCTTCTCCCGGCCGGTTTCCCTTTGGCCCAGGGTCACCGTGATGATTCTCCGTTTCCCCTCACGAAGTATGGTCAATTCCACCTCCTGTCCGGGTTCCTTCAGGGCAATAACCTGCTGAACCGGCTGTCCCTCTCCGGAGACCTCATGGCGGCGGCAGGATGACAGGTATACCGGCAGGATATACCCCTCCACTCTCCCTTCACCGGGGGATCCTCCATTCCTTCCATGTACAGAAGGCTATTCTGACCGGCACCGATCAGTACAGGCAGGATAACCAGAAAGCATCTTTTTATCAGTTCGTCTCTGCAAATCATTCTTGCTCCCTCTCCGGCATACTGCATTGATTTCAAGCCGGTGAATATGCATGCCGGCATTTACTTATCTATAACCGGTCTGCTCCGGCATATTTCAGAATCTGCCCTGCTGCGAAGGGCACCACACTCATCGCCAGGATGAATCCCCAAATCCTGAAGGGGGGAGGGGTGTTCCCCAGCACTCCGGCGAGCCCGGGCAAATACACCACTCCCAGAATCAGGACGGTGCACAACAGGATGGCTCCCCATACGTAGGGATTCATCACCACCGGGTTTTTCAGGGGATGGGACGACCCGCCTCTCATATTAAACACATGCCACAGCCGGGCAAATGACAGGGTAAGAAAAGAAACAGTAACCTGCCGGGAGCCCGAAAACCCCCATACCCTTTCCGCCAGGATAAAGGAAATCAGAACAGTTGCCCCGATAATAACGGCATATCCGGTAATCCATAACCAGTGAGACCGGCCTATGATTGGCTCTTCGGAAGGCCGGGGCGGCCTCTTCATCAAACCCTCTTCACCCTCGCTGACTCCCAGCGCCAGAGCCGGGAATACATCCAGCACCAGGTTGAGAAAAAGAATCTGGAGGGGCAGAATAGGCAGAGACATGTTGAAAAACATGGCTACTCCCACGATCATTATCTCACTGACATTGCCGGAGAGGAGATAGAGAATGAACCTGCGTATATTCTTGAATATAGCCCTGCCCATTTCGATAGCAGTCAGAATGGTGGCGAAGGCATCATCCTTCAGAATCATATCTGACGCCTCCCGGGCAACCTGGGTCCCCCTCCTGCCCATGGCGATTCCGATATCTGCCTCCGTCAGGGCGGGGGCATCATTAACCCCATCCCCGGTCATAGCTACAATGGTCCCCTCCTTCTGGTGTATATCTATCAGATCCAGTTTCTGTTCGGAGGTAACCCGGGCAAAAATGTCCGCCTTCCTCCATTCCCTCCACTTCTCAGGAGGTGCCTTATCGGGATCGCCCAGATCGGGGCCGTACAGCACCTTCACCTCCCTGTCTCCGGTCATCCGGATAGACCGGGCCACGTGACGGGCGGTCTCCTCCTGATCGCCGGTTACCATGACAACCCTGATCCCTGCACCCCGGCATGCCTCCATGGTCTCTTCCATATTTTTTCTGGGGGGATCACGGAACACCACCAGCCCAAGAAGTATCAGTCCCTGATAAGGCTCTTCCTCCAGATTTCCGGTATATTTATAAGCCACAGCCAGAAGCCGGTAACCAGAGGCAGCCAGCTCGCTGTTGCTTTCCAACCAGCTGTGACGTTTCTGCCGGGTAAGCTTCTCCGGCTCTCCATCCCTGTATTGCGATTCACAACAGGATAAAACTTCTTCCGGGGCACCCTTTACCGAAACCATCCACTCCTCCCCCTCCCGGTTGAAGGCAGCCATCATTTTGGTCTCCGGATCAAAAGATTCCTCCCTCTCCTCCGGATATTCCTCCTGTACCCGGTGATAATCAATACCGCTGCGGTCAACCATCTCAAGCAGAGCCACCTCCACCGGATCCCCCAACCCCTCCACCTCTTTATCATCATTCCCCTCACGGGGAAGGGAAGCATTATTGCATAGCAGGGATACCCTGAGCAACTTATCCAGAGACTCATCCTCACCCGGAGAAAACTCCTCTCCTTCGCACATATATCTCAGCCTCCCTCCCCCATCTCCCTGCTGTAAAGTTATCCGCTCATGATCTAACACCAGTTTTTCTACCTTCATCCGATTTTCCGTGAGGGTCCCGGTCTTGTCAGTAAAAATTATCTGGGTGGTACCCAGGGTTTCCACCGAAGAGAGGCGATTTATCAATACGTTGCGTCTGCTCATCCGTATCATTCCCCGGGCCAGAGCCACCGTCGCCACCACCGGCAGACCTTCCGGTATGGCCGCTACCGCCAGGGCCACTGCACTTTCCACCATCAGCAGCAGTTCCTTGCCCCTGATCAGGCCCGTAACCGCTACCGCCCCCGCCAGCACCAGGGTAACCCAGATAAGGCTTCTGCCCAGCCGGTCCAGTCTCTTCTCCAGGGGGGTTTCTTCAGGTTCCGCCTCCGCCACCAGCTCGCTTATTCTTCCCAGCTCGGTATCACCACCTGTTTCGGTCACCACCCCTTTCCCGGACCCCCTGGTAACAAAGGTACCCTTATAGACCATACATGATCGTTCAGCAAGGGGAGCATTTTCATCAACCGGATGGATAGTTTTGGTTACCGGTTCAGATTCTCCGGTCAGGGTGGATTCATCTGTCTGGAATTTATTTGCCTCCAGCAGCCTCATATCAGCGGAGATCATATCCCCGCCTTCCATTATTACAATGTCACCCACCACCAGCTGGTCAGCGGGGAGGTTCTTCTGCTCTCCGTCCCGCACTACCCGGGCCTCTACCTGGGAGAGTTTGCGCAGTGCATCCATGGAACGCACCGCCCTCCACTCGGTGAAAAAGCCAATCACCGCATTCAGAATTACCGCCACCGATACAGCCGCCCCCTCTACCCATTGGCCAAACAGAAAAGAGAGCACCGCAGCCACCGCCAGGATTATGATAACCAGGCTCTTGAACTGATCGATGAATATACGGAGGGCGCTCCGGCCTTCGAATTCCTCCAGCTTATTTAGGCCATATTCCTTTCTGCGGCCGGCTACCTGCTGATGAGAGACTCCCGCCTCAGGTGAAACATCCAGCTGTTTCACCACTTCCTCCGGGGATAGGCTCCACCATCTCTCTTTCTCGACCTTACTCATAAACTCCTTCTAATGCTAATCCTGCTGCCCGGCGGTATCCTCCGACCCGAAACGGGTGTCAAGCTGTTCCAGCGACTGCTGAAGCCTTTCCAGGGCATCCCCGGCCTCCCTGAACCGTTGGTCTCCCAGCGACTTTATGTAGCTCTGGAAAGCATCCCGGGCACTCCGGATCAGAGACGCTGCGGTGGCCCCCTCCTCCATTCCCGCCCCTTCCGGCAACCTTCTCCTTTCCCCGGTCAATAATCCTTCCAGGGCTTTATCGAAGGTTTCCGCATAACTGAGATCGTCGTTGTGCATCACCGCCACCAGGCGCAACTCGGGATAGGCTGCCGTCTCGGCCTGAAGATAGATCGGTTCCACATAAAAGATGGTTTCGTTTACGGGGATAACCAGCACGTTACCGCGGATTACATTGGATCCCCGCTGATCCCACAGGCTAAGCTGTCCGGAAAGGTGAGGATCCTGATCTATTTTGGTCTCCACCTGCTGGGTGCCCAGCACCCGCTTCTCCTTGGGAAACTGATAAGCCAGAAAACGCCCGTAATTCTCACCATCGCACATACCGGCAATCCATCCGATCAAAACCTGCCTGTTCTTGGGGGTAAAGGGGAGCATCAGCACAAACTCCTGTTCATCACTGCCGGGAGCCTCCCACATGATGTAGTAAGGCTCCACCGGCTGAACCCCTCCGTAGTATTTCTCGGTAGCCTGCACCCACAGATCCTCCTGATTATAGAAAACTGTGGGATCCTCCATATGATACTGGGCATAAACCAGACCCTGTATCTGAAGCATATCCACAGGGTAGCGTATATGCCTGATCAGCGACTGCGGCATTTCCTGCTTATCCCGGAACAGTCCAGGGAATATCCGGCGGTACACCCGGATGAGGGGATCACCGGGTTCGAAAACATAAAACCGGACCTCCCCGGAATAGGCGTTAACCACCGCTTTCACCGAATTCCTGATATAATTTATATCTTTCAGCCCCACATTCAGATCCCTGCGGACGGAGCGCAGAGGCTCGCTGTAGGGATACCTGTCACTGGCGGTATATCCATCTATGATCCAGTACAACTCTCCACCGGCTATCACCACATAGGGATCCGCATCGAAACGAATGAAGGGAGCCAGAATCTCCACCCGTTCCCGTATCTGGCGGTGAAACATCAGCCTGCTCTCCTCATCCGGATAGCCGGAGAAGAAGAACCGGGTTCCATCGAATTTGTATCCGTAGATAAACTTTCGCCAAAGGCTGGAAACGGGCACGCCTCCTTTACCCTGATAGCTGGTATACCTGTTCTGGTCCCCGCTGGGATAGTCGAATTCCTCGGTCTTTGAATTGGCCACCACATGGGTTCTGGTAAGCTCGCCGTAATATATCTCCGGCCGGTCGATCTTAAGAGCGGAATCTTCCACCCTGGGAGGAATATCCTTAACCAGAAGATGAGGTAATCCCTGCGGGGTGAATTCGCTTACATTGGTAAGGGTTACTCCAAATCCATGAGTATACTTGAACCGCCGGTTGACAAAGGTCTGGCTCTTGGGAGGCAGATTATTCAGCTCCATCTCCCTGGCCGAGACCATAACCTGGCGGTAGCCCGAAGAGAGTTGATAGCGGTCTATGTCCACATCGGAGAACTCATAGTAAAGACGGATCTCCTGAAACTGCTTGTATACCGCATCCAGGGCCCGGTAATCCCACAGCCGGATATTGCTGAAAATATCACGATTGCTGTCGATCATGGCAGGGGTCAATTTCCCCTCCACGGGAAATTCTCTCTCTTCCACATGCTGGAGTTTGAAACCTCTGCGGGTGAAACTGATATTGTGCTCAATATAGGGTGACTCCATGGTAATTTCGTTGGGTTCTACCCGCAGCCACTGAACCAGAGCCGGAATGATACTCAACCCCACCAGCCATATCAGCAACATCCAGACCAGATGCATTGCCAAGTTACCCAGGGGCACCGGGAATTTTCCCGCAGCCCTCCTGACCCCGGACGGTACCAGCCGCCTTCTCATCCCGGGTATTAAAAGGGATATCCCCAGCAATGCTGTCAGTATTACCATAACCCAGTAGATGGGAAGACGGATATGAACATCGGTCCATCCCGGCCCATGCACCACCCCCCAGCTGGAATAGAGCAGATGGAACCTGCTGAGATATTTACCAAAGGCCAGAACAAACAGTAACAGCGCACCTCCCAGGTATAGGGAACCATATGAGGAAGAGGCTGAATCTTCCGGGGCCACGAACCTTATCTCATTCTGCCTCCTCCTGAAGAACAGGGTGCCGGTCATAACCAACAGGCTGAGCAGGACCAGCCAGAAGGCCAGGGCATATAGCGAATCCAGAAAGGGAAGAACAAACAGATAAAACCCCTCTCTCATATTCAGAATGGGATCGGGGGCCTCTCCGGGAACCCTGTTGATAAACCTGAGCCATTCCATCCAGTTGGAACCACCCCAGATTATCCCGGTCAGGGCACCCAGCCCCGCCGCCACCCATCTTCCCGCCCTCCTCTGCCTGGTGGCCTGAAACACCAGCAGATACATTATCACAGCGCCTCCTGCAGCGCCGATAACCGCCAGAACAACCTGGGTGATCAACACCTTCCAGAAGCGGGAGATATATCCCACCGCTCCAAACCAGAGAGCTTCGCCCCACAGGTCCAGAAGGTTGAAAAACAGCAGGGCAAACAGACCCAGCCCCGCACCGCAATAGATAAAGCCGGAACGCCGGTATCGTACTCCCCGGTAAAGGCAGTAAAGAGCTCCGGCAACAAGGATCAGAATGAGAATGGTATACATATCCATACCCCCGTTACAGTAAAGTGGCTACTTCTCTATCATATCCCGCATCTCCAGGGCATTGCGGGCGGCATAACCGTTCTGATCATTATCAAAATAGCAATACACATCCTTCCCCTGCTCCGCCCAGGTGTTAGCAGCTCCCACCCATCCACTCAAGGTATTTTTATCATACAAACCCTGATAGGCATCCCCCGGCCCGTGCAGGCGAATATATACCAGGTCGGAGGTGACCACCCTGGGAGACTCAGTCCCCGCCAGATGATAGATACAGAAGGCGGCGTTATACTCCTCCAGTATCCGGTAAACCTCATCATTCCACCAGGTGGTGTCCCTGAATTCGAAGGCAGCCGGGGTATTCCCGGGCAGATGTTCCAGGAATTCCTTCAGCCGGCCGGGATTGAGCCGCCAGCGGGGAGGAAGCTGGAAGAGAATTGGTCCCCTCCGCTCTCCCAGATGATTGGCCCCCTCCATAAACCTGCCCAGAGGTTCTGCGGGGTCTTTGAGCTTTTTCATATGAGTGATATACCTGCTGGCTTTAACCGAAAACAGAAATGACTCTGGTACTATACCGGACCACTTCCGGAAGGTATCAGGCGAAGGCAGATTATAGAAGGAATTATTTATCTCCACTGTGGAAAGATGCCCGGCATAATAATCCAGCCATTCCTCCGGCTGTAACCGGGAGGGATAGAAATTATCCCTCCAGTGTTTATAGTTCCAACCCGAAGTTCCCACTCTTATATCTCCTGAATCAGCCAAAACTATACTCCCCCCATTCAGATTTTCAGTATTCTTGCATTAACCGCAACTATCACCGTACTCATTGACATAAGTATGGCACCCACCGCGGGGCTCAGCAGAATACCGTAGCTGTACAGCACCCCGGCCGCCAGTGGAATGGCCACCACGTTATATCCGGTAGCCCATATCAGGTTCTGTATCATCTTCCGGTAGGTTGCCCGGGAAAGAGCCAGTAGTGAAACGGCGTCCATGGGATCATCCCTGACCAGGACCACATCTGCAGTTTCCACCGCCACATCGGTACCGGCACCGATGGCAATTCCCAGATCAGCACGGGCCAGAGCGGGAGCGTCGTTGACCCCGTCCCCGCACATGGCTACCTTCAAACCCCTCTTCTGGATGGCCCTGATAGCCTCCTCCTTATCCTCCGGAAGAACCTCCGCAAAATAATCATCCAGGTCCAGCTCTCCGGCTACCCACCGGGCCACCTCCTCCCGGTCTCCGGTCAGCATCATAACTTGAATACCCTTCTCTCGGAGTCTATTCACGGCATCCCGGGATGATTCCCTTATAACATCCCTGAGTAGTATCACCCCTGCCGGTTTTCCATCCAGCACTACATAAACAGCGGTCTTGCCTATATTATCTCCGCCCCCCTCTTCCCCTGGAATATCCATACCCTCCTCCTCAAGGTAGGCGCGGCTCACCACCATTACTGCCCGGTCCTTCACTCTGCCCCGGGCCCCCCTTCCCGGAATGGACCTGAAATCAGATACCGTCCAGTTCTCTTCCGCCTCTTCAGCAATACCCCTGGCAATGGAATGCTCTGAATGAGATTCTACCGCAGCGGCATAGTTGAGCAGGGTTTCTTCTTTCATGTCCTTTTGAAATGTATCCACCCCCACTACTCCGAAATCACCAGCAGTCAGGGTACCGGTCTTATCAAATACCACCACCTGAATATTCCTGGCCCCCTCGAACCGGTTACGGTTTCGAATCAGCAGGCCTTTTCTGGCTCCCAGTGCGGTGGATACCGCCACCACCAGGGGAATCGCCAGACCAAGAGCATGGGGACATGTTATTACCATCACTGTGACCGACCGGGTAAGAGCGAAAACAAACTGCCGGCCTGCGGCCATCCACCATATCAGCAGGGTAACCACACCGACAGTGATAGCCGTAATAGTAAGCCAGAAAGCAGCCCGGTCAGCCAGGCCCTGGGTTCTGGAACGGCTCTGCTGAGCCTCTCTAACCATATCAACTACCTTATTAAGAAAAGAATCCTCACCTGTCCTCTGCACCTCCACGGTGATGGAACCATCTCCATTGATGGATCCTCCGATCACCCGGTCTCCCCTGCTCCTGGGAACCGGCACCGATTCCCCGGTGACCATAGCCTGATTAACTTCGGTCTCTCCGTCAATTACTTCACCATCCGCCGGCACCTTCTCGCCAGGCTTAACCAGCAACCGGTCGCCCGGCTTCAATTGGTCCACCGAAACCTCTTCAATTTCTCCTTCCCCACCGAACCGGTGCGCTCTGGTGGGCATGAGCCTGACCAGCTCCTGCAGTGCCCGGGACGCTCCCGTTACTGATTTCATCTCCACCCAGTGTCCCAGCAGCATTACATCCACCAGGGTAGCCAGCTCCCAGAAAAATAATCTCCCGGACAGCCCGATCACCACAGCGGCACTATATATGTATGCTGTGGTTACAGCCATGCCGATGAGGGTCATCATCCCCGGTTCCCTGTCCTTCAACTCCTTCACCAGACCGGAGAGGAAAGGGTACCCTCCGTAAAAATAGATTACCGTGGACACCACCAGCAGCACCCAGCTGTCTCCGGCAAAGGATAGCATTTCGGAAAGACCCAGAAACTGCCGGATCATGGGGGAGAGCAGCAGTACCGGTACTGTCATAATAAGGGATATCCAGAAGCGGGTCTTGAAATACCGGGCCATCATCTCATGATGGGAGGAATTATTACCGCTGGTCTCTTCGCCACACCCGTGTTTATGATTTTGTTCTTTTTCCCCTGGCATAATCACTATCCTCCTTCTGTTAAGCAGTCAGCCTCAATCCTGCTTCAGGGCATCAACAATAGTGCGGCAGAATGCGGGAAGGTCACCGGGATTACGGGAGGTAATAATATTCTCGTCCCTGACCACTTCTCTGCTCACCCACTCAGCCCCGGCGTTAACCAGATCGTCCTTTATGGAAAAGAATGATGTCAGCTTCTTCCCCTGCAGAATCCCTGCAGACGCCAGCATCCAGGGGGCATGGCAGATGGCCGCAACAATCCTGCCCCCGGCATGCATATCGCGCACGAAGGATACCATCTTGTTGGACCGGCGCATATGATCAGGAGAGTATCCCCCCGGGATGATCAGGGCATCATAGCCGTCCGGATAGACTTTACCAATACCCCTGTCAGCCTTGGCCGGGAGACCGTGCTTGCCGGTATATGATGAAGCCCGGGGACCGATCACGGTAACCTCCGCTCCTGCCTCCTCCATCCTTATCCTGGGATACCAGAATTCCAGATCTTCATACAGGTCAGCTATAAAAATAGCAATGTTTCTATCTTTTAACTCCATCTCAGCCTCCTGTCCAAACCAGTCTTCAAATCAAACATTTCCGCCGGGCAGTCATTTGATTCTACCCTCTCTTATTATCTGCCTCCCCTGCCCCATGATCTGTTTCTATATCTCCCGGGTAACCCCGGCCATAAAATCAACCCAATCAACTCTCCCGTTTTTCCTCATGTTCTTTCTCTTTTCGTTTTTGATCAACCATACGGCCCTGTTCCTCCGAAACTGCCTCCCGGTGCTCCCGGTCGCCGGCGCCTCCCCGCTCTCTCCGGCTCAGTTTCTGAAGGGCATCGTTCCGGCCATAGAGTATCAGGGTATCTTCAGAGTAAACTTTCGTATCTGCCTGGGGGACCCCCACATAATCGCCATTTCTCCGGATTACCCCCAGTATATTCACCCCCTCCTGTCTCAAACTGCATTCCTTTACCTTCTTGCCTGCCAGCCAATCGTCCTCCCGCAGTTGAACCTCCATAACTGCGTAGCCATCAGATAATTTCAGCAAACCGGCATAATCCCGCAGATCCATATCCGCCCAGCGGTTGAGCAACCTTCTCATAAGCCGGTTCATCAATTGGTCGGTCCAGGAAGATTTAACCACTACCCAAAGAAGGGCCACACCCCCTCCCAACACACCCAGGCGGATAATCTGCTGCTTCGCTCCGGCATCTCCCACAAATGAGAGAATAAGGGTAAGCACAACGGTCAGAAGTCCGGCACTCCGAATGACCATCAGGGCCATGATAATCCGCCGCCTCACCGGCTGATTAACTATCTTTTCGCTCTCTTCAGTGGTAAAGCCGGTAGCGGTAAAGGCGGAACGGGCCTGAAAACGGGCCATTTCTTCCGACAGCCCGGTCATGGTCAGGGCTATAGTGGCCAGACGTGTAATAGCCAGGGACAGGCCCAGAAGTATAATAAGTGCTACGATACCTACGAAACCCAGCAAGGTGCGCCTCCCCCACACTTATCGGCTGGATGATATTTTAATTCTGATGACCTGTTCTCCCTGGCAGGATCAATCATAATCCATCCTCACCATACCTCCGGGAAAGTGGCCGGACCTTAAGTCCAAGAACCACAAGCACTATACCGAAAAGTATGAAATATACGGCAACCAGCCACAGAAGGGCAACCACTGCGGAAGCCGGAATCAGAATAAGAAGAAGGCCGAAGGCTAAAGAGAGGATTCCAACTGAAATCATCAGCCATTCTCCCTCCATCATTGCTCTCAACCTTACTCCGGCCAGTATCTCCAGTACGCCGGTGATAAGAGCCCAGATACCCAGGAGAGTAACCACCACCACTGCAACTGTCTGTGGCCATATAAAAGCAAACAATCCCACCAGGAGACCGGCAATACCTTCAATCAGGAATATCCACCACCGGGTTACCCCCTTCCGGTGAGAGAGTGCCAAACCCGATGTTATAAAACCATCCAGAATCAGAAACAGCCCTACCAGCATAAAAAGTGCCTTCAAAGTATGAGAGGGCCACAGAAAAGCCAGGACTCCAAGCAAAATGGCCAGGGCGCCTCTCAACACCAGAGCCCACCACTTTCGTGAGACAAGAGTCAGCATCAGGATATTCCTTTCCCCTCAGTGTTATACCATATTAATTCGAATTGCCTCTGAAGGAAAATATTAAATTCCGGTCTTCGAGTTATTCAGGGCCACAGTGATTCCAGCTGCCTGGGAAAACTTTCTCTCACATCCTCTATTTCCCCGGTGGTGATACGGTTGTGGATAACCTTCAGCACGGCACCAAGCACTGCCTCGGGATCCTCATTCTGCAAAGCGGTGCGGCCCTGATGAAGCTTTTCCAGAAATTCTTCCCGGTGGCGTATCTTCTCCGGTTTATAACTGAGATTATATCCTTCGAAGTAAAATCCCCGGATCAGCATGGGGAGTTGAGCGCCCAGATCCATAACTACATCCGGATTGATCCGGTCCCGCACTGCATGCAGCACCGTCTTCAGAGCTATGTATGCCTTGTGAAAATCATCCCGGTTCATCTCCTTCATAACCTCTTCGATCCAGTCAGGGGTAAGATTCAGGGTTCTGGCAAAGGCTTTTTCCCGCTGCAACTGCATAATCTACTCCTTCCATTGGTTAATATTGTTAAGGAACATCTGTATTATCATGGCAGCCAGCCGGGCGGTACGGTGATCGATATCCAGAGCTGGATTCACCTCGGTCACCTCCAGCACAGTGGAACGTTTATACCTTCCGGCAATGGAAGCCACCATCAATGCTTCACCGGCTATCAGCCCGGATGGATTGGGTGCGCTTACTCCGGGGGCATCGGTGGCCTTTACTGCATCCATATCAAAACCCCAGAAGAATGTCTGGGCGTCGGGATTATCCAGGATTATACGCTCAAAAAGCTCCTTGATTCCTCCCTCTCTCAATGATTGTAAAGTCCGTACATGAATACCCCGTTCTTCCACGTATTTCTGATATTCCGGAGAATTCACCAGGGGTTTAACTGCCATTTCATAAAACCGGGAAGGAGATATATAGCCGCCATCCAGAAGCTAGCGGTAGGGAGTCCCGCTGTTTCTGACATCGTCAGCGCGTACATCATAATGGCTGTCTATGTTTATTATCAGGGGCTTCTCTACCGCTCTGGAGAGAGCTGCTCCATCCGGAAAGGATATATCGTTACCGCCACCCAGGATGATGCATTTCTTTCCAGACCGGAGAAGGGCAAGAAGAATTTCCTCCTGGATGCGGTGAATCTCCTCCAGGGTCTCTTCCAGGCATACATCGCCCAGATCAAAAATTCCTCCCCTCCGGGCCTCCGGTGGTACCGGCAACCGGTATAACATCCTCCTGATGGCCCACGGTCCGCGGGATGCTCCGGGGCATCCTCCGTTACGGACCACCCCGATATCCTGGGGAGATCCCAGGATCACAAAACCGGCCTGATCGAAATCCTCCCTGGATGTCCGGACAAAACCTCCCAGCCTGGAGTCGGAGGGATCATCACTGCGGTAGAACAGTTCACCCTCCGGACGGGTAGTACTTTCGAATATCTCGTTTATCTCCATCACTGCTGATACTCCTGTTTGGCTATTCCTATAATCCCCGCTGCCACCCTGGGCCCTGCGGCACCGGCGGTCTGGGTGGCAAAATCATCCTTCCCGGCGTGCACGATTACAGCCCGGCCTATTATAAAAATCACTGTTCACCGATTATGGACTTAAACCCTTCTTCATCCAGAATTTGCACATCTTCCTCCTTTGCCCGGTCAAGCTTGTTTCCCGGATCTTCACCTGCTACCACATAATCGGTGCGGGAACTTACACTGGAAGTTGCCCTTCCCCCCAGCGATTCCACCCGTTCCCTGGCCTCATCCCGGGTAAACTGATCCAGCTCCCCTGTGAATACAAAGGTCTTCCCCTCCAGGGGCAGGTCTCCCTTCCTTTTTTTCATTCCGGATACCTTTACCCCTGCCTCCCGGAAATCTTTGAGGCTCTTCCTGTTTTCATCCTGCTGAAAGAAATGGTGCACCGACTCGGCTATCTCGGGGCCTATCTCTCTGGATTCCCTCAGCTCCCCCATTCCTGCATCCCTGATATTATCCAGAGTGCCGAATTTTCGGGCCAGCACCCTGGCCATATGCTCGCCCACGTGGCGTATCCCCAGGGCATAGAGGAACCGGTCCAATTCCGGATTCTTACTGCCCTGTATATTACGGTAAAGTTTCTTTGCAGATTTTTCTGCAAATCCCTCCAGTTGCTCCAGATCTTCCATCTCCAGTCTGTACAGATCGGGAAGATTGGAAACCATCTTTCTGTCTACCAGCTGCCGGGCCACCTTTTCACCCAGGGTCTCTATGTTCATGGCGTTACGGGAGGCATAGTGCTGCAGCCGCCCCACCAGTTGCGCCCTGCAGGATAAACCGGCCGGGCAGATATGATAGGCACCCTCCCTGACCACACCGGCGCCGCAAACCGGACAATGAGAGGGCATGGAGAAGGGTTCCGCTCTCTTCTTTCCCGGCTGCTTGACCCTCTTCCTGATTTCCGGTATTACATCCCCCGCCCTAATAACCCTCACCCTGTCACCCGGCCGGACATCCTTCTTCTCAACTTCACCGGCATTGTGCAGGGTGGCACGGCTGACCGTAACACCTCCCACCTCCACGGGATCCAGCAGGGCCACCGGGGTCAGAATGCCGGTACGGCCCACCGAGACCACAATATCCCTGAGATTGGTCACCTCCTTTTGGGGCGGAAATTTCCAGGCCATGGCCCACCGCGGACTCCTCTCCCTCACTCCCAGCTTCTCACGCAGTTCCAGATCATCCAGTTTGATAACCACTCCGTCTATCTCGAAATCCAGCTTCTCTCTCTTATCTGTCAGGTATTCCCGGTATTTTCGAATATCCTTTATCGAGCCGGCCTTCCGGTAAAGTCCGGTTACCCGGAAGCCCCAGCCGGGCAAAGTTTCAAGAATCTCCTGGTGGGTCTGAAAGCCGTTCCCTTCAATTTCCAGAATATCGTAGTAGAAAACTTCCAGAGGTTTCCCTGCCACTTCCCTTGAGTCCAGCTGTCTCATTATCCCCGCCGCTGCATTTCGGGGGTTGGCAAAGGGGTCTTTGCCCTCCTCCACCCGGCTCTTGTTCAGCTTCTGAAACCCTTGCCGGGACATCATCACTTCGCCCCTCACCGCCAGCAGGGAAGGAACTTCCCCGTTCTGCTCCTGCAGCCTCATCGGTACGGTGCCTATGGTCTTAAGATTCTCCGAAATATCTTCACCGGTCTCCCCGTTGCCCCTGGTGGCACCATAGTCGAACCGCCCCTCCCGGTACAGCAGTTCTACCGACAGCCCGTCGAATTTCGGCTCCAGGATATAACTGACCCTTCCCCGTCCGGTTCGTCGTTTTACAAAATCATGAAACTCCTCAATCCTCTCCTCCTCCAGGGACGACTTCAGGCTCAGCATGGCTCTGGTGTGATCCACCTTCTTGAGCGAACTTACCGGCTCAGCCCCTACCCTCCGGGTGGATGAATCGGATGTTCTCAGGTCCGGGTAGGCCTCTTCTATTTCCTCCAGCCGGTGGAACAGCCGGTCGTACGCCGCATCTGATATTACCGGGTCATTCCTGACATAATATCTGAAATCATGAAAGTTTATTGCCTCCCTGAGCTTCTCCGCCTGCTCCCCGGCTTCTTTCTTTGACAGCTTGTTGACACTTTCGAAATCAGTGTCCGGGTTTTTCATGTAAGGATTCTTTTTGGCCATAACTATCATTCCACCCTCAGGATCTGGCCTCCTTCAACAGCTTCTTCAATTCCTTCCAGGAACGGGTATTGAGCAGATGGTCCGGTTTGAGCCAGGCCCGCCTTGCCTGATATACTCCATACTTCATGAAATCCAGGCCCTGTACCGAGTGAGCATCCGTTCCGATAGACAGCAGTATCCCCATCTCGCTGGCCTGCCGGGCATGCCTTTCGGTAAGATCCAGCCGGTCCGGTTGGGCATTAATCTCCAGGAAGCAGCCCCTCTCCCTGGCTCCCTTCATTATTTCATCCATATCTATATCATAGGGTTCCCTCTGGTTGATCAGACGGCCGGTGGGATGGGCCAGAATATTGAAGCAGGGATTCTCCATGGCCTTGAGAATACGGCGGGTCTGCTTCTTGCGGGACAGCCTGGTATGATAGTGAATCGAACACAGCACCAGGTCCAGCTGCTCGAGCACATCATCAGACAGATCCAGTGAACCATCCTTGAGAATATCCACTTCAGCAGCTTTGAGTATCCTGAACCCGTCGAATTTCTTGTTTAATTTCTCGATCTCCCGGATATGTTCCTCCATTGCCCGGTCATCCAGTCCTCCGGCAACATGAACCCGCTTGGTATGCTCGGTATTTGCCAGATACTCATATCCTTTCTCCCTGGCTCCCTCTGCCATCTCCTCCAGAGTTGCCTTCCCGTCGGTGGCGGTGCTGTGACTCTGAAGGTCTCCCTTTATATCATCCATGGTGATAAGCCGGGGGAGAGAATCATTACGGGCTGCCTTGATCTCTCCCCGGTCTTCCCTGATTTCAGGTTCTATATAGGGGAGGTCCAGCTGCTGGTATACCTCCTTTTCAGTTCTTCCGGCTACCCGGTCATCCTCCTTGAACACACCATACTCGTTGATCTTGAGATTCCTCTTGACCCCCATCTTCCGCAACCTGATATTATGAGCCTTGGAGCCGGTAAAATAAACCATGGCGGCTCCATAGCCCACCGCCGGCATCACTCTTAGATCAACCTGAAAACCGGTCCGGAGCAGAACCGTTGATTTGGTCTTGCCCCTGGCAATAACCTCATCCACATCCTCGTAGGAGACAAACCTGTCCATCACATTACATCCCCGCTTGCAGGTAACCAGTATATCCAGGTCTCCCACCGTCTCCTTTCTCCTTCTGTAGCTTCCGGCTATCTCGGCCTTCTTCACCTTCTTCTGCTTACTTATATATTCCAGCAGGGGAGCTGCAATCTGTTCCGCTTCGGACAGCAGAATTCTCTTCTGCTCACCCCCGCGTTCCTCCCACCGTTTCAACGAATCCAGAACGTTCTTCTCGATCTTCTCCCCGAAACCCTTCAGCTCCCGGATCCGTCCATCCTCCGCTGCCTTCTTGAGTCCCTGAAAACTGGTAATATCCAGCTGCTGATAAATGGTTTTTACCCTTTTGGGGCCCAGATTGGAGAGGTTCATCATCTCACTGAGAACGGGGGGCACTTCCTTCTTCAGCTTCTCCAGCTGGGGGAGAGATCCCCTCCTTATGATGGTTTCCATCTTTCCTGCCAGATCATCCCCGATTCCGGGAAGATCAGAGAGGTCTTCCCCCTGATCCAACATTTCACTTACCCGCCGGGACAGGCTGGATACCGTCTGGGCAGCCCGGCGGTATGCCCGTACCCGGAAGGGATTCTCCCCCTTTATGTCCAGCAGGTCAGCCACCATATTGAAAATTCCAGCAATATCCTTGTTCATAACGGCCATTACATCTACACGCCCCTCTTCCTCTTACCGGCACATGATAAAACCCCTGTGATACCATGATAATTCATATTGATAACACTACTCCCTGCAGAATCCGGACACCTGGATGAACCGGGCACCCTGTTTTTTCATCTTTTCAACCGCTTCCCTGGAATCATCCGGATCCACCCCCCTGATGGCATCCTCCAGAACATAAACCCGGTATCCCTTATCCAACGCATCCAGACAGGTAGCCTTGACACAATAATCGGTGGCCAGCCCGGCAACATAGAGTTCCTCAATATCTTTCCGCCTCAGGAATTCATCTAACTGCCTACCCTGTTCATCCACTCCGTCGAATGCGGAGTAGCCGTCGTACTGAGGATCCATACCCTTGGAGAAGACAGGGTAGTCCTCCGGGACATTCAGCCCGGGGCAGAACTCGGCGCCGGGAGTATTCTGGATGCAGTGGGGCGGCCACTGCCCCCCCTTATCCTGAAAGTGCACGGTTTTTCGGGGATGCCAGTCCCGGGAGAACATGACCGGCCGGTTCTCCCTTTCAGCACACTCCCGGGCCCGGTTGATCCCGGGTATCACCTGGTCTCCCTGAGGAACTTCCAGTGCACCACCGGGACAGAAATCCTTCTGAACATCCACCACTATCAATGCTCTTCCTGCTGCCATTACTTAACCTCTCTTTCGGTTTGCCCTGCGTCCCTGATTTATTATACAGCTCCCGGCAAGTATCCACTAAGGGGAAGCATTGCCCCTTACCCGGCAGGAGCCGGGGTTCTCCATATACAGACCAGTAAGAGAAGAGAACCCCTGCCGCAGGGTCATTTGATCTTCAGATTGTTATCCACCCATACTGCTCCACCTTCGTAGGCGTTTTCAGTGGCTGCATTGTACTCAGCCAGTGTATCCACTGTACCTTCCAGCACGGCCACTCCGTTATTTACCTTTACCTTTATATCACTACCGTCCACATAGGGACTCCAGAAGAACTCATCCTTGATCTCCTCCTTTATGGCAGAATCCTTCTTGAAGCTCTTCTTCGGCTCATAGTCATACCAGTCATAGTCGTAAATGTAATAATCATTGAGGTAGGGATCATAGCCGAGGGGCCTCCGGGCCTGTTCCACACTGAGGTTATTCCTGACCGATTCGACTCCCCTGGCCTCCATGGCTATCTCATCCGCTTTGGATTTTTCGAAATATGAATCCACCGTACCGCTAAGATAAACGGTTCTATTTACAACGTCTACAATTATCTCATAGCGTTCCAGAAAGGGATCGCGCTCCAGAGCAGACTTTATGTTGGATTCTATCTTTTCATCTGAGAGCTTTTCTGCTGGCCTCACCTTGATATTGTTATCCACAGTCAGAACTCCCACCGTATTCCTGGCATCCTCCGCAGCTGCTCTCTTCGCTCTGAGGTTATCCACCTTTCCTCTGAGGGTAGCCTGAGCAGCGGTTACATCCACCTTTACATCCACTGAATACACCCGGGGGTCATACAGAAGAGCATCATCGATGGCCGCTTCGATCTTTTCATCCGGTTTTACCACATACTTATCTCTTCTCATATCATCATCCCTGGCCCATTCCTTAACTTCCAGACCGGATATGTCCACCGATTCTACGCCCCTGACCCAGGACTTCAGCTCCGCCTCCGCCTTTTCCGCAGCGCTTCCCACCACTCCATCCAGCTTAACCTTCCGGTCCCTTACCTCCACCTCTATCAGTCCATCGTCCAGTTTAACATCCCAACGGAAGCTTTCCTCTATCTCAGTCCTGATCTCTTCGTCGGTGCGCTCTTCGTCGAAATCAACTTTCAACTTATTTCTGACATCTACCACCCCTCTTACTCCCTTCACCACCTTCCCGGCCAGCTTCTTCTCCTGCCACGAATCCACCTCTCCGGTAATGGTTGCCAGATTATTATCGACATCAGCCTCCACTTCCCATGATTCGGTGACCGGATCATAGAGAAGAGCCTCCTCCACATCCATCTCTATCTCCGAATCCGTCCTTCCCCAGAAGGGCTCCACCTCGATATCGTTTACCACCGAACGGACTCCCCTGACCATTTCCGCTATCTTTTCCGCCCTCTCCTTCTCAATAATATTCTCCACTTTCCCGGAAAGGGTAACTATCCCGTCACTCACTGAAATATTTACATCGTTGGCATCGACCGCCTGATCGAATGATAACTCATCGTCTATGGCATCGGATATTGCCCGGTCGGTCATTACGGCCTGAGCAGCCGCCGGGGGAGAATATAATACCGCTGTGAGTGCAGCAAATCCCACTACAAACATTATTCCCTTCCAGATCTTTGTTTTCATAATTATTACCTCCTGCAATATTTACACTGAACAAGGTTTTCTCAAAATCCTTCAATATTCCAGCATCGATCACCCCCTTTATTAGATAGCAAACAGCCCTGTCGTGTAAACCTGCTAAAGTTACAATTTACTGACTTTGTTTTACTTTGTTGAATAGAGAAAATTGCATGCCGGGGAAGCGAAATCCCTGAGTTCCAACCCGCTTAATAAAGATAGCCTTCAGAGGAAGAAACAGCATACAGTATCATTATGATCACGCCGGCCAGGGGGGATTCCTCTGCGCATCGGGATGATATACGGAATTGATACTACAACCCGTCAAGCGGTATGGAACCACCAGAGTCTGGGAAAATCCTCCACCCCGCTCCCATATTATCCATGATGGAGAGATTACTTTTCTGCAGCTATAACCCGCTCCGGAAAAGCTCTCAATCAGTAAAGCCGGAAAAGGAGGCAGCAAGCCGGTATATGAATGGTTATTGTTCATGAAAGAGCAAATCACTTTGCCGCAATTCCGGGGATCTCCCCCGCCATCAAAGTACTATAGGCGGGAAAGGAGCCGCCCGGCGAGATGGGCTAAAAGCTTATGCTTGCAGCTCCAGAGCTGGCTCTCTTAATCCCGCCTGTTTCTCTGTTGTGCAGCTCTATAGATGTCGGCCGGGTACTTACACTGCTTTAGCAATTTACGGTTAAATGATCATCAGACTATATCTGCAAACTCTTACATGTCCTCCTAACCGCAACCCTTTGTTAAATAAGCAAATTAAAAATAAGTTGTAACACAAATGACACTACTTCCGCCACTCAAAAATCATATCATGGTCCCACAGGGCTCCGGTTCTCCGGATCAGTCAGCCCCACAATAGTGCCAGTCCCAATAGAATCAGCAGGAAGAATACAATATTGGAGGTGTATGTCACCGGAGCATGGACCATGGCGAAGATCAGAGCGATACAAATGTTGGCCCTCCCATTGCCCAGTATATCCCCGGAGGATTTAAGCAGCAGTCCCCGGAAATGAAATTCCTCCATGAATGCATTGGCAAATGCAAATATCAAAATCCAGGGGGCATGGTAAAGCAGCTTACTCCACTCTATACCCTGCCCGTAGGCCTGCAGGATAAACAGTGCTAAAAATATAATAAAAGAGGATAACCCGGACCGGCCCCTGCTCCATCCTGATCTTTACTTCCTCCGGAG
Source organism: uncultured bacterium (assembly GCA_964613215.1). Taxonomy (GTDB): domain Bacteria; phylum Krumholzibacteriota; class Krumholzibacteriia; order Krumholzibacteriales; family CAZTHK01; genus CAZTHK01. The sequence continues at coordinate 149,780 of CAZTHK010000001.1, read as the reverse complement.
ATATAGCGGTGGCAGCAAAGGCGGCCGGGGTGTAGCCGGGCTGATCCCGGGCAAAGGATTCCATTAATATCTCCGATACCCGGCCCGCTTCACTTCTGATTGCCAGCCGCAGTCCATAACTATTGTCTTATTCTGCCTGACCAGCTCCTGGAATCATACCCACGGCAGAAACACCTCCTAATGCTCATGTTCGGGATAATATGGGTGCAGCGCCTCTATACTTTTCCTCAGGCTTTCGGCGTATTCCTCCCCTGCATGCTGCTTGGCTTTCATGGCCGCAACAATCACGGCGTGATGTTTTATCAGGCGTTCGGAATAATCATCCTGGTCCGGCTTTACCCTCTGAGTGAGAAAATAGTCGCAGATGGTGGAGATGACCTTCTGGGCATGCTCCTCCTTGTTCATCACCCAGCGGATCATCTGATTCTGGGATTGCGGATCGCTCTTTCCGGCCAGCTGGTTCATCATCTTTATTGATTTGGTAACCGTTTCGGCATCCTCCAGCATCGACTGAACTCTGGCATGGTCATCATAGATTCCACAGGGGATCTGACAGTGATTATAACCTTGCCGGGGTATCACCAGAATCGAAATCGCTACAATAAATGCAGTCAACCATAGAGAGTTTCTTATACTGATTAACATGGTTTCCTCCCTGGTACAGTAAAAACCTCGAATTTACCTGAAACGGCCCCTGCATATCTAACCTCCTTCAAGCCGCTTCCAGATACTTCTTGCCAGCGTTGTGGCACCGGTTACAGAATCAAGAGCCCGGCTGGATGCTTTTCATGCCGGTTCCCTTTATCCATGGGCCGGTGCCCGAAACTCCACCTTCCCGGTTATTGTACACCCGCTGGAAAACCCGGGCAATTATCTTTACAATGCCAGCATTACCCGACATCCTCCGGGTAGATCCGATTTATCCATGTAAAAGCAGGTGCAACTCCGCATTCCGGCTTATCAGCAATAATTGCCATGTTCATCTTACCATCTTCTGGCTGTCACTGCCAGCACTCCAGATCCAGTTTCCAGTAAAGTACCTCCTGAAGGGGATTGTGATAGTATGCTCCGGTGCGAACAAAGCCCAGAGATCTGTACAGGGATATGGCAGGGATCAGCCTCTCGAGAGTATCCAGAACCATGGTGGAATAACCCATCCGGATAGCTTCCTCTATAAGAGCTTCTGCGATTCTTTTCCCCACACCCTTACCCCTGGCTTCAGGCCGCACATAGAGCCGTTTCATCTCGCAGGTACGATCCCGGGCGGGGCCAAACCTTCTCAAGGCTCCGCATCCTATGCTGATGTCTTCCTCCATGGCCAGAAGCAGAATCCCATCCGGCGGGCCATACTCGCCGGGAAGATTTTCCAGCTCCGCCCCGAACTGTTGAAATCCCAGATCCTCATCCAGGAAAGACTCATACTCTCGGAAAAGCTCCCTTATCCGGTCAATCTGCTCCTCCGATTCTACGCGAAATATATCCATTTGTGGTCACCCGGTGACTTTACTGCTATCTCCTCGACCTTCGCACCCTATCAGCAGAAAATTATCATCAAAATGACTGTTGTTATTCTACTCATTTGTTCTCCTCATATGAAAATCTGCCACCAGCCCGGAAATGAATATCCAGCTCCCGGTTGGTTCCCCTTATGCTCTCCAGGGCAAACAATAAACCTCCGGAAGGGACCTGAAATCGCGGTATAAATTCATGGCCAGGCCTCTGGCACTGATCGCAGAATTACCAGCTGCTCCATACGCCCTCAGGTGTACACCATTCATCCCCGTGCAAGCGCCTGTAACTCTGCCATTCAGGTTATCAGAAAACATATCACTGCACCACCGACCCTGTCATCTCAAAACCCGGAATCGGAGTCGAAACTGAATGTCTGATATAATACTGGTGTGGTTGAAAAAACGTAATGCCGTCTGTTCGTCTGAACTTTTCCTCAAAATCTCCTCACTGAAATTTTCCCCAAGGTTTACACCTCTATATCTTACATGTATAATACTCCAATCCTCCGGTGAACTGAGAGAGCGCCGGATATGCTGATCGGAGCAGACGTATTTTCCCGGCAGCCCGTCCGGCATAAAGTACAAGCCGTTGCTCTACCGGCGGAACATCTGTTATGGCAAAAATAATTTCCGGGCTGACCTGCTATCCGGCAGGCGAAATAACGACTCAGTGCTAAAGACAGCCACCGAAAGGAGAAGTATTGAGTATCCGAATAAAATTTCTGGGGGGAGTTGGAACGGTTACCGGTTCATCGCATCTGGTGACTAACGGCCAATACAGGTTTATAATCGATTGTGGTCTCTTCCAGGGGCGCCGCAAGGAATTCTATCGCCGGAACTCGCACTTCGCGTTTGATCCAGGCAGCCTGGATGCCTGCGTATTATCCCATGCCCATATCGACCATAGTGGCAATATTCCCAATCTAACCCGCAACGGTTTTTCGGGCAGAATAATAACCACCCGGGCCACCCGTGACCTCTGCAGAGCCATGCTTCCCGACAGCGGGCATATCCAGGAGGAGAACATAGAGTTCCTGAACAGGATAAGGTCCAGAAAGGGATTGACCCCCAGGGAGCCTCTTTACACCAGAAAGGATGCCGAGAATTCACTGAAATTCTTTTCGGGCTTCCCCTATCACCAGAAGGCAATAATCAGCCGGGATGCCTCCGTTACCCTTTACGACGCTGGACATGTTCTCGGCTCTTCCCTGCCCTACTTCGAACTGAAGAACGGATCCGGGACGGTAAGACTGGCTTACATAGTCGACCTGGGAAGAAAAAACCTGCCTATACTGAAAGACCCGGAAGTGCCTCCGGAAATAGACTACATGTTTCTGGAAAGCACCTACGGGGGAAGACTGCATGCTCCACCGGAAGAGACTACCAGGAAACTGGCTGAGATCGTTAATTCCACAGTGGAAAGGGGCGGGAAAATTATCATACCCTCATTTGCCCTGGAGAGAACCCAGGAGGTGGTTTATTATCTCAGCCGGATGTTCAACCGCAATGAGATACCGGAGATACCGGTCTATGTAGACAGCCCTCTCGCGGTCAACCTGACCGAGGTATTCAAGAGTCATACTGAATGTTACGACCGGGAGATACGTGAAATCATCCGTAAAGGCGGAGATCCCTTCGGAACCAGAAGAATCAGCTATATTACCGATGTGAGAGATTCCAAAAAGCTGAATAAAGAACCCGGACCCATGATAATAATCTCAGCAGCCGGGATGTGTGAAGCGGGGAGGATACTCCATCATCTCCGCAACAACATCGGGGACAGCAATAATACCGTCCTGATAGTTGGTTACATGGCCAGGAATACCCTGGGCAGGAAACTGGTGGAGAGGGAGAAAGTGGTCAGGATATTCGGGGAGGAACACCGGTTGAGAGCCCGGGTGGAAAAGATCAACGCCTTCAGCGCCCACGCCGACCGGGATGAAATCATGGAATATGTATCCTCACTGAAGGGAAACATCAAGAAAATATTCATTGTACACGGCGAACCTGATCAGTCTGAGAAGCTGTCTCAGAAACTCACCAGCTCCGGATGGGACACCCTGATACCTGAACCGGGGGAAGAGTATGAAATTAAACAGTAAGCTGATCAATTACCTGGATGTTACCCCTTCTGAAGGCATTCGCCAGCAGAAGAGACTCAGAAAACTGGTGAGCAGGAGATGGGATGGCCGCCGGGTAAATCTGGTGGGAGGCATGGACGTACACTTTCCCTCCAGAAATACCGCCAGGGCAGCCATCGTCCTTCTGGGGATGAGAAATCTCGAGGAGGTGGAATCAAAAGTTGTTGAGATACCGTGTAATCTGCCCTATATCCCCGGTCTCCTTTCCTTCCGGGAGATACCATCCCTTCTGGAAGCCTGGAAAAAACTGGTACACCGTCCCGACCTCATACTCTGTGACGGCCAGGGAATCGCCCACCCCAGGGGACTCGGCCTGGCCAGTCATATCGGCCTGATTCTGGACACTCCAACCATCGGTTGTGCCAAGTCTCCCCTCTACGGCAACTTCCGGGAACCGGGACCAGTGAAGGGCGACCGGACCTCTATCAGGGATGAAAGAGAAAGAACTATCGGGAAAGTCCTGCGAACCAGGGATAATACCCGTCCCCTGTATATCTCGGTAGGTCACCGGATTAATATCAGAAGAGCGGTCAGGCTGGTCCTCCAATGTACCCCAAGATACAGGATACCGGAACCACTGAGAGCAGCCCACCGGCTGGCAGGGGCAAAATCCTGAAAAACCGCACAGTGCCAAAGGCCAGCCAGTATCATTACCTGCCCGGTTAATCAGACTGTATGATCAGGGAATAAATGGAACTCTTTTTGCTCATTAACTCAACGTAACTGTCCCCGGACAGGCAGCATTACTGTAACTTTATATATAGCCCGTAGTCAGGACTTATGAAAGGATCAAACTGACCGGCTTATCGACCCTTCAGTTTATCAATTTGCAAGAAACTCAACTAATTGAGCAGCAATAAGGACAAGATTCATGCCGGCGGCCATATGAACAGACTGAACATCCGCAAAAACAGCAGATAGCAGAAAGAGACTAATATTATGTTTCTCATCCCCATAGGAACAAAATCGGAACTGGCCCTAAAACCTAAGCTCACCATCGGCCTGATAGTGGTAAATATAGTAATTGCCATTATCACCATCCCCCTTATGCTGAATACCCAGGACGAACTGTTTGACGTCCAGAAGAACAGGCTGGCCAGGCAGCTGAAACTCTACATATCCGATCACCGGGGGGAATTACCCGATAATCCATATGTGGAGAGGGAACTGGATGAAAATATAGAAGAGCTGGCCGGAGCACGAAGTTACGATCAGCTAAACTGCCGCCTCTATACTGTGCTCGCCTACCTGGGGATCGATTACAGCCAACTGGAGGAATACGGCACTGAACTGGATAATAGAGGAGAGGAATATTACCAGAGCAGCTTTACGGATTCCGGCTGGCTTCTGAAGGAGTGGAAGAAGCTGAAAGCAGAAGAAGATCAGATTATGAGCCGGAATGTAAATCACAGCCTCGGTTTGATACCTCAGAAGATGCACCGGGTTCACACATTTATTACCTATCAGTTTCTGCACGGCGGCATATGGCACCTTATCGGTAATATTATCTTTCTTTGGGTGGTGGGCTGCCTTCTGGAAGACAGCTGGGGAAGGATGAATTTTCTATCCTTCTATCTGCTGGGAGGAGTGGTGGCCGGGCTGGTGCACTGTTTTCAGGATACCTCCTCGGTTCAACCGCTGATAGGAGCCTCCGGTTCGATTGCAGCCGCCATGGGAGCATTTACTGTCCGTCATTTCTGGACTAAAATAAAATTCTTTTACTTCTTCATGTTCTTTTTCCGTCCCTACTGGGGAACGTTCCATCTGCCCGCCTTCGTTTTTCTCCCCTTCTGGTTTCTGCAGCAACTGGCCTACAAATACCTCGCCGACCGTATCGGCGGTACCGGGGTTGCCTACATGGCGCATATCGGAGGATATCTGGCCGGGCTCTGCACCGCCCTGACATTCAGGGCCACCGGTGTGGAGGAGAAATACATAGCCCCCAGAATCGATAGTAAGCGGATAAAGGCGGGAGTACTGAAAGATCCCCGTTTCACCAGGGCATGTGAACAGATGCAGAATGGCAACAGGGAAAGGGCCAGGATGCTGCTCGATCAACTGATAAAGGAAAACCCCGAAGATCCCGACCTCCTCCAGGATACTGCAATTCTGTACCGTGAAAATGGTTTCACCGAAGAATCCCTGGAATTGACCAACCGGGCTGTGAAGATACTTCTGATAGATTCAAGGTATGAGGAAGCTATCCAGTTGATAAATATCTTCATGTCTCAAGGGGAAAAGCTGCCGGTGAATTCGCGCTATATAATTAGAATTGCCAGGTGGATGACAAATAATCAGCGCTTCGGAGAGGCTCACGATCTATACAGAGCCATCCTGGATGATGATGCCAGTCCCCAGATAATGGTAAAGGCATCCATCGCCCTGGCTAAATTACAGGCCTACCAGCTGGATGATCCCCGGGGCGCCATAACTTCCCTGGAGGAAGCAACCCGGCTCAGCATTGATCCCCAATGGGCCAACCGGCTGCTGGAAACACGCGACCAGATAGAGCAATCCCTTCAGCCTGCCGGTCCGGCCTCAATATAACGGCAGCGCAGTAAAAGAACTATCCTCTCTCTTTCTTCCCGGCAGTCTTAATTATCAGCTCTGCCATATCATTCGCCCTGCTCTGCCAGCTGCTGCTGAGGGCGAATTTCCTCATCTTATCCCTGTCCACACCCTCCTTCAGCGCTCTACTTACCCCTTTTATGAACTGATCTTCATCCTCGGCCAGATAGACAAAATCACCGTATTTTTTCATATCAGTCGAGAACAGCATGGTTACTATAGGTTTTTCCACCGAGGAATATTCATACAGTTTATTGGGATCGGCCATCCTCCTCAATTCAGTTACCCGGAGTGGTATCAATGATACATCGAATGAGCTTACATATGCGCCCAGTTCCCGGTAGGGTTTGGGACCCAGATGATATACATTGCTCCGTTCCCGCAGCATTTCGTCCAGCTCTTCCCTTCTGCTCTGAAACACCGGACCGATCAAAACCACGCAACCATTGGAGAATTTCTCCGATATCCTCCTTACCAGTTCCATATCGAACCACTCCGCTATGGATCCGGCATAGCCCAGCACAGGTGATGGCAGGTCCTCCATTTCAGCCGGCGTCCCACCCTCCGCCGCCTCTCTGAACAGAGAGTAATCCACTCCGTTGGGAATGTGATGAACCTTACTCACTCCCAATTCCTTAAGCTTATTAATCAATCCCTCGCTTACTGCAACCACCAGGTCTGCATGGGAAACCAGTTTTCTGAAATATCCTTCCGCCCACTCCGGGGTTCCGGGAAATCCCATGGGATAGTCATTACAGTCGTAGAGCATCAACCGCCTTCTTAACAGTGGCAAAACCCGGGCGTAATAGATATTGGAGACATAAAAAACCCTCCCCCGGCCGCTGAAACCGGTAGCCGCCATGGCCACGGCGACCCACAGATAAACAAGGATGTTCCACATAAACCTTACCGGAGGAAGAGAGAATAGAAAGCGCAGGGAGGGCTGGGGAAAATTCTTCATTACCGGCACGCAGAGATGGGTAACCCTTCCCTCCCGGCGTGGAAGAAAATTGTTCTTCTTTCCGGCTACCACAGTGGAAAGGAACAGGATTTCCCAGTCATCCGGAAACCTGCTCAGAATCTGCTGCTTCCTGGTTCTGACGTATCTCCACTGTATCTCGGAGAAACATACTATCTTCACCCTGGGTCCCTCCCTGATAAGCCTGTTAAGAAAAACAGATTCTAACCCGGACCGGAAAACTCCCTGATAGCACCGATGACATAATCCTGCTCTTTCCGGCTGAGCTCCGGATATACCGGAATGGCCAGAGTCTCCCTGGCAGCTCTTTCGGCCCGGGGAAAATCCCCCTGTTGGTATCCCAGAAAAGAGAAACATCTCTGCAGGTGGAGTGGCACCGGATAGTACAGGCCGGTTCCCACTCCTTTGCTGTCCAGGAAACCCTTCAGCTCATCTCTCCTGCCGCTGCGTATTACATACTGATGATACACACACCTGTTATCCTTTTCACAGAAGGGAACGGTAATTCCCTCCACATCCTTCAGCTTATTGTTATAATACTCCGCCTTTACCCTCCGGCTATCATTCCATTTGTCCAGATATTTCACCTTTACCAGAAGAACAGCGGCCTGCATTGCGTCCAGCCTGCTGTTGATACCGATCAGATGATGATAGTATCTATCCCTGATACCGTGAAGATGAAGGATACCTATCCTTTCCGCCAGTTGCGGATCTCCGGTAACCACCATCCCTCCATCCCCATACCCCCCCAGGTTCTTGGAGGGAAAGAAGGAGAAACATCCGCAACCCCCTATCGAACCTGCCTTCCTGCCCTTTCTGGATGCACCCATGGATTGGCAGGCATCCTCAATCACCCCCACCCCGGCTGACCGGGCCAGAGCCATTATCTCACCCATCCCGGCCATCTGTCCGTAAAGGTGGACTGGTATGATAGCCCTGGTCCTGCCGGTGAGGGCATCTTCAATTCCCCCCGGATCGATATTGAATGTGCGTGGATCTATGTCCACGAAAACCGGCCTGGCTCCCAGCCGGGTAATACAACTTACCGTGGAGAAGAAGGTATAGGGAGTGGTAATAACCTCATCCCCTTCACCCACCCCCATAGCCATAAGCGAAAGAAGGATAGCATCCGAACCCGATGCTACCGCTACAGCCGATTTCACCCTGCAGTATTCTGCTATCACCCTCTCCAGCTCCTCCACCTTTTCTCCCAGAATAAACTGTTGTGACGACAATACCTCCGATACAGCCCGTTCTATTTCATCCTTTATCTCATTGTACTGAGGCACCAGATCCAGGAGTTTAACTTTCATAATCCTTCTTTCCTCCCATACAGCTGTCTGAAACTCCGGACAAGTATAAGCAAACAAATCGATAAAATAAAGATCAAACATCAGTTCCTGTCACCGTCCAGGGGTAATCCAACCGGCGAGGGATGGCAGTGGCCCGGAATCACCAGTTACCAGCACCGGTCAGATAGATTGAAAAATAGCTGAACTACAGTTATAATGAAGTGAGCCTCCGGACTTATCACCCCCTCAGAAAGAAGGTGAACCGGCCAGGAATCTGAATATTCAACAGGGAGGATTCTCAGGGGCAACGTCATGGAAGGAATCGCAGAGATAAAAAAGGTCGTTTATGGAGGGTGGGGACTGGCCCATCACCAGGGAAAAACCCTGTTTATTCCATACACCGCAGAGGGGGACCGGGTAAGGTTTTCATCATACCGCAGGAGTAAAAACACCCATTTCTGTGAACTCAAAGAGGTAGTAAAACCTTCACCCCTCAGACGCCAACCTCGGTGTGATGTTTTCGGCAGATGCGGTGGTTGCCATCTTCTGCATGTAAGTTACCGGGACGAAATAGAAATAAAGAGAAAAAGTGTTTTGGAAACACTTCAGCGGATCGGAAAAATATCCACCTCCCTGACCGGTATCATCCCCTCTCCGGAAAGGTGGGGATACAGAAACCATGCTGTCTTCAGGCTGACCGCAGAGGGTCAACCCGGTTTCCTGGAGGCGGGATCATCACGTGTAGTCCCCTTCCCGCCGGGAGGGTGTCCACTTCTTCCGGCGGAGGTAAGGAGAGCTATTGGGGAACTCCCCCGGCAATCCTTTCCCCCCGGGGGGGAGATCAGGGTCCGGCTGGATAAATTCGGAGCAGTGAACTTCTGGGGTCTGAGGGATCAACCGGGAGCACCGGACATACTGATGTCAGCAAACGGATTCGTCTACCCGGTAAGCCCGGATGGATTCTTCCAGGTCAACCGCCTTCTCAATGACAGGCTGATCGATCTGGTCCAATCCCTTACTCCGGGCGGCCGGAGAAAGATACTGGATCTTTACTGCGGCTGCGGGTTCTTTACCCTTCCCCTCTCCACCGGTGTTACCGAAGCTGCCGGAATAGAGATAGACCGGGAGGCGGTCGACAATGCCAAAGCGGCAGCCAGGCTGAACGGCAGGAAGAACGTATCTTTCAGGAGAGGAGAGATCGGGGAGGCCCTGAAGGATTTCAATCAGATGGATACTGTTGTAGCAGATGCTCCCAGGGAGGGAATTTCCAGAACCGCACTTAAAAGAATTCTATCCCTGAAGCCGGAGCAGATTGTTATTATTTCCTGTGAACCCCCCACCTTCGCCAGGGATGCAGCCAGGCTTATCAGGGGCGGGCTTAAAATCTCACAGATATATATGATCGATCTGTTCCCGGCTACATACCATACCGAGCTGGTTGCCCTGTTCAATCGAAATCATGGATAGACTCAATTCAAACCCGCCCTTGCCCGGGCTGCGCCAGGATAAATCCATCCGTTCAGGAATTATCCTGACCTTTACCTGTCCACGTCGGTCCATTCGATCTTAACGTTCAGATTCTCCTTATCATAATGCTTGTCCACATCCACCAGGGAGGGGGATTTTTTAATCTCCTTGAGCTCCACCTTGGTAAGCCGTGATTTCTGAAGAGCTACATAATAACCTATGTCCCCGTTCTTTATCATCTCTACAGCATTATGACCAAACCGCCTGCCTATCTGGCGATCCTTCTGAGAAGGGGGCGCCCCCCTCTGAAGATAGGCCAGGGCGGTGTAACGGGTATGCTCGAAATCATGTTCCAGCAGAGTCTTGATGTAGTTACCCACCCCGCCCAGACTGAAATGGCCGAATTCATCGATTCTGCTGTCCCTCCTTACCGCATCTTCACCTCTGATATGAGCGCCTTCAGCCACCACTATCAGCTTGTAGAGATTTTCCAGACCGTACTTGCTGCTATTTTCCAGCTTCTGCTTCAACACCCCGGAGAGCTGATCCAGGGTAAAGGGGCATTCCGGTATCAGTATCACATCAGCATAAGCAGCTTCCCCGCCTCTCAAGGCAAGCCAACCGGCATGCCTGCCCATTACCTCCAGCAGAAAGATAGTCTGGTGGGACTGGGCGGTATGAGAGATCTTCTCTGCGCTGTCACAGATGATATTCAGGGCGGTATCATAACCCAGGGAATACTCAGTGCCATATAGATCCCGGTCTATGGTCTTGGGGATACCCACTACCGGCACCCCTCTCTCCCACAAGGTTGCTCCTGCTCCCAGGGTATCATCTCCACCGATTGCCACCAGAGCATCCAGACCCAGTTTTTTCGAGTTCTTCTTTACCAGATCAGTGCGGTCATTATCCTCCTTCACCGGATTAACCCGGCTGCACTGAAGCTTACTTCCCCCCAGGCGGCTGTACTCACGAATAACTCCTGCATTCAGTTCCACCACATGACGGCTGGTGTCCTGGACAGATAATGATTCCCATCCCCTTTTCAATCCAATTACTTCATAGCCAAGCATGGAGGCTCTCTCTACCACACCTGCTATGGCCGAATTCAACCCCGGAGCATCTCCACCACCGGTAAGTACACCAATTCTCATCTTATATCACCTCATCACTGCTTAGCGTAAAAACAATTTCTTCATCTATTAATCCGCGGGGATCAAGTAAAATCCCCTATCCGGTTCCGCCTGTCAACCTTTCCATCACCATCCTCTCTAACCAAGAAATTCCCAATAGCTCTTTTCTTCTAATCCGGATGGTTTGCCGGATAATCTTTTCGATAATATAGCAGCCTCAGGCTGCCTCTTAAAGAATAATTTCATAAACCGGGATAAATCCACCCCTTCCGGGTTATCCGTATGAAAAACTATCCGGGGTCAGGAGAGTAGAATTGCGGACCGGGTCATTCACAATCTCCGTCTCTCTTCTGGAACTCCTTAAAGCTTATCTGCTTCCGATAGCATTCCCGGTTAATATATTTCAGAAACTCCAGGAAGGTTTCCGGCGGTACATATCCGGGCATAACCGTGATCTTTTTGCCCTGGCTATCCAGGTAGGCCATGGATGGAAACCCCTTCACCCCGAAATTTCTGGTAAGCTGAACGGGAGAGTAGGTATTTCCATTGTAATTCAACTCACCGGTTCGATTCTCAGCATCGATCCTTACCGCCACAAAATTCCTGCTGAGATAATCACTCACTTTGGGATGGGAAAATGTCTTCTCTTCCATCACCTTACACCACTTGCACCAGGAGGTGTAGAAATCTATTACTACAGGTTTCCCCTCCTTCCTGGCAAGTTCCAGCCCCCGGTTAAAGGAGTGCCACCGGACAGAGCCTTCCCTGCCATCCTCACCGCCTCCCCCGCAACCACTCAGAAGAGACAGCAGCAAAACAGTTGCTAAAGCAATTAATGTTCTCTTTGCCAAGTGAGACTCCTTTCCTATTGCCTGAACAGAGTTGCAGAGGCAATTAACTGCTTATTATAAAACCTGTTCATATCCCCCCGGGACTGACACCCGCCCAGGTCCCGCGGTGTTAGAGTAATTTAATTTTTGATACCGGATAAAGCAATAGAACTTTCCTTAAAATACCGCATCAGTCTCTGGAGGAACAGAGGCGCCTAATTCCATCTGTACGGCGGGTAAGATCCCGGCCTCCGGGAATGACCATCCAGGCTGTGCCGGCTATATCTCCGGCATATGTTGCGGAAAAACAGCCAGCTTAAAGCAACACTTGAAATTGCCGGTCAATCTGTTTACTATCTTTCTTCAGCGAAATGAGAACTCTTACACCACCGGATAAGGCCATTTCTGCTCCGGTTGATAATAAAAGTTGAAACGGGTCTTATTTGAATCCGGGAAAGGAATCAAAAGCCATGTCAGAGAATTGCCAAATTATAACAGGCCTTCTGGTATTACTCACAGTTGTCACCATCTCCGGCTCCGTTGACCTTTTGAGAGCAGAAGAAGAGGTTAGTGAGAAGGTAGTGGTAACGGAGTGGTTGAAGCTTGGCCCGGTGGATACACCCCCTCCCGTTTTTCACACCGAAGATGAAACCGAATTCGGCCCGGAGGAGCTTCTCTCCTTCCGGCACCTGATGACAGATAATATCAGGCCGGAGGAGGATACCGGAGTCAGTTTGATAAACAACCAGAAGATGGAATGGGAGGCTGTCTCCTGTGATACCAGTGGAGTGATCCTGGAAGAGAGAGAGGACATCCCCGGAATCGCTTACCTTTCCGCCTATGTGGAGGTGCCCCGCTGGACAGAAGTTATTGTGAATGCCCACAGCACCAGTCCCTTCCGGGTGAACCTGGGAGGCGAAGCGGTAATAAAGAGTACCGCTGGTACATCTCCGGAGGGAACCAGTGGCAGGGCAAAGCTTAAAAGGGGCAAGCATCTGCTGATGGTGAAAGCGGTCAGAACCCCCTCTGATACCACCGAATACTGGAGTGTGAAGATAAAACTATCCAGCCGGTATACTTCCCAGCCACCCCGGCTCAGTCTCTCTCCGGTTAACACACTGAATATCCACCATATCATGGACACCCCCTCAATAAAAGGAGTAGAAATCTCACCGGAAGGAAAACATATCGCCCTCTCCCTATCCGAAAAGAATCCCCCTGAGGGTGAGACCGAAAGATGGATCGAGATCAGAACATCCAGGGATGGAAAATTACTGCAGACCATCCGTGACATCGGATCCTATTCCGGACTTAAGTGGGCTCCTGAGGGTAACCGTCTATCCTACATCAAGAGGGATAAGAAGAAAGGGACTATCAGGATTCTGGATCTGGACAGCGGGGAGAGTGAAACAGTAGTCAAGGATGTGGAAAATCTATCATCATACAGCTGGAGCCCTAACTCCTCCTTTATTATCTATTCTGTCAACCGGAAACCCGACTCTGACAAAAGTGGTGTTAAACGCCTGAGAGGCTTATCCGACCGGCCCGGTTATGCCAGAAGACATTCTGATCTCTATCTGGTATCCGTTCCGGGGGGGATCAGAAGAAAACTGACCTCGGGAAAACATAGTTCTTATACCGCCGACATACACCCATCCGCTGAATCCGTTCTGATAACAAGGAACTACGAGGATCTCTCAGAGAGGCCTTACAGCGTATCGGAAATGATACTGATAGACCTGGCCACCCACCAGTCCCGGATTCTGTGGAAAGGACACTGGCTGAGAGGAGCGTCCTGGTCTCCCGGAGGGGAAAAGATACTTGTCTCCGCCGGGCCTTCCGCCTTCGGCGAGAAGGGTGTCAACCTTTCCAACCAATCTATTCCCAATGATTATGATACCCAGCTTTATATTTACAACCCGGAGACGGATGAGGTGAATGCTCTCACTGCCCAATTCTCACCGGCTATCCGCCGGGCGGTGTGGAACAGGAAGGATGGATATATATACGCCATCGCCGAACACACCTCCCATGTGAATCTCTACCGGATCAATCCCGGCGGAGACGAAATCGAGCTCATCCGAATAGATGCCGATGTTATCTCGGGCGGAGATATATCCCGGTCCAGCCGGCTGGCTGTCGTGGAAGGGGTCAGTGCGGACAGTCCGGCTGCCTTATACCTGGTGGATCTGGACAGGGATAGAAGCAGGATAATCTTTAAACCCGCCCGGGAAACCTTCAGCCGGATCGAACTTGGCAGGGTGGAAAACTGGGACTTCCGCAGTTCCGGCGGCGATGTAATAAAGGGGCGTATCCACTATCCTCCCCATTTCGATCAGTCAAGGAAATATCCCTGCATCGTCTATTATTACGGGGGGACCTCTCCGGTGAACCGGTCATTCGGAGGAAGATATCCCAAGAACCTCTGGGCCTCCATGGGATATGTGGTATATGTTCTTCAGCCCAGCGGAGCCACCGGTTTCGGCCAGGATTTTTCGGCCCGACATGTAAACGACTGGGGGAGAACAGTGTCTGATGAGATAATCGAGGGGGTAGAGAAATTCCTGGCTGCTCATCCCTTCGTGGATAAGGAAGCGGTGGGATGCATAGGTGCCTCTTTCGGAGGATTTATGACTCAGCTTCTGGTTACCAGGACAGATATCTTCGCCGCTGCTGTATCCCACGCCGGGATAAGCTCAATTACCAGCTACTGGGGTGAGGGCTACTGGGGTTATGCCTACAACGCCGTCTCGGCAGCCAACAGTTTTCCCTGGAACAGGCCGGACATTTACGTCCAGCAGAGCCCCCTCTATTCGGCGGATCAGATCCATACACCTCTGCTGCTGCTCCACGGTACCAGCGATACCAATGTTCCACCGGGAGAGAGTGAACAGATGTACACCGCCCTGAAAATCCTGGGCAGAGAGGTGGAATATCTTCGTTTCGCCGGCCAGAATCACTTTATCCTGGAATATAAGAAGAGGATAAAGTGGTCGGATGCTCAGCTGGCCTGGTTCGACAGATGGCTCAAAGGTCAGCCGGAATGGTGGAATGACATGTATCCCCCTCTGGAAGAGGAAGGGACAGAGGCACAGGAATCTTCCGCTGAAGCGCTCCTGGAAATGGAGACCCATAAAATAAATATTGAGGGGACAGGAACACTGCTGCTGGGGAATACTTCCCGGGAGGACATCGAGCAGAACTTCCCCGGCTGGACCGATGAATATATCAGCTATCAGCCCGGGGAACAGACAGCGGGAAATATTGCATCCCGGCTTCAGGATGTGAGCATAACCTGTATCTTCGGCACCTGGTGCAGTGACTCCAGACGGGATGTTCCCAGGATGTGGAAGATTCTGGAAATGGCCGGATATCCCCCCTCCGGAATGGAAATGCTGGCGGTGGCAAGTTCCAGATTCACTGCCGATATGGGGATCGATCAGAAATTAATCTCCTGGTCGGACAGGATCAAGGAACACTACGGGGTGGAGAGGGTGGCCACCTTCATTATCTACCGGAAGGGAGAGGAACTTGGACGTATAATCGAAAAACCCCGCCTTTCCCTGGAGGAGGATCTGTTCAATATCCTCAGCAGATGATATTCAGCGGCGGGTAGATAACCATGTGCAAGCCCATGGCGCTTGATCAAAATACCAGCTTCGCTCGCCGCTCATTGGGGCGGAGTTCACATTCACCCCCGGGCAAGTCCGCAGGACTCTGCCCGCCGGATTGTTAGAGGAGAATTCACGGTCTTTTCAGTATATGGTCACTTCTCGAATCGGCCCGTTTCAGCAGCAGTGAAAATATCAATCCCGGCACTCCCGGAAAAGAGAACATGATCCGGCTGGCGGTATAGTCACCGGTAAAATCCCGCAGGGCACCGCTGAGCCAGGGAAACAGGCCCAGTCCAAAATTGTGAAACATGGTCATCAGGCCGAAGGCGGTTCCCACCCTGTTCTCGGAAATAATCAGGGGCACCGACGGCCGCATGGCGGCCGGAACCAGAACGAAGGCAGCCCCCAGCACTACCATGCATATCACAGGATTGATATAGGTTATTCCCATCAGCAGATGGGCCGGAATCATCAGCAGGGAACCCAGAATCATAAGGGAGGCCCGCTTACCCACCCTGTCCACCAGCGATCCGGCCAGGGGAGCAAATACCATGCAGGCAAAAACTATAATCCCCGCCATACCCGGAGCACCGGAGTTTGCCTCCCTGCCCGCAAATGCAAGCAGATAATCCGGAACGGGCGCCTGCCGGCAGATAAATATTCAAACCTCTTTTCACTCCGGGACAGCCCGTGGAATTACCACTTCGGACGTTTAGAACTTTCCGGTATACTTACTCCACAGATAATCACCCAGCTCCCAGTAAGCCGCTGTAACCTTGCGGCAGAACCCGTTGGAATAACCGGTCAGGTACCTGACCGCCTCCCGGGGGTTGCGGCGGTACAGCTGGACAGCCTTCCGTTCTACCTGTTCCTGTCCCGACAGAGCCTCCTGCTCGAATGATGCCCTTACCGAATCCACCTCCACTCTCATGGCCCCCCACTTCTGAGCGGAAAGATCGGCAACCCGGTTAAATGCCCACCAGCCACAGTCTCTGCTGAAACTGTCCCTCCCGCAGACCTTCCAGGAACCGGGAACATTGGTGATCCCGCAGTAAAGGGGAACGTACGAAGTCATGGCAGGATTATCCCAACCCAGCCATACCAGCCCCCCCACCGGATCCGGCATATCGCTCCGGGACTGGGTTATGGTAACGTAGGTACAGTAATATCTGGCTATACACCGCTCCCCCAGTCTGCCCCATCCTCCATTTATCTTGAACAGGGGCATCATGTCATAATGCATGAAGGGATTGGCATAGGGGCTCTTGATAAACTTACCCTCATTACCGGGGTCCTCCACCAGCATGAATTTGGTCATATCGAATTCAGTTTCCTCATAGGTGTCCCGGAATATTTTCATTAGTTTTTTTACCGTAACCAGGCTATCCGGCTCAACTGAGAAGGGATAATTCTCCGAGTTGGGATCCAGCCCCAGGGAGGGAGCCAGCAGGTCCAGCACTCTCCATTCCCGGCGGCGGGCAGCCATACTGGCCCTTCCCTCCGGATTATAGGCATAACAGAATCTGAACGGCTCTTCCGAATCGGAATCCCACCAGCCATTTTCCTCCGCCACATCAAATACATTATCCGAGGCCATGAACATATCCGGATTATCCAGATCTATCTCCATAATCCGGCTGGCGTTGGCATTAACGCTGACATGACCGTGGGGAACCCTCCGGGCAGCCCAGACAGAGCCGGTGCAACCGGAACCGCAGCCAATTATCTCCAGATGCCACACCTCCTCCTTATCCGCAATAGTAAGACACTCCCCTCCGTCGCTGTAACCGTACCGGGCGGTCAACTCGCCTATCAACCTGATAGCTTCCCGGGCAGTCGCCGCTCTCTCCAGGGCTATACGGCACAACTCCTCGCACCTGAAGGCAGCATCCTTGTTCCTCAACTCCTTGCGTCCTCCGAAGGTGGACTCACCGATAGCCAGCTGCCTGGTGTTCATGCAGGGATAGGCAGTGTTGATATAACCATAGGTTTCCTCTACCTGATTGATTCTCTTCACAATTTCAGCACCGGAGATATCTCCCGGCCCGGAGATAAAACGCAGGCCTGAATATATCAGGCACTCCTCCCCTTCTCCATGTTTTGCAGCAGGGATAATGTTTAACCAGGTTCGGTCCTTTCGGCTATCACAGGTGTGGGAGGTGATAACCGAACCATCTGCGGATGCATCCCTGCCTGCCGTAATGGAAGTACAGGCCATTGCATATTGACCGCCCGCCACCATGATGCCAATTGCTATACCCCAGAAAATGTAAAAGCCAACTCTGCTATTCATACCGTTCACCTCCATAACAACAAATCCGTCGTTATATTCCTATTGATACTTTCTTCATCTGGAATGCACAATTTATGAGCTTTGTCATCTGACCGGGTAAATTATTTACTCCCGCATACTATCCCGGCATCCGGAAGATTTCCGTCTTCTCTCCGGTTGAAAGAAGACCCAGAGGCCGGCGGGAAAATCCCCGGAAACCTTTTCAGAACTTGACTTCTGCTCCACAGCCCGTGGCTAGCTGCCATTCAATCACCAGCAGGCAAATGAAACTCCTCTCTGCGTATGGTTGGATAACACAATCAGTTGCTTTATCTTGAACTGAATCCCATCCTTCAGGTTTTATCGCCTGAATAAAGAGGGAGTCCAGCAACAGATAGTATCAAGCACAGCCCGGCAAATCAATAATTTAAAAATTTATCCACCCGTCACTCCCTTCCGGGTCAGCAAAATCACTATGTTGATTCAGAGAACAACCGGTTGCCGGAATAAATTTTTTGTTTCAATCAGGGCAAAAACATTGTATACTTGAATTGAGGTCAGAAAAAGGAGTACGTGTTTATTGGGGTTTTATCCAAGTTAATGATTAGATAGCAGAGATCGATCGATACAGTGTCACTCCTGCCTGATTAACTTCCAGGACATTCTGTTCGATTAAAATCTCATGAGGTTTGAACCGGCGATGTAACAGGCTGGTAAGTCCTGCTAGTTGCCATAACGGAAGGAGGTTTTATAGCAGAGCAAGAAAAAGTTCTATTAATTGTTTTTAGTTGCTTGATTTTTGAAAGGACTCGGGAAAAATGTCAAAGAATATTTATGTTGGTAACCTTCCTTATTCAACCACGGACGACGAACTCAAGGAGATCTTCGCTCCTTTTGGAACTGTTAGCTCATCCAGGATAATAACAGACAGATATACCGGCCGTTCAAAGGGATTCGGTTTTGTGGAAATGGAAAATGAGGAAGATGCCGAGAAAGCTATTAATGAGCTTAACGGCACAGAAGTCGGCGGAAGAGCGGTAAAGGTAGATGGAGCCAAACCCAGGAGAAACCAGGGTGGTGGCAGATAAGATCAACTTGAAATGTTACTGCCTTCCGGAAATATACCACTGAGTATTATATCCGGTTAACATTTTTACTGAATCCGGTTCAGAATTTATATAAATTTTCACTGGCTTCGGTGTCCGGATTAAAGACAAAGGTCCCGCATGATCTTACCATGCGGGACCTTTCTTATGGCGGGGCCGACGAGACTCGAACTCGCGACCTCCGGCGTGACAGGCCGGCGTTCTAACCAATCTGAACTACGACCCCTGTATTATCTGCATGCTACGCACCGGAGCTTAAACTTATTAAAACTAAAAATTGGCAGCTATCTGCCAAGTGTTTAATTTATAATAGAGAATAGTTTAAATGTCAATCGGAAATTTAACCGGAGTTTCACCGGAGAGCGAATAGATACTAGCCTATACCAAGGATAGATCCGATTACATCAGCCGATGCATCAAAAATCCCATAACTTATCAGAAGGCACTTCTCCGGCCCGACCAGTTCAGAAGCATAATGCCATCCTCCCACCACCACTATATCCGCATGATGAATTACCCTATCCACCATATTCTTTTCCAGCGGCCTCCGGTTGAGCAGAAAGACTATCACTGCGCCGGGATCTTCCATTTTCCCCTCCCTGAAACTATACAGAGGAGCTTCATTTTTTTTTGAAGGGGTCCGTTCATCCGGGCAAAGCGCCAGGGGTGAAGGGAATGAATCTAAATTATTAAGCCCCGGATCAGATCTGTGCCTCCTCCCTGCCACTTCCTCCCACCTGTTCAGAATCAACCGGATAAATCTCTTTACCGGCACATTCTCAAAATCATCCATTTCCCCCACAAAATCCAGCAACACATCCCCGGGCCCTGGGAGGGGCAGGAAAATACCGGCAGGTTCAAGCAACTTCACCGATTCCTCCGCCGCCACTCTGTAAGAAGAAGGATACAAATCTATCCTTCCGCCGAATCTAACACCAGCAACCTCCCTTTCCGGGGGAGTGGACAGCTCTTCAATACCCCGGCCGGGCTCGTTATCATTATCACCCAGATGGTCCCTGAAGCTATTAAGCCTCCCCTCCGATTCATAGATGCGTTCCGGCCAGTCAATCCCGGAATGGCCGGAACTGATCAACATATCTGTAACTTCCCGGTAGGGCCCGGAGAGGAGCACTGCATCGTTACCCGCTCTCAATGCCAGAGAGATCAGCTCGATCAGGGAGTAGTCTCCTGCAGCATTATCTCCAGCTCTGCCTGTTCCGGAGATGCCCTTCATCTCCATGGCATCGGTAAGAATTATACCTTCAAAACAGAATTTCTTCCGGAGCAATCCCTCCACTACATATCTATCGATGGTACAGGGAAGATCCCTCCCGGCTGGAAGCAGATGACCTATCATTACTGAATCGGCACCTCGCTCCATCCCCCGGATAAAGGGAATCATATCGCTCTCCATCATCTGATGGAGTGACCTATCAAGACGGGGAAGGGTCAGATGTGAATCCTGGCGGGATGATCCATGACCGGGGAAGTGCTTCAGGCAGGTACCTATACCATGGTGCCGCATGACAGCGACGAACTCAGCAACCATGGAAGAAACCAAATCCACCTCCTCCCCGAAAGCCCTCTGGCCTATCACCGGATTGAGGGGCTCAGAATTTACATCAGCAACCGGAGCAAGCAGTAAATTCACCCCGCAACCCTTCAGAAGCCTGGCACTATCCCGGTATACCTGTAACCTGACCTCCTTATCTTCCACTTTACCCATCGCCAGAGCAGAAGGAGGAACACCTGTTGCCTCCGCCAGAACTGAAATTATCCCTCCTTCGTGGTCGGCGGCAATAATGGGAGCCCTGCCGGAACTCCTGGTTATGATCTCGTTTATCTCTCCGGTAAGATTATTCAACTGATCCCTGCCGTTTACGTTACGGCTGAAAAGAATAATTCCTCCGGGGGGATACAGAGAAAAGAGATCGATTTCCCTTTCGGTCAGAGATGGACCCTTCACCCCCGCAATCATATGGGGGGATACACCTTTTATAACATCATCAATCATATGGTCACCGGTAATAATAATCGATATTCACACCGGGATAGTAATGGGTGAGAATCTCCTCAGCGGCATAGCCCAGTTCGGCCATTCTTATAACACCAGCCTGGCACATCCCTACACCGTGGCCATTTCCACCCCCCCTGATACGAACCTCTCTCACCACCCCATCTTTTCTGAAAACCTTCATCTTAAACAGGGTACTTCTCAAAATAGCACCTGAGCCAACATCCCTCATCAGCACCCACCTTATTCGGTCACCCTCCACCCGGAAATCTCCCCGGTCGGTATAAATCATCAATTTCCTCACCCTTCCGCTGCGGGCATAGCCCCCTATTCTTATATCCCGCAGCCTGCCCACCCTGCTCCTCTCAACACCCAACTCGGCGGGAAGGGTCTCTCTGAACATCCTCTCCAACTCCCTTCCGGTCCAACTCTCTCTCCAGCGAAAATGACTTGAATAGCGGCAAAGAGAGCCGGGGTTATTATTTCCCGCCGTATCCCTCACTCCGTACAGGTAGGGATAGGATTCCTTCCAGGACCATCCCACCCTTATATCGGCCGTATGGCCTCCACAACAAGCGCAATAGTAAGCCCTTGCCGGCTTCCCCTTCCAGAGACATACCAACCCCCTGGTATCCTCCACCGCCTCTGAAGCGGTGGGCATTTCCCCCTTTACTCCCCGGTACACCTGATCCATTACAGTTGCCCTCAAATCGAAGAGACGGTTCTTTTTCTCTTTCAACTTGCTGAGAGCGTATGTTCTGGCGGCAATAGCCTGAGTCCGGTACGCCTGGTACTGAGAATCATCCAGATATCCTATTTCAGCAGGGAGCACTCCCTTTATGTAATCATCCACCTCCAGAACGTTTATGGCTATTACCCCCTTCCCCGATAGCCTGAGTATAAATCCACCCCTGTATGGTCTACCGTTTAGAAATACCCTCCCCCCCCCGTGGGGATGTATCGCCAGTACCTCATCCTCCATCAGATACTTGTTCCCCGCATACCCGGCCACCACTCCTGCACCGGACCTGAAGATAAAGGTACCTCCCTCCCTGAAACTTCTGAGGGGAACCATAGCCGGACCCTTTCCCACCGAAACACCACCCTGGGCAATTATACGTACCCTGCTACTGGCCCTGCCCACCAGTACCCTGACCAGAGGCGGTTCCCCCGGTGCCGCCGATGGTATCACCGGCTCTTCATCAGGAAGGGGTCTTTCCGGCATCCCCGGTCCCACGCAGGAATAAAGAAGAAAAAATATGATGGCATAACTGAAAAGGATTAAGGTGGTTTTCTTCACTGAATCGTGATTACTGTACCCTATGGTAATATCACTATTATTATGTCTCATTTATGGTTGTATAAATTCTATCAAAACGGTGAAATATTATATTGTCCCGGGCTCCTCAGTCGTCACTGGGAAAGAAAAACTGTCCCCGGAGCAGGGACCGGTCTCTATCCCCGGTCCTCTTAACCGTCTGCAGGCTCAACCTGCCCCCATATTCGTCTCCGTTCTCCTCTTCCCCGCGTTCTTTGCTGCTTTCATAGAATAAAGATTCATTGGCCAGCAGAGCCACTCCCACCGCTTCCCTTACATCATCCTCCAGCCCGTATTTTTCCACCATATCGCCGACCATACCGTAAAAAAGCTGTTGGTTCAGAGAAAGATAGTCATCCCCCTCACCCCCGGTAACTACACCAAATTTGCTGGCCACGATGTTACCGGTCATCTCGCTGAAAGCGGTCAGATCCTGGGGTAGTATCTTGCCACTTACCTCCAGGCATTTAAGCCCTATCAGATCAACATCTGAATTATCCGCCTGAATCAGATCAAGCAGAGTCTGAACCAGATTGGAAAGGCTGTGCATCAGAAGAAAGCTGATCCCGGTCATATCCTCCCTGTCAAACTCCGCTCCACGGTCGAGTGCCTTTACCGCTTTGATAAAATCAGCCGGTAAAGAGATACTGTGAAAGTAATGAAGATCCAGAACGGTCTTTTCACCATTGCCGCTCACTTCCACTATTGCAGCCCCAGGCCGGTAGGGGGGATTACCCGTGGTTATCCCTATAATTACGCGCTTATCCTTACCGGCGATCTTTTCCAGTCGTTTTCTCAAAGCATTTCCCCTCCAATACTCCGGACAAGAACTCAGTAAAATGATCCTTCAAAGAAATTGTAAAGATATCAAGAGGAGAGGTAAAGAACTATTTCAGTTAATCCCATCCCGGTTGAGCCGGACAGGGGGAAAGCCGGTATTGCTCTATTCCAATTTCACACTTTTACCCTTTATCTGATACTCTGAGCTTCCCCGGTTAACCTTCAACAGATATATATATGTTCCATTAGCCACAGCCTCCCCCGTGAAGTCTCTTCCATCCCAGTAAATAGAATGAGGCCGGATGTAACTTGCCGCATCCACTCCCCTTCCATCCAGCCTGAAACTTCTGATTTTAACTCCGCTGACATTGTAAATATTCAACCTGCCGGATTCCACCCTCTGATTAAGAGTGTAAACAATATTGGTGCCCTCTTTGAAGGGATTGGGAAAACAGAAGGTCTCCAGAACAACCCGCTCCCCGGCCACTGTAAACATGAAATCTTCCCTGTATTCCCCAACCTCTACGGTGAAAACATGCTCTCCCGGCTGGAAGGAGGTGGAAAACTCCGACTCCCAGGACCTGGAATCACCGGCCGACTGAGCCAGCTCGCCCTCCTCGAAAAGTTTTCCATCCAGGAGTAAGCTGGGACTTGAATCAATATAAATGGGAAACTTCACCCTGATGGTGTAGGTTCCGGAGGGGGGAGCCTCCACGGTTGGAGTTACCTCGAAATCCTCACCATAGAACATACTTACAGCGGTGGTTACAGGATACTCCAACCTTCCAGTAATACTGTCGTTTACCCCGAATACCCGAAACAGAAAATACTGATCTTCCAGGGAAAGAGTATGTTCGAATTCGGCGGCATATCTTCTGGCAAAGGTCTTTCCCTCATCTTCAGGGTTGACCGTAATAGTCAATGAATCGGTCCAGTCCCGTCCATCAACCTCCAGTCCCACACCCCCCAGGGCAACCACATCACTGGCGGTAAACCTGAATTTTCCCCGGTTGCTTCCATCCTCCGCCCTGAGTGAACCAGGCTCCACACTCCTCCAACCACTTCCCCAGTCCACCTCCATGGCCATAAGGGGAGGACCGGTATCGATACCGGTCATGGGATCTCCCAGCAGCTGATAACGGAACACCTGGTTATACCCGTAGGTGGAGGTACCCATATGCTCTATCTCTGCTCCGGTAAAGGCCTCTCCCAGGGTCCAGTGGGCTCCGGTATAGCGGTTGGCCGGTCCTATGGAATCCGATGGCGGTTCCTGAAAGAGCATCCGGTGAAAGGTGTTACATAGTCTCTTATTCTGATCCAGATACTCGAAGGTATAACTGGCATAAGCGGCGATTGCTCCCGCTCCCGCCTTTACCATCAGCTGCTCACTGAAACAATCTCCGTTGGGACCGTCATAAACAAAATCCATCTCTTTGGCCTTGGCAAACTCGTTGATGTGACATCCAAATCCCAGGAATATGTGTTGGAGTCCAAACACCCTGAGGCTGTCCTGATCGTCATACTCCGCCCCGGTCATAAAGGCCCCTTCACTGGTAAGTCCTCTCCTCATGGCATGCCCCTGGAAGGCAAGGAAAAGCGCTCCCTCATTAAGACTCCTGACCAGCCGGGGAGTATAGTAGGCTCTGGTGGAATCACGCGACCGGGTATGTACATAAGCTCCATGCTCGGTCTGGTTGGGATGAAATTGATCGGTGACATATGACAGATACTTCTTATCTATATCAAATCCACCCGGCAGGGCTTCCTCTATTCTCACTGCCACGGTATCCATACCGTAACGAAACTGATTTTCATAGGCGTTGTAGCGGTAATCGCCGTTTATGGACCAGGCATCGTCCGCCATCAGCACTATGCGCCTGCGCCAGCTCTGGCTGACCCCGGGTTCCTCAAAACTATAAAGCTTGTTAAGATAAGCCCTTAGTTCGATCTCCTCCCCCACCGGTATGCGGCCGATAAAAACATCGGGAAGCCTGTCCTGCCCTTCCACATCCAGGAAGGTATACCACTTGTCCGAAGCTACCACTTCATCCTTAACCGAGGAAGATACCCGGGGACAGTAGGTATAGGAAGGAACAAAATCCTCCCCGGAACCATCCGAGGAGGTATAGGGAGAATCCCTGGTAAAGACACGCTTGTGATCCTCGCTGGCATCGCCTGCCAGAAGAACAAACTCCACCCCCCAGTAATCAAAACCATACTGGATAAACCGTTTGATCGCTCTGCAGTGAGGCCTGCCCCCATTGAATTCATCGTAGATCTGACCCACCGTGGCAGTAAGAATGCGATAACCCTGGTCTTCTCTCCAGGATACATATTCACTGAGGCGGGATCGAAACCGGGGATGGGTAATCACCAGGCTGTTATAGGGTCCACCCTGCTCCTTCAGATGGGCCGGAAGATGCAGGGAAACATGGGAGAGAGGCAGCTCCGCAGCACCATCTTCCCCTATGACTATAAAATGCCTCCGCTCCCCGGCCGGAAGATATATATTCAAAGTGTAGCTTTCCCCCTCCTGCTGGAAATATTCCGCGGTTAGTTCATTACAGGTAGGATTTTCTGGATCGGTTACATCTATCAGGCAGCCTGAATCAGTGGCAAATCCCTCAATATTATATTCTCTGTCTGATATGCTGGGCCCGTACTCGAACTCCAGAGAGTTATCCCTGGCCACCCACCGGGAATGATAATCTATCCTCACTTCATCCACCAGGAAGCCGGTTCTGATGTTACTGGTTATGATAAGCTGGTTGGTTCCATCCACCAGCCAATCCACATCCAGACCCTGAAAGGTAAAGCTCTTTTTTTCTTCCACATCAAGTATACCTGATCCCATCTCCCTGGTACCGCCGGAATTGCTTATCTCGAAGTTGATGTTCTGAGGTGAAGTGACATTAAACCATTGGAGTGTAACGGTCAGGGAAAAATCACCTTCCCCGGCCGGTTCTTCGATCTGTAAGGGAAGCTGAACACTTCTTCCACCGGGCATACTGGAGATGAAATAAAAGTCCGTGGTATTGGGAATGGGGTATTTCAGAAAGAAACTGTCATCTCTCAGCTTCTTGACCGCTCTGTACTGAGGGGACTGATAACCGGCAGTGTCAGGAAGTTCCGGGCCCTCCCCCATAATTGAACCGGGCACTTCCTCTTCCAGCCAGGCCACATTATAATCGGTAAAAGCTGCTTCTGTATCACCTGCATCCGGATCGTCCTTTATACCCCGGGCATAGAAGATGAGCCTGTCATTGCTGTCGAAAATACCCTCTACCCCATTTTCCCCCTCATCTATCAGGATGGGGATTTCTTCACTCCTCAGCAAATCAGGTTCTGATTCATCATAGTAGTACTGCCTGAGGGAGAAGAACCCGGTGGTAAGCCCAACCGACATACCCGCACTAATAAGGGAATCTGCTCTTATACTGTAGATACCAGTTTCAGGAATGCGGATTTTGAGCCTCTTCTCCGCCTGAAAGCCAGATTCCCTAACCCTCCTCTGTTTAAGCGGCCGGATGAACCTGGAAACATCACCCGGATTAACCAGGGTATTTCTGTACAGCCTCTGCCAGGCTTTTGAGGGTTTCTGAATTAGTCCGTCGGCACTTCCCATCTCATCAGGTGTCCGGTTATAACTTACCCTTAAACTGATCTCCCGCACCAGGGTCACCCTGCCGCCGCTGCTTATCTGCAGAGGAGATACCTCTATGGGAAGAACCCGCTGATGCCCCATGTATCCGGGTTCTCCTGTCCTTACAGGGGGGGGAAGGTTTTTATCTTCCCATGGGTCGGGTGGCATGAAGGAACGGTATGAAACGGTTCCATCTTCATTCTGAATCATCTTCTCACCGGATACCCGGGCAATTTCTAATTCTCCCAGATCGCTGCTTTCCATTACAGTGTAAGAAAGTCCCGGACTGACCCCCGGAGGTATAGCCAACCGGAAGGTCCTGCCGGGCAGTTCAATTGCACCCGGTGGAGAAAAACTGCCATATCCTTCCAGCAACACTCTTATTCCGTCCTTCCCGGCGGGAACAAGTCGAGGCGGGGGAACGGTTATCCTGAAACTGATTCTGCCACTGCCGGAGCTGAGGGAATGGACCTCTCCATAACCATTGATTGTAAAGATGGATAAAAATAAAACGGCAAGGATCAAACCCGGCCCCAGGTTATAAAAAATTCCCCGGCTCTTCAATGTTTCCTGCCTCTCTTTCCAGGGGATGGATTCAACAGCCTTCTCATATTTTTACAGGTCTATACAGCGGGGTAATGCTGTCAAAAACGGATGCACCGTTCGAATTGGCACTCTTCTTATTATAGCATGAATATAACCATTATTGAACGGCTGTAAAAGTTTTTATTGCAGTGGAAGAGATGAATATTTTCACTGCGCCGCTGATATGTGATTTCTCTCCGGAAAACCATACGAATAAAAAAGGGAGGAGATATTGCAACTCTCCTCCCTTGAAAAAGCATTACCATTTATGAATTATGCTTATTCGAACATGCTCTTGACAGCACCCCAGCTGCTTTCATCTGCGCCAACCTGGCCGCATTCGTTCAAATACAGAGGAGTGATGTAGATGCATGGCTCAATGGGGAAACCGTCTTCACAGTTCGAGAACTGAAAGGTTCCCACATCGGGATGAGCCACTATATCTACCTGGGTGCCGCTGGAGTCAGTAACATACATCAGCTGCTTGTAATCCCAGTGCCAATCCCACATACATTGCGTGTAGCTGTAGCTGATCCCTGAGGCCAGATCTCCCATGGATACTGCGATATGGGGAGCTGCAGTTACGGTACTTGTGATAACATTAGCAGGATAAGTGACCATAAATTCGGCAGCCATCTGCCCATTCTCACTGGGCAGGCACCAGATGTACATGTACATAGGTGCCATTAGATCGCCATCGTAGCAATTACTCGATCTGGTTTCATCCGCATAGATCCCAATGTAACCCTGTGGAGGAAGCTGAGCCAGCGCCATGCTGGAAACCAGCAGCAGCGCCACACCAAGAAGTAGAGCCTTTTTCATTTTCGATCCCTCTCTTTGTTGCTTAACAAACTGTCTAAACTAACTACGGATTTAACAACTTTATCAGAAAACCTCTTCAATCACCTCGTTAACAGAAGGAGGGGGTTTCAAACCCCCTCCTTTTAATTTTCCGGACATTCAAGCCCGTTTTAACATCTAAGGCATGAATTATTCATACATACCCTTGATAGCACCCCAGCTGGCATCGTCGGTCCCGGTCGGACCACAGACATTCAGGTACAGAGGGGTGTAATAGATGCATGGCTCAATGGGGAAACCGTCTTCACAGTTCGAGAACTGATAGGTTCCCACATCGGGATGAGCCACTATATCTACCTGGGTGCCGCTGGAGTCAGTAACATACATCAGCTGCTTGTAATCCCAGTGCCAGTCCCACTGGCATTCCGTGTAGCTGTAGCTGATACCTGAGGCCAGATCTCCCATGGATACTGCGATATGAGGAGCTGCAGTTACGGTACTTGTGATAACATTAGCAGGATAAGTAACCATAAACTCGGCAGCCATCTGCCCATACTCACTGGGCAGGCACCAGATGTACATGTACATAGGTGCCATTAGATCGCCCTCGTAGCAATTGCTCGATTTGGTTTCATCCGCAAAAATTCCAATGTATCCCTGCGGAGGATTCTGAGCTATTGCTAAGCTGGAAAACATAAGTATCGCAACAGTTAGCAATAAAACCTTTTTCATTTTTAGTGTCCTCCTTAAAACTTGATTCGCTCTCTTTCTTTACCCGCTTTAAAACAGGAAGAGTTTTGGTGGCGAGTTTAATCAGATTTCTCCAATAGGCACCACCTCCCTTCCGTCTTCCCGGGTCCGTGGCTGGATGAAATCCTCATCCAGCCACAGTTCCAAGAAATTTATTCATACATCGATTTGATGGCGCCCCAGCTTTCCTCCTGGGTACCAATCACAGGGCAAAGAATCGAAGTGTACCCAATAACGAGAGCTAATTCATTATCAGGTGTGTAAGCGATCCACGGTCCTCCGTTTGCAGGATGAGGACCTATAACGATAGGATAATCAGTCCAGTCGCAAGGCCCTGTAATGTAGCAATCCTTAAGAGTGAGCAGCAGGTTATAGCCAGGTTCATACCCATTTAACGGCGGCCAGTAAGAAATAGAATGGCCTGCCCAGGGATCACCCAGATTAACCGACATGTTATCCGGATACTCTATACTCTGGAAACTAAAGTAAGTGTGCTCCGGATCTTCAGGTGTCTGCAGCTGATATTCGGCGCCGGTTACATAGTAATCCGCTTCATGCAGATATATGTAAGCGTCGAATAATACAAACGCACCCGAGGGAGAATATGCCATCTGCCCCGGACCGTCGAAGTAGACACCCATGGTCTGTGCGTTGATCACTCCTGGAATTAGGAGAACCATAGCAATTGTCAACAGTACTCTCTTCATAGTCTCCAACTCCCGTATTTTAATGCAGCCCTAAGGTGTAATCCAACTAATTTAAAAATAGCAAATCAGGATTGTTGGAAATAATTATCATACACCGGTCATACCATTACTGGCATGTGTGCAGATAATGAATTCCGAAAAACGACAGGTCACTCAGATTAACAGAGTCATCATCATTGTAATCTGCACAACTATTATAGTCAGTATCACCTGAGCTTAATGTGTATGTCAGACCGAATGCACTGAGATCTGAGAGGTTGACCTGACAGTCTGCTGTAAGATCGGGACTCTTGATTATCATGTCCACACAGTCATAACCTGTGCATCCAGCTTCCTGGATGATCTTACCCTGAACTGCTATATAGATTCCGCCACTGTTCACACAACCGCCGCCGGCGATTGTGCCTGAAAACTCAGTGTAGCCTTCGTCGTTGGTGATATAATCGGCTACAATGGGTTCGGCACACAGGCAGAGATCATACTGGCTGTCACAAGCGCCCAGCCAGTAATCCGAGCCCGGAATACCAGCTACGCCATTACCTAACACATCTCTCACATAGATGTATACGTAATGGGTATCTTCTATGGCTGTTGTACAACTCTCGAAAATATTCTCCATGTCGCCGAAAGGACAAATGTTCAGCATCATAGGCGAACAGCTCTGTCCAGTTTCGCTTTCACACGGGTCCACATCACCAGCGAACACGTTAGTTGCGAAAACAAGCAACAGTGAAAAAACCAAGACTTTTACTTTGAACATTTCTTTAACCTCCTAAACCTTTGGACAGGTTCGGGACTTAAGGTTAAAAGAACAACGAATTACTTACCTCCTTCCGCCGTCCTTAATACCGGAGATACCAATTTACTTACTCGACAATACGTAGTGTATCACATTCATATAATAAATGTCAACATCAAAAATGGTTAAGGGTAATATGATTAGCAGGCATAACCGCCATCGAAGTATCGTCTTTTACAGGAGGAGAAGCAGGGAGGGAGGCCTAAATTAACGCCCTGACCCCTGCATTTAACCCTGTCGCTTCTTATCATCAATAATAACGGCGGAGTTAATCAGGTTATTGAAATACATGGCAAAGGGCCGGTATGCCAGGTGAGACCACTTGGAGAAGGGGACTTCCAGCACCAGCATGGGTACCAGAACAGCCAGATGTATCACGTAGGTATAGTAGGTGAAATATATCATTCCGTTTATCCTGAACAGGTGAACCATGATTCCGGTCAGGGTGGTAAGAAAGAGCATTATCAGAAATATCCAGTCGGTGGAATGGGAATAGCGGTGTTTCTCATCCCTCTTTCTGATCCTCCTTATCATCCAGATGGCAATGGCGAAGAGAAGGCCGAAGGTTGCATAGTAGCCCAGAATACGCTGGGGGTGAGTGACGGGATGGACCTTTTCCACCTGGAACCAGGGCAGAAAAACAACAATCATGGTAAACATAATAGTATATCCGGACATCAGCAGCCAGTGAAGGGCCCAGTATGATTTATCCGTGCATCTGGACAACCTTATCTGGGTGCCAAAATGATAGAAGAGGTTCCAGGCCTCCTTTACATATAGATGGAGGGGGATCTTTACCTTTTTGTTCTTAATAACCACCTTCAGATACATATTGAAGATGTTAGAGAGCAGAAAGAATGATACTATGGCAGCCATTACCCAGTCACCCAGTTCTATGACACTGACGAATGTTTCACCCTCCATACCCTTAACGAAACTGTTTATCCTTACTCCTCCGGCGGAATTTATAAGATTGGCCGGATCGGCAGTAGGGGGAAGAAAGATTGCAAACAGTATCACTACCATAGCTGCCACTGCTCCTATTGATCCCAGCTCCCACACCTTCGAGGTGTAGAACCTCCTGGAAAAGCCGGTCCAGTCATAGACCGAGGTGAGGTATCTCCTCAGGGACATCATTATCTCCCCCGGGTTGGACTGGCGGGGGCAGGTCTCGCTGCAATCACCGCAGTAGTAGCACAGCCAGGGATCCAGGGAGCCCTGGATATCCTCCTCCAGGCCCAGGATAGTATACCTCAGCATCCGCCGGGGAAAGGAACTGTTCTCCTCAACCAGAGGGCAAACTGCAGTGCAGTTGCCGCAATTGTAACAGGCGGTGAAATCAATCCCTCCGAATTCCTCGATCTGTGAAGCAAACTTGTGGTCGATTCGAGCCATATCAATTTTCCTTCACTCTGTAATAATAATACTCATCCATATCATCCGGCCTGTCCGCCTCCACCACTCCATACTTCATCATTGTCATAAGGTGATAAGTCACTATATGTTGAGACATTCCTGTCTTGCCGGCAATCCCGGGAATGGTAGCCGGACCCTCCCTGAGGACCTCGAGAATGGTCTTCTTGATCCGGTTGAAATTCTTCATCCCCTCCCTCACTTCTCCGGGGACCTTTCTCTTCTTCTTCATTATATCTACTGTTCTATTCTCACTCACTTTTCTATTCCTGCTGTATCAGAGCGTCTATCATGCTCTCTATCTCTGCATCGGAATTGCCGGTCAACTGGATGGCATTCACCGGACACACCGGGAGGCACATCCCGCATCCCTTGCAGTTAGCTTCACTCACAGAGGCGATCACTTTATCTTCAGCTTCTTCCCTTATGATAGCATCGAAGGGGCAAGCTTCACTGCACTTCCCGCACCATTCGCACAGGGCCGGGTCGATCCGGGCCATAGCCGGTTCCAGTTCGATCTCGCCTGCACTTATCAGTGAATTAGACTTAACTGCGGCGGAGAGGGCGGAGTTCATGGTCTCGGTAATATTCTTGGGTGAATGGCAGGTGCCGGCAATAAAGATACCGTCCATAACAATCTCCACCGGTTTCAACTTGGGGTGGACCTCATTGAAGAAACCGTCCCTGCCCAGGGGAACTTTCAGAAGGTCAACCAGGGTGCCATTGCTTCCGGGCTCCATCCCGGTTACCAGAACCACCAGATCCGACTCAACCTCTATCTCCCTTCCAGAAGTCAATATATCGTTTATCTTTACCACCGTTTCACCACCATCCTGCCCCACACTGGGAATCTCATCGTCAGAGCACTGGAAATATATATCCCCACTGGCGGATGATTCCTGGTACAGTGACTCCTGTTTGCCGTAGCTTCTTATCCCCCTGTGGAAATGGAAGTTCTTGATATCCTTGAACTTCTCCCCGGCCATAATGGCAGTGTAGATTGCCGAAGAGCAGCAGTATCTGGAACAGTATTTATTCTCCCCCTCTATCTGCCTGCTTCCCACACAGTATATATAGGAAATATTATTTATCCTTCTGTTATTATAGGTCAGCTTGCCACCCTCACTCAGTGAGATCAGCCTTCTGAATTCCTGAAGGGTTATAACATTATCTATCTCACCGTAGCCGAATTCCCCGTGGGATGGCTGGTAGGGATCGAAACCGGTGCACAGCACAATTGCTCCCACACTGACAGTGATCGATTCCTCCTCCTGATTCAGGTCAACCCCCGGAAGTATCTCCTCGCACTTGCCGCAGCGGGTACAGGCCTGACCATCTATGGCAGGGATGGCCGGATACTGCCCGGGATGATTGGGATAAATGGCCCTTCTGCCGGTCAGCCCGAAATCAAAGGGATCGGGTACTTCTTCGGGGCAGGCCTCCATGGCCCGGGACAGCTTCTCCCTGAATTCCGGAGTATCCGTATCAACTCCCTCCTGCGAAAAATTGCGGGGATGCTTCTTCAGGGTTACCTCGAAGTTGCCCACACTTCCCGATACAAATTCTATCCCGGTACCGGTGAAAAGATTAATTCTATCCCTTGCCTTTACCTCATCATACAGCCTGGCAGTTATCTCATACCCCCTCTCATCGGTTCCGTACACTCCTCCCCATTGAGCAACCCTGCCGCCGGCAAAATGATCCTTCTCTATCAGGTAAACATGGGATCCCATATCGGCCAGTTCTATGGCGGTCCTCATCCCTGCTACTCCAGCACCCACTACCAGAACCACATTTTCGGATGATATGGTGGGGGGGGTCAGCGGCTTTGACAGCCTCGCCCTGGAAATGGCCGATTTCACCACCCGGATGGCCTTGCGGGTGGCCTGTTCGGGCCTGTCGGAATGAGCCCAGGAAACCTGCTCTCTTATATTTGCCTGAACATAGTTGAATGGATTCAACCCGGCCCTCTCAGCCACATTTCTGAAGGTGTAGAGGTGGAGCTTGGGAGAGCATGAAGCAACCACCAGGCCATCCAGCTGATTCTCCTTTATATCACTTACCATCTCACTCTGGGCCGAATCGGCACAGGCGAACATGGTGGTTTTAGCAAGGGCCACACCCTCCTCTCCGGACACCGCCTCCCTTACCGCCTCCACATCAACATAATCGGATATGTTGGAACCACAGTGGCATATATATACTCCGATCCTCTCCCTCATTTTATCCCCTTCGATTTCAGGTAGCCCGCCGCCTCCGCCGCAGCCGCACCGGCTGATGCTATGGAATCCGGTATATCCATTGGTGCTGTAGCCGTCCCGGCGGCAAACACCCCTTCGATACTGGTTCTGGCAGGATTGGCAAGCTCATCCAACTGCCTGACAAATCCATACTGATCCAGCTCCAGAGCCCTCTCACGGAAGAATCCGGCCGGATCGCGGTTTGCCATTACCCCTACCGACAGCACCACCATATCGTGCTGAGCCTCCCGGTAGGTGCTGGTTTCAACATCCTCATACTTAAGGGTAAGATCGCCATCAACCTCTCCCTCGATCTCTCCTATCTTCCCCTTGATGAATGAAACCCCCATATCCCTGGCCTGGTTGTAGAATTCTTCGAATCCCTTTCCGAAGGCCCTGATATCAATATAGTATATTGTCACATCCGCCATGGGCAGAGCGCCCATTATCAGTTGAGCCTGTTTTATGGAATACATGCAGCATATCTGGGAGCATATCGGTGTGCCAACCGTGTCATCCCTCGATCCGGTGCAAAGAACATAAGCTATATCATCCGGCATCTTGCCGTCCCCCGGCCTGAGCACGTTGTTGTAGGGCCTGGTTGGGACCAGCTGTCTCTCCATCTGCATGGAGGTTATTACATTCCTATACTTCCCGTAGCCGTACCGTTCCATCTGAGTGGGATCGAAGAGGTGAAAACCGGTAGCCAGTATCACCGACTTAACCCTGACCGGTATCTCCTCTTCTTCCCTGCTGAAATCTATGGCACCGGCAGGGCAGGCCTTCTCACATGCCCCGCAGAGTATGCAGTTGTCAATATCTATGCTGGCTATCCGGGGGCTGGCAACACTGAAGGGTATAAAAGCCGCCTTCCGCCCTACCAGATCATACTGATACTGATCTCTTACCACCACCGGGCATACCTCTTCGCAGTCCTGACATCCGGTGCAGGCTTTCTCATCCACATACCGGGGCTTAATCACCAGACCGGCCTGAAAAGATTCATCTGAGTTCTTTCTGATCCCCCTGATACGGCTGTTGGTATAAATGGATATATTGGGATGCCTTGCCGTCTCCGACATCTTAGGTGTGGCGATACAGGCGGCACAATCGAGGGTGGGAAAAACCTTGCTCAAAAGGATCATCTTCCCCCCTATGGAGAGGTCCTTCTCCACCAGGAGGACCCGGTAGCCCAGGTTCCCCATATTGAGAGCAGCCTCCTGCCCCGCTATTCCACCCCCTACCACCAGTACATCATATTTATTCTCCGGAATTTGCTTTTCCATACTACTCTATGCCTTCTCCTTCAGAATCTGACAGAAATCCGGCAAAGTTCTTCATATGCCTGACAAAACTTTCAGAACAGACTGAACATATGGCTGCCATCCTGAGCCGGGCCGGGTCTATGTCCTCCTTCTTCATCAGTTCATGTGTATTGGAAACGATTTCCCCGGTCATCCCGGTGCATCTGTCACTGTATGGACAATCGGTTCCGTCGGCGGCAATAAATACACCGCCGAATCCCTTGTGAAAAGCATGCATTATCCATCTGGGCTTGATAGAACTTGAGCAGGGGACGGTTATCACATAAACGGAAGGGGGATAATGAAGTTTAAGCAAACCCGCCATATCTATGGCCGGATCAGAAATCTTCTCCGTGGAGAATACCAGTATGTCAGCCCCGTTTGCCACGTTATTTCTTCTTCAGAAATATCCTGAAGTATCCCGATTCATCCACTGTTCCCAGGTATTCATGCCCCTTCTTCCGGGCCCACTTGGGAACATCCCTTTTGGTTCCCTCATCGGATGACAGTATCTCCATGGTTTCTCCACTGTCTATCTTTCCGATGGCCTTCTTCGCAGCCAGCAGGGGGCCGGGACAGGCAGTACCCCTGGCATCCACTTTCTCATTGGCTTCCATATTCTTAAGTTCTTCACTATCCATTGTTCCAACCTTTCCTCTCTAGATAAACAGATGAATATCCGCCTCTTCAGCGGAGGTGATATATTCTCCGATTCCGCAGATATCATCTGCGATGTCGACAAAATCCTCCAGCCTCTCCCCTCCCCATATCTTACCAGCCAGTCCACAGATGTGTATCCTGACGTTGGTCAGTTCCCTTGCTTCCCTGAAAAAATCCAGCCAGGGATTGACCTTGAGGCGGTCCAGGGATTCCAGGAATTCCTCTCTGAGATGATCGTTCTCGGCAAGTTTGAGCTGTTCCCTGTCTTCGGCTATATCCTTCTTGAATGCCCTGGCCCCCTGAAGCAGAACAAACACCTCCACATCCATATCGTCCGCGGCCGCTCCGCTCAGAACTATTCCGGCCGCTGTTAATCTGTCCAGACTCCCCGAGAAAAGTCCGATGGTCATCTTAGTTGCCATACAATTCTCCTTCTTGTTTAATTAAACAATTCATAAATTTATAAATTGCTAAATTATAACAGCAAAAAAAATTAATCTACAATGTGTTCCCTGGATGTAAAATCGTAATCGATAACCTCCCCTTTCTTCCGGTAAAGCTTAAGGATGATCTCTCTTATCCTGTTAGTGGCGTAGACTAACTCCTTGTCATTGAGAAAATAGTAAGATTTCTTGCCATCCTTCTTTACATCCACAATATCCCTGTCCCGGAGTATCTTCAGATGCTGGCTGGTGGTGGATAGCGAGGTTTCCAGCAGTTTGGCCAGCTCTCCCACGGTCATCTCCTTCTTTTCCAGGGCTGTAATGATAATCAGCCTCTTGGGATTGGCCAGGGTCTTGCAGAATGCTGCGTGTAACTCGAAAATTTTATTATTCTTAACTCGCATGACAGACACTTATATTACACTATAACATAATTGTCAAGGATAACCTGATTTACATTAAAGTCAGCATCAGTAGACAGATAATATCAGGTATCCCCCTGATCATGAAGGATTGCTTCCAGCCTGTCGATCATGCCATTCCGGGTGAAGTCCCTTCTGACTCTTTCCAGGCCTTTCATTCCCATCTCTTCCCTGAGATCACCGTCTGAAGCCAGTATTTCGGTTTTATCCGCAAAAGCCTCCACAGCACCAACATCCACCAGGTAGCCATTGACACCATTCTCCACCAGTTCGGGATTGCTGCTGGTATTGAACGCAACTATGGGTTTCCCGGCGGCCATGGCCTCTGCGAGGGCATACCCGAAACCCTCCCAGAGTGAGGGGAAGAGGAATATATCTATCGACTTCATAAACCTCCGCATATCCTCAATGAATCCCTGAAATACTATATTTTCTATTATATTAAGGCGGGCCGCATATTTCTTCAGTTCATCCTCCAGTTCACCCTGGCCGGCGATCAGCAACCGGAACTTCATTCCCCTGTCCCTCAACCGGGCGGCCAGCCTGAGAAGAAACCTGTGATTCTTCTGCTCGGTCAATCTCCCGGCCGACCCCAGCACAATTTCATCATTCTTCCCACGGTACAGTGGATCCACCTCAGAAGTGCCGAACCGGCTAAGATCTATTCCATTATATATCAACTCAATCCTGCCGGAATCCATCAATCTGCTGTTATTTCGGAGTACCATCCGTTTGGTCTCCTTCGAATTGACCAGCAGGCGGGTGATAATCCTGCCGTAGAGAAGACGGTTTAACATGGTGTTTCTCACCGGCAGAGCTATCCCCCTGCGGTATATTATCTTTTCCACTCCAGCCAGTCTGGCTGCTATACCGGCGGCTTTCAGATCGGCCGGAAGATTCAGGATTACTGCATCCACATCACTTCCGGCGAAAAAATCCTTCAGCGTGAGAATCTTTAACGGATTAAGGAAACTGGAGTTGGATATGACCACTCCCCTCCGCGGAATCCCCCACTCTTTCAGCCTTCCGTACAGAACCCCCCTCCGGTGTGCTGCAACCACAATATCATGCCCCCTCTCCAGAAGCCCCCTGGCACTGTCCAGATGCCATAGTTCTCCTCCCCCCCATTCCATATTGCTGTTAAAGAAACAAACTTTCATAACTGTGACAAGATCAAACCTTTATGTTAAACCACAAACATTTTGGCAGCTGAACTATCCCGTTACCGAGACTGAGCCTGATATCGATAAAACAATCCTGATCAAAAGGGCTATCTGAAACTCATGGCTATAAAACAGTCCCCCTGCTACTGTGCTGGTTACTAAATCCTGCTCTTCAATTATCTTCTTCAGACAGTCATCTTCAGAGGAAACATTCAACTGCCTGCCCCGGGAGGACTTCTCTTTATCCTCCGGGGAGAATTACCCGGGGCATCCCCCTTATCCCGGCCCTTTTCGAGCTCCCATACATATACATACTTTGCATAAGTGTAAACAAATGCACTGAAAGCGATAATCAGCCCCCTCGCCCCGTCCATGAAACCCCTCTGCAATATATACCTCTGGAACATCTTATACAGCGGGTTCACCAGCAGCTTGAACAGGTGGAATCTACCCCCCGACTCCAGATAGGTAGAGGCAGCAAGACGGGCGTAATCAATGGTGGTTCTCAAATGATCCTCTATATCCCGGTAGGGATAATGATACAGGGGACCCTTTAACCTTCCTGTCCTGCCATCCACATGAAGCGATTCGTGCACCCTGCCGCCCTCCCAGCAGGGTGAGGCATCTCTCCTTACCAGTCTCAACTTCCTGTCCGGCTGCCAGGAATATTTGAGCAGCTTCCCGGCGTAAATGGTCCGCCGGTTTACTATTCCACCCTCAATTCCTCCCTCCCTCACTGCCTCAACTATACTCTCCTTCAACTCTCCGGAAACTATCTCGTCACAGTCGAGGGAGAGTATCCAGGTTGATTTGCACTTCTCCAGAGCCGAATTCTTCTGCTCCCGGTATCCCTTCCACTCCTCTACGAACACCCGGGCACCGTATTTCCCGGCAATCTCCCTGGTGCGGTCGTTGGAACCGGAATCCACGATCACAATCTCATCCGCAATATCAGACACTGCTTCCAGAACAGCTCCTATATTCTCCTCTTCGTTGAAGGAGATAATAGCAACGGAAAGATCCGTACCTTCAGGTTCTTCTTTCATTATCACCCCTTACAGGCTTCCATTATTAAGCATTATCCTCTCACTACCCACTGGGAAATTAAAGCAGAATATAAACGTAATGGCAAAAACTTTCCCTGCCGCTTCCGGAGGGCAGAAACCGGCTGCCGGCCTGCCGGAGGGGCTGCTGGGATTAATCCGGGTAAGCAGAGAGCCGTTAACAGACAGGACTCTTTCCCCCTGGAATTTATTCCCATCTGATTTTTTTCTTGCAATTATTATGGTGTTACTATGAAATAAAAATACCGGAAGAGCAGGGAACACAGGTTATAATAAAGGAGGCAGAAATGACAGATGATCCCCGGGAAAATGGGAATGAATTTGAAGAGGAGCAGATGCCCTCGGGTAACACCAGGAAGATGCTATACTGGATTGTACCCATAGCCGTATTACTTATAGTGGTTATCATCTTTGGAGGCAATCTGTTCAAAAATGAGGATGCCAGATACAACCAGCTGATCAAGGAGGCGGATGTCGCCTTTAACACCGGCAAGTACCAGCAGGCCAGAGAACACTACCGGGAAGCCTCCGAGATAAAACCATCCATCAAGTATCCCCGGGAAAGGCTGCTGGAGATAGATAGCCTGATGCAGGAGAAGGACAGGGATAAGATGTATCAGAATGCTATCCAGGAGGCGGAGAGCCTTCTCGCTTCACTGGAAAACCTTGAAGGTGAAAAACTCAGGGAAAAATATCAGGAGGTTCTGCGCTACTTCATAAAAGCATCCAAGATCAAACCGGATAAGCAATATCCCAGGGAAAAGATCACCAGGATAGAAGACTATCTGGAAGGCAGGATAGAGGAAAAGCCGGTGGCCGGCATTGAACCCGAGGAGAAGGTGAAGGAAGTCGCAAAGGAGCGGGTAACCGGCTCTGCAGCTGAGGAAAAGCGGGATAAGCCCGAAGCTGAAAAGAAGAAAACAACTCCCCCTCCCCCTGAAAAAACCGCCGGGGAGGCAACCGGAAGATTCCATATTATAGTGGGAGCATTCCAGAATAAAGACAATGCGGTAAGATACAGCCGGAAGATGGAACAGGAGGGATTCGATTCCAGGCTAATTCCCATCAAGGGAGGTACCCTTAACGCTGTAACCTGCGGTTCATTCAAAACCATGCAGGAAGCCTCCCGGGCGCTGGAGAAGGTACAGAGAGAGATAAAGGAGAACGCCTGGATACTGGAACACTGAAAAAACTCCAGAATCTCCTGCTCCACATTCCCCCCCTCTGCCGTCATCTGCCGGAGGGGCAGCAAGCTTGATCCTTATCCGCCTTTCCAGGAATCCGTCTCCTATAATTTTACCATTTGTCCTCCGCCCGCCGGGCGGAGGACCTCCCCTCACACCTCCGCCAATCCTCCCCCCGGCTCACAGCAGTCCTCCACCCGGAGGCCCTCCCTCAATTTATCCCCCGGCCCGTTCATTTCGTTATCCACCACCTCAAATGCAGGTCCCATAATATTACCTGTCCCGATATCCAGTGAGGCTGGAGGGTGACCTGATATTTTATCCCGGCTGATTCAGAAAATACAATTATATATCCGGAATGCCGGCCGGCCTCTAACGGTGATGTTACACTTTGTTACAATTATGGGTTTTCATTGAACCTCCGGTATAATTATATTTCAATCAATAAAAATATGATTCGGAATCATCAATGCCCTGGAGGGGGAGAAAATAATATGAACAGACGAACTGTTATCCTGGTCACTGCAATAATAGT
Organism: uncultured bacterium; assembly: GCA_964613215.1. Lineage (GTDB taxonomy): Bacteria > Krumholzibacteriota > Krumholzibacteriia > Krumholzibacteriales > CAZTHK01 > CAZTHK01. The sequence goes on along the minus strand of CAZTHK010000001.1, from coordinate 109,042 downwards.
AGCAGCGGGATTAATTACAGCCAGGATACTCAGCGATCAGAAGAAACCGGTCAGAAGAATCCAGAGACCGGCCAGGGAGAACACTGTTAATACCATACGGATAAACAACCAGGACCTCAGCACCAGGTTAAACCTTACCGGCCAGTTACAGGCATTCGATAATGTGGAGGTATATTCGGAGGTTTCCGGTGTGCTTCTGCCCGCCTCCAGGCGCTTCCGTCCGGGAAGCAGATTCCGGAAGGGGGAAACGCTGATAAAGATCGACGACCGGGTGTACCGCAACAACCTGCTGGCCCGCAAGAGCGGCCTGCTGAATCAGCTTACCCTGCTGCTGCCGGATCTCTCCCTGGACTTCCCCGGAAACGCGGAACGGTGGAGAAGCTACCTCCGCAATTTCGATCTGAATAAGCCTCTGGCGCCCCTTCCCGAAACAGGCAGTGACAAAGAGCGTTACTACATTGCATCCAGAAATATCTACAACGAATATTATAGCATCAAGAGCATGGAGGTTACCCTTTCAAAATATACCATCCCGGCTCCCTATGACGGAGTGGTAACGGAGGGAAGTATCAACCCGGGAACCCTGGTGAGACAGGGCCAGAAGCTGGGAGTGTTCACCAGCACCGAAAAATACGAGATGGAGGCATTCGCCAAAGCTGAACAGATTGATCTGCTGGCGGTGGACAGGGAGGTGACCCTTACCTCCACTGATATACCGGGTACATTCAATGGCAGGATAAGCCGGATCAATGAAATTATCGATCCCCGGACCCAGATGACCGCAGTTTATATAACCACCACCGACCGGAGGCTGAGGGAGGGGATGTATATGGAGGCCGGCATAGAGAGCAACACCATTCCCCGGTCGGCAAGGATTCCACGTGAGTCCATTTCGGGGAGGGGAAGGGTATGGATAGCCAGCGACTCCACCCTGGCAACCAGGGATATTACCATAGCCGCCGTTGAGAACGACCACGTTATCGTTCAGGGGCTCGAGGACGGAGTGGTGGTGGTAACCAATCCGCCGGAAAACGCCACAGAGGGATTGAAGATAAATATTGCCAGGCCGGAGACTACAGGTGGACAGCAGGGAGTCGCCACCGGCCGGGGACCTTCACACCAGAGCGCCGACTAATTCAGAGGAAGCGAGCGACCGTGAGAAATTTCATCCGCCCATTCATAAAGTATCCCATGCTGGGAAATGTGATCATAGTAGCGCTGCTGCTGTTCGGATACGTTGGTTTTCAAAGTCTGAACACTACATTCTTTCCTCCCATGCCCAGCAGGACCATAATAATCCAGGCCTCTTACCCGGGTGCCTCTCCCGAGGAAATCGAGGAGGGTATTGTAACCAAGATAGAGGACAACCTGAAGGGAATATCGGGAATCGAGCGGGTAACTTCGGTCTCCAGCGAGAATTATTGCAGTATTAGAATACGCACCCTCACCGATTATGATGCCAACATCGTCCTTCAGGATGTAAAGGATGCGGTCAACCAGATCAGCTCATTTCCCACCGGGATGGAGAGGATTACCACCTACCGGCGGGAACCCAGAACCTTCGCCATCGATTTTATGATTTCCGGGGACGTCGATCTCAAAACGCTTAAGTGGCATGCCCGGCAGGCGGAGAGGGACCTGCTGGCAATCGACGGTATATCCAAGGTTTCCCTCTCCGGTTTTCCGGATGAAGAGATCGAGATTGCTCTACGAGAGAAGGAGATGCGGGCTTACGGCCTCACCTTCGCCGAGGTGGTGAATGCGGTAAGACAGTCCAACATCAAATCCACCGGAGGGAAGATAAAGGGGGAGGAGGAGGAACTGCTGATCCGGGCGGATGCGAAGGGATACCACGCCGAAGAGCTGGCCAATCATGTGCTGCGCTCCAGCCCGGAGGGGGCCATCGTGCGTCTGGGGGATGTGGCCGTCCTCAGGGACAAGTGGGCCGAAAACCCCGACCGGGTCTACTACAACGGCAGGAGGGCGGTGCGGGTATCGGTGGATAATACCAACCAGGAGGATCTCTTTTTGATTGCTGAAAATGTCAAGGAGTACGCCAGCAAGTTCAATGCTGAAAATGCCAGTGTAAAGGCGGATGTGCTCCGGGACGGCTCCGAAGTCATCAATGAAAGGATCAGCCTGCTGGTCACCAACGGAGCCCTGGGACTTATACTGGTTCTAATCTTCCTGTCCCTTTCACTCAACCCCAATATCTCATTCTGGGTGGCCATCGCCATCCCCATATCCTTCGCCGGGATGTTCATGCTGGCACCCTTCTTCGGACTGACCATAAATGTGATGTCTCTGATGGGAATGATACTCATCCTGGGAATTCTGGTGGATGACGGGATAGTGATAGCCGAGAATATCTATCAGCACCACGAAAGGGGAGAAAAACCGATACCTGCCGCTATCAACGGTTCGCTGGAGGTACTTCCCTCGGTGGTAGCCTCCATTTTGACCACGGTAACCATATTCCTGACCTTCTTCTTCCTGGAGGGAGGCCTGGGAGACCGCACCAACGATATCGCCTTCGTGGTTATAGTAACACTGCTGGTATCACTGGTTGAGGCTATCTTTGTGCTTCCCTCCCACATCGCCCATTCCCGGGCGCTGTGCAGCCGGAAGAAGAGTGTGGTGGAGCGGAAATCTGAAAGTGCCCTGATGTGGCTGAGGGAAAAGTTCTACGGCCCCATCCTCAACTTCTCCATACGAAACCCCTCCGTCTCCATCGCGGTTACCGTGGCCATATTCATAATCACCATAGGCGCTCTGAGGGGAGGAGTGATAAAGACCACCTTCTTCCCCTATATAGAGGGGCGGGCTGTTTCCATCAATCTGTCCATGCCGGCGGGCACACCGGTCACCGTAACCGACAGCCTGAGTTCATATATAGAAGACAGAGTGCTGACAGTGGACCGGAAGTACCGCCGTGAACACAACGGCCGCAATCTGGTGAAATCCGTCTACCGCAGGGTGGGTCCGGGCACCAACAATTCCTGGGTGGCCGCTATCCTGGTAAGCAGCGAACAGAGGGAATGGACCAACATGCGCTCCTCGGTGGAGTTCAGAAAGGCGGTGGGCCCCATCCCTGGAGCGGACCAGCTCAGCTTCGCCGGAAGCCACCGGTGGGGCAAGCCGGTCACGGTAGCGCTCAAGAGTAACAATTTCGAGCAGCTCCGGGGCGCCACCACCATGCTCAAGGAGAGGCTGCGGGAGATGAACCAGCTCAAGGATGTAATGGATGACGATCCTCCGGGGCTGAGGGAGGTCTCCCTGAAGCTCAAGGATAAAGCATTCGCTCTGGGATTCACCACCGCTGAGTTGATCAGCCAGGTTCGCCGGGGCTTCTTCGGAGGGCAGGCTCAGAGGATCCTGAGGGGTATAGACGAGGTCAAGATATGGGTCCGCTATGCACTGCCGGACCGCTCCTCCATCTCAGACCTGGAGGGTATGAGGATCAGAACCCCAGGAGGGGGCTCTTACCCTCTGTCTGAACTTGCCAACCTCTCCATCCGGCGGGGGGTTATGTCGATTAACCATATCGACGGCCAGAGGGTGATAAATGTGGAGGCGGACGTAACCAGCACCAAGGCCTCCGTACCGGACATACTGAACGAAATCGAGAGGACCATTATGCCGGATATAACGGGCCGGTTTCCCGAGGTGCGGTACTCCTACGAAGGCGAGCGCTACGAGAACCAGAAGACCATGGATGCCATAGGCAGGGTGGTTCCGGCAATCCTGATCATGATGTTTCTTATCATAGCGGTAACCTTCCGCTCCTTCGGTCAGGCGGTGATAATATTTCTGCTGATTCCCTTCAGCCTGGTGGGAGTGCTGTGGGGGCACTTCATCCAGGGATACATAGTGAGCATGCTCTCCCTGTTCGGTGGTATCGCACTGATGGGAATAGTGGTAAATGATTCCCTGGTTCTGGTCAACACGGTCAACCGCCTGCTCAAGGAGGGCAAGGAGTTCAAGAAAGCTCTTAGAGAAGCCAGTATATCCAGATTCCGGCCGGTCCTGCTGACTTCACTCACCACCGTGGCAGGACTCGCTCCCCTGGTTTTCGAGCAGAGCCATCAGGCTCAGTTCCTATCCCCCATGGCCATATCGGTTGCCTACGGACTGGTCTTCGGTACCATTCTGACTCTGGTAATGCTTCCCTCCATGCTGGTGGTGTTCAACCGGATCAAGCTGGTTCTCTACAGCTGGTTCCGGGGGAGGGAGTTCCGCCCCGAGGAGGTGGAATCAGCAGTTCGTGAAGAAATCTTTGTCAGCAGAGAGAGTGAATCCGGTACTGACTGCGATGACGACAACACCCGGGAGAAAAGCAGATATGATTAAAGATACTGTTACTACTATTACCGTGTTAATCATCATCCTTGCCACAGCCGTCTGCAACTCCAACGGAATCACACGGCCGGAAGGAGGGGAAGAGGCTGTGGAAGGAGCAGAGACCACCCCTGGTTCCGACTCCGTAAAGGCCGGGGATGAGTTTACCTCCTCGCCTGAACAGGGTAAGGCGCCGGTTCTCAGCTTCAGGGATGCGGTAACCGAAGCACTCAGGAATAATCCCCTGATTGCAGTAGCACGCAACAATGCAGAAATGGCTGAGAACAACGCCCATATCGGCAATGCCGGCCTGCTACCCAGGGTGAACCTTTCAGGATCATCCGACTACACCGGCACCGACCGGTCATCTTCACCGGGAAGCAGCGGGTTGTCCGGTTCCGGGGATGATCTTTCCACCACCGCCGCTCATATTTCTGCCAGCTATACCCTGTTCGACGGACTGGCCAACATCTCGCGCTACCGCCGGCTGTCCTCGCAGGGCAGGCAGAGTGAACTGGAGGCGAGGGATCAGATCGAGGGAATCCTCATCTCTGTCAGCAATGCTTATTACCGGGCGGCTTCGGCGATGGAAAACCTCAGGATCGCCAGGCGTCTCCTGGAAATATCAAGGGAGAGACTGGAGAGGGCGGAGCAGAGAGCGGATTTCGGCCAGGGGGGGATGGTGGATGTTCTGGCTGCCCGGGTGGATTTCAACAGTGACACGGTCACGGTGGTCAATGCCAGGTTCGACTGGGAGGAGGCCAAGCGCAACCTCAACGTTCTTCTGGACAGGAATATTTCCACCCACTTCAACGTGGAGCGGGAGATAACCTTTGCCTCCCTGGACTCCATGGAGACAATGCGGCGCAGGGCATATCAGCAGAATGCATACTACCTCTCCACTGTGGAATCAGTAGAGCAGGCCCGGTTGAACAGAACCATAGCCAGATCCGCATACCTGCCCCGGCTGGATCTCTCCACCTCCTACGGATACTCTCACACCGCTGATGGATATGAACTCTCCATGGACGATCCCACCAGAAGCTGGAATGCCAGAGCCACCCTGAGCTTTAACCTGTTCGACGGATTTCAGAGGAAAACCGATAACACAAATGCAGCCATTCAGGTGCGCAACAGCAAACTGCTGCGAAGGCAGGCCCGCAGGGAACTGGAGAGAAATCTCTCCAACGCCTACCAATCCTACCTGAACAGCCGCACAGTCCTGGACCTGGAACGCAGCAACCTGGAGGCAGCCAGGGTGAACTTCCGGCGCACCAGAGAACTCTACGATCTTGGCCAGGCAACCTCCACCCGGTTCCGGGAGGCTCAGCTCAACCTGATCCAGGCGGAGACAAATCTGTCCACTGCCAGATACAATGCCAAACTGGATGAGATTGAACTGATGCGGATAACCGGCAGCCTGGTAAGGGAGACCGGGGATAAATGATGTATACGGCGGTAGTACGGCCGGAGTGATAAATATGGCGGCAACCATTCTGATAATAGATGATGACCACAAACTGAACCGGCGCCTGGAAAGATATCTCAGCCGCTTCGACCTGAATGTAGTCTCCACCACCAGGCCGGCGGAGGGCCTGGAGATGGTAGAGAGTGAAAATCCCGGTCTGGTTATCCTGGATGTGATGATGCCGGGGATGGATGGCTTCGAAGCGCTGAAGAAGATCAGGGAGAAAAACGACATGCCGGTGATAATGCTCACCGCCAGGGGAGATGTACGAGACCGGGTGGCCGGGCTGGAGCTGGGGGCGGATGACTACCTGCCCAAGCCCTTCGAACCGAGGGAGCTTCTGGCCAGGATCAAGACGGTCCTCCGCCGCCATTACATTCAGCCGGCAGAGGATAATGGCAATATCCGCAGGTTCGGAGATCTGACCATAGACCCGGGAAAACATTCTGTAGAGATCGACGGCAGGCCGATCAACCTCACCGGCCTGGAATTCAGGGTGCTCTCCCTGCTGGTAAGGAACCGCGGAATCGCGGTAGACCGGGAGAGCCTGCTGAATCATATCCGGGGAATGGAATGGGATGCCTTCAACCGCTCTGTAGATGTTCTGATAAGCCGGCTGAGACAGAAGCTGGGTGATGATTCCAGAAACCCAAGTTATATAAAAACGGTATGGGGCACCGGCTATATGTTCGTAGGAGAGAAAAAGTGATTACTAAGGGTCCGGACAGCAAAGTAAGAATCTCGGTATTCATCAAGATCCTGATCATTATCCTGCTCTCATACATAGTTATGATTTACGCCAGCGTAACTACCCACCGGGCTGTTTTCAAACGGACCAGATTCAGGAAACACATGGAAAACAGCATCAATTTTTGCAGATACATAACAGATGACATCGGAGTACCCCCCGACACCACCATCGCAGCCCGCCGGGCCAGGGAGATGAACATAAATATAAGGATAATCACCCCCCGGTACAGCTGGTCCAGCCCAACAGATATGAAGGAGCTGAACCGGGAGGAGCTTCACTCCACTGCCTTTGACGGTGTCAGGGCCGGTTTCAGCGATGGGAAACAGGTGGAAATCGAGCGGGACGGGACCCTGTACCACTTCCTCCTGACCAGGCGGGAGGAGAGTATGCCCTACGCCATGGAACTTCTGATGATACTCCAGCTGTTGTATATCTTCGTACTGCTGGGGTTGATATACCTTGTCCTGCGTTGGCAGCTCGCGCCCCTGGGGCTGTTGCATCAGTCTGTACGGAGAATGGCAGGAGGAGATCTCGACTTCGAGATTCATTCCCCCAGAAGGGATGAACTGGGAGTGTTAATAAGGTCCTTCGACTCCATGAGAGCCGAGATTGTTAAGATGATAAAGGCCCGCGACCAGTTGCTGCTGGACGTGAGCCACGAACTCCGCTCCCCCCTGACCAGGATGAGGGTATCCCTGGAGATGATGGAGGAGGGAGAAGACCGCAACGACCTGATAGAGGATGTCAATGAGCTGGAGATGATGATCACCGAAATCCTGGAGGGTGCCCGGCTGCAGGGAAGCGAACCGGAGCTGGAAACCGGCCGGGTCGATCTGAACACTCTGATGGAGGAGGTGGTGGAGGAATTCCGTGAAAGCAGGCCCGGAGTGATTCTATCGACTCTGGAGGAAGAGGCCACTGTAACCGCCGACCGCTCCCGGCTTAAGATACTGTTCAAGAACATCCTGTCCAATGCGGTGAAGTACTCGCCGCCGGAGGGCAGGGCGGTGGAGGTGGTTATCAGCAGATCCGGCGATTACATCACCGTAACCATCCGGGACCACGGTCCCGGAATACCGGAGGATGAGCTCTCCCTTATCTTCGAACCATTCTACCGGGTGGATAAATCCCGCTCCAGGGAGACCGGCGGATACGGCCTGGGGATGCACCTGAGCAAGAGGATAGTGGAGGCCCACGGAGCGGAGATGGATGTTCAGAGCAGGGAGGGAGAGGGAACTGCGGTAACCATCAGACTCAGAGCGGATTGATTGAATACTCCGGCCGGAGAATCCCGGTACCGGTTTTTATTTTATAATTACATAATATACCTTTCCGTTGAAGTCCCGGTATATTTAATTCTACCCGGAAGATAGGATAAATCCCCGGCTGTGATATCGAAAAAACGCAATATTTTGATATATCAGATAGCCGTATTATTAAGTTTACTTCTTGTAATGGCGGGAAACTCTGTAATAGAATATCATAAAGCTCCGGGGAAATAGCAGTTAGCGGCATCCGGCAGGCTTGAGCATCTCTTAATTCTGCATCAGGCCTGTAGATGCCCTGACCTGAAATGCAGCATACTGTTTACAGCAAAAGTCCGGATTTCACAAATTACAGGTGGTCAAAACCAATCCTATAACAGGGAGAATCTGGTGGAAAAACATATCAGACCCGACGGAAAGCTCTTTAGCAAGGGTATCATGATACTGGCTACCCTTACCGTATTCTTTATCATTATCGCTGCCATCCTGCATCTGATAATCGACCTGGCGGAGGGAAATCCTCAGGCTCCTCCGGTCATCTGGCTGGTCACGGTAATACTCGTAGCTCTCATGTGGGCAGTGTCATTACCCATATCATGGCTGTGGATACAGAACCTCAGCTACGTAGTAATGGATGACCGGATAACCATACACAAGGGGATACTGACCAAGGTTCAGCAGAACATTCCCATGAGGGCGGTCACCGATTTCGCCCTGAACCGTTCACTGTACGACCGGGCTCTGGGCATCGGTGCCATAAAGATTCAGACTGCCGGCCAGTCCCAGTCGGGTACCGGCTACGAGGGTAGCCTGTCCGGACTGGTGGAATACGACTCCCTCCATGAAAAACTGAGAGGCTGGCTGAAATCCCTCCACCCCATATCGGAATCCCTCACTGTGGGGGAACCGGCGGAGAGAGAGGGTGTAAATGTCCAGTTTCAGATACTCCGGGAGCTTCAGAAGATCAGAGAGATTCTGGAAAAGCAGAAATAAAACACAGTATGACTGATCAATAATCAGGCCGGGGCAAAGTTTGACCATACATTCATTGACCCCCCCCCGCAGGTTTTCCCGGCCTGGTTAATGCCCTGTCTTATAACACCGGGCCTGCCCTGCGGCAGCCCCGGACTAATATTTATATATCAAACTCGATTCCCTGGGCCAGGGGCAATTCCCTGCTCCAGTTCATGGTATTGGTCTGACGCCTCATATAGCCCTTCCAGGCATCCGAGCCTGATTCACGGCCTCCCCCGGTCTCCTTCTCCCCCCCGAAAGCTCCTCCTATCTCCGCTCCGGATGTCCCTATATTCACGTTGGCTATACCGCAGTCCGAGCCGGCGGCGGAGAGGAATCTTTCCGCCTCTCTCAGGTCGGTGGTGAATATTGCGCTGGAAAGCCCCTGGGGAACATCGTTGTGTATCCGGATGGCTTCATCCATATCCTGATACTCCAGGATATATAGAATGGGGGCGAAGGTCTCATCCCTGACCAGCTCTGTCTGCCGGGGCATCTTAACGATGGTGGGCTCCACGAACAGTTCTCCCCTGTGGGAAAGCTTATTGCCCCCGTATACGATCTCGCCTCCCTGCTGCTCCACCTTCTCCAGTGCCTTGAACATTATGGTTACCGCGTGCTCATTGACCAGAGGGCCCATCAGGGTCTGATCATCTATGGGATCGCCTATCTTCACCTGCCGATACGCATTCACCAGACTGTCCATCAGTTTGTCCGAGACTGACTCATGAACGATAATCCGCCGGGTGGTGGTACACCGCTGACCGGCTGTTCCCACCGAACCGAACACTATAGCCGGTACCGCCAGCTGAAGATCCGCCTCCGGGGTAACTATTATGGCATTATTGCCGCCCAGCTCCAGGATAGTCTTGCCGAACCGCTTTGCCACCGTCTCCGAAATCCGCCTACCCATCCTGGTGGAGCCGGTAAAGGATATCAGAGGAAGGCGGGAATCATTGATAAGGCGTTCACCCACCGTGCTTCCAGGCCCGGCCACAAAACAGAATATCCCCTCCAGTCCGTGATCGGACATAATATCATTGACTATATGCTGCACCGCCACTGCGGTAAGAGGCGTGCTGGAGGAGGGCTTCCACACCACCGGATCGCCGCATACCGCTGCGATGGCTGAATTCCAGGACCACACCGCCACCGGAAAATTAAAGGCGGTAATCACACCGATGGGTCCCAGGGGATGCCACTGCTCGTACATCCGGTGCGCCGGACGCTCCGACTGCATGGTAAGTCCGTAGAGCTGACGGGACAGCCCGGTGGCGAAATCGCATATATCGATCATTTCCTGAACTTCGCCATGCCCCTCCGCACGGATCTTGCCCATCTCCAGGGTCACCAGGTCGCCCAGGGGTTCCTTCAGCTCACGCAGGGCGTTACCCAGGTCGCGAACCACCTCTCCCCTCTTGGGAGCGGGCAGCATCCTCCAGCTCCGGAAGGCTTCCTCAGCTTTGGATACCACCTTTTCATAATCATTTTCAGTGGCCTTTATCACCCGTGCCAGCGGTTCTCCGGTAGCAGGATTGGTGGAGACGATGGTATCGCCACCCTCATCCATAATCCACCCATCCGGCCCCCAGCAGGCACCGGGGTTGACATCCTTTATCTTCAACTTATCCATAACAGCCTTGTACATGATAAACCTCCGTTAATTTTTCCGCCGGGTTCCGGATAATTTGTTGCGGTCATCATTATCCGGCCAATTCTCACCGGCAACAGAATCAAAATTATTCATGATCAACACCCGGTATCAGCCAGCTTAATCCATATATTTCATTTTTATAACCCGCCGGCCGGTCCGGGGGATTCAATTTATACAACACCTGGGATGAAAATACAAACACTATTCATCCCGGTGCACTGATTGCACCGGAATATCGAATGTTTATAACCACTTACCGGGCTATTATCTTGACCTTTCCCCCCATTTGTTGTAAAATATTCCTCGCTGTTTGAGGGGAAGCAGAAGCGGTAAGAAGAACATCCTTTCTGATAAAACAACCGCGAGGCGCAGCAGGCGGAAATAGCTCCAAACCGGGAATTTATGCGTACGGGACTGAACCTCCCGGAGGTTGAGATAGTGTATCTATTCCCGAATCCTTATCATTCATACGGAACAATCTGCATTTCCATAACGTGCATCCCATCCGAACCGATATCTAAATCTTTTTTCTACCCCCTCATAAAAAGATCTGCCGGAGGAGGTGATTGTCACCGGAGCTGAACTCATATAGTGCTGTTTTTAACCAATTTTCATCCCATCATGGGGGAGGAAGAAAATGAAAAAGACACTAATCTTCAGTTTAATTATCCTGGCCATGCTGGCGACCTCTGTAATGGCCCTGGCCCAGGATGAACCGTCTCTGAGGGAGGCTAAAAAAATACGCATTCCCTTCCGTCCGCCGCCACCGTCATTCTATTACATTCCCAACCGGATGATAGTCAAACTGGCAGAGGAGAGCAGCGAGCTCTACAACGTGGACAGCTCTGACCCTGCTGAATTAACTCAGGTAAAAAGCATAAAACGCTTGAATGATAAATACGGGGTCACCGTATTCGTCAGGGAATTTCCCCAACCCACCGGCATCCATTCACTCAGCTACAGCCCGGAGCTCTCCAGATACTACATAGTCCAGTTCAGCGAAAAGTACACCCTGGAAGAGGTAATGGAGGCATACAGAAGCAGCGGGGCGGTGGAGGATGTTCAACCAATAGGCATCCATCCCATTCTGGGATCCATTCCCAACGATACCTACTTCCTCACCGATCAGTGGAATTTCCTGGATGACCAGGACAATGATATCGACGCCACCGATGCCTGGGGCTATGAAACCGGTGATCCCTCCATTATAGTGGGCGACCTGGATACCGGGGTTCAGTACAGCCACCAGGACCTGGGGGGTGGTTCGCCCTACACCGACGGCAACATCTGGATCAACTGGGAGGAGTATAACGGCTCCGACGGAGTCGACGACGACGGCAACGGTTACGTGGACGACTGGGCAGGCTGGGATTTCGTGGACAATATCACCGGTGCCTGGCCGGGAGAAGATGCAGATACACCGGATAATGAGCCCACCGACTTCAACGGTCATGGTACTCACATTGCCGGAATCATGTCGGCTATTACCAACAACAACTACGGAGTGGCCGGCCTGGCCGGCGGCTGGGGCAGCGGCCCCGCCAACGGAATAAAGGTGATGGCCCTCCGTATCGGCTGGTCGGCAGACTACTACGGCTATGAAGTTGGATTCGTAAGGATGGATTTTGCCGCCCAGGCAATCTACTATGCGGTCAACAACGGCGCCTGTGCCATCAACTGCAGCTGGGGTTCTTCCAACAGCGGAGGACTGGGGGCAGCGGTGGACTATGCCATTGACAACGGTGTAGTGGTAGTACACGCTGCCGGCAATGACGGCAGCAGCAGCGCCGACTACCTGGGGTCCCGTAATGATGTGATAAATGTAGCCGCCACCAACTCCAGCGATGTAAAGGCGGACTTCTCCAACTACGGCAGCTGGGTGGATATATCGGCACCGGGGGTGGATATTCTCAGCACCTACTCCAATCATTACACTCCCATGTTCGCCTATGTATCGGGAACATCCCAGGCCACTCCTCACGTTACCGGTGCAGTGGGATACCTCAAATCTCATGTTCCCGGTCTGACCGCTGCCGAGATTACCAACCTGATCGTGGATTACACCGACGATATAGACGGTCTCAATCCAGGCTACGAAGGCCTGCTTGGAAGCGGAAGGCTCAACATCTTCAAGTCGCTGGATGCCTCGGTGGCTCCCGAGGTAACGGTTATTCAGCCCAACGGAGGAGAGGTTCTCTATATCGGTCAGGATTATGAAGTGATCTGGGAGGCCAACGATAATGTGGGTATCGATTCAACCCTGCTGGATTACTCCACCGACAGCGGGGCCAGCTGGGACAGAATCGCCACCCTGGACGGCAATCCGGGCTCCTACATATGGACGGTATGCGGACCGCCCTCCACCACCTGCCGGATGAGAGTGACCTGCTACGATGCTGTGGGCAACACCGGTTCAGATATGTCCGACGATGACTTCTGTCCTCCGCCTCCATTCCTGGCCGGCCGGGCGGGTGCAGGAACAACCGGCATGAAGGGATTTGCCGTTGCCGGAGAGTGGGAGGGGGAAAACACCCCCAAAGCCCGCTTCGCCCTGTCGCAGAACTTCCCCAATCCCTTCAACCCATCCACCAGGATCAGCTACAGCCTGGCGGAGAAGTGTCATGTCAATCTCACCGTGTATGACGTAAACGGCCGGGTGGTTTCCACCCTGGTCAACCAGACCCAGGAGGCCGGAGAGAAATCGGTCATCTGGAATGCCGGAAATATGGCCAGCGGAGTATACTTCTATCGCCTCATCACAGACAACTTTGTAAAAACCAGAAAGATGATTCTGATGCGGTAGGTTTAGAATACAGGCACGCCCTGCCCGGTTGGATCTCCGGGACAGGGCGTGTTTTTATTAATATATACTCATGTTGTCCGCTCTTTTCTTTTTTTCTACTGGTCGCTTTATTGTAAAGCGGCTTCAGGAGCGGACAACATCAGTTGAAACTCAAACATCAAATGCCGTGCCTTTTGAACCTCAAGAATATACTACTCTTTTTTCTCTTCCTCCGGATATCTGAACTTCTCCCCTGTCTCCTCCACTATCTCCCGGTACCACCACTTGGGATATCCCGGGTGGCTGACATTACCATGCTCATCCTTTACATTTCCGTCCATGTATTTTACCAGAAGTTCCCGGCCCAGTTTTCGCCACCGGTCCACCGTGGCGTTGGCCACCCGGCAGGAATATTCGGTGAGATAATCCACCGCCAGCCGGGGGGATTCCTGGTAAAGAGCCGCTGCCGCCCTGTCTATATCATCCTGCTCGGAGAGATATTCCCCCTCCAGATCGCGCTGAACCGTCCGGATATCCCTGATCATATCCGAGTATCTCGAATATGCATAGTTGGCCACCCAGTTGAATACCCAGAAGGCGGAGTCCCAGGAGAAGTTTTGGAAGTCAGCAGTGCCCACCGCATATGGCTGCGGAATTCTGTCGATACCGCAGTAGAATGGATTGTAAACCGTACTGTAGGTATCATCCACTCCGAACCAGATAATTCCTCCAACCGGATCGGGAAGGTCCCGGCGTGACTGGGTAACAAAGGAAAAACCGGTCTGCTGGGTGGAGGCCGCCCGCTCGTTGAAGTACTTCTTATCATCCACCGACCAGGTAAGGGGCCTCCACCGGTAGGGGCAGGAGAATGGGCCGCCCCCTATATCTTCGGTCATATCGAAATCGGTGCCCTCGAAGTGATCCCGCATGAACTCCATTACATCATGTACCGAGAGCTTGCGGTCCGGCTTTATCCAAAGGGGAAGAGGTTCAGCACCCTTCACCCCTTTGACATAATCCATGGATAGATCAAGCGAGGGTGCGGCCCGGTTGAACATGGCATATACCCTGGCTTCGCAGAACCGCAATGCTCCGTAATCGGGCGGGGCATAGGCATCTACAAAGCTGAATTCCTCATCCGGTCCCTCATAGTAGCCCTTCTCCCTGGCGAACTCTATAACATCAGGTGCGTATATACAATTATCCTCATCGTCCAGGGGAAACTGCCTTATCCTGGCCTGGTTGGCATGGGCGGAGATATAACCATCCGGTATTTTCCTGGCCACCCAGACTGCTCCGGTGTTTCCGGGTCCCTTTCCGATCATGTCCATGAACCAGACCTCTTCGGGATCGGCTATGGAGAAGGACTCCCCGGAGCTGTAATAACCATACTTGTCTACCAGGCCGGTCATTACCTCTATGGCCTCCCGGGCAGTGGCAGCCCTCTGGAGAGTCAGAAACATCAGGCTTCCATAATCTATAATGGCAGTGGAATCCCGGAGTTCGCTCCGCCCCCCCCAGGTGGTCTCACCTATGGCTACCTGATGCTCGTTGATCAGTCCCACCACCTGATAGGTGTGTTCTACCTGAGGTATTTCTCCCAGATAATCCCCGGTATCCCACTCATAGACATCTACCATGGTGCCGGGCTGATGACCCCTGGCGGGATAGAAGTAACACTCCCCGTAAAGGATATGCGCATCCGCCGCATAGGTGATCATGGTAGAACCGTCGGTGGAAGCACCGGCGGTGATAAGATAATTGGTGCACCCCCTGGCCGGAATGGCCGGAAGGGCAAACAGGAGCAAAAATAAAACGCCGCATGCTGCTGCTCTTTTCAATTTAAATTCCTCCCTCTTAATTAAGCTGCTTCAAGTTCCGGTTGCCCTATACCCGGCCGGATCAAAATAGCTGCCGGCTCCGGCCGGGCCGTTTTATTGTCTATAATAAGAAAAACTTTTTTTGACAAGCTATAATTGACACCCGGTTGCCCCCATCTTATTATATTTACAGTGATTGAGCAACCCGGCGGACTGTGGACAGGAATTACACAGTAATCGTCCTTACCCTTTAGCATCAGCGTTAATTGAATGAATTGGGGACCGATATATAAATATGAACTGCTGTTCAAGGCTGAAATACTCCTTATTATAATTCTGGCAATTCAGGGTTGCGGCGGCAGGGAGACATTAACCCCGGTGCAGTTTTATCCCTCCGGCTGCCGCCTCCTGAGCGGTCCGGAAGAAACAGCCGATTCGATAACGGTTGCCCTCCCCGGAATGGTCAGTCCCTCTAATGCCCCCCGGGCGGAAAACTCCAGCGAAGAGATAGTATTCGGTTACCTTTACCATACCCTGTTTACCATTGATTGCCGGGGAGATATCAGGCCGGTGCTGGCGGACCGGTGGAGAACCGCGGATAACGGAAACGGATGGATCTTTCATCTTAAGGAAGGGATCGGATTCCGGGATGGAAGCAGGATAACCGCTGATGATGTTATCTCCAGCTGGAACCGCACCGCCGGCCCCCGGATCAGGGAGATCGCCGGGATAGATTCATTCTCCAGCCATGGACAATACGGTGTCAGGGTATACCTGTCTCTCCCCCGGCGGAATTTTCCCCGGATACTGGCCACTTCAACATTTGCGGTGGCAAAGAGGCAGGGCCAATCCCAATGGCCGGCGGGATCGGGTCCTTACCTGATCGCAGAGAAGGGATCATCCTCCCGCCGGATTATCATCCGGCCTTGGGGTGACAGCAGGAAGCCGGTTATAAGGTTTCTGACCGCATCCGCAGAGAGGGCCCTGGACCTGCTGGGAGGTACCGCCGATGTTACGGTTACCTCCGATCCGGTGGTGATAGATTACGCCTCCGGCCATTCCCCCCTGATCACCGTGCCGCTGCCCTGGAACAGAACCTACCTGTTTCTCTCCACTTCCCGGGTTCGCAGGCTGAGGATGGGCGGAGATGCCGGAAGGCTGAAACTCTTCCACCGGCAGAAGCTGGCCCGGGATGCGGTACGGGGTGAATCCCGCGGCTGCCTCCCCCATTTCTGGCTGGATAATCCCGGGGACTGCCCCGCCCTGACAAGACCCATTCCCCATCTCCCCCGCTACCGGGGCAGGAAACCCAGGCGTATTCTTTACCACCGGAACGATCCCGCCGCAGCCGACCTGGCCGGCCGGCTGGTGGCACTGGCCGCCGCCGATACCACCCTGTCCGAACAGGCAGCCGCCTTTGCCTCTGCTGTTCCCGGCATGGCCGGAGGAGAGGCGCCGGTTAAGGCCGAAGGGGTATCAATGGAGCTGCTTGATTCCAGTTTAAGGTATGGCCGGGATTTCGGATACGTAATAGCGGTAGCCGCCAGGCCGGTGGATCCCTGTACCGAGGCGCTTGATCTTATAAGCAGGGCCCGGTGGCTGGCACCCTCGCAGATAGATCCCGGGGAGGCGGTGATACCGCTGGTGGATACCAGAAGCCGGGTAATTATCAGAAGGGACAGGGTTCCCCTGGCCACCGACTGGATAGGGCGTATATTTCTTACCACCGGGTCCAGGGAGGAAAGGTAGATTGCCATGACCTTCCGCAGCCGTTTGACCGTATCCTTCCTTCTGGCGGTGCTGATACCCATGATCGCCCTGACCCTTTTTATCCGCAATGAGATGACTTCCCGGATGACTGCCCAGTACGGGCAGAGGGTGGAATCGCTGATTTCGGTGATAGAGGAGGATCTGGACCGGCACAGCGCTTCGGTGAGGGAATCACTGGCCCTGCTAAGTGAAGTGGTGGTGGATGACAACAGGTTCCGGAGGGCTGCAGTGGACCGGTCCCCGGAGGAGCGGAGATATCTGCTCAACTATGCCGGCAATGCCATGCAGCTTACCGGATTATCCATGCTCCAGATCCAGGATGAACAGGGACGCATCATCAGTTCAGGCCACTTCCGCAACGAGTACGACCGGATGGAGCCGGAACTCCCCCGCCTCCTCTCCTTCATCCGGGATAATATGGCGCTGGTCCGGGCCCGCTCCCCCGGCGAGCCATTTCTGGTCATGGCCTGCCTGGATTCCTTCACCATGTCGGGGAAGCACTTCTTCGTTACCGGAGGCATCAGGATAGCTTCTCCCATGCTCCGGCGGCTCGCCCGGGACCGGGAAGTGGAGGTTACCCTCACCTATCCGGGGGGAGTGATTTCTTCCCGGGATATGGAAACCGGAGAGAACCGGGATCAGCATATTTCCGGCAGTGATACACCCGCCGGCAGCAGAGCGGTAATAAGAGAACTGGAGGTTCCCTTCATAAACACAGGTGCAGGTGAAATATCGCCTGCCTCCTTCAGGGTGACACACCATCTTTCTGCCCTGAGCAGCCTGCTGGGCGGGATCGACCGGTGGTTCCTGATTGTGGTGGCAGTGGCGGGTGTAGCCGCTGTTTCGCTGGTCGGCTGGCTGGCCTCCAGGATCAGCCGTCCCCTGGAAAGGCTTGCCGCAAAAACCGCCAGGCTCGACCTGGACAACCTGGATGTGGATTTCTCCACCGGCAGGGAGGATGAGATAGGAAAGCTGGCCGGTGTGCTCAACACCATGACCGAAAGGCTCCGCCTCAGCGCAGCCAGGATAAAGGACGCCGAGCGCAGGGCCACCCTGGGCGAGATGGCCAGGCAGGTCAATCACGACATCAAGAATGGCCTGGCCCCCTTGAGAAACATATTCCGCCATCTGTCTCAGCTGGCCCGGGATGACCGGGGAGAGCTGGGGGAAACATTCCGCCGGCGGCAGGAGAGCCTGGAGGGCAGTATAACCTACCTGGAGGACCTTGCCTCCAAATATGCAGGGCTCTCCCCCCGGACCGAGCGCCGCCCCTTCGAGATCAACCGGATAATCCGCAGGTCGGTGGGAGATGCCCGGTCAGCCGGCAATGTGGAGCTCACCATGAACCTGTGCGGAGAGGCAGTGGTAAAAGGCGATCCCCTCTCCCTCCAGCGGGTTATAGAGAACCTGGTCAGAAATGCCAGGGACAGCCTGGAATCCGGGCCGGGAGAGATAACCGTATCCACCCGTATTATCAAAAATGAGGGAGAAAACCCGCTGGTACGCATCACCGTATCCGACACCGGCAGGGGAATGAGCGAAGAGGAGAAAGCCAGGATATTCAACCATTTCTACACCACCAGAGAGAAGGGCACCGGCCTGGGGCTTTCCATAGTACAGAGGCTGGTAAGAGACCTGGGCGGCTTCATCCGGGTGGAGAGCGCAGCGGGAGAGGGAACCAGTTTCATAATCGATCTGCCCCTGGAGGAAGATGAAGGGAGATAACCGGAATGACTCCCGGATTGACCCTGAGGTATCAGTTCAATTCGTTCGATTTCGCCTTATCCAGAAATATTCTCCGCCCCCTGCAGCATATATTCTGAAAAGATGAACGGCTTCTACAAAGAGGGTCACCCTGTCCCTTCCCATTTCCGGGTCCATCGAAAATAGCACTGAACAGATAACCTGATATATGATATAATATTTTTACAAGGGACCAGGAGATGAAATAGATAGAGAGAAACACTGATAAAATTATCACCGTAAAATTCTTTGGATGGAGATCGAAATATTAACAGGGGGTTTTTGTTATGAAGAAACTGACTCTATTATTTGCCTTCCTTATCCTGTCAGCGATAACATCGCAAAATTTGCCGGCACAGCTGCCACCCACCGGTTACATCGGCCTTTACGCCGATGAGAATCATTCGGATATGTATGTTGATTGTGTTCCATTTACACCATTTTACATGTGGATCTGGTGCCTGCCCGGGCAGAACGGACAGATTGCTGCGGAGTATGCCATCAGCTATCCGGCTAATGTCATCCCCGGTACTGTAACCGCAAATGATCACATCCCCGTATCCCTCGGTAATCTGGAGGCCGGCATCAGCTATAGCTACACTGTGTGCCAGTGGGATTGGCACTGGGATTACAAGCAGCTACTCTATTTGACCAACACTGATCAATCAGAGATAGAAATCGTAGCTCATCCCGACATAGGTACCTACCAGTTCGCAAGCTGCCAGGAGGGGTTTCCCATCGAACCATGCACTATTTTAAATGACCTGTACATTCACACCCCCCACTGCAAACCGCCCCTGCTGGATTCTGTAACAGTACACAGCCCCACCGTACTGGATGCAATATTCACTACAGGAATAGAGCCCATCTGTACGCCCCGGGAAAAATCTCACTACCACCTCCACCCCACTTCTGATCCCACTGATACCATTCCTCTGGTGAGTGTAGAGTTGCCCGATTATCACATTGTAAGGATGGTAACATATCGGCCCCTGCAGAAGGATACCTGTTACACCCTCTCGGCTCAGGACCTGTGTGGCTGCTGCGGAGTCAGTGAGGACTCCAGCATAGAATTCCAGTTCAGTGACATGCCCGACCTGCCCGATCTCACAATAAAGTCTTATAAGATCCTGTCACCGGTTCGTGAAAACTGCCGGCCATACCCGCTCAGATATGAAATTGCGAACCACGGATACCAGCCTGCAGGTCCCTTCCGGGTTATGGTGGACCTGAATATCAACCGGGATGTGCCCATGGATTCGGTTGAATACGATGGCCTGCTTCCGGGAGAAACACTACTGGATACCGTTAGCATTACCATACCACCTGATTTTGAACCGGATCTGAGTTACCGGATACAGATAGACGATCTGGAAGCGGTAACTGAAATTACCGAATTCAACAACATCCTGATCAAGAACTTCAGATCCTACAGCCCCAAAATCCTGTCCGTAACAGACGTGCCTGATGATGGAGGGGGCCGGGTTCAGATGGAATTCAGTCAGTGCTGGGGAGAGTATGCCTACGCAAAGGTCACCTCCTACCAGGTACTCAGGCGCATCGATCCCCCTCCCAGTTGTTTGACCGAAGTTCCGGATGGTTGGGAGATCGTCGACACCGTGCAGGCAAACAACTCCGCTACATATACCACTGATGTGCCCACCGTGGCAGATTCCACCGGGGAACACGGCATCCACTGGTCGGTCTATAAGGTACGTGGTGTAAGGCCCGCGACAGACAGTACCATATACTACGTCTCCTGCCCTGATTCCGGGTATTCGGTTAACGACGGAGCCGTTGCCACACTCCTCTCCGGCTTCCGGACTACTACCAGCGGCGCGTCCATAAGGGTCAGCTGGGAGCTTAACCATAGCAGCGGGGATTACACCTTCAGGGTCTACCGGAAAGAATCGGGTGAATCCGGTTTCTCCCCCCTTTCGGGAACACCGGTAAACAGGGAGGGCAGGCGTTACAGTATTACAGATGAAGAGACTCAGCCGGGAACAACCTACCGTTACCGGGTAGAGATTGCAGAGGGTGGAATGCTCTTCGAGACCGGACCGGTCAGCATCCCGGAGCTGCCCCTCACCCTCCACCAGAATGTTCCCAATCCCTTCAATCCTTCGACCGTTATCCCCTACTACCTTCCCCGGACAGGACGGGCACGGCTATCCATCTACGATACCGCCGGCCGGCTGGTGGTCCGTCTGGTAGATGGGGTGCGGGAAGCCGGAGATCACCGGGCGGTATGGGATGGAAGAAACCACCACGGCAATGCAGTGGATACCGGTGTCTACTTCGTGCGCCTGGTATCGAACAAGGAGGCCCTCTCCAGCAAAATCATCCTGATCCGTTGAAGTGGAATCACCGGAGGAGGGAGACAAAATCAGATTTGTCCTTTCAGCTCCGCCAGCCTCTTCTTAACCCTGACCAAGGCGGGCAAATCCCGGTCGCCCTCCCTCCATATATCCAGGAAAGTGTCATAATATTCGATTGCCTTTTCTATCCGCTCTTCTTCCAGGTATATTCTTCCCAGCCGTTGATGAGCCATAATCCAGTACTGCTGGGCCTCCCATCCCAGAGACTTGTTCCCGATCAATTCTTCATGCTTTTCTGCCGCCCTGTCCGGCTGTCCGCTGATTAGATAACCGTTTGCCAACGACTCCAGAGCATAGTTGTCTTCACGCAGTTTGTATGCCATCTCAAACAGGCTCAGGGCCCGGTCGTGGTTTCCCCTGGCAAGCTCCAACTCCCCCTGCAGGAGTTTAAGGGCAGCTCTGTCCAAGCGGTTCTGTTCATTCATCTTTTTTGAAACACTCTCTGCCATCCTTGCTGTCTTTACGGTATCTCCCATCCTGGCATATACCTTTCTCAAAATCATAAGCCAGTAGGGTGCCAGGTAGATTTCCTCCCCCATCTGATCCATCACCCTCAACTGTTCATCCGCCTGGTCCAACATCCCCTTTGTCTTATAGGCAACCGCCAGGTACAGATGGTCCCGCAATTCGCTCAATTTCTGATCCGCTGCACGGTTTAACAGTATCGCTTCTTTCAAATTAGCTATGGCATCAGAGTATTTGCCCCGGTACATATTGAGCAGAGCCAGGGAACGGTGGCCCCGGGCCTTCTTCCAGTCATCTTCGGAAAACATCCTGCGGAAGATCTTTTCAGCCTTTCCGAATTCCCCCAGCTCCACATAGGCAAAACCGAACTCATGGTTGATAGTTCCGCTGGTAATCTCCTCCGGCTGCAGCTCAAAGCCTCTCTGATAGTTAGCCACCGCTTCTTCATATCTGTGCATCAGTGAATAGCAGGTGGAAATGTTTATGTAAGCCCGGGCCATATCGGGATCCAGCTCCAGAACTTTCCGGTACGATTCCAGGGCCTTATCAAACTGGCCCAGCCATCTGTAATCAATTCCCATATTGAACCAGGCTTCCCTTGAGTCCGGATACTGTTCTACATATATCTTCAAAATCTGGAGGGATTTTTCCCGGTTGCCCCTGTAACTTTCAACCATCGATTGTATCCATAGCTTCTCCCTTTCGGTAACATGGTCCAGAAGATTCAAAGCCCTGGCAAAGTGCGACTCCCCCCTGGGCCGGTCATCCCTCCAGTAATAGTACACTCCCAGGGATGCATGGGCCCATGCAAAGGTAGAGTCCTTCTCGATAGCCTTATGCCACAAAGCGGCAGCTTCCATATGTTTACCTTTCCCCCAGGAGATAGAACCGTCTGTGAAATATTTCAGAGCCTCCAGAGAAGAGGTAGTAGCCCGGGGCAGAAAGACATTCCTGTTGGAAATCGAAGGCAGGGATTCACCCAGATCCTCCCTTATCTTCCGGGCCAGTTCATCCAGGGCGCTCAATACTTCCTCCCTTCCTTCAGCCCGTACCTTCTCCGTTCTCAACGATACCCGGCTGGAAGGATCAACTATTTCAGCGGAGAGATGGTAGATATCTCCTATGCTGCTGATGGATGGAACCACCATTGCCTTTAAACCTTCCCTCAATGCAACTTCACTTCCCAGCTTCTCATCCAGAGTATCCGCCTCCTCCCGTTTCATCCTCTTCAATGTCTCTCTCACCCGGCTTCGCGGGAAAACGTTAACATACTGTGACTGCTGAATACTGACCGTCAGGGCGGTGTTGAGCGACCTGTCAAAGATCTCTTCTCCGGTAAGATTCTTGAAATCTGTTATCAATATCCAATCCCGCTGAGAAAACGATATGGATTCTTCAGGATGGTAAAAAATCAATCCGGCGGCCAGTCCAACTATTACAGCACCAACTATCCAGAGGATGGGCGAACTCATCCATCTTTTACGGCTTCCCCCCATAGAGCCCGCCGGACGGAGGTTCGATTTAGCAATTAAGCACTTCCTGAGGCTCTGCATATCCGCTATCATTTCACCAGCATGCTGGTAGCGCTCACCGGGATCCTTGGCCATGGCTCTGGTCAATATCTGTTCCAGTTCCACGGGCACTCCATCCCTGAGCCCGGTCACCGGTTCCGGTTCTTCATTTATAATCGAATACAGGGTAGCCTGTTCATAGTGGCTCCTGAAGGGGTGCTGCCCCGCTATCATTTCATAGAGTATCACGCCCAGCGACCAGATATCCGTCCGATGATCAACCAGCCCCCTACCCCCCTGTTCCGGTGACATGTAACTGGCCGTGCCCAGGAAGGCACCATCTACAGTCAGCTCGCTTTGACCGGAAACCTTGGCCAGGCCAAAATCCAGTATCTTTACAGTGCCATCACCGGTTACAAAGATATTCCCCGGTTTAATGTCCCGGTGAACAATTGCCCTGTGATGAGCCTGGTCCAGACCCATGGCAATTTGTATGGCCAAATCGATGGCCTCCTTGATCCTCATGGGGCCGCTTTTTATCTTTTCCTTTAGTGTTTCCCCCTGATAATGAGCCATCACGATGAATATATGTTCATCTTCAGTCTGATCGATTTCGTGGATGGCACAGATATTATTGTGCTCCATAGCCGAGGCTGCCCGTGCCTCCCGGAGAAATCTCTCCCTGGTCTCCTCATCACGGGTCAGTTCGGGGGGAAGGAACTTGAGTGCCACCGTACGCTCCAGCCTGGTGTCTTCGGCCCGGTAAACCACTCCCATACCACCACTGCCCAAAAGTTCGACAATTTTATAGTGAGAAATGGTTTTTCCAACCAGATTGTCCATCCCTGCTCCTGGTTGAATAGTGCATCATGATAGGTTATAAATCCGGCGCTTTACACGAAGTCCCACTGGAGTCAAAATCGGTCATACCCAATTGTCCTACAGAATATTCCCAATGAAAAGTAAAAACTTGAGATCTAAGCTGCCGCCGGTGGTAATCATACCGCACCTCCCGGTTTGTAAATTCTACCCATCTTGCAGTCCGGTATATTATTATACATGCTTCCCGGGCGAACGTGAGGGTCCCCGGAGGGCCTTAGAGGGGGTCAACCGGTCAAATCCAGTCCGGGTGGAGTGAGAAAACGCGTGTATGAGGAATTAATGGCCCTCTCCGGCTAAGTTAAATCATAGATGAGCTTGGCCGGAAATTGCCCGCAAAAAGCTGTCCCGAAAAAAGTTGGAAAAATATAGGTATCTCGTGACCGGAATCAGGAAACTTATACCCGGGGATTCCCCCTCCAGCTTCCACAGATGGCATGTATGGTGTTATGGCTGGATAAAATTGCTTCCTTGTGCTAATTTAATCAAAGGAGGATATTAACCCATGGCACTTGTACTTATAGTGGATGACGTTCCCGCTCTGGCCGAACAGTATTCTTACGATCTCAACAGGCTGGGGGGATATCAGACCGCCGTGGCCACCGGTGGCAGGGAGGCGCTGGAAATCATCGCCCGGGAAGCGGTGGACTGCGTTATCCTGGACCTGGAGATGCCGGAGGTGGACGGCTTCGAGGTGCTGCGGACCCTTAAAAAGAGGGGAATAGAGATTCCGGTGATCGTTTATACCGGCACCGGGAACTACGACCGTTGTGTGGAAGCTATAAAGCTGGGGGCCTACAGCTTCATCGACAAGGAGGAATCGATGGAGAGGGTGGTACGGGAGGTGGAGAATGTGCTGGAGAGGGACAAGCTTAAATCGGAAGTAGCCAGGCTGAAGAGGGACCTGGGAGCAGATACACCCATAGTCGGCTCCAGCCGTGCCATCGGGAAGCTTAAACAGCAGATCGCCAGGGTGGCCGGGATTCCCAGCCCGGTGCTGATAACCGGAGAGAGCGGAACCGGAAAGGAGCTGGTAGCCAGGGAGATCCACAGGATGGGATCGGACGGAGACAGTCCCTTCATAGCTATAAACAGCGCAGCTCTTCCTCATGACCTGATCGAAAGTGAACTGTTCGGACACGAGAGGGGCGCCTTTACCGGAGCCAACCGGCTGAGACGGGGCGCTTTCGAACAGGCCTCCGGAGGAACCCTCTTCCTGGATGAAATCGGCGAGCTTCCCCCTCCCGCTCAGGCCAAACTGCTGAGGGTGCTGGAGGAGAAGAAGGTAACCAGGGTGGGGGGAGAGAGAATGATAGATGCAGATGCCAGAGTGGTTGCCGCCACCAACCGGGATCTGGAAAGGGAGATGGAGGAGAAAAACTTCCGCCGGGATCTCTACTTTCGCCTTAATGTTCATATCCTGGAAGTACCGCCTCTGAGGGAACGCCTCTCTGACATACCCGAACTGGCCGATCACTTCCTTACCGGTATCTGCCGGCGTTTCGGTATCCCCACCAAAAGAATCAGCCCGGAGGCTCTTCAGTATCTTATGAACTACCACTGGAAGCGGAACAATGTGCGGGAACTGAGAAATATAATGGAACGCATGGTTATTGCTTCCGAAAAGGATATCATCGGCATATCCGAAGTGCCCTCTGAAATAAAAGACCCCTCCTCTTCCGGGAGGGAAAAACAGGGGGGAACACTCAAGGAGCTTAAATCAGAAGCTGAACGCAGGATCATACTGCAGGTCCTGGAACTCAACAGCTGGCATATCACCAACACCGCACGCCAACTTGGACTGGCAGACCACTCCAGCCTGCTCAAGATCATGCGCCGGCATAATATCAGGAGAAAATAAACCGGGCCTGAAATGTATCAGACATACAGGGAATTTGCTATTCTCTAATATAGTTTAACTCCACAGAATGACATTATAAATAAGCTTTTTCCAACCGGAACCGGTTCACTCTTACCGCCCCCTTCCCGCCTGACCGGTTACATTACACAGCCTGCCCTGCCGCTGATTCGGCAGGTAACAGTTACCTGAAAATCCAATTCAGCCGATATATTCAGCCACTTCCCGGAAGGGCCAATCCGGTGTGTACACCCGGACACAATTCCCCCCTGATTTATGTGTCCGGAAACACACAATCGACTGCCCTGCAGCCAATTAAGAATTTTTTCTTATGGTGTAAATTATTATATAATATAAAGTTATAATTTAATAATAAAAAATATATATCCTGGCCTCCCCCTTGCCCCCTCTATCTGGTGTAAGTCGTTTTAACCCGAACCAGCCCGAAAGGGCACAGCCAAGGAAGGAGGTCAGCCATGTTATTCACCAGGAAAGCATGGGGCAGAATAATTGCTGCCACCGCGTGTATAATGATGCTGACATTGACGCTGATCTGGAGTGGTTGCGGCGGTGATGAGGATGAGCATTCCGGAAAGGTATCCCTGAAGGTGAGGAAGAAGACCAGTCCGGATGGAGCAGAAAAGAAAACATCAACTCCCATGGAGGAGAGCTTAACCCGCCCCTCCGGAGTTGAGGAGGAAAAGCCTGCACCACCGGAGCCTGACAGAAAGGTATCCTACAGTGAGGCGGAAGCTGCCTACTTTGAAAGAGACTACCGGGAAGCAGCAGAGCTGTTTACCCGCTACACCGAGGATAAGCCGGACAACCCGTGGGGATATTACATGCTGGGGCTCTCCGCCTGGAAGGCACAAGACTACCAGCAGGCCGAAGATGCCTTCAAAGTGGCGCTTCAGGCGGACCCCGGACATGTCAAGAGTCTGAAGAACCTCAGCCGGGTATTTCTGGATACCCGGAGGCCCCGGGAGGCCCTGGACCGGCTAAACTCCGCCCTGGAGATAGATCCCGGTTCCGGTACCATATACCACCTTATGGGAAGAGCATACCGCCAGATGGAAGAAACCGGAAAAGCCATCCAGGCTTACCGCGAGGCCATCCGTGCCGATAGCAGCAATGCCTGGGCGATGAACAACCTTGGATTGATATACATCCGGGAGGGCCAGTTCGAGAAGGCTCTGCCGCCTCTGGCCCGGGCAGTACATCTCAGAAGCGACATGGCTGTATTTCAGAATAACCTGGGGATCGCTCTGGAAAACACCGGACACTACCGGGCTGCCGGGAAGGCCTACTCTTCAGCACTGGATATCAACGAAGAGTACGACAAGGCTTTCAACAACCTTACCAGAGTGGAGGTGCTGGAGGAAGATCCGGAGGTAAGAGCCATTGATCTGGCTGAAGTGGCGGAAAGCTACATCAGGGAATTAAACAGTTCTTCTGATACTGCCTCTGCTGATTCCACCGCCACCGTTATAGCCGGCAGGGAACTCCCGCTGGTAGTCAAGCCCGACTCGTCATCCGGAGGAAACACCGGCTCTAAAACGGAACCGGCCCCTGATCCAGGGGATGGAACCATTATAATCACCGATGCCGACTCCACCGGCTCGAAGAAGAAGTAAAGCCACCGCACTCCTGACGGGACGTATCTGTCCCGCAAGCAATGCCCCGGTCCCCCCGATTGGGACCGGGGCATCTACTGAAAAAGCTTACTGCCAACACTTATCCGAGCCAATAACAAAGCTTGCTTTTATTATACTTCTCAACAAAGCAGCAGCATATTTCTGCATACTGTCACTTTATCTGCGGTCAACCGGCAGAAGTATAATCCGCTGACCACTATACTCCCTCCCTGGTCCGGTCCGTGCCAGTCTACCTGATTCCCCCCCGCACTCTCTAACACCATCCGCCAGCCTTTTCACCAGCCTGCCGGATAAACCGGATATATCAAGAGTCACCTTCATCCCTTCCGGTATGCTGTACTGCTTTCTCAGACATAATAAGTCCGCCTCTGAATATTGGAGAGTGGCGTCCCTGAATGAATACTAGACTCAATCCGTCAATAAAAACATTGATACTGGTTGTCTTTGCGGCTAACTGGTGATATTTTCTCTGCCATTTCTCTAATTCATAAACACCGCCAGCTGTGGAGTAATAAGAGGAGGTATAATCCGGACAGGTTGGCGTATGGAGGGAAAGAATCGCTGTTCCGGTCACCATAATTTTGACGGATTGAGGTTAACTTTTATTGCAAAACCCCTTCTTTTCGATATATAATCTCAGCCGTGGCTTCGGCAATATTATTTTACTGGAATTCGGCACATCATCCTAATGTTTCTGAAGCATTATTCAAGAGAAGATCATCACGATGCGGGCGGCTTTATTCATTTCAATTGCAGTTTTTGCGGTTACCCTGCCCCTGAATGGATTCGCCGGAGATTATGGAAAGGAGACAGCCATGACGGCAAATTCTGCTGACCGGGAAGTTATTCCTCTGGAAGAACTTGAAATAACGGTCATCTACGATAACCGGCCATATCGGCAGGGGTTGGAGTGCGCGTGGGGATTTTCCTGCCTGATCAGGGTAACAGGAAAAACCATACTCTTCGATACCGGTGGCGACGGTGATATCCTGATGGGCAATATGGAGAAGTCGGGGATAGATCCCGGCATTATCGACCAGGTGGTGATCTCGCACGCTCACTGGGACCATACCGGGGGAATGCAGGCATTCCTTCAGCTTAATCCCGGACCGGAGGTTTATATTCTCTCCGCCTTTCCTGATGAAATCAGCAGGGCGGTGGAAAAATCAGGAGGAAGCTGT
Source organism: uncultured bacterium (assembly GCA_964613215.1). GTDB lineage: Bacteria > Krumholzibacteriota > Krumholzibacteriia > Krumholzibacteriales > CAZTHK01 > CAZTHK01. Next base: position 80,510 of record CAZTHK010000001.1, on the reverse strand, counting down.
ATAGAAGCCGATAAATCAGCCTCTCTGTGCAGCGGGGCTAAAACCACAGGAAAGATGGGGGAAGCAATAAAGGAACAATCGCTGATAGTGGAAACCAGTGAAGGGGTTGTGGTGATTACCGGATGCGCTCACCCCGGAATCGTGAATATAGTAAAGAGAGCGGCTGATATCTCGGATGATGATATACTTCTGGTTATGGGAGGTTTCCATCTGCTGGATAAGACCAACACACAGCTGCAGGGTATAATCAGTGAGCTCCGGGAAATGGGCGTACGTTTCACAGCACCCTGCCACTGTTCCGGCGAGGAGGCAATCGATGCCTTCGAGGAGGCTTACCGGGATTACTTCATACGAATAGGTACCGGCCGGGTAATCACCGCCAGAGACTTCATGTGAACGGAATGAAATAGTTCGAATTGCGGTTGAATACAAGCTTCCCGAAAAGTCTATGGTTATCTCTAATCAGTCAAAATATTCAAGGATCGATCAAAGATCATTAATATCAATAATTATTTCGTAACGTTCAAAAGGTACGGCACTTGATATTTGAGTTCAAATAGTTGTTGTCCGCTCCTGAAGTCGCTTTACAATAAAGCGACCAGGAGAAAAAAGAAAGGAGCGGACAACATGAGTAGTAAAATAGAAATTATTTATTTTTTAAATTCCGCTTCATATCGGATAGATAAACAAGATGCTGCTGTTCTTCCTTGATCAGCTTCTGGACCACTTCCTTCATCCCCGGATCCAGAAATCTGGCCAACCCGCTGAAGAACAGTATGGCATCCTTCTCGAAGGTTATCCCTCTGCTCAATGCTTCCTGGGGAGTGTCTATTTCGCTGGCGAACTTCTCCGGAGTTATATCCCTGTACAGGTCGCTGTCTACCACCGACTGCATATATGCTTCCAGTTCACCGGGATACTCCTCCACATTGGATCCGCCCGATACACTCTTGCGGATCTCCTGGAATCTCTCTATATGCTCCTCCTCCCAATCTCTGAGTTTCTTGAACAGGGCGGACAGTTCCTCCTCATCCCCGAACTTCTTTGCCGCCATGCCGTAAAAATCCCTGCGTTTCTTTTCCTTCTCGATACCCATATCCACTATGTCAGCGGGAGTAAGTATTGCCATTACTGTCTCCTTTCAGGTAAGGTTTTAATTCTCCTGTATGTTTCACATACTTCAATAATTCCCGGAATCCTTTTGTATCACAATAGCAAGGGTTAAGTCAATAACCTTAACTCATGGAGTTTCTTAAATTATTAACGTAACATCACTAATGCCGATTATAATAATCATAAATAACCTTTTGCCTGATAATCTACAGTTTGAGAAATCAGATAATTATAGAAACCTGGCCGGGAGGCAACTACAATTTATATTGTATCAGTGAGATGGGGATTGCGGCGCCACCTTCCGGAATCCGGATAGTTTGTGGATGCTGAGAAGATACCCACGTGCAAGCCCGTGGCACTGACCGCAAAATTACGAGCTTTGCTCGACGCCCTTCGGGCGAGTTCACATTCACCCATGTGCAAGCACGCGGAACTCTGCACGGCGGGGCGTTAGAAAAACTAATAATTCCATCCCTGCAACTTTCAGCCCCATTATTACATTCAAACAATAATGATCCGGACCGGCAAGATGCTATCATGGTTACCCTCCCACCACACAAAAGCGGTTTTATGGATTAGCCGGTTTAAATCAATAATCTCTGAGGCCTGATTTGACAGCAATAGCATAATGAATTAGAATTCTTCTCTGAAAATATTGCTCAAAAAACGGAGGATCCCATGCTTGGCAGAATCAGTTTTTTATCTCTTGTTATACTGTTCTTTCTCTCCGCCCAGAACTGTCCTGCTCAGGAACCGGGTGCCATCAAAAAAATGGATGACCGGGAGAAATCAGAGGAAATAGAAGAAAAGATCTCCACCACCACACACCGGATAGATATAGGGGGGAAATCTCTGGAATACCAGGCCACCGCTGCAACCATGGTCCTGGAAACCGAAGAGGGCGACCAGAAGGCCTCCATATTCTATATATACTATCGCAGGAAGGGTGTGGATGAGGTGGGCAGAAGGCCGGTTATCTTCTCCTTCAACGGTGGCCCGGGCTCGTCATCGGTGTGGATGCATCTGGGACTGCTGGGTCCCAGGAGGGTAAAGCTTAAAAAAGACGGAACCGCCTATCCCCCGCCCTATACCCTGGTGGAGAATGAATATTCCCTTCTGGATGTAACCGATATGGTATTTATAGATCCTGTATCCACAGGCTTCAGCAGGCCGGCGCCGGGGGAGGAAAAGGAGCAGTTTCACGGGGTGGAGGAGGACATAAAATGGGTGGGCGAATTCATCCGGCTGTTCCTGTCCAGAAAGGGCCGGTGGAGTTCACCCAAGTTTCTTATCGGTGAAAGCTACGGCACCACCAGGGCGGCCGGGCTATCCGGTCATCTACAGGACAGGCACGGGATCTATCTTAACGGAATAATACTGGTGTCCTCCATACTGAACTTTCAGACCGCCAATTTTACCGCCGGCAACGACCTTCCCTATCTGCTCTTCCTTCCCTCCTATACCGCCACCGCCTGGTATCACGGCAAACTGAACCAGCGGTACCACGATAATCTGGAGCTGGCACTACGGGAGGCGGAGGAATTTGCTCTGGGAGAGTACAACCGGGTACTGACGCTGGGGGATCAGGCTCCCCCGGAAGATTACGCCCTGGCGGCAGAACGGCTCGGTGAACTGACCGGTCTTTCGGAGGAGTATATCAGGCAGACCAACCTCAGAATAAACATCAGACGCTTTACCAAAGAATTGCTGAGAGACCGCCGCCTGACCACCGGCCGGCTGGACAGCAGATTTACCGGAAGAGACCGGAATGCCGCCGGATCGAGACCGGGATATGATCCCAGCTATTTCAACATCTACGGTCCCTTTTCCGCCACCCTGAAGGATTACGTCCGGAGGGAGCTGGAATTCGATTGTGAACTTCCCTACGAAGTACTTACCGGCAGGGTTCACCCCTGGAGCTACGGAAGATTCAAGAACAGATTCGTCAACGTTGCCTCTACCCTGCGCTCGGCTATGACCAAGAACCCGCACCTGAAGGTCTATATAGCCAACGGCTATTTCGACCTCGCAACTCCATACTTTGCCACCCAATATACGGTAAACCATCTCGGACTGGAGGGAGAGCCCAGGGATAATATCACCATGAGATACTTTAAAGCCGGTCACATGATGTATATACACAAGTCTTCCCTGGAGAAGCTGAGCGGGGAGCTGAGAGAATTCATAAGAAATGCCGGCGGTGTAGATTCCGGAGAATAATATTATGGAAATAACAGCCGGATCAGTCTACCGAAATTATTTTACCCACGGCAGGTCCGCAGTTAAGCAGCAGATCCAGAGCGGAAAGGTTATATATGAAATCGCCCCACAGTTGAGGATAAACCGGCGGATCGAATCTGATATAGTCCGGCTTTATTCCCTCCAGCTTCATCCGCTCTGTATCAATATACTTCTTGACGATGGGGAAAGTACAGAATTGGTCCGCCCCGGATTCCCTGCAGATATCAATCAGCAATCCGGTCCCTCCTCCCTCTACCCTCAGGTCTGATTGCAGAATTATCTCTGTACCGGGGCACAGTTCTCCGGCCATAAACTCTATCAGTTCCAGATTGAATTCCCACAGGAACCTGTGCTTTCTGCCATAGATGGATTCAATCACCGGGAAGTATTGGTCCAGGTAGGGAGCGTTGGCATAATTCTGCCTGATGCTGCGGAGATGTTTCCTCCTCCAGGGCCGGCCGTGATATATCTCCACCTCCCTGATTATCTGCAGACCCCTGCCACTCCTCATAACCGGCACAGTCAACCAGAGGGTCCCGTCTTCATTCTTGAGTCTGTTCCTGGTCATCCAGCTTCTGCCCCTGGGAAACTGGACCAGGTCGAGCAGCACCATCCTGTCCGAGCAGACAGCCTTATGGAAGAAACCCGGCCAGGGGAGAAAAGTTGGTTGATGAACCGAGACTTTCATTTTAAAGCTTCCCCTTATTGATGCAGAATTATTTCATGAATTATCAAGCAATATCCGCCTGTAATAATACACCGGACAGGATGATTAATCAAATCAAGCTCCGGATAAATTATGATAATCAGTTGAAGGTAACATCCAAGCGGGTATATAATGCAGCGAAACAGGGATGGCCCTTATAATAAAACTCCACTGGCAGCAGGCTTGTACAGCCTTTATCATACCGGGTTTGCATTGTAAGACCAGCAAAATGGATGCTTAAAGGCTCACCGGCATTCGAGTTATAAAACCAGCAGGGAGAATGCGAATTGACCAGAAAATACAGAAATAGAATAAGAAAATATTTTCATATTATCTGCAATATGGCCATACTCATCCCTGCCCTGTTACTTCCCGGCAGGGCGATTCCGGATGACTCATACGGCCATCTGATGGATTCCTGGAAAACGAGGTTTTCCTTCAGCGGGGGCATCATTCATCATGAGATCGATTCCCCCGCTAACACAGAGATAGAGATGCCCGAATACCTGAGGGTACGTAAAATATACTCCCGATTGGGCCGGGAAAACCCGGACCTCCAGAAGGATATTCTGACAGACAACCCTCTGTTTCACGGTGCCTCCTACAGCAGATTGGGCGTGGTTGCAAGAAACAGGGGGATAGAAATCCAGGGGAAGCTGCTGATGGAACACCGGGGCATGTCCTATGGTGTGTTCAACTCAGCCAATACCATAGTATTCCCCAAACTTACCATCTCCATCGACTCATCCTTTGCCATCGCGGGGGAGAAATTCAGCATTGGCCTTTCCACCGGAAATCATGATAACTTAACCCTCTCGGAGGGACTCACCATATACAATATGGATGTTCAGGGCAATCGTGTATACCTGGGATGGAAAAACATCAGCCTGCACTTCAACACCATAGGTGACATGTCGGCCAGCTACGATCTCAATATCGGCGATGTGTTTAACTACTCCATGGCCTGGAATAACATAGAGTTACCGTGGGGATTCAGGATTAATCTGGAGGGTGGACTGTATGAATATCAGCAGGGAAACTTCACCGAGGGGCTGACTTCGCAAAAAGAGATATATTTCTCCTCCAGTATCAACAGGGAAAATTGCTTCAGTCTCTATACCGAAGGCGGAGTCAGAAAACACAATGAAAGCTATCTGGAAAGGGTAGACCAGGGCAGCAATCTTATCGGCGTACACTACAAACTGGAGAAAGGCCCCTTAAAACTTGATGTCATGGGGGAACGGAGATATTACGGTAGATACTTCAACCAGGGGTTCAGGAATGATGATCAGTACTTCCTGTTCAGGGATAACAGCAAACATATTGAATATAATACCATCGGAACCCATCTGTATCCCATCCACCTTTTTATCAGGCCCTTCAGTCAGTGGGCGGTTTATACCGAATACCAGAACCGGGATGTATGTTCCTACCTCTTTCAGGCCAGGGGCAGATACGATCTTCTCTGGGGTTTCTTTATCAGTGCCTTTATCGATCTGAACTATCTTGACGCCTCCAACCAGGATTCCTTCACCTATCCATTCTATGACAGCGGGGTTGGCTGGAGCCCTGTTGATGGAGCCCACTGTTCAGCAACCCTTACTAACCGGGGGATGAACCTGGATGAACGCTATCCCACCCTCTACCTGATAAAATCACCGGTTCTTCAACTGAGCTGCTTCTATCAGATAGATTTTTAGTACTGCTGAGAACCGGGGTGGGGACTACGGAGGATATCGTCATTGGTTATGATATATACATGGCCATCGGGGCCTGATGTCAGATCTTTTATTGAGCTGCTGCTCCGGTACTGGTTCAGGTAGTGATCCTGGTACCAGCTTTTGCCGCCATCCCGGGAACAGAATAGATTGTTCATCTGGTATAGCAGAATATAACCGTTCTCCCCAAATTCCAGCTTTGCCTCCCCGGGATAATATGTGAAAGGTGCGGTGGGTTGTGTATTTATCCTTTTCCAGGTATCGCCATTATCACCGGAGGCAATGATTCCTCCGCCGGAACAGAGGTACAGCCTTCCGCCGGGTGAGATTTCCAGCGAGAAACCAGTCCGGGACAATCTTTCCCAGGAAACACCGTGATCGGAGGACCTGCATATATTATAGTCGGCACAGACCAATATAACGCTGTCTCCATTCACCTCGATATCCATATCTTCGTACTCGGAATATTCATACTCGAAATCCACCTCCAGATCCATCCAGGTTTCCCCTCCATCACTGGAACGGAAGATTCCCTCCCTGCAGTTACCGGTGTAGATTCTGCCCTGAGAGTCTACTTCTATGGCGGTCAATTCATTGTGCTCTGAATCTATCACCCTCTTCCTGAAAACAGATTTCGTGACCGTATCAAAAATCATCAGATATGAACGGATAATTGAATATACCTTCTCTCCCCGGCATACTATATCCTTGATACCAGTTTTATCCCATAGCTCTATCCATGACCCTCCACCATCTTCACTGAGATAAATGCCGGATGATCTTCTGCCGGCTACTAAAAATCCCTCCCCGGTAATACCTATGCAGTCCCACGGAAATGCACTTCCACTGCCCCCCCAGGGATACAGTGTCCAGCTACTCCCCCCATCCCTGGTCTGCAGCATCTCTTCCGAACAGAGCAGTACCTCTCCCGCATCGGCATACAGGGCTATAATAATGCGGCTGAACAGACCATACATGCTATTTTCCCAGGTAACCCCATCATCCCGGGAGAAATAGACCCCTTCACTTCCTGCTCCGACGTAGATATCTCCCTCCTTAGTAACTATCATTTTATCCAATCCGACATAATCACCGGGATCATAAAGTAACGTCCAGTCTTGAATCTTCCGGTTGTATTTAGAAATTCCCGAATAGGATGATGTAACCAGAATGGAACCATGGGAGGATATAATCAGATCTGAGACAAATGATCCTTCCAGCCGGCCGCTTATATCAGTCCAGTTTATGCCTCCGTCTTCCGTTCTGTACACACCCCGTCCGGTCGCATATACCACTCCCATCTTATCAACTTCCAGGGAGAATATTCCTCCGGAAATTATATCCCGGGAACAGGGTGTCCAGCTTTCCCCGAAATCCCGGCTGACAAAGACCCCCTCATAAGTGGCGGCGAATAGAGAACCATCCGGAGTTACGGCAAGGTCATAGACACAGATGCTGGTCAGGTGGTTATTGACCTGCCGCCAGTGCCTTCCGTTATCCTCCGATACAAATACACCGCCGGGGTCCTGGGACGCAAATAGCATATCATCCCCATAGCTTATTATACGGGTGATATTGCCATGCCTGGGGCTTACCTGATAATACTCCCACAAATCTTCCCCCTCCTCCCTGTATACGCCCCCCTGTGTACCGAAAATAAGATTACCGTCCGGACATCTGGCTGCAGCAGTGAAGGCAATATCATTGTCAGTGAGATGAGGAAGTTTTATTGCCTCCCACTCCTCCCATCCAGGCTCCTCGAAACAGGCATTATCTACACAACCGTTAATAAAAACCAACAGGGCGGTTACTATGACAACCATCCCGTCAGACACAAGACTGCATCTGAATTGTATCTTCCGGTCGCCTGAAACACCTTTCATACTCATAACATTCTCTATTTCTGGGGCTCGATACTCTTTAATATTTGCTGGGAATCGTTCTCGCCAAACAGATAACCCTCACCGTCCATACATAATGATATTGGGTTCAAAAAGCTTGAAGGAATACCACTATCCAGTTCTTCCCATCCGGAGGAACCCTTTCTCTTCCTGTAGGTCACATTCCGCCCGGTTGCATATAAATCCCCCTTTTCCGATAGGTACATCGTACCGATTCTATCACCACTTAACCCGTCACTCTCCCAGTTTTCTCCATCCTTCAGTCTGCAAATTCCATCTCCGGTACAGCAGAACAGCTTGCCGGCGGGACCGGTTCCGAGATCATAAACCATCAGCGAATTCAATCCCCTGTTCAGCTGATCCCAGACCTTACCCTCGCCGGTATACCTGAATACTCCTCCATACTCTGTTCCTGCATAGATACGTTCCTCTTTATCCACGGCCAGGCAGGATATTCTGTAATCGGGCATCCCCATATAACTCCATGTTACACCGCCGTCGCCGGTCTTATATATCCCGTCTCTTATACCGGATTGGTGCCCCATATATTTAGTGCTTGCAACCATGTTAATCTGATCAATCACGCAGATATCGAGCACCGTATGGTCTTTCAATCCCACCAACCTCCAGCCGGCCCGGTGGGTGGGAGAAATAAAGATTCCATCCTCTGTCCCTGCCAGGATTGAATCCTCCCCGGTTAAGATCATGCAGTTGGGGGAATAATTTAGCAATCCCCGGTTAAACTGGGAGAAGCTTGATAAATTGTCATCAGAGTAATAAATACCACTTTTGTAGTAGGATATCCACATCCGGCCGCTTGAATCTATCTCTAAATCAGAGGTACGAAACCTGGGCACACCCACCGGAACCCAGCTCTCACCATTGTCCCGGGATCTGAATACAACATATTCATCCGCCACCACTAAATCTCCGTTATCACCATAACTTAATGCTAATTTCCCCCTGAAATCATAGAAACAGCCCCACCCGCAATATCTGTATCCGCTCTCTATGTTAGTCCATTCGTTTCCCGGGCCTGTCGACCTCAAAAGACGGTTGCGGATGGAGAGAAAAAACACATCATCCGGGGTGGCAAGCATACTGACTGACCATTTAGATGCACACCTCCAGTTGTGAGTTATTTCCCAGTTGCCGCCATTGACATCTGATCGGAGTAGATATAGTTCTTCTACACCATTGAATAAAGCTATGTAGATACGGCCCTCACTGTCTGATATAATTGCTCTAATATTATCTACTTCCACCGGTGGGATTTCCAGAAACGACCAGCCATCTCCCCCATTCTCAGAATGGTACAGCATGGAATCAGAGGCGGCATACAATTCATCTCCGTGGCCCGGGGCTATTAAGTTAAAATCACCATCCAGCACCTTTTCCCAGGAATCTCCACAATTGAAGGTCCGGCAGATACCATCTGCCGTTATAACAAATCCCCTGTTCTGTGAATCAAACACCAGCACCTGCCCGGATATACTGGCATCTTTAAAGTTGATATCCAGTTCCTTCCAGCTTTTACCCCTGTCCGCTGATCGATATATGAGGGTTTCATGAGGCAGATAATTGGACAGATAATATAGCAGATAAACATTTCCCCTCCGGTCGGCTCTGACATAACTGGCTTTGGATCTCTGAGGAATGTCGCAGCTATACCATCTGTCCCCTCCATCCCCGGATATAAATAACTGTGCAAGATAGGAGTCATAAATAATGCAATCGGATAACGCGAACAGGGTGCCGTCAGCGCCAATGTCAGCGGAATGCACCATGCCACAGGAAAGGGGGATATCATACGCCTGCCAGAAACTCTGCTTCTTTGTCTCTTCCCCGGGTGTTATGGGATCATCCCGGGTACATCCCGCAATAATTATTAACACTGCAGCAATTATACACAGGAGTAATTTCCCGGTGAATGAATCTGATTTCATATGATTATTTGACACCTGATTTTCCCCTGAATGCTCCACAGCCCCCTGATTGTGCTGACCTGTTCCCCCGGGACAAAAAATCCCTTGATATTTCAGGACTGCCAGTCAGTCTTCTACATTATAATACTGGTCCTGTATACTGTCAATTAATGGAGTTTCATGCTGACAACCTGCTTTAATCAGAGATGTCACCAAAAGCCATGTGCCAGACCGGTTCTTCCGGAGACCGGCGGGAACGCAGCAATCCTTGGCCATACAACGAAATTGTTTAATTCATACACCGGGCGTAACAACAAATCAGTAGTAGCGGTGGGACCAGTTTGTAACAGTACCGGAATTGCAATGACCGGGGATGACTCTCCTGCGGCAATGGAAAATCAGCAGAAGTTAACCTCAATCTGTCAAAATGATCCTGGCCGGACCGGAGATACAGACCGTAGAAACGGCGTCATACCTGCACCATGCTGCCGTTCATTCCACCACAGCCGGGTGGTGTTAACAAATTTCCGGGATCACATAGATAGAGGCATGGATTAACCGGAATGAAGCCGGGCCGAAAATATTATTGGCGGATTGAGGTTAACTATATCCCCCGGCACAAGCTATACCCTTGCCTGTAATTATTACTGCCAGTTGGTCACCACCGGCCATATCAGCAGCAGTATGGAAGCTATAAAGAAGGCCACCTGCATGGGGAAGTTCCACTTGAACCATCTTTCGTAGGGTATTTTGGCCATTGCCAGCGTGCCCACGGTAACCCCGGAGGTGGGAATGATCATGTTGGTGAATCCGTCTCCGAACTGATAGGCCAGCACCGCAGTCTGGCGGGTAATGCCGGAGAGATCCGCCAGGGGGGCCATCACCGGCATGGTAAGAGCCGCCTTGGTGGAACCGGACGGTATGAAGAAGTTGAAGAACATCTGAATAATATACTGAAGATCGGCCGCTATCATTTTTGGAACTCCAGATATAGCTGAGGCCATATAGTACAGTATGGTGTCCATAACCTCCCCATCCTCCAGTATCACTATGATTCCACCCACAAAGCCGACTACCAGTGCAGCAGATACGATCTCCTTGCAGCCCCGGATGAATGATCCGGCAATTTCATTCATCCCCCTCCCCGCCACTATGGCGCTGGACAGGCCCATGGCCAGGAACAGACCCGCTATCTCCTTGATATACCACTGGAACAGGATCACCCCCACTATCATAAGCGCTATCCCGGTCAGAAGAATCATCAGGCAGGTGCCGTGCTTCCAGTTGAAGTCGGCGATCTCCTCCTGTTCCTTCTTCAGCTCCTCCCGCCTCTTCTTATCCAGGTCGTACATTACACTCCTGGTGGGGTCCTTCTTGATTCTGGCGGCATATATCATCACCCAGGCAATGGTAAGGCCGGTTACTATGAACCACACCAGTATGCGGTAGCCTATTCCGGAGACCGGTTTGACTCCAGAGAGTCCCTGGGCGATCTGAAGGGTAAAAGGATTGATGAAAGCTCCCGCAAATCCAACCCCCGCAGCCAGGAAGGTGAGGCTCACCCCCACTATGGAATCGTAACCCAGGCTGATAGCCAGGGGAACGAAGATAAGCACGAAGGGCATGGCTTCCTCACACATCCCGAAGGCGGCACCGAACAGGGAGAAGATGGTCATTACAATGGGAATGATCAGAAACTCCCTCCCCTCCAGCATCTCCACCAGTTTTCCTATACCGGCGGTTATCGATCCGGTTTCATTGAGCATGTAGAATGCTCCTCCTACAATGAATATGAAGGCGATAATCTCACCCAGCTTCAGAAATCCTTTCACCGGAGCGGTAAATATCTCCAGAATCTGAGGGTTCGATTCCTTTTTATCAAAAGTGTCCTCCACCACCACGGTCCTCTCCACCCCTCTGGTGACAACCTGCTTCCTCTGATAACTCCCCCCCGGCAGCACCCAGGTCAGAACTGCGGAAACAACAATCAGCATAAATACAATTACAAAAACATTGGGAATCTTCTTCATGATTTACTCCGTATAGTTATCACGAAATTCACTCTGACTAATTATGCAGTCAGCTTTATAAAGCCGGCATCGTTATTCGAACTTTTTCCGTAAAAGCCGGACCCCCTGTATAACAGCATCAGGGGGAGGGCATTCTGATAACTCCCGGCATACATTTAAATGAACATACATGATTCTGGATCTATTATCAATAAAAGCCCCCTGCAACCTGGCAGGACCGCGGCAACTGCTCATTTACCTATTATATTGTTGAACCTGCACTTACAGGCGCTCCGATATTTTATTATATTGCCCCCCGAATCAGATGAAACTTTTTCTGTGTTTTTTTCGTTATTAATTAAGTATGGTGCAGCTGCTTACCATAAGATATAATTTTTCCTTATTATCACATCCGGCTATCAGGTTATGGATCAATATGCTGATAAATCAATAGTCCTCTTTAACATTTACCCTTGAAAGGAGCAAATATGGGCAAGAGATCACTGCTGGCTGTAGCGCTGATCCTCCTGCTGGCGGCCGGTTCACTTTATGCCGCCGACGGCAGCAGCAGGCTTATGCGCTACCCGGATATTCATGGTAACACCATAGTATTCTCATACGGGGGAGACCTGTGGACAGTCCCGGCGGATGGCGGAGTGGCCACCCGGCTTACCACCCATCCGGGAGGAGAGTTGTTTCCCAAGTTTTCTCCGGATGGAAAAACCATAGCATTTACCGGATCCTATGACGGGAACTCCGATGTTTTTACCATACCGTCGGATGGGGGAGAACCGGAGAGGTTAACCTATCATTCATTTGGTGATATGGTGATCAACTGGCATCCCTCCGGGGATAAGGTTTTATTCCGTTCTGCCCGGGAATCCAAAACCAATCCCGGCCCCAGATATAACCGGCTCTTCACCATAGATAGTAAAGGTGGATACCCCCGGGTTCTGCCCCTGTTCGAGGGTGAACTTTCATCCTACTCTCCGGACGGTACCAGACTGGCGTACAACCGGATATCCAGGGAGTTCAGGACCTGGAAACGTTACCGCGGCGGGATGGCCCAGAATATCTGGCTGTATGACCTGGAAAAGAACGAGGCGGAGCAACTTACCGAGTTCGAAGGCACCGATGCCTTTCCCATGTGGTATCAGAACCGGATCTACTTCATATCGGACCGCACTCATGCCATGAACATCTTCTGCCTTGACCTGGACACCAGGGAGATAAGGCAGATCACCGGTCACAAGGAGTTGGATGTTAAATGGCCCAGCCTGGGCAGGGAATCTATAGTATATGAAAACGACGGCTATCTCTACGTACTGGACCTGCAAACAGAAGAAAGCGAAAGAATTGACATCACCGTTCCCAGTGACCATATTCTGAGAAGACCGGAGTATAAAGGCGTTCAACAGCACATCAGGTACTTCTCCGTCTCCGGTGCCGGTAAAAGAGCGGCTTTCGGTGCCAGGGGTGAGATCTTCACAGTCCCGGCCGAAAAGGGGGGGGTACGTAATTTGAGCAGGACCTCCGGTGTGCGCGAACGCAGCCCAGCGTTTTCACCGGACGGAAACCGGATTGCGTATCTCTCCGATCGCTCCGGCGAGTATGAAATATATCTGCGCAAACCGGATGGCTCCGGAGAAGAAAAACGTCTCACCAGAGGACTGGGCGGTTATCCCTGGCAGTTGATGTGGTCGCCTGACAGCAAGAAACTGCTGGTCCATGACGAGACCTACAAATTCTACCTTGTGGATGCGGAGGACGGGGACATCAGGGAGATAGACCAGGACCCCCTCACTGACATATCCGATTACACCTGGTCCTTCGACAGCCACTGGATAGCCTATTCCAAGAATAACCGCAACGGTTTCTCCTCCATTTATCTGTATTCACTGGACAAAGACAAGAGCTACAAGGTTACCGGAGATATGTTCGATGACCACGGTCCTGTTTTCGGCAGCGAAGGCAAGTACCTCTTCTTCATCTCCAACCGGGCCATGAACTTCGGCTTTAACAGCTTCGAATCCGGTATCAACTTCACCCAACCCTCCACCATATGTGCTGCCACCTTGAGAGAGGATGTTCCCTCGCTGCTTGAACCGGAAAGCGATGAGGTGAAGGTAAAGGAAGAGAAAGAGGAGACAGAGAAGGAGGAGAATGGCGGGGATGAGAAGGAGGAAGAGGAAAAAGCCCTGGAGATAGAGACGGAAGGCCTTTCCGGCCGAATCATAGCTCTGCCGGTGGGCAGTGGCAATTTCATCGGCCTCCATCCCCTGGAGGGGAAGCTCCTTTATGTGGATTACTCCGTTCAGCCTATCAGCTTCAGCCAGGGCCCTCCCCCCCCTCCAGCCACCGCGATAAAATACTACGACCTCAAGGAGCGGGAAACAGAGACGGTAATTACAGGGATAACCGGCTACGAGGTATCGGCTGACGGCAAGAAGCTGATGTACGCCTCCAGAGGCACCTACGGAATCATCGATATCGCCCCGGGGAAGAATGTGGGCGATGACAGGCTGGATATCTCCGGTATGGTGGCCAGGATAGATCCGGTTAAGGAGTGGAAGCAGATATTCTACGAAGCCTGGAGGCTGGAAAGAAATTTCTTCTATGTGGATAATATGCATGGTGTGGACTGGGACAGGATGAAGAAACGCTACGAGAAATTCCTTCCCTATCTGACCAGCCGGGCTGATCTCAACTACATCATCGGCGAGATGATAGCCGAGCTCAACGTAGGCCATGCTTATGTGGGAGGGGGCGACTACCCTGATGTTGACCGGGTAGGGGGAGGAAAGCTGGGATGCGATTTCCAGCTGGATGAGAAGAGCGGGAAATACCGGATAGCCAGAATATACCAGGGGCGCAACTGGGACTCCATGTTCGAGGCTCCCCTGCATCAGCCCGGCATTGATATCAACGAAGGAGAATACCTGCTTGAGATAAACGGTACCACTCTGGAGTATCCGGTCAACCCCCACCAGCTTCTGGTGAACCGGGCCGGAAAGCAGACCCTTATCAAGGTGAGCCAGGACCCGGATGGGGACGAGGCAAGGGAATACACTGTGGTTCCTGTGGCCAACGATATCAACCTGCGCTACGCCCACTGGGTGGAGAGTAACCGCCAGAAGGTGCTGGAAGCCTCCGGTGGCAAGATCGGCTACATCCATGTTCCCTCCACCGCGGTAACGGGGATAGTAGAATTCGGAAGGCAGTTCTACCCCCAGTCCGACATGAAGGGAATCATTGTGGATGTCAGATACAACAGCGGCGGATGGATGCCCTCCATGTTCATCGACCGTCTGGACAGGGAACTGACCAGCCTGTGGGCTACCCGCTACGGAATGGTCAGGAGATTTCCCTCCACCGCTCCCATCGGACATATGGCCTGCGTGATTAACGCTTATGCCGGCTCCGGCGGAGATGCCTTCCCCTACATGTTCCGCCAGGCCGGGCTCGGTCCCCTGATCGGCAAACGTACCTGGGGCGGCCTGGTCGGTATGAACCGTAATATTCCACTGGCAGACGGCGGCATGACCACAGTACCTACCATAGGTTTCATGAATCTGGAGGGTGAATACACCGTTGAGAACAAGGGAGTGGCACCCGATATAGAGGTGGATAACCGTCCCGACCTGGTGGTGGAGGGAAAAGACCCTCAGCTGGAGAGAGCCATCCGGTATCTGATGAAGAAGATCGAGGAAGAACCACCCAAAGCCAGGTGGGAAAAACCGGATGATCCGGACAAGAGTTAATATGAACGATCCGGATTAAGGTGGGTAAATGGTGAATATTAATTAATCATGACCCGCTCAGCAGATCCCCTCCGGCAACGGAGGGGATTTGCTTTTATATGTTGATAAAACCGGGCAAACCAGTGGCACTGGCCACAAAATAACCAGCTGCACCGGATATCCGCCGGGCTTATTACATTCACCCGGCTATAAGCTCGCGTAACTCTGCCGGGAGGGTAATTATACATGGCAACGGGATTAAATCAGCTTTTCTGCCAGTGGCTTAGCAAAAAATTCTATAAATCCGGGGCAATCCGGTTAAACGGTCCTGCTCTTACGAATTTGGGGATGAAATGAAACTGTTCTGCCGTCTATCTCCGCTACCGTTCTGGTATAGGTGAGTTTGAGCTCTATGAGCCCATTGCGGAATTTCAGAATATCCAGACCCTCCCGTATCTCCGGTAATCCCTCATAACCCTTCTCCCTGGAGGGCCAGTGCAACCGCCATCTTATAACTGCTTGCTGCCCCTGTTCATCCACCAGGATCTCCCGGAGATCGAATCTGAACCCGCCGTGATTTTTAAACCATCCTCTCCATACCGCCCTGAGATTTCGCTTTCCCCTCACCCTGCGTCCATGCCAGTCCTGGAAAACCACATCCGGGTGAAACAATTCCATCACCGCATCCAGATCATGCCTGTTCCAGTCTTCCATCCACAGTTCGAGGATGTTTCTTATTTTGTCTCTGGATAACATAATAATCAATCCGGTTGCCAATGGGCGCTGGCCACCCTGTAGTCGCCGTTATAGGGATAAACCCGTATATCCCTGTATCCTTTTTTATTCAGCAGAATCCGGTTCACCAGCTTATCCTG
Organism: uncultured bacterium; assembly: GCA_964613215.1. Lineage (GTDB taxonomy): Bacteria > Krumholzibacteriota > Krumholzibacteriia > Krumholzibacteriales > CAZTHK01 > CAZTHK01. The sequence goes on along the minus strand of CAZTHK010000001.1, from coordinate 64,282 downwards.
CCCGGTGCCGAACTCGAAGGCCAGAACCCCGTTGGGTCTGAGGTATTCCACCGACTCCTTGATCAATCTCCTGAATATGTCTATTCCGTAAGCCCCCGCTTTCAGAGCAAGCACCGGCTCGTGATCTATTATCTCCCGGGCAAGCTTCTTCAGCGAACTGTTGGGGATATAGGGAGGATTACAGACCACCATATCTACTTTACCTCTGAAATCACCATTCTCAAAAGATTCGAACAAATCACCGCAATGAATATGCACCCTGTCTCCTAATTCGTAGTTATCAACATTTTGCTTAGCAACCCTGGCTGCATTCCCACAAATATCGGAAGCATGAATTACGGTATTCCGGGAATTCAGAGCCAGAGTAACAGCTATATTCCCGCAACCGGTACCAATCTCCACCACGGTGAGTTTGCTTCTGCCATTATTCTGCTCCCTCCTGATAAAGGACAGAGCAGTATTCACCAGAACCGAGGTACATTTTCTAGGAATCAGGGTATCCCGGTTACAGGCAAACAATCTTTCCATGAAGGGGGCTAACCCCAGAATATATTCCAGCGGGACTCCTTTTTTTCTCTGCAGATAAATGGTATCAGGATCAACCGTGATCCTATCCAGAAGGTTGAGACAGGGGCGGCAATTTTCAGCCGTCCGGAAGATATCTTCAAGCTTTGCCACATCCTCGCCACCGCCATTATCATCCATTCCTTTGAGGACTTCGCATACTCTGCTTAAATGATTGGCCATGATGCTTTCTCCCTTATTTCTATCTCCGGCTACCGGTGGCCGGTTGTGCTGGTGCTGTCCGCTCTTCCCTCTATAACATCCGCCAGGCGGTTGCAGAACAGCGGCATTACCCTTCGGGCAAACTCTTCAGAGGGATGTGAATTGGTAGAGGAGCGGGCGTACTCATTTTTCAGATAAAGCCCGCCTTCCGTTTCCAGTTCGAAGAAATCCCATATGAATATATTGTCACCAGGCTGATTCCATTCATTCCTCACCCAATCGAAGAATTCCCTTGCCCGTTCGGCTCTATCCCTGCTGGTAGCCTCCCTCACCAGGGCCGCTCCGGTCCATATGAGAAATTTACAATGTGGATAGGAGTGCAGCTTCTGTTTCAGGGCCTGGTACTGAAGTTTATAATTTCCCACACACTTGATCTCCGAATCCGCTGAAGGCTCTCCGGGACATATGGTCACATCACTTACCGGGAAACAGTGCTTGAAGACGATCACCCCGTATTTCCTGGTAAGTATCTCCAGGGTGGGTTCCTTTTTGAATTTCTTTGGGCCGGCGTTATTTACCCAGATATTCCAGTAATCGTATGGGTAATTCTTCCAGCCATAGGGGGATTTCTTTGGGAAGTCACGTTCTTTAATTTTGTATCTGGTATTATTAGCGCGGTTATATGATTTAAACCAGCTCTTAACCCCCGCATCCCAGATAATCTTGCCGGTACTGTGATGAAGGAAGATAATTTTCATTCCGTCATTCTTTCCGTTCTGCCCGTTCCCATCGCATCCGCCCGGGAGAAGCGATGCCATAACGGGTATGATCAAACAAAAAACCAATTTATTGTATTTACTGCATTTACACATAACGATCCATGAATTTTCAAGCAATAATAGTACCATTACCACAAAAAATCCAGGCAATAAACCTGACTTTATGGTTCAGTTTGCAGGTTGGGTAATGTTTTTCTGGATAGTCAAATATGAACTTCTAACTGCGTCCGGCTACCCGCTCTACCTCACCGAACATCCTCAACAGGTTTCCCCCCAGTATCTTTTTGATATCTTCCGTGGAATATCCCCTCTTTAGCAGGTGATAGGTGATCAGGGGATATCCGGTAACATCTTCCAGTCCCCGGGGAAAGCTTCCCGCTCCGTCGAAATCAGAACCCAGCCCCACATGGTCACTCCCCGCTACCCCTACAACATGATCGATATGGTCTATCAACACACCCAACTCCGGCTGGGGAGGGGCGTGTTCCTTCCATAATCCGAATATTTTCTTATAGTATTGATCGGAATCATCACCGGTCTGCTCCCTGATCTCCTTAATCTGTGGCTCCAGCTTCTTCTTCACCTGTTCAGCCCGACGGGCATACCCATCGGATAGAAAACCTGAGTAGAATACCACCTGAATCACCCCGCCGTTTTCCGCCAGGGCCTTCAGCATATCATCGGTCATATTCCTGGGACTATCACATAATGCCCTGGCGGCGGAGTGGGAAGCCATAACCGGAGCCTTCGAATATTCTACCACATCCCTGAAGGCACCGTCTGAGATATGAGATACATCTATGATCATACCTATACGGTTCATCTCCTCGACCAGCTCTATCCCGAAAGGGCTCAGCCCGCCCCATTCGGGATCATCGGTGGCCGAGTCGCATATGTGATTGTTGCTGTTGTGGGTGAGAGTAATATACCTCACTCCCAGCCGGTAGTATGTCCTGAGCAGTCTCAGGCTGCCTTCCACCGGACCGCCGTTTTCCATTCCTATCAGTACAGCCCTCTTCCCCTCACCATTTATTCTAAGTATGCCGGCTGGTGAATAAGCCAGTTCCGCCAGGCTGGAATTCTTCTTTACCTGCTGATGGATTATGTCTATGGTCTCCAGAGCTTTTCTGGAAGGGTGCTTATCATCCAGCTGGTTGGATATAAATACCGCCAGAAATACCGCATCCAGCCCTCCCTCCTTCATCCTGACCAGGTCAACTCCCCCCATATCGGAAGGGGTCCCGATATCGAGCCCCCTGTCCCTCATCAGCATAGGCGTATCCACGTGGGTATCTATAACCACAGCCTGGCGGTGGATCTCCCTGGCTCTCTCCATCAATTCGGGATCTATTTTTTCTCCGGAATAGAGGGGTACGCTGAAAACCAGTATCAGGATGAATAAGGTGGTAATGGATAGGAAAGTCCTTCTCATGGTTAATCTCCAGATTAAAACTAAATTCTACGGTTCGTTTACAATTCCCAGTATAAAAACAGCACAGCCGGGTGCGCAATCATTATATCATACTGACTTGAATTCACTTCCTGCAGTGATACCAGCATGGCAGGAGAAATTACAATTTGCTCTACAGCTTTATAACTGACCGGGATATGTAGATTATAGTATAAGCTGATTGCAGATGCAGCTTATATTTTATTTACTCTATTAGAAAGATTGAGTTTTGCTGAAGTAATTTAATTATTTTATCGACTATCAAGAAGTGGTTTATTTATCGTTGTTTCTCCCCCCTGACCGCTACGAAGGCTCCCTCTCCAGAACCACTTGTAATCTCCTCTGAATAACTGCCGGATAGAATGGTCTGCCTGCTCTCAAAGTTTTTGAATCCGGCATCTTCCAGAAAATCCAGAACCTCCAGGGTGGAGAAGAAGGTGGCTTCCCGGTAGAATTTGCTGTTTTCCTTATTCTCCTCATACTGCCTGCCCAGTTCACTCTCCCTGTCCACGAAGCCCACTATGATATAACCTCCCGGCTTTAACACCCGTCCAGCCTCCCTGAAGGAAAGGTTAATGTCATCCACAAAACAGATGGTAGTAACCATCAATATGAAGCTGAAAACTTTCGGGGCAAAGGGAAGTTGTTCTGCCACCCCGGCACACACCCGGACACCACGGTCCCGGGCTTCAGCAAGCATATTAAGGGAAGGGTCTACTCCGGTCGCTACCTTCAGAGGTGAGGCGAATCTGCCCGAGCCCACTCCCACCTCCAGCCCGCCGGCCCCGGGAGGATATATGAGACTTCTTACCGTTTCCAGTTCTATTTCATATATCCGGCGGTTTTTCTCGAACCAATCTTCATACTCCCTGGTGTATTTTTCAAAAGGCTCACTCCCTGGCATAACTGCTATCAACTCCATCAGAAAGAATCATATCCGATCTTTATACTTCTGATTCAGCTGTAAGAAAAATCCGGCCTCTTCAATCAGCATATCCATCCATTCTGCAGATCCGGAGGGGACATCTAATTATACAGCAACAGCCAAAAATTCATACACAGTTAGTCTAACCGACATTCGCTCATAAAAAAATAATTTATCTTTACTTTTCCAATTATATGCTTATTTTGCTGGTAATAAATTGAGTCGGGCATGGGAGAGAAATGAAATTTATCATTCTGACCGGTAAAAATATCAGAACCCTGATAATCTTCTTTGCCGCCCTGTCCGCCGGTCTTGCGGTAAGCCTTCTTCCACTGCCCGGCCTGTCGGAAGCCGGACAGATCACCCTGGGAATATTCACCACCGCCGCAATACTGTGGATCCTGGAACCATTCCCCCTCTATGTAACATCATTTGTAATAGTAATACTGGAGGTAATCTTTCTGGCCGGGGAGGGCGGACCCCTGGGATTCTCGGGAAAGGACTATGCCCTATTCCTGACTCCATTCTTCGATCCGGTGGTAGTGCTGTTCCTGGGGGGATTCGTGATGGCCAGAGCGGTTAAACGTTACGGGCTGGACGAGAGGATATCGGAGAGTATCATGAACAGGGCAGGTACCCGTCCCCCGGTGGTACTTCTGGGGATGATGATAACCACCGCCTTCCTCTCCATGTGGATATCCAACACCGCCACCACAGCTCTTATGGTAACTGTGGCTATACCCGTCATCGAGAGCTTTCCACCCCGGGAAGCCTTCAGAAACGCCCTCATCCTGGGAATACCCTTCGCCGCCAATATCGGAGGTATAGGAACACCAATAGGCACCCCGCCCAATGCAATCGCCATGGGCATTCTCAATCAGATGGGAATGGATATAAACTTTATCGACTGGATGATCAGGGGAATACCGGTGGTTATTATTCTGATAATATTATGCTGGCTGCTGCTGTGCCGGATCTTTCCCGCCGGTATAAAAAGAATTAATATCAGCCGGGAGGAACATGAGCCGATGGACCGTAAGTCGAAGTTTATCCTGATAGTTTTCAGTGTGGTGGTGGTTCTCTGGCTAACCTCGGGATACCATGGCATACCTTCATCCATTGTGGCGCTCATTCCCCTGGTGGTGTTTTTCGGGCTGGGGCTGCTCAAAGGGGATGACCTTAACGAACTGGGCTGGGGAATACTGTTTATCATCGGTGGGGGAATGAGCCTGGGGATAGCCATGAGGGAGAGCGGTCTGAGTCAATGGATAGTGGGGCTGATTCCATTTGAGGGGATGAGTGTACTGGCAATTCTTTTTACCTTTGCCGCCGCCGCTGCATTGATGACTACATTCATCTCCAACAGCGCCACTGCAAACCTGCTCCTGCCCATAGTGATTGGAGTTACCGCGGTCTCACCCCCTACCAGCGCAGTGGTGGTTGCCTTTGCCGCCTCCGCCGCCATGATACTTCCCATAAGCACCCCGCCCAATGCCATAGCATACGGCTCCGGGCTGGTGGATGTTAAAACCATGATAAAGGGAGGTTCGCTGATAACCCTGATTTCAATAATTCTGATCGTGCTGTTTATATTTGTATTCTTTTAGTTTATAATCTTCCGGGGTGCTGTCGATAACATCCCCGGCAGAAGCCGGTATATATATTCCAGACAGGGAGAAAAAGGTGAACAGAAAGAAAAGCAGAGAAACCGCCAGGCTGGAACACTGCCAGGAGTGCGGTTCCACCAGCATGAAGAATGAAGTCTACTTCTGTAAGGGCGAGAGGGTGAAGGTTTATGTGGAATGCGCCGAATGCGGAAGTTTTGTCAGCAGGTACACCCTGTCGGGATACACCTCCAGCGAGACCTACCAGTCCCTCCTGCAGAAACTGCGCTTTCAGCGGATAAACAGCGGCAAGCGCACCATGAAAACAGTCCAGTCGTTCGGAAGGGATGTGCAGGAGGAATTCGAACTGGTCAGGCAGTTAATCAAGACAGACCAGGACGCCCGCAAGATGGAGGAGATAATCGAAGAGGACTTCCACGGAGAATTGGAGTAGATACCCACGGGCATGCCCGTGAAACTCCGCCCTGCGGGTTATTAGAAGTAACCGTCAGTTTCACCAGGCCTTCACCTGAGCAATCCACCTGCCCGTTAAGTGAAATCCTGAGCATATATGACCGGATCATAATAAAAAAACCGGAATTCCCGGCCAGTAGATTAATAATAAGATTTATAAATCTGGTGGGCGAAGTAGGACTTGAACCTACGACCTCCTGCTTGTAAGGCAGGCGCTCTGACCACCTGAGCTATCCGCCCACTGAGATGTTATATGAGTGCGAGGGGTACAAATACACAATAACCCAGCACCAGAAGCACCGGAGCGAGGGAGATGGAATTATTGGCCAGGAATATGTATCCCACCACTATGGATGCCAGCCCCAGTCCCAGAAGGAACTTCCGGTGTTTTCTTATCAGATTCATCACCATATCCGCTGTTTCTCCAGTATTATATCAATCAAACCGGCAGGTTCCCGGCAGGCCCGGATTCCCATGCCTCATCGCTCTCTCCACTCCACCACACTCCCCATTCAGGTGCACCTATAAACTATATGCCTTAACTAATTTTTGTCAAGCAATTCGTTAAGGCTGCCGGTCCGGTAACCCTGCAGATCCAGGGTTACATAGGCAAACCCCAGTTCCCTGATACCCCCGGCGATCTCACCCCTGAGGGATTCATCAGTCAGTCTGTCTAAATGGGAAGGATCTATCTCTATCCTGGCGATATCTCCGTGATGACGCAGCCGGCATTTACGGAACCCGTACCGGTGAAGTATTCTCTCCCCCTCCTCCACCTGGCGCAGCTTGCGGGGGGTCACCTCCTCCCCGTATGGAATCCGGGAGGCCAGGCAGGCATCAGCCGGACGGTCCCGGCCGGGAATTGCAAGCTGCCTGGACAGCTCTACGATATCGGCCTTGTTGATACCCGCTTCTATGAGCGGATTCTTTATCCCCAGCTCTCTGAGGGCATCCATGCCGGGACGGTAGTCCCTGAGATCATCCATATTGGATGCGTCCACTACCTCCTGGTAGCCCAGGCCTGCAGTGCTGTTCCGGATGAGTGAGAAAATATGCCGCTTGCAGTAGTAGCATCTCCGGGGGCAATTTTCACGGATTCCCTCCACCTCCATCTCCTCCATCCGGATGATCTGATGATCCACCCCCATCTCCCGGGCAAAACCTGCCGCCTTATCCCTCTCAGCCGGCGGCATCAACCCGGAAGAAACCGTTACCGCCATCACCCGGTCTCCCAGCACATCACCGGCTACCTTCAGCAGGAAGGTGGAATCCACCCCTCCGGAGTAAGCCACCACCACCGACTGGTAATTTTTGAGAATTTCTCTTAATCTCTCCAGCCTGGTTTCCGGTTTTTCATTCATATTTATTTACCTTGCCTCCCGGACATCCCCTTCTCCGGCCCCCTCCGGTGTCTCATCATCTTCCGGAAGGATCATACTTCCCCCGTTTAATCTTCCACTTTAATTTCAGGTGCTGCCGGTAGGTCTCCGAGAATGCATGTTTACCATTGCCCACCGCAACGAAGTAGAGCTCATCGGAATCAGGGGTGGGATAGAGTGCTGCCATCAGGGCAGATTTTCCGGGGCTGCATATCGGCCCGGGAGGAAGACCCTCTGTCCGGTAGGTATTGTAGGGAGATCTGACCCGGAGGTCATTGGTCCACAGCTTCCTTCTTACCCCTCCCAGGGCATAGGCTACAGTGGGATCGGCCTCCAGTCTCATACCCCTCTCCAGCCGGTTATGGTAAACCGCCGATATCCTGGGCATCTCCGAATCATAAACCGCCTCAGCCTGGATAATGGAAGCCAGGGTAACCACTTCGTTCACACTCAGGCCGACGGAATCCGCCCTCTGCATGAGGGAATGGTCCATTACCCCTCTGAACCTGAGGAACATTCTCTCCATCAATTCCCTGGCATCCAGAGGCCAGCTGAGAAAGTAGGTGTCGGGGAAGAGGTATCCCTCCAGGGTCGGAGCCTTCACCCCCAGTGAATCCACCACCTCCCGGCCGGTGGCCAGCCGGTAAAACGCAAGAGAATCTATCCCGGTCTCTTCTCCCGCCAGTCCGGCGATCTCGGTGAGCATGTAGCCTTCCGGCACTACCAGCCGCTGGTAATGTACCGCTCCCCGGATAATCCGGCTGTAAATCATACTTACACTCTCACCCTTTCTGAACAGATACCGCCCCGATTTAATCTCCTTTCCCCACCCGGTAATCCGTCCCACCGCACTGAACAGCCGGGGATGGAGCAGGATATTCTCCTTCACCAGCATCCGGCGTACCTCCGGCAGGGTCATACCCGGAGCTATCCGGATCTCCACCTGAGGTGAATTGGTATTCACATCGCTGTGGTAGTAAAGCCATCCCAGATAGGATCCCGCTATGATAAGCACGGATGTAATTACCGCCAGTACAGAAGCAGATCCTCTTGATATCCTCATACTTTCCGGTTCTCCCTGTGATCCAGATAATCCTGCAGTATAAAAACAGCCGCCAGCCTGTCTATATCGCCCTGATCCCTTACCCCGCCGGTCTGTTCAAGAACATTTTCTGCGGAAAGGCTGGTAATTCTTTCATCCCGGTAGATTATCTCGACATCGAATTCATCCCTTATACGCCCGCCCAGCTCCCTGGAAAACCCGGACCCCTCTATCTCTCCACCCGACATGGAAAGGGGATAGCCCAATACCACCACTTTCACCCGGTACTCATTTATTATATTCCTCAGGTAGGGTATAAATTCACCGTCCCGTTTCCGGTCGAAGGTTCTCAATCCCTGGGCGGTTATACCGAGGGGATCACTAATGGCCAGTCCCATCCTCCGGATACCCGGGTCTATCCCCAGCAGCCTGTTCTTCCTATTCTCATTGTTTATCATAATATATATTATATCCCCCCTGAAGGATCATTGGCAAATCAAATACCGCCTGTCTATAAAACAACTTCAATAACCATTTGCAATCATCGCTGTCCGGCCACAGTGCCGTACAATTCCATACCCCGGCAGTTATTATTATAATATTACTACTCCAGCCGCTTCAGAACCATGATGGTAAGATCGTCCCTGATATTCTCACTCCCGGCAAACTCTCTGACTGCGGTGGTTATGGCACCCCTCACCCCCGCTGCGTCCATTCCATTTACTCCCCTCAAAAGCTCATACAGCCTCTGATCCCCGAACATTTCGCCCTGATCATTTACCGCTTCGGTAACACCGTCGGTGGTTATAACCAGGATATCCCCCCTCTCCATCTTGACCCGGTGCTCCCTGTACTCGAAACCGGGCTTTATTCCCAGAATCAGACCGCTGTAATCCAGAATATCTATCTCGCCATCAGAGTTTACTATAATGGGAAAGTTATGTCCCGCATTGGTAAAATGAAGTACATTCTTCTTTATATTCAGACAGCCGTAGAACATGGTAGCGAACTTCTCCGGGGAAGTGGTTTCGAACATAACATTGTTCAATCTTCCTATCACAGCGGTAGTGTCCTGCTTGTAATCGGCCATCGACCTCAGACTGGCCTGGAGTGATGCCATGAGCAGTGAAGCGGGAACCCCCTTGCCGGCAACATCCGCTACAGTGAAGGCCAGATACGATTCATCATCTATATAGTCATAATAGTCTCCCCCCACCTGCTTGCTGGAGATGCTTAATGCCACTGTCTCATAACCCTGCACCCGGGGGGGGGATGAGGGAAGAAGTTCCAGCTGGATCTCCCTGGCCAGCTCCAGCTCCTCCTCGATCACCTTCTTCTCCACCACCTCACTCAGAAGCTCTATCCTGGCCAGTGAGGCGGAGGCCTGGGATGCCAGCATGGCCAGCAGGGCCTGCTCTTCGGTGGAATAACCCCTCTGTTCCCTGCGGGAACCCAGCAGGATTACCGCCTCCAGGTCATCATCTCTGAAAACGGGAACGATCAACTGGTAACCGGCCAGCTTGCGCAACACTCCGGTGAGTGTTCCGGCAATATCTTCAGCCATCTTCCTTCTGCGGGGTTTGAGGAAGCGGCCTCTGCCTTTGATAAAACCCATGGCCTCCAGAAAATCCGCCCTGACCATAGGTTCTCCGATCCTGGACAGGACCTCCACCACCTTCTCCTCAGAAGGACCGGAATAATCGCTGTCTTTAAGCTGATCCACCATAATCATGTCAACATCCCCGGTATTGAATATCCGGGAAAGCTCCTTCCTCAGATGCTCGATCATGGCTTCCAGTTCCACCATGGAGATCAATTCCCCACTCAGCTTCTGAACCCTTACCCTGGGCCTGTTCTCCTCCCTCACTATCAGCCGGTCCACCCAGGTCTCCGCCCGGCTGAGAACGGGCTGGGCAATAATGATAAACAGGATGATGAATCCGGTCTCCAGTATCTCTATTCCGCTGGCGGAAAACTGCTGAAAGGTGCTGGTAATCTGCTTAACTATCAGCAGATAAACAGAGGCAAATATGAATATGGTAGCAACGTAAAGGATTCCCTTTCTGGCCAGAAATCTGAGATCCAGAAACCGGTACCGCACTATGGCATAAGCAATGGAACCACCTCCGATGATCAGGGAGGCATTCACCAACAGGGCAGAAGTATCAAGGGATATATTCATCCTGGAAAAGAGGGGGAGGGCCCAGGCTACCGAGTAGGTAAGGATACAGAAGCTCAGTCCGGCCAGCACCACCCTCATCTGCCTCCTCACCCGGGGAGCCAGGTCCAGTTTCAGGGAGTTACCCAGCAGGGCCAGGGAACAGGCGGCATATGATATATTGACCAACGAGAAAAGCCTGGAATGAGCCTTGAACAGCAGATCGATAAGTACTCTGAGTGCATTTCCTGTCGAACCGATAAACCAGGCGATAACCCCTGACTGAGCTGAAAAACCTGTCAGAGGTTCCAGCATTTCGGCTGGTTCTACCCGGTCCATCAGGAAAATGACCAGGATAAGATGAAAAAGGTGAGGGATAAAGAGAAGACATGTCAGTTTATTGAGATACTTCCACAGGATTCCCGCTCTGGGGTGAACCAGGGCGAAAAAAACCAGGGAGGGGAAGAAGAATTCCCAGATATAGTCGAAACTGTTTACAAAATTACCGAACAGAACCGTTCCAGCCTGAAGATTTCTCTCCAGCAGGAAACCTACAGCCCCCAGCAGGGGGCCAATACCGGCAAACAGGAGTACCAGAGAGGTGGACCAGTTTACCACACTGCGCATGGAATGCTTCAGGATGGTCCCGGCCAGAAAAAAAATTACCACTCCATAAACCAGGTAGAATGAAGCGAGATAAGAAGATGAATCCATAATCCCACCCTGTTATTAAATATCCATCCCGGAACAGGCTCTTCCCCCTTATCCGCCGATGCTGCGCATATTTCATCGAAGGTGCTTCCGGAATTAATATTACTAATTAAAACACTACCCGGGGGTCAGGTGTTCCAGATAGTTACTCCTTCGGATGTTATACCATTAATGCAGAGAACCACCGAATGTGCTGCAGCCTCCGGGGTTCAGGTAGCATATTCAGGACTGATTATTGTCGGAGGATAACAGTTTTTCCAGTGTAACCTTCATACCTCCACCCTCAACCATTTCAAATACCAGAGTATCCATAAGATCCTTCATTATATAAATTCCCCTGCCCCTCTTTTTGGTTATGTCAGTCGGGTTGGGGATATGCTTCAGATAACTCCGGTAGTCGAAGCCTTCACCCCTGTCATAAATCTGTACTGTCAGCTTACCCTTGCCCCTGATAAAGACAGTTCTTACCGCTTTTTCGGAGCAGCATTTGTTACCATGCTCCAGTGCGTTGGTACAGGCCTCTATTACCGATATGGAAATGGCGTTGCGGTCTGACTTGCTGAATCCCATTTCCCCCACAATTTCATTGCAGACCACATCTATCAGATTGAGGTATTCATAACTGCTGGGGATTTCTATGGCTACTTGTTGTGGCATAATTACTCTCGATTCTATTCAAAACTCCTCACAGCTTCCTTCTCACTTTCAAAGCAATCAAAGATCAGGTTAAGTTTAGTTACATAAAGAATGCTCTGGATTCTATCTGAAACCCGCATCAGTTTCAAGTCCCCCCCATTCTTTCTCAGGGTGGTACAGGCGGTCATGAGAATCCCGATGCCGGTACTGTTGATCCACTTCACATTTCCCATATCGGCAATTACTCTCCTGTTCCCCTGTTCCATCAATTTCCTCACCACCTTCTTGAGCAATTCAGCATCAGAGCCACCCATCAGTTTACCGGATAGTCTTAGAATTGTCACCCTGTTTATAGCCTCGATATCCAGCTTCACTTTTTTCTTCCACCCCTCTGTATTTCAACAAGAACCCAGTTCCAGCAGCTCCAGCACTGCCCGGAAATCCTCAGGAGGAGCTGCCCTGAACTCCACCCGGGATCCATTCCGGGGATGAGCAAAGGACAACTGTTCGGCATGAAGGGCCTGCCTGTCTATCAGGGAAAGGGCCCTCTCCGCTTTTTCTATCTCACTCTTATCCAGGGCACTCCTGCGTATCCTTCTCCCTCCATAAACAGGATCACCCAGAACCGGCCGGGAACAGCAGGCCAGATGCACCCTGATCTGATGAGTCCTCCCGGTACCAAGTTTCAGTTCAATATACTGGAAAGGGCTATTTGTGTCCAGCACCCTGTAATGGGTAATGGCATCCCTTCCACCCTTCTCAACCACAGCCATCTTCTTCCTGTTCCGGGGAGATCTGCCTATGGGCCTATCGATTACCCCCTCCCTCTCCTTCATCTCACCCCAAACCACAGTCTTGTATATCCGTTTAACCTTTCTCTCCGCCATCTGCCTGCTCAGTGAAATATGGGAACGGTCATCTTTGGCCACAACCAGCAGGCCGGAAGAATCCTTGTCCAGACGGTGAACTATTCCCGGCCTGAGCACTCCCCCTATTCCGGAGAGATTGTCGCAGTGGTACAACAGTGCATTGACCATAGTTCCACTGGGGTGTCCCGGAGCCGGATGAACCACCATACCAGGCGGCTTGTTAACCACCAGCAGGTTCTCATCCTGGTACAGTATATCCAGAGGGATATCTTCAGGAACTGCCTCCAGGGGACGGGGAGGACTGAAAGAAAGACGTATGCTGTCTCCCTGGTGAACATTCTTGGATTGTCTGGTTACCTTCTGGTCGTTGATTGTGACATCGCCCCCCCGGATAGCTTTCTGTATCCGGGAACGGGAAAGTTCAGGTATGGCTACACTGAGAAACAGATCCAGACGTTCCCCGTCGTCCTCATCATCCACCATGAAACTGAACTCTCTGCGCTCAAACAAAGATTCTCGCTCCCCTCACCCGATATGGGATCAACAGCATCATCTTATAGATAATCATCTGCAGCATCTTCAAGCCAGGCCTGATCCGGAATCTTCCGGAAGTCCGGAATCCGAACCGTTCTCATCGCCGGCCGCTATAAATCCAATCATTATAAGAACTGCTCCCAGGGTTACTGCAATGTCTGCAATGTTATAGGTAGGCCACCTGTATCCCCCTATTCCCATATCTATGAAATCCACCACCTCTCCCGAAGCCAGGCGGTCGATAAGATTGCCGAAGGCGCCCCCTATTATCAGCCCGATATAGACCCTCCGGGAGATAGGAGCAAATCTCATACGATAGGCAAAATAGATCAGGGCGGCAACAGATACTAAGGTGATGGCCAGCAGCAGCACGCGCGAACCGGAAAGAATTCCAAAAATCGCTCCAGTATTGGTGGAAACTCTTATCCGCAGAAAACCGTCTATCAGGTCAGTTCCCCCACCGTGACCATAGATCCCCCAAACTAACCTCTTGCTGGCCTGATCCAGAATAAGGACAATAGCCGCCACGGTAAAGTAGAGCACCTGCTAACGTCCCCTTGCTCTCAATTCATTCTCACTTTTACAGGTTATGCACAGGCTTGCGTTAGGTACCGCTTCCAGCCTCTTGTGATTAATCAGACTTCCACAAATCTCACATTTTCCATAATCACCACTCTCGATCCTTTCCAGCGCCTCATCCAGAGAACGGAGATAGTTTCCCTCCTGGTTGGCATAGTAGAAATTCTTCTCCTTCTCTATGTAATCGGTTCCCAGATCGGCAAGGTGATTGGAATAGCTCTGCTTATACCCTTCCTGGTCGTCCGAGGCCTCCTTGATGGATTCCTCTATTCTGCCCAGTTCCTTCAGAATGCGCTCCCTCTCGGCCAGTATCATTTCCTTGAAGTGTTTAAGGTCCTTTTTGGTAAGTTTGCACCTGGATCTTTTTTTCTTGCTGGAAGCTTTCTTCCCGGAAGCTTTTTTCTTCATCGATCTCACCTTACTGCTACCGGTTTTTTTCTTTTTATTCTTATCTGACTTCTTTCTGGCCGTCATGATTATCTCCTTTATCAATTCAGGCGCGCTGAATCCAGAGTTTCACCTTTGAACCATCCAGCTCAAAAGTGGTGCAGTTATCCCAATCTCTGCTTCCCTTAACCAGATTCTGGGTAAGGGTCTCGCTGCCTATGTAATCACCAAACTCTTCAAAAACTTCTTCTACCGCATCATCAGCACGATAACTGAGTTCAATCCGGTCGCTGACCTCCAGACCGGACTCCTTGCGGAAATTCTGGATACGATTAACCAGATCCCTGGCCATTCCCTCCCTAACCAGATCAGGTGTCAGGCGGGTATCCAGAACCACCGTTAATGAACCCTCCTCCTCCCATTCTAACCCCTCCCTGCTCTGGCGGGTTATCTTCAGTTCATCTTTTCTTACAGTTTTCTCCTGCCCCCCTATGGTGATAGTTATCTCGCCTGATTCCAACAAGCTGTTTATTTGCGAGCGGTCCAGACCGGCAAGTATACCGGCCGCCTCCTTTACCCCGCTTCCCAGTTTCTCCCCCAGGACCGAATAATCGGGCTTTACAGAATATGAAATATAATCTCCCCTATCCTCCATCATCTCAATTTCCTTAACATTCAGTTCATCCAGAACCAGGGAGCTGAATTCATCCTCCCCGATCCAATTCAACTCTTTCTTATCATCACTTTTAATATACATTTTTTTAAGGGGTGTTCTGATTTTTATTCCCGCTTTGTTTCTTACCGCCCGTCCCAGCGCTACTGCACCCAGAACACCCTGCATGTTTTCTTCCAGCTTCCTGTCAATCTCATCTTCATCCACAGCGGGAAAATCCTGAAGATGAACACTGGTTTCTTCACCGGAATGGTTCATTCCCTCCCTCAGGCGGAGAAATATTGCCTCGCTGAGGAATGGTACGAAGGGAGCAGACAATCTGGATACACCCTCCAACACCCGGTAGAAGGTTTCGTAAGCGGCAATCTTGTCATCGCTCATCTCATTCTTCCAGAATCTTCTGCGGCACCGCCTGAGATACCAGTTGCTGAGCTCATCCACTACGAAATTCTGTATCCTTCTTATCGCCCGGGTCAGCTCATACTTTTCCATATCCTCTCTGATCTCACCGGTTATGGTATTAAACCGTGACACAATCCACCTGTCGATCAGGTTAAGGCCGTTACCCTGGCCGGAGGAAGGCGCAAACCCGTCCAGATTGGCATAGAGAGCGAAGAAACTGTAAAGATTGCGTAGTGTACCCATGAATTTGTTGGCCACATCCTTCAATGCCTTGTTGTCGAAACGCTTGGGCAGGTAGGGAGCCCCGCTGCTGATAAGAAAACATCTCAGGGTATCGGCTCCGTACTCCCTGAGCACGTCACTCGCAAACACCGCATTACCCCTGCTCTTGCTCATCTTCTGACCCTCGGCATCCAGGATCATTCCGTGGGGAAGGCATCTCCGGTAGGGGCTCTGCCTGGTAAGGAAGGTCCCTATAACCAGCAGGGAATAGAACCACCCCCGCGACTGATCCACTCCCTCACTGATGAATTCAGCGGGATACTGCTTTCTGAAAACATCCATATTCTCAATGGGATAATGATACTGGGCAAACGGCATCGCTCCCGAATCGAACCAGCAGTCTATAACTTCAGGGACTCTGGTCATATGGCCGCCGCATTCGGGACAGCCCACATCCAGCTGGTCTATGAAGGGACGGTGGAGATCAAGATCCTCCGGCATCTTCCCGCTGAGCGATCGGAGTTCCTCCACAGTTCCCAGACAATATTTATCTCCGCATGAATCGCATATCCAGATATTCAGGGGAGTGCCCCAGTAACGCTCCCGGCTCAGCGCCCAGTCCACGTTACCCTCCAGCCACCTGGCGAACCGGTTCTCCCCTATCTCCGGAGGAAACCACTCTACCCTGCCGTTGGCCTGTATCAGCAGGTCCTTGAAAGCGGTTGTTCTGATATACCATGACTTGCGGGCATAATAGACCAGCGGGGAATCACATCTCCAGCAGAATGGGTAGGAGTGGGTTATCTCTGAGCTGTTATAAAGTAAATTCCTCTGTTCAAGATTTCGGATAATACCCGGATCGGCATCCTTGATGAATTCTCCCGCCCATTCGGTAACCTCGTCGGTAAATTTGCCATCCGGTGTAACCGGTTGAACAAAGGGAAGACCCTTCTCCTGTCCTATCTGATAATCCTCTTCACCAAAGGCGGGGGCGGTATGCACAATACCGGTTCCCTCGGCAAGGGTCACAAAGTCAGCTTCGATCACCCTGAATCCACCTTCAGCATCCTTGAAATAGGGGAAGACAGGCTGATAACGCTCACCCGCAAGCTCCCTGCCCTTCATCCGCCGGATGATCTCATACTCTCCTTCCAGTACGGGGAGTAGCGCCTCCGCCAGAATGAGTTCATCTCCCCGGTTCTTTACTCTGACATAATCGAAATCGGGTCCTACCGCCAGGGCAACATTGGATATAAGTGTCCAGGGGGTGGTGGTCCACACCAGAAAGCAGACATCCTGGTCAACCAGTTTCATCTTGATATAGATAGATGGATCGGAGACCTCCCTGTAGCCCTGGGATACCTCATGACTGGAGAGGGAGGTACCGCACCGGGGGCAGTAGGGAACGATCTTGTGGCCCTCATAGAGCATGTCCTGATCCCAGAACTGCTTGAGAATCCACCAGACAGATTCAATATAGTTGTTTTCACAGGTTACATATGGATTATCCAGATCCAGCCAGAAACCTAGCCTTCTGGTAAATTCGTGCCATTCATCCAGATAAGTAAATACACTATCCCTGCATTCACGGTTGAACCTCTCTATACCGTACTCTTCGATCTGGTCCTTGCCGTCCAGGCCCAGCTTTGATTCCACCTCAATCTCCACCGGGAGGCCGTGAGTGTCCCAACCCGCTTTCCTTACCACTCTTTGACCCAGCATAGTCCTGTAACGGCACACAATGTCCTTGATGGTTCTGGACATGGCGTGATGCACTCCGGGGCGTCCGTTGGCGGTAGGAGGACCTTCGTAAAAGACAAAGGGATTATCCCCGGGCCTCTCCTCCACCGACCGCTCGAAGATACCCTTTTCATCCCAGTAACGTAATACCTCCCGCTCGGTATCCAGAGCTTTCCGCTGAGGTTCTATTTCTCCATAAGTAACTGTCTTTTTATCAGCTTTACTCATATTTCATCAATCCCTGAAATTGCCTGGTATGTTTTACTATCAAAAATCATTCCACACCCGGTCTTCATCTGCCACATTACCGGCTGTTCATTCTCATATACAGCCCCAGGGCAGACAATATCTTATAATGAAAAAATTACCAAATGTCAAGCCACAGACTGAATCTTAACTCGAATTTAACCTCTAATCCGGCCCTATCTCCTCCGTAGAAATTCGCTGACCATTTTGCAGAGTTTCCTCTCCCCCCTCTTGGCCACCGACACAATTTCTTCTATATCAACCGGTTTGAGACAATCGGGAAGAGCCTTGTCGGTAATCACAGAGATGCCAAGCACCTTCATCCCCCCATGTACCGCTGCTATGGTCTCCGGGACCATCGACATCCCCACCACATCAGCGCCTATCCTTCTCATAAACCTGTATTCGGCTGCCGTCTCCAGATTGGGGCCGGCTACCGCCACCATAACCGCACGTCTGAGAGGAATGTTCAGCTCCAGGCATATTTTTTCCATCTTCTTTATATAACGGCGGTTGTACGGCTCACTCATGTCCGGAAAGCGGGTTCCCAAGCGCTCGTCGTTGGGACCGATCAGGGGGTTGTCCCCCATCATGTTTATATGATCGGTAATGGCCACCACATCACCCACATCCAGGAGAGGGTTCATGGCTCCCACCGCCGAAGTAATAATCAGCGACCTGGCTCCCAGAGCCTTCATCACCCTGATGGGAAAAGTTACCTCTTTCATGGTATAGCCTTCGTAATAATGGACCCTTCCCTCCATGGCCACCACATTCTTGCCGCTCAGTTTCCCCACTATCAGGTTGCCTGCATGAAGACCCTCTACGGTAGAGACAGGGAAATCCGGTATTTCCTTATAGGGAATGCACACCCTGCTCTTGATATCCCTGACCAGCCCTCCCAGCCCGCTCCCCAGAACTATACCGAAGGCTGGTTTTACTTTTACCTTCTTCCGGACATAGGATGCGCTTTCCCTGATCTGCTTGTAGTATTCTGTCATTTTCCTTCTCCTCCCTGTAATTCCTCTCCGGTAAAGGGAACCAAAAGTGACAATGCCCATCTGCTGTATAGCAACATTCTCATAGGCAATAATCCATTTTGCCGGTTTACCAACCTGCCGGGCAGCACTTTTATAACAGTCAAAGAAGTATTATGGCAAGGATTATTCGGGATACTGCTGGTATACCGGCAATTCAAAAAGTTATTTATGCAATCGATGAATAAATTCTGCTCAGCCTGATAACCCGCAGGGCAGAGTTACACGGGCCAGCTTCATATGTCAGGCAATTTTTCCAGCTGCGGCCTTACTGAAGAAGGAATTGAAATCACCTTTTTTCTCGAAGTGCTCCCTGTTTCCAGCTGGATATCGGTCTTTTTCAATTTAAACCGCCTGGCCAGGAATGAGATCAGTTCCCTGTTTGCGGCACCCCCTGCCGGCTTTCCGCTGATCTTCAGCCTGAGTTCTCCCCTGGCGTTCCATCCCACCAGCTTATTTCCGGGGGCGGAGGGCTGAACTCTCAGGCTCACCCCAATCCTGCCCCTTCCTCTTTTTCTTATATCCCTGGGCATATATTCTCTGTCTGCAACCCGCCGGTTATAATTATTCCCTGTTGGTCAGGTTAGAGAGGTTCTTCTTAAGCTCATCGAAAGACCACTTTGATGAATCCGGGTCTTGTTCGGAAGGATCCTCCTGATGCTGCACCTTCTGCTCATCCTGAGGGGGTGCGTCGTTCTGCCGGAGCCCCCGGCTATGCTCACCGGCTGATTCCATCCCCTGGTCTTCTGCCCTCTGCTCCGGTTCTACCGGGGGTCTCTGGGGAGGAGTTTGCTTTCTATCATGCTTATTCTCTGTTCTTTCAGCCGGTCCCCCATCCCGGGCATTCCCGGGAGCCTGGCTGGCCGGAGGAGTATCAGACCCTTGCTGCATCATGGAATCGGTCTCCGAAAGTCCGGAGAGGGCCTCTTCCACTTCGTGATCAGCCGGGGGGTTAACATTCTGCCTGGAATCATCCGCCGGAGGGATGTGGCTGCCACCCGGACCTTTCTGTTGCTGCCCGGATTCAGAAGCAGGCTGATCTTCTGAAATGTCATATTTCTTCCAGTCGGTACTCTCTTCCCTTACCTCGTACTCCTTCCAGTGATCTCCCGGTGCAGATGGATGTTCCTGTTCCCGACCCTTATTCTCCGTAACCGGTCCGGCAGTGGTAGCAGCACTATCCACGGGCGGTTGCTCCTGAGCAGCTCTGGTATGGCCCGGCTTTTCCGGTTCTTTTGAAGAGGCTTCCGGTCTTGCAACCCCATCCGCTTCAACCTGGCCGGTGTCAGCCATGCCGCCGGCTGCAGTTTCGGAGGGATTCTCCTGGTTACTCTTCATTCCATCCCCCACTATCTTCTGCCAGGCAGGACTCCCCTGTGATGGAGATGGAGCGCTTTCCCCGGTAGCCTGTGATGCGGGGTCCATACCACCCTCCTGCGAGCCGGCTTCTTTCCCGTCTCCACCTGTCCCTGCCTCAGGATACATCCTGTCCTCCATGCTCCCGGCAACTTCATCCTGCACTCTCCGTTCATTCTGGTTCTCTCCCGCCTCCGGCTCTTGATTATCACGTTCCTTCTCCCCGGCGGGGCCGCCGGATGAACTTTTTTCCGGAACGTTATTAAAATCATCCACCGCCCCGATCGGTTCGGTGTCCAGATGCTCCACTACTTCTTCCCCGCCGGATTCAGGTTTCTTCCCTGTCCCCCCACCCTTCATTGAATCCTCAGGGGGAGTGTCTTCTTCAACGCTGTCCTGTTCCTCTCTTCCACTTCCCGGCGGAGGCATGGCAGGCCTCTCTTCGTTTTCCCGCCTTCTCTCTTCCCCCCAGGTGGATTTATCTTCAAGCTTTCCTCCGAATTCCTCGGTTATCTTCTCCCTGCTCATACGCGGTGCGGATGTCCCGCTGTCAGCATCCTTCTCCACCTTTTTGCCTATCCTCTCGATTTCCCTGTCCACATCCGCAAAATCCTGCTCGAATCCCTCTATCATCCGCCTGTGACTGTCCATCAGGGTTTTAAGGCGGTTGAGATAATTGTCCTTCTGTTTTTTAAGCTCCAATATCTCATGCCGCAGCTGCCTGGTGTGAGCCCTGATGCTTTCGGCAGCCTTGTCCGCCTCCATCTCCGCTTCCCTCAATATAAGCCCCGCTTCCCTGTGGGCATTTTCCTTGGCCTCATTGGTCAGTTTCTCTGCTGTTATAAGAGTGTTGCGGAGGTTGGTTTCTATGTTCTTGTACTCCTCCAGCCTCTCTTCCATCTCCACGATCCGTTCCCGCAACTTCTTGTTATCTGAAAGAACCGCTTCGTATTCCTCGGCAACAGTGCTTAAAAAGGCATATACCTCATCCGCATCGAGACCCCTCATGGTCTTTCTGAAGTCCTGTTTCCGGATATCCAGTGGAGTGATTCTCATCTCAATTCCTCCTCATTACAGCAAGGATAATAATCAAATTCCGGTATTATCCCAATCAATAGTATTTCCATTTTATAACAAAGGCTATCACCTGTAAAATAACAATCATGATTATGGGAGAAATATCAAACTGCCAACCGGGTGCAATCTTCCGCAATGGAGCCAGAAAAACTCTCATCATTCTACGGAGGATCCGGTATAATTTGCTCCGTTCTCCCGCTGCCAGATCAAGAAAGATGTAGATCATCAGAACAAAAGTTATCACATTAATCGCAGCAATTATCAGGCCAACCGTATCTGCAATGAAATAACCCATAAGTCCCCCCGTCCCGGACAAATGGAAGGATAAATATCTTCTTTCCAGTAGCAGAGTAATTCAATCTCTCTGCCGGCAGGTGGCAACTTTTCTGTCAATAATCCCCCCTCTCTCCCAACAGCACCCGTCCCAACCGGAGTATGGTGGCACCCTCCTTTACTGCAATCTCGAAATCATCGGTCATTCCCATGGAAAGATGTCTTACCCTTTCTTCTTCAAATCCCCTGCTTATAAGATTTTCCCTTAATTGTCTCAGGCTGGCGAAGGAGGCCGCTACCACCCCCGTATCTTTCACCCAGGGAGCGATGGTCATCAGTCCATGAAGCCTCAGAAAGGGAAGCCCCGTGATAAAGCCGGCCAGCTCAATGGCTTCATCCGGTGAAATGCCATACTTGGATTCTTCCCCGCTGGTATTAACCTGGATAAGAACATCCGACACAATATCATCCCGCTCCCCCGATTTATTCAGTTTCCTTGCCAGCCTGGGTGAATCCACCGAGTGGATGAGCTCGAACTTACCCAGCACCTTGTTAACCTTGTTTCTCTGAAGGTGTCCCACCAGATGCCATTTACAATCCACACCTACCCCGGGATACTTGGATAGAAATTCCTGAACCCGGTTCTCCCCGATGTGCTCTATTCCGGCTTCCACCGCCGCTTCCACCACCTCCGGGCCGTGTGTTTTGGTCACCCCCACCACAGCAATTTCAGAGGCATCCCTCCCCACACTCTCCGCAGCATTCGAAATTTTTTCCCACACCCTGTTTAAGTTATCTCTTATGTTCATTTTCCTCCCTTCCTTCATACTCCGTATTCCCACTCGAAATTGCCGAAAAAATATCCCTCTAATCTGTTTATATTAACCATAACGGGATAATTAATCGGGGTTAAACAAACATTCAACCAGCCAGGTATCTGCGCTCTTTTTTTAGAGCATCTTAACAATATATTAATTTCAATTCATCTATTGCCCCGGCGATATTCACCTGGTGAGGGCAGAAGGCGGAGCAGCTCTCACACTCACTGCAGTTTATCAGTCCTCTCTCCGGGGATATGGTGTCCAGGGTAACCCGGGCCCGGTGAAAATTGCTGTACCGGGTGGAATACATGTGCACCCTCATAAGTTCTGGAATATCCACCTGCCTGCGGCAGGTATCCAGGCACAGGTCGCACTGGCGGCAGAATCCCATGGTATATTTTACATCACACTCATTAAGCAGCTTCTTCTCCTGCCGGGTGTACTCCAGAGATGTAGCTACCGAAAAATCCTCCTCCATATGCTCGAAGGTGGTAAAGCCCGGGATGGCGGCGGTGATTTTCTCATTCCTCAGCACCCACTTCAGAGCGGCGGTAGCAACGGTGGAGCTTTTAAACTGGTCACTTATCTCTATTTTGGAATGACGGTGGCTGCCCGCCTGAGTCTTCATTGCTATTATTCCAACGCCCGCAGCATGGGCCTTATCAATCGCTTCGATCAATTGAGCATAGTCGCCCAGGGTAAAGTTATACACAGTCAGCACCACATCATATAACCCCGAGCTGGCAACCGCATTCAAAACCTGCTGCATGCTTCTATGAGTAGATACTCCTATACTGCGCGTCCTGCCGCTCTTCTTCAACTCTTCCATGGCATCGTGGATGGCCTCATTTGTGATCTCTTCTTCACTTTGTACAGCATGGAGATACACTATATCCACATGATCCATCTGCAGTCTCTCCAGGCTCTCATCCATCTGAGACAGGATCGATTTTCTTACCTCTGCAGCGGTGTGGTCTTCCTTTCTCATACGGGAATGGTATATCTTGGTGCCGACCGTTACCTCATTGCGCACTCCCAGTTCCTTAATAACATTTCCCACCATTCTTTCATTGTTTCCTCCCTGATAGACGGCAGCTGTATCGAAGTGGCGGATTCCATTCTGATAGGCCGCCCTTACCACTTCAGGATTATCGGAATTCATCACTCCCATCCCTACTATGGGCATCTCCATACCGGTGGATCCCAGTTTCCTGGTTATCACTCTGCCCTTCTTCTTCTCACCGGATAGTTTTTCCTTCTCTTCAGCTCCCTTCTCCGATGAACCACAACCCAACACCCCCATAGAGACAGCACCGGTCAAGGTGGTGGAGATAAATCCCCGTCTGGTAATTTTCTCTGAAAAACTCATGGTATCCTCCCCCGGCTCATTGCTATTAGCTTGACATAGCCCTTCTTCCATAAATCCCACCCATGTAATTCCACAAAACGCCTTCCTGACATATCCCGGATAGTCTGCTGAATAACACCCGGTATCGCAAACCACCACAACAGCATTTCCCTGCTTACATTGCACGGCCTCAGGAATTGCCATTAAACGCTACCACGCATCTATAATCAATGTCAAGAATCCCCCGGGGTGGAGCAATTACCACCAAACATGAACAGGTTGATAAATTAACCGGCTCAAACCGGAATTATTTCTGGTCAGCCGAAAAAATATCAGCCCGGACCAGACACGGATAACTGAAAAATTATCCCGACCCCTTTGTATCTTGCATATCGCGGGGAAATTCCTATACTTGTTCAGAGTTTCAGCATTTACCCTCAGAGGCATCAAGTTGGAAGTGATGAAGAAAGTTCTGATTATATCCTACTACTTTCCCCCTGCAGGCGGGGGAGGAGTTCAGCGGACAGGCAGGTTCGCCAGGTTCCTTCCAGCCCACGGATGGAAACCGGTAATTCTCACCACCACAGAGGAAAGCTACATCGAAACAGATCCCGGCCTGCTGAAAGAATTGGATGAGGATTTAAATATAGAGAGAATCAATTCTATCCTCCCCAAAAGCTCGACCGGCAGAATCCGCCGGCAAACCGGCACCCCCCTTCCCTGGGAATCACCTGCCCGTCCGAGGACATTCATCTCCAGAATCCTTCAGTTCATGAGAAACTGGTTCATGATCCCTGACAGTCAGATCTTCTGGGTGATAAGCTCTGCCTTCAGACTCAGGAGGATTATCAAACGCCACCGTCCCGATGTGATATTTGCCTCCGCGCCACCCTTCTCTGCCTTCATCCTGGGATTGTTGGCAAAATCGCTCTCTGGCAGGAAGCTGGTGCTGGACTACCGCGATCCCTGGACCCAGTGGATAGATACCTACAGATCCGAAGAACCACCGGGCAGAAGATGGATAGAGAAGAAGATGGAAAAAATGATATTGGAAAGGAGCGACTCCGCCATCGTTACCACCCCTCCCATAAAAAGCTACCTTCAGAGCATGGATGATTCAGGAGAGGAGAGCAAATATAATCTGATTTATAACGGGTTCGACCGTAACGACTTTGATGGAATCAAACCGGAGGAATTTGAAAAATTCACCCTGGTGTATACCGGCAAGATAGATTCACGAATGTACTCTGCCGCTCCCCTGGTCAGGGCACTGGGTAAACTGTTAAACCGCCGGCCCGATATCAAGGAAAAGATATCGGTAAGATTCCTGGGGACATTCGATGACAGGGAGGCTGAAAGATTAATAAAAGAACTGGAGCTGGAGAAGAATATAATCCTGCATGGATACGTCCCGCATTCCCGGTGTGTCTCCTATCAGCTGGGGGCTGACCTGCTGCTGCTGCTTAGAAACAGGGGTGTAATGACCGGATTAACAATCTCGGCAAAGCTGTTCGAATACCTGGGAGCTGGTAAACCCATTCTTGCCCTGATACCCACGGACTCACTGACCGCAAACATCCTGGAGGAGCTGAATGCCGGGACGGTAATAGATCAGCGGGAGACCGGGAGAATAGTTTCAGAGCTGGAAAAAAGCTATCAGGGTGAAAAAATCCAATCGGTGGACAGGGAAAACCTGCAAAAATTCGACAGAAGAGTTCAGGCGGGACAGCTGGCGGACATCCTGGATAGCCTGTCACCGCCAAGCCAGTAGAAGGGAACAGGCAATTGAGTTTCCCCGCCGGTTACTGGATAACTGCCCAAAAGAACCTTTATCCCGATGCCTTCTCGTAGGCTCTGATTACCCGGGAAGCAGTCTCCCCGGGAGTGAACCTGCTACTCCTGTTAAGCCCCTCTGAAATCAAGCGCTCCCGCAGGCTGCTGTCTTCGATTATCTTTACAATCCCCCGGGCGATAGAATCTGTACTATGGGGATCAACAAAAACAGCAGCTTCCCCAACTACCTCCCGGAGAGCCGGCAGGCCGGATGCTACCACCGGCAAGCCGCAGGCCATAGCCTCCAGCGCAGGAATGCCAAATCCTTCATGCAGGGAGGGATATACCAGAGCCCTGGCCATATTGTACACGGGGGGGAGATCTTCATCCTCTACATAGCCGGTAAATATCACATCATCTTCAAGCTCCCTTTCCCTCACTACTTTTACCAGGCCCTGGTAAGCCCACGCCTTCTTACCGGTTATAACCAGCTTGCAAGCGGTTTTCTCCCTGATGGAGTGATATGCTTCTATCAAACGCCGGAGATTCTTCCGTGGCTCGAGCTTCCCTACATGAAGCAGGTAATCGCCGGGCAAGCGGTATTTCGAACTGATCGAAGGTGGGATTTCATCGCTATCCATAATACGGAATCCCGGCGGCAGAGGATTGTAGGAGACATCGATCTTATCTTCACTCAACCCGAAATGTCTGATCAGGTCCCTTTTGGTATCCCGGGACACAGCTATAATTCTGGAGGCCCGGGAGAGTGAACGGGGTATCACCATCTTAAGAAACAGATACCTCCACCGCCGGTATGTTTCCGGCATGTGAATCAGACGCATATCGTGAACGGTCAGCACCACCGGAATATTCAGTCTGGGGATGGGATAATAAGCGGTGTGAAACAGGTCAACACCGTCCCGTTCAACCTGCCGGGGCCAGTATGGAATCCCCCGGAGTATTCTCCTGCAGGTAGGCAGGGATGGCAGGGGGGTCTTTATTGCTCTTACTCCGCCGGTCCCTCCGGTTAACCTGTCAATGGTATCATCATCCATATCCCTGGAAAAATAGACCACGCTCTCGTGGCCTTCCCCCTCCATTCTCCTGAGCAGTTCCGGAAGAACGGTTAGTTCCCTGCTAACCGCACCGCTGGTCCAGGGATATAGCAGTACCTCATTAATACCTACTCTCATGGAATATCTCTCCGGCTGCATCCCGAAAATACCCGGATTACCCGTGCAGGGGCGATCAGCATACCGGCTTGTTCCCGGGCAGTTTTGACCAATTCCGATACCGGCTGCAGTCTGCCCCCTGGCTTTCCGGTTCTAATGAAAACCGGTGGCTCTAATATCAATAACGCAAAGGGGACATATATCCCGATTCCCTGCTTTTAAATGGGAACCGGCAGCTCTAAAAGCTATCACGGCCGGATAAATAGTGTCAAGAATGGTGAATCACCTGATAACTATAAGTTTTATCGAAGCGCTGCGGCCCCTGCTCTCCATCCGGCAGAAGTATACCCCGCTGGATACCGG
The DNA here is from genome assembly GCA_964613215.1 of uncultured bacterium. Classification (GTDB taxonomy): domain Bacteria; phylum Krumholzibacteriota; class Krumholzibacteriia; order Krumholzibacteriales; family CAZTHK01; genus CAZTHK01. The sequence goes on along the minus strand of CAZTHK010000001.1, from coordinate 37,526 downwards.
CCGGGAGGACTCATTAAGCCCGTCCCAGACCACCGTATGTTCACCCGGGTCTACGTTCTTATCCACCAGCTCCCTTACCAGCCTGCCCCGGATGTCATATACACCAACAGCGACCCGTCCCTTCCTGCCCACCGAATACTCTATCCTGGTGCTGGGATTGAAGGGGTTGGGAAAGTTCTGATAAAGCTGGAAAGGATAAGATGAAGGTGGATATGACCCTCCGGAATCGGTCACCACTTCTGCAGTCAGGATAAATCCGTAATCCACTCTTTCGCCGGGATTCAGTTGAAGCTGGTATCGGGGGTTCAATTCCAGGGCGAATACATTACTCTCCCCCTCCAGATGATCAGGCGGTATGGTAAAATCATAGCCCACCCTCATGTTGGTAACCACGTTGACCACACCCTCAGTGGAGGGAAGAACCGTATAAGAGGTATCCTCCCCTCCGAAATACTTCAGGCTCTCTCTCCCGTAATCCATAACTTCTATCAGGGAGGGGCAGAAGCTGTTCTCTGTAACATGGGTGAGGTTCCTGGAATATCCCTCATTGTTGGTAAGGCGGTATTCTACTCTCAAGCCCCCGGATTGGGGGTAGAATCTCTTCTCCAGGGTAATCCCGGAAGAGGTAAGGGTAAATTTCAGAGTGTCCTGATCGGTCTCAACGGTATACTCGCCGTTGAGGAAATCATCCAGGGGGGCGCCGCCGATACTGATCATTTCATTGAGACATTTCTTTCTGATACCGTATTCCCTGTGATAGGGCTGAGCAGCAGGGTATTCCGGATCGGCATCCCATACTATATCCTCCATATAGTGATAGTCATCGTTATAACCACCCCCCTGGTAATGCTCCCTCCATCCCCGGTAATAGTACCCCCGCATGAATATCTCATTGCCGGCAATCTGATCACCCCTGCTCAGATCGAACCAGTACAACAGCCTTCCCCCGGTGGAGGAAAACACGAACATATCCTCTGAGGTCAGCATCAGCATATCGGGTATGGAATCACCATTGCAGTCCCTCTCCATTATGGTGGCGGAGGAGACCGGATTGTGAGCATAACCGGCAGCCAGGCAGGATGCCTCTACCGTTTCCATCTTGTGATAATCCTGGCAGTAGAAGTCGCCGCATCCTATACAGCCGAACTCGAACTGGTGAGCGGCAAAGTTGCGAAGGGCATGTTCCAACAGCCTGCCGGACGCCCCTCTGGAAGATACATTCTGCTGCACTCCCCTGACCCTCTCCCTCTTCGAATCGAAGAAATCCCGGTAGAAGTCCAGCAGGGGCGAATTCTCATTGTAGTCGAACCAGTCATCATAGCCGGCACTCTGTGAGGGGCCCACCATCCAGTTGGCCTGGCCATCCACTATGGGGGCAAGCATCTCGGTGGGGTGGCGGGATTGCAGATAATGGCTGAAGGTGGTCAACTCCACCCAGGGCAGCGACTCCAGGACATCCAGCATATGATCCAGATTATCCCAGTCGTCCCGGGGATTCTGACCGGCTTCATAATCCCACAACCCGGTGGCTTCGGCATCCTCACAGTAGCAGATGGCAAAATCCCGGTAGGTATCCTCCGAATGAAGACAGGTCAGATAATCCACCAGCCCGGATGTGTTTCCCGAGTCGATGGCATAATTGATATTGCCGGCCAGCTCCCCGTCATCGTTGAAGATGATTACTTCGCTTCCTCCCAGTTCCGTTCTGCGGACAGAATGCTCCGGAACGGTGGTACCGCTGTCGAACAGAATGTGGCTCTCCACCCAGGTGGCCTGATAGCCGTTATCCGCTATCAGAGGTGCCAGCTGCTGCTTCCAGCAGCGTTCTGCGTTCCAGAAGCTGACCGGATTTACTCCCAGAGCCCTCTCCATAACGGTCCTCTGGTTTTCGATCTGAACCCGGTTGTCCCACATGTGTGTGGAGTAGGGAATATTCTGGGCATAGGTGCTGCCTACTATCTCGAACTGGCCATCCCCGGCGCCGTCAATCAACATCTCCACGGTGGAGGGAGAATGTCTGAAGTTGTACCACTGCAGGTCATTGAGAAGGGTTCCGGAAAAATGCAGCATGAATCTGGATCCGGAATGCTGCCGGAGAACATCCAGCAGTCCGTTGAAACAGACATCGTTGGCGGTGTCACCCTGATAATTTACCGTCTGGTTGGCATGAAACAGCAGAATAACCTTCAGGGTGCCCTCCGGGGCCGAATAATCCACCTCCACCTCACCCTCCGCTGCTTCCGAAATATTACCCCCCTGATCCCGGGCCACTATTCTGTAATGGTAGTGGCCGTCAGGAACGGTAACTCCGGGAGAACCCTCCCCTTCCCACAGGGCGGTACTGTAGCCCTCCTCCACCGGATAATTCTCCAGGATGGTACTTATGGTATCTCCTCCGGCACTGAGTATGTTCAGGTCAACAGAGGCCGGTTCGGATAGCCGGAAGGAGATCCTGGACAGGTCATCCTGGTTGTCCCCGTCCGGAGATATCACAGCGGGGGAGGCGAAGTGCTCGCTGACCACCGGCTCCACCTGATCGGCTGATACCTCGAAACTGTATACGCCGCTCTCCGGTGATACTACTGTGTTAATCCCGTCGGTGGCCTGGATGTAATACTCCACTACCGAACCGGCGGTGATAAAAGAGGCGGGGATAATGGCATACCATTGATCTTCCAGCCCCAGGCCGAAACCGGTTTGAGTGAAGCCGTCCCCTCCCTGATAGCGGTAGAAAAGAAGTGCCCGGTGGATAGACTCATCATCGGTAATCAGAGCATCTATGGTTACCCTGCTGTTAGCCGGTACGGCTGCTTCCGGGTCATGAGCGATAACCGGCGGAATACTGTCTACATCCACATAAAACAGGGATGAATCGGCACCAAAGGCGCCTGAAACAGTTTTCGCCGTCACCCTGGCCCGGTGAGTTCCCTCCTCCAGGGAATCTGCCACCAGATAGCTTGCCATCGATGAACCGGCATCATAACAGGATGGACCCCGGGCCACCACCCGGCCATCCAGGTATATTTTCAGTTCATCCAGGTCCAGGGTGGAACTGCCGGAATGGGCAATGGAGGCGGAGATACGGGGGCACCTGCTGAGGGTGGAGGAACCGTCCCTAGGTTGAAGATAATAAACCATGGGATCGGTTACCACTATCACTGAGTTGTTGTTATTGTCGGGGTTGGTATCACTATTGAGGGGATCACTCAGCCACTGACAGGCATTTACCACAAACTTGTATTCATGGTAATCCTGGGAAAGCTTCTTCTCTATTACCCAGGTGCTGTCGCCTTCGGGTTCGGACATGGGATCGATAGAGGTATCTATGCATGAATTGACCGGATTGCACCACAGATTGAAATCCCCGGCCAGGTTGACGCTGGAAGCACCGGGGTAAGAGAGCTCAAACCGGACCATAACCGAATCCGCTCCCCCCGCTATTTCATCCGGTTGTCCATCCCCGTCGGTATCATAGTTGACCTGTACCGGATTATCCAGGGTGAGCCTCTGATTATCCATATCCTCACCCAGTTCGTCCCCGCTTCCGCCTCCCAGAGGTTCTTCCGGGTCATGTTTATCGGTGGCCCAACCGAGCCCCGCGGCAACCTTTATCCATCCCCCGGTCTGAAAACCAATTTCACTCCACGGTATCGAAATTTCCCATCCCCCTGTTCCGTTGGAGTTGTGGTATCCCTCCCTTACCGCATGGTGAGCCCCGGGCAGGGTAGCAGTACTTCCAGCCGGTGAGATCTCCCTGACATCCGCCCCTATCCCCTCCTCCATCTCGCACACTGCGTAGAGAAAATCGGGGTCCCACCCTTTCGACCGGGTATTGAACCCGGGATAGTAGTCATTCTGCTCTGTGCCGGTAGTCCTGCTGCTTGAATCAAGATATATGAACAGAACGTTGTTGGTGGAACTGAACCCCTCCACCCCGGCATAAACGCTGTCCCCGTCCCAGCTGAGATAAAGGTTTATCAGATCATTGTTGGGGCTCCAGGGCTGGTCCTGATTTCCAGCCCGCTTCTCCAGAACGGGATTCCATTCCCCCGGCGAAAAATCACCATCCACGGTTATTCCCCCGGCTCCGGGGGTGAGAATGGCCAGCAGCAGAAAAGTCAACCCGGCTGCTCTTATAAAACCGTTTATATTTCGCTGAAAAATTGTAAGTGAAACAGTTGCCCTTCTTCCAGAAACCTCTGGTGTTATAAATGTAATCATTGCATCTCCCGGTTTACCGGCAATTTTAATCCACCATAATAAAATCCCACCCGGTTAAAATATCAGGAACTGCTCCGGCCGGGTGGCGGTGATGATATATTCTATCATAATTAAGCCGATAAAACAAAAACTCACCGGTTATATTATTTTTCACTAATCGACCGGGTGAGTCAGACAAAAATCTCTTGAGAATACATCCGGTCCCTCAGTGCGATAATAAAACCGGAGTTTCACCGCTTTTTTCGATCTGTAATCAATCGCACTTCCCGGTCCGGCCGGAGCAGACCGGGAAACCATGCCCGGCCCCTTCTCAGGTCATGATCTAATATCCAGTATGGCTCCGGTGGTTTTCCATGCCGCTCTGAGCGATTCCAGGTTGGCCCTTACAGACTTCTCCGCAGCCATGCAGTGGATCATCTCCCTGGTTATATTAACCGGCTTTTCGTCCCTGTCCGGCCTGTAGCAGCCGGCCCCGGAGAGCCGGGAGGCGCTGCGGTTGAGCCTGTTGATATTCCTCCGGATACCCTTGATGGCTGAAGTAATGGCAGGTTGCATGAACATCTCCTTCCGCAGGAGGCACAATCTTCCGGAAGTAGCAGCCTGATCTCCCCGGCACTGCAGGGTAACAGCTGCTGTCTGTTAATCCATATCTGTTATCGGCAGTGGTACGCTGTTCTTTAGTATTAATTCTGTCAGCGGAAAATTATCAGCCGGGCATCCTGCTCCACAGCTCCCAGATATTATCCAGCAGTTTCTTTCTGCTCCTGATCCGATCCACCTTGGAGTCGCATCTGACCATACCGGCTGCAGCTCCGGCGTGACCATCCCCTATATTGAGAGTGCGCATAATCTCCCCGATATCCTTACCATGATCCTTTCCGGTCAGGGTAAAGGAGAGAGACATGGAGATGGAAAAATCATTTGTTTTTCTTCTCTGCCGGAAAAGCGGCATCAGCAAGACAACCGCTTTGGCCCTGGGATGAAGCAGGAATGCAAGATTCCTTACCACTCTGGGCCGCCTGTTATGGCGAAGCAGATCTACTATCACTATTTCACCTTCAGAATCGCGGGGGTGGAACTTTATGGATTCCCCTATGATCTTTATCATCTTCTTCTCTGCCACCCGGTAATGGTGGAGATTATCCTTTACCTTCTGATCCGATAATATCTCCTCCAATGGCAGGTGGCGTAACAACGCGGTGAGATATTCCAGATACCTGGTTCTCTCCCCGGGTGTATCGAAGGGAGCCTTCAAGCTCATATCCACCAGCTTGCCGGGAGTCTCCTCCCTCCATTCCCCCACCGAGCGGTAATCGAAGGAATCTATCCGGTCAGCCTCATCCACGGTATCCCCCAGATAGCCGGGCAACTCCTCGCCCCGGTCCCTGAAATACCGGTAAATCACCCTGGCACAGGAAGGTTCCTCCCCGAACCCGCCGGGGATATCATCCGGGTCGATCCCTCTCAGCCTGACCTCCTCCAGGTTACCGGCATGATGATCGAACCAGAGGCCGCACTCCAGAGGATAGGGGAGATCACACACAATATCACCGGTATCAATGGAAATTTGAGAACGGCTTATGGTATTGGGGCCGGCAAAGATCACCCTCTCGCAGCCGGTAACGAATGAGCATATGGCTGCCGAAACCAGTCCGTCGAAATCATGATGGGTTACTATCCTGTGGTAACCAGAGTTATCTTCCATACCCTCTCAAACTTCCGGTGGCAGCTGTTTTCTGATGTAGGGACAGTAAACCGCTCCTGCAGGATTATGAGCCAGCACCCGGTCCTTCGCTATCAGGGTGGTAACGGGTGCTTCCGAGCGGGCTGAAAAGATGGCATCGTGCCCCACACAGAGACCTGCGATTATGTTGAGGCCGGTCCCCGCCCGGTTCAGCAGGTCCGCCTGCCCGGCGGGATTGCACATAACCTCCCTCTCCTTCTCCGGATCGATCTGTTCCAGCCCGAACCTGTCCTTTGTTATTCCGGCCACCTTGCAGCAGACTGAATAAACATCGAATTCCTCTGACAGTATCTGGCATATCACCTCCACCTCTTCGGCCAGTCCCACACAGAATGCCACTCCCAGTTTCCGGAAATTCATCTCTCTGGCGAAGAGAATAATTTCACCCAGCCTGGTCTGACGGCAGTAATGTCTTCCCTCTATTGCGGTGGCGGCCCGGTGGAACCGGGAAAGCCTGTCATCCCGGTACAATTCAGCATGCCGGGACAGAACACCGAAACAGTCGGCACCCTCGCTGCACCTGTGATGTTCGCAAGCGGCGCACTCCGGTTTCAACCGCTCCTTCTTCATTAGCACCCCCAGTCGGTCAAAAAAAATAACCCGTTCAGTCTTCTATCCCACATACAGCCGAATACACATCTTCCTTCTACCTCCGCTTAATTTTCCACCGATCCGGCAGCAGTAATGACTGAAAATATCAGATATTCAGACCGGTCACAACCCCCAAACCCTTGCCGGGTTTTCTGCGGTCTCCTCGGAGGGGCCAACAGAGCTTCTCTGGCGGGTAAGGGACCACCACAGTGCCGGGGGTTTCCGTATCCTGGAGGCAGGCAGGGTGAGTAATTAAGGGTCATCTCAGGCCGGCTGCCGGATCGGGAATCAAGAAGATATCCGGACCGCTCAGTTACAGCCGGCCGGGAGTACCGCTATATCATAGAGGCGGTGATGAAGAATGGTCATTCCATATCATCGGGAGAGTTGACCGCCCGGACTGCTACCCCGGCGGTCAGAATCTATTCCAGCTTCCCCAACCCCTTCAATCCGGCCACCACCATCCCGTTTTCCCTTTCCGGCAGGGGGAGGGTAAGACTGGATGTTTTCGATGTCAGCGGCAATCTGGTGAGAACACTGGTGAATGGCACCCTGCAGGCAGGTTACCGGGAGATAACCTGGAGGGGGATAAACCAGAAGGGGAAAAGGGTAGAATCTGGAATATACTTCTTACGGTTGGAGACCGACGGAAAGAAAATCACCAGAAAGGCGGTACTGCCTCGCTGATCGATTATCCCGGGATTTGGTCAGGCTATTATATAGTTCAGGCTTTGTGCCATCTAAAAGAGGAGACTTTTTCTGGACGTTATTCTTCCGGACACCGGATTCCATAAGCCGGGAGAAGAGTAAATTCTGCCCCGTAAAATCAAGCCGGAATAATACTATTGATATTATTTCCCCCTCCCTGATACTATTCCACAAAAAGAGGGAGGTATGAGCGTTGAGAAAAATTGCAGTTACTCTGGGACTATTGACCATCGCCGCCATGCTGGGTTGTTCCAGCATGGGGGTGAACATCGAATACAATAAAGACATAGATTTTGCCGGTTACCGCACCTTCAGGTGGCTGAAAACCAGGAAGTCCAGGGAGGAAATGCGTATGAAGAAACACCCCCTGGCTCACCGCAAGATCAGAAAGGCGGTGGAGAGGGAACTTTACTCCAAAGGTTTCAAGAAGTTTGCGGGAGGGAAACCGGATTTTCTGCTAACCTACCATGTCGGTGCCAAGAAGAAGATAGATGTAGTCCATCATGGATACCGGTACGGCAGGTGGGGACAGTTCAGGGGACATTCGGTTAGTTTCCATAAGTACAGGGAAGGTACCCTGGTGCTGGATATCATAGATGGCAGCAGCAAAAAACTGGTATGGCGGGGATCGGCGAAAGATGTCCTGCGGGGAGTTGGGACAATGGGAGAGCACATCAGCAAATCGGTGAGCAGGCTGATGAAGGACTTCCCTCCTTCCGGGGAATAACCATCCCGGCAAATCAGGCTTCTGTTGTAATTCCGGAACGGAAGGACCGCCGGGCTGTTCACCAAAGCTCTTTATCAAATAACGGATATGAGAAATCAGTATGATCAACCTGTCTTCTCAGCAACAGGGAGAGATTGAGGGTTACCCTGCTGAAATAACGAAATCACGGATAGCTGCGAAGATATGCAAATTCAAATGCCGGCGTGTAATGACGGGGCGCCTTTGGCCAAGACACAACACCGGCCCGGCTCCCCGGGAACAATTCGCCATTTATCCCCCAAAAAGGCATTTGGAATTTCTCCTCCGGCTTATCCAATCCGGCAACTAATCTTCGCATGTTCTGCCTCTCTTGAGGGCATCTGTACCGTAGCGGTCCGCCACCCGGTCCATGGCCCGTTCCACCCTGACCCATCTCTCCTCATCCGAACCTTCATCGCCGAAGAGATTCATCTGACCCCCCACCTCTCCCTTTTCAAGGTTGGATAACCCCACTCCTATAAGTCTTATCCTTTGTTTCAGGGAATAATCACTGAGAATCTTTTCAGCTTCCCTGAATATTATCTCGGTTACCTGGGTGGGCCTTTCCAGGGTATGGCTGCGGGTGATCTGGTTGAAAGCCGAATCCTTCAATTTCAGGGTGACTGTTCTACCAGCCAATCCCTTCCGGCGCAGTGACCTTCCCACCCTCTCCGCCTGCTTCATCAGCTGGGTGGTCAGAACCTTCATATCAGTGGTATCCCTCTGGAGGGTAGTCTCAGCGCTGATTGATTTCGGTTCAATATATGGAACCACCGGAGAATCATCCCCACCCCGGGAAATCCTTATCAACCGCCCCCCGAATTTTCCGAATCTCTCCATCAACCATTGCGGGGTGAATTTTCTTATATCCTCCACAAACCTTATCCCCAGTTTTTTAAGTTCTTCCCCGCTTCTCTTCCCCACCCCCGGCACCTTATCAATGGGAAGACAGGCCAGAAAATCTTCCACCTCCCCGGGAGGCACTACGGTAAATCCATCCGGCTTGTTCATGTCTGATGCAACCTTGGCCAGGAACTTACAGGTGGACAGACCCACGGAGCAGGCAAGGGAGGTCTGCCCCCGGATACTCTCCTTCATCCCGGCGGCTGCCTCCTCCGGCTCTCCGAACAGCTCCCTGGTACCGGTCAGATCGACGAAGGCCTCATCCACAGAAACCTGCTCCACCAGGGGGGAGAAATGCATCAGGCATTCCATCACCCCCCTGGATATCTCCCGGTATCTGCTCATCCTCACCGGCAGAAATACCCCATCGGGGCAAAGTTTCCTGGCCTGGAAGAGGGGCATGGCGGAATGGACACCAAATCTACGGGCTTCATAACTGGCGGCCGAGACAACCCCCCGGTCCGAAGTTCCTCCCACTATTACCGGTTTGCCTCCCAGCTCCGGATTATCCAGCACCTCCACCGAAGCAAAGAAGGCATCCATATCGATATGAGCGATAACCCGGTGGTCCGGATCCCATGAATCTGTACTGGTCTTTTCTTCAGAATTACTCATCTGTCTCAGCCCGCCACTCTGATCATACACTTTCATCTGTCATAGTGAACGCTCATCCGGCAGGTCATTCTTCTCCCCATATTCTCTCAATCAACCCCTCCGGGGGATTCCATTTCTTGATACTCATCAGCACTATCACTACCAGCCCCACCACCGAACCGGCAATAAAACCGTGAATTTCGAAGGGCTTGCCCCTCCAGGTCCAGATAAGTGCGGTAAGGGAACCGGCTACCATGGAGCTGAATGCAGCCAGGCGGCTGGCCCGTTTCCAGTAGATACCGAAGAACAGAGGCCATAGATTGGTGGATGCAATAACCGCCCAGGCGAACCCGGTCAGCACCAGAATCAGGGCGGGCGGCTTAAGCGCTATGGCGAGGGCAATAACCCCCACAGTTCCGCTGACCACCCGGTTGGCCATCACCTCCTGCCTGCCGGTAAGTTCCCTGTTCAGTCCATTTTTGTAAATATCCCGTACCAGCGAACTGGAAACAATGATCAACACCCCCGCAAATGTGGACATCCCGGCAGCTACCACCCCTGCCAGCAGTATAGCTGCTCCCCAGGGGGAGAGAACAAGTTTGGAAAGTGAGGGAATAGCCAGATCGGCACTCTCCAGAGAGGGAAACAGTATTCTGGAGAGGGCTCCGTTGAGGTAAGGAATAACTGCTACGGCAGCTCCCACCGTAACGATAACGGTTCCCAGCCGGAAGGTCTTGGTATCCTTTATGGAATAGAATCTTATCACCAGCTGGGGCATACCCCAAACACCCAGGCTGACTACCAGGCAGAAACTGATCAAACCGGCATATCCCCACACACCCGGGGAAGTCACCAGACCGGGATCGATCCGGGCCAGCTTGCTCACCCCCAGGCTCAATCCTCCGATATGCTGCATGGTCCGGAAGGTCAACAGGAGCAGGCTGAATATCATCACCCAGGCCTGAATGAATCCGGTCCACACCACCGCCTTGTAACCACCCATCACCACATAGAAAATGATAACTGCTCCGGAGATAACCACCCCCGCCCAGTAGGGAAGATCCATCAGCACCTGGAAGGAATTGGCCATCCCCTTTACCACGCTGACGTTATATATGATCAGGAAGATAAACACTATGGCAGCTGAGAATATCCCCGCCTCCGGCGAATTGTAACGCTTGGCGAAGAAACCTGATATTGTGTTTACCCCCAGTCTTTCGGTAAAAAGCCTAACCCTCCTTCCCATCACGATCCAGCAGAGGGTACAACCCACAATCACATTGACAGCCCCGATCCAGATGGTGGCCAAACCGAACTTGTAACCGAATGCTCCTCCTCCGATAATCAGTACCGAGCTGAAATACACCGCGATAAAGGAGAGAGCGGTTACCCAGGGGCCGATACTCCTGTTGCCGATGATAAAATCCGCCACCGTCTGAGTTCTCCTGCTGCTCCATACCCCCACTCCGATAAGAAGCCCGATATAAATGACCAGTACGGTAACGCATGCGCCGATTAAACTCACCTTATTTCTCTCCTTCTGTTATCAGCTTCTCCCGGTATCACGCCGGGTATCAATTATGGCCCACCCCAACGCGATAATAATACTTACTCCTATTACCGCGAAAGCCATGAAGGTCGACCAGGGTATATTGAATGGTCCCATCTTAATAACCTGCCTGGTTAAAATTTATAGTAAAGTTCCCAACGGATAAAATCCGCCGAATCCCTGAAACGCGGTTTATAAAAATCTCCCGGATCGAGGTGCTCCCACAGCAGATGCCCGGTCAGATACTTATTGATCCTCCAGTTGAATTTCAACCCGGTAAGGGTTCCCCTGTAGTTTCCGGTCCTGCTTATCCTGTCAGGACAAAACCATACCCTGTCACCTTCCCTGATACATAAATCACTCTCCGGTGCATACATAGCATGGAGAGAACATTCAACCCCAAGACGTTCATGCAGTTGCAGGGATAGCTTCCCTTGGGGAGCAAAAAGATTATTCCAGTATGCTATACCATGCTCATTGAGCAGAGTGTAGATATAAAGCTCGCTCCACTTGGGCCACCTGCCGAACAGGGGATTCCATCCTTCATATTTATCGGTATGTACATCGTCGCCGGAGAGATACAGCACCCCCAGGGTGAGTCCCGGCTCGAATCTTACCGGGGGCCGCAGGCTGCCATAGCAGTATCCCCCGTATCCAAACCGGTCACTATCTCCCCATTCTCCCAGTTGCAGAGCCCCCTCTGCTGTTACAGAAATACTCCGGCCCAACTCCCCCACTATCCTGCTTCCCACTGTATGGATTCTGCTGTTAGGCCGGTGGAGCAATTCTGCCTTCTCCTCCTCCTTGAAGAAGTAATACCCATCCAGCTCCACTGATTCCAGGGAGCGTTCCCGGTAGTAGATACCGGCCGCAGTTTCTTTTGATTCCACCAGCATCCTGTCCCGGTTGTTGATGGTGGGAAGGTAATCATCCTTTGCCGGATCGGAGAGGAAATGCACCTCGAAAGACCGCTCCCCGGCCGGGATGATAAAACGGATTGCATTGAAATAGTCTGTTCTGGATCCATCCAGGGGACCTCCATCCATATAGAGAAACCCCTCTCCGTACCGGAAATTCTGCCGCCCCGCCACTATATCAAGGGGCAGCCCGGCTACCCTGTCCCATCTCAGGCATAGATTCTCCATTACTATTTCATCTATCTCGAAATCGCGGTCCGGTTTCAGATAGTGACGGTGTTCATTGTTAAGCTTTATCAGGAATTTTATCCCGCCGGCGGGTCTCCATTCCGCCCACAGCCGGGTGCGCACCCTGATGAAATTCATATCATTATCTACCCTGTCCATCAGGTCGACGGCATTAAGCAGGTTGGTCTGCCTTACCCTCTCTGCAAATCCCCAGCTGAAGGTGGGATCATCCCCTTCCCTCTCCCCGGCATAACAGGGAAATGCTATTACAGAAAGGAGCAGGAAAATCAGGGGGATATATAAAATATTCCTCCATCCGAATCCTCCGGCTGATTTCATGGCTAACCTCCACCGGTTATAACGATAATATTATTATCTGTCAGTTTTTATAACGGGTGAATTTAAACATAGACACACCTGGTATGTCCATCCAGAATTTATGGTAAGCCGGTTTGGTAGCTCTGGCCGGATCAAATACTAAAAACCTATCGCCACGCCGGTCTGGACGAAGGATAACCAGCCGCAAACGGGATCAATTAACCTCAATCCCTCAAAATTATAATGAATGGAATTGATTTCCCCGCCGACTGAGTAGATATAAATCGCATAACCGGGAATGCCGGCCAAATGATACATCTTGAACAGGATAAACCACCTTCATATAATAGGGCAACATCCGGAGGATTACCCGGGTTCCGGTCTGTGGACTGAATCCCGGGGCCTGCTGTGAGCGATAAAGTTGTTTCTGCTTGAACCGGCAGGTGTTTGCCAGAGCTGATTCGGGAAATCCGGAGATGAAAAATCTTGCCGTCCTTCATGGTTGCCGGCTTCTATACGAAAGTATTAACCAGAACCGGGAAAACAGGCTATGCGAGTCAAAGAAATCTGTGGACATATCTGGAAGATGGAGGAGAAATTCGGTCTTCTGGATCATCAGATAGAAGGGGTCTACTTCTGGAAGATCATTAGATTTCAACTGTTCCTGCAGATAACCAGAAAACTGGGTGTTTACGGACAGGCCCATCCTCCCAAGGGCAGTATCCTCTCCAGGCTGAAGACACTTCCCCTGAACATTTGGAACAGTTACCGTTACGGATCCGTGAAAGGCAGGGAACCCAGGGAAATACTGATATTTCAGCATCCCAGGAAGAAACTGGTGGATGGCAGATATATCGATATATACACTCATAACCTGATAGAGCAGCTGGAGGATGAGGGTAGAAACTATGAGATAATAGACATCATGTACCAGAACAGTCACCTGATAAGGGCAGGAGAAAGAAGATCCTACGACGATCACTTCTTCCTCTCTTCACTGCTCAGAAGAATATTCAGGAGCATTTCCCTGGATGAGCAGTCGGATAGACTGTTGGGATGGGTAGAAAATGAAATAAAAAATATTTTTGATATCAATATATCTCTGAAGAAGGAGATAAAACAGAGAATAAAAATATTCCTCCGCGATTATCAATACTACCGCAGGCTGATCAGTATTAAAAAACCGGAGAAGGTTTATCTGGTGGTTTCATACGGACTGGAACCCCTGATAGCCGCATGCAGGGAGAGTGGAGTGGAAACAGTGGAGCTTCAGCACGGGGTGATAAACAGATACCATCTGGGTTACAGCTATCCCGGCCGTGACAGGGTACCCTACTTTCCCGGCCGGATGCTGCTGTTCTCCCGGTTCTGGTACCGGAACACGCCCATCCCCCTGCCCCCTGAAAAGACCGGTGTATACGGCTTCCCCTACCTGGAGGAGATGCGCCGGAGGTATGCCGGAATTTCCCCCACCGCCAGATCGGTAATTGTAATATCCCAGGGTACCATCGGCAGCAGACTCTCCGGAATAGCCGCCCGGTTCGCTCAAAAATACAGTGATTTCAATATCATCTACAAACTCCACCCCGGCGAATACAGCAGATGGAGAGAGGAATACCCCCACCTTGTGGAAGCAGAAAAGCTGGCTAATTTCTCGGTAGTGGATAATTCAAATATTAATCTATACCGTTACCTGGCTGAGAGCGAGTATCTGGTAGGAGTTTATTCCACGGTTATTTATGAGGGACTGATGTTCGACTGCAAGACCATACTGATGAATCTCCCCGGCATAGATTACATGGAATATCTGATAAATAATAACTACGCCCGCCTGGCTGACCAGGAGGATGATATTATCAGGCATATCAGGGAGGATAACTTCATTCCTCCAGGACACGAAAAGATCTTCGGCAGATAACTCCTCCCGTTTTCCTCCAGTAATATAGAGTCAAGGAGAATCCGTCCGAATCAAATTCACGCCTGCCGGGCGCAGGATATTATTGATGCAAATATATTTAATTTATGTTATAATATTAAGATATACGATTATCATTTTTATCCTCAGCTTCAGGAGAGCAGATTCATTTTGATTACAGGAACTATAAACTGCCGCCACCATAATCATCCGGAAAGGAGAATTCCGTGAAACGCCTTATCATAGCAACCATCTGTATATTTGCCCTGCTTATATCCGTCCAGTCCCGGGCGGAAGGCAGCAAGATGAATTCCTCCCTCAAACTACTAAGGGAGATTAACACCAACCCGCTGCTTAAGGATCAGCAGAGGAGGATGATCCAGGCAGGGATAAAAGAAGACAGGACCATGGTCACCATCAGATTCGATCATGTACTGAGCCCCTCCGAGATAGCCGGCTATCAGAGCCGGGGCATTACCTTTCATTACATAGACGGAAAGGTAGCCAGAACCGGCGCCATCTATCCGGTAAGCATACCATGGAGTAGAGTCGAGACGGTGAGTGAAGATAGCGAAATCCTTCGGATGGAAACCAGCTTCAAACCGGCCATCTACCCCCTGCTGGATGTAAGTGCACCGGAGATAGAGGCCGACTATGCCTGGGCCTATGATGATGACTCAGGCTATCCCCTCACCGGGCACGGCATGAGAATAGCCGACTTCGATACCGGGATAGATGTATTCCATCCTGCATTTTTCAAGGCGGATGGAGATACCTTCAACTGGCTGGATGTGAACGGAAACGGAAGCTTCGACGGATGCACCGATGCCGTCGATCTGAATGGTAACGGGGTGGCCGGCTCCGGCGAGAGGTTATGCTATTTCGACGGCGAGATAGAGGACCACGCCCATGTATTCGGCGGCTCCAACCCGAGCAACAGCG
The DNA here is from genome assembly GCA_964613215.1 of uncultured bacterium. Lineage (GTDB taxonomy): Bacteria > Krumholzibacteriota > Krumholzibacteriia > Krumholzibacteriales > CAZTHK01 > CAZTHK01. Next base: position 22,151 of record CAZTHK010000001.1, on the reverse strand, counting down.
GAAACGGCTACCAGACATACTGGGACTGGCTCTACAACGATGCAAACCAGAATGGATCCAGGGACTTCGGCCCTGGTTCCGGATACGGGGAAGGTGATCCCACCTTCGGTGAACTCCTATTCGTGGTGATGGATCAGGATGAGGATGGAGAGCTGGACACAGGTGAACAGCTGGTGGCCCTGGGCACGTCCAAGATATATGCCACCATGAATGCCGATTCGCTGGAGAGGGTCAGGGGAGTGGACCTTACTCAATCAGACCCGGACGATTACGGCCACGGCACCGGGGTATCCGGCATACTGGCTGGTGGCTGGCCCGGCTTCGCCAGCAGGTTCACCGGGATAGCACCGGATGCTGAAATACTTATGGGCAACTACTTCTCCAATGTGGAGCTGTCCTACCTTATCCCCTGGGCCAGGAACAGGGGCGCTGATGTGATGCTCTACGAGTTCGGCGGCTTCGTTTACAGGTTCCTGGACGGCTCATCACTGGACGAACAACTCATCTCCACCGAATCGGAGACTATCTTCCAGGTGACTCCCTCCGGAAACCTGGGAAGAGGAAACAAACACGCCATCGCCAATGTAGCCGCCTCCGATACAGTGATACTGAGCATATCCGCAGACAGCTACGGGGGCAATGAACTCTCCCAGCTGTACGGGACCACCCTGTGGCGGACCGAACTCTCCGATTTATCCTTTGATCTGGAAACTCCAAACGGGGGTGAGATAACCATAACCGGGGGGAATCAGTACGTGGACGGATACTACATATGGTCATCCCTGGACCAGAGCAGCAGGGGCACATGCAAACTGGATATCTATGTGGACGAGAGCTCCAATCCGGATGTCGGAGGCACCTGGTATCTGACCGCAGATAACACCACCGGATCAGATATCGAGATAATCAGCAACATAGCGGATAACCTCTCCTCCTGGGGAGGCGGAGCAACCTTCGATAACTACCGCTCCAATGACAGGAATGTTACCTTTCCTGCTACCTCGGATTCCGCCTTCGTCAACGGTTCCTATTCCACCCGCGGATTCGAGGGATACGGCGGAGTAGGAGGAGGATCCGTTCCAGCGGGAGAGATCAGCAAATTCAGCGGACGGGGTGAGAGGATAGACGGGAAACACCTTGTGGATATCTGCTCACCGGGAAATTACGATGTGTACTCCACCAAATCCCATACCGATACTGACAATTACCCCCTGGGTTCATTCCTTCAGTTCAGCGGAACCAGCGCGGCGGGACCCCATGTGGCCGCCGGGGCGGCTCTGGTTCAGCAGAAGTGGCCCACTTACAACATGAACGAGATCGCCGGCATGATAACCTCCAATGCTGCCGCCGATCAGTATACCGGTGCCGTATATAATGATACCTGGGGATACGGCAAGCTCCGCCTGATGGGCGCGCTGGGCATCTCCAGCGGGGTGGACGACATCGCAGGCGGAGATACACCGGCTGTACTGACCATAGGCCAGAACTACCCCAACCCCTTCAATCCCACCACCTGGATACCATTCTATGTGCCAGCAGGCGGAAGGGTGAGCATCAAACTCTACGACATCATGGGAAGAAGAATAACCACCCTGGAGGACCGCAGCTTCAACAGGGGTGAGCACGTGGCAAGCTGGAAGGGGAAGGATCATCAGGGCAATCCGGTATCATCGGGAGTGTACTTCTGCGTGATCAGGCAGGGGAACCAGAAGAGAACCCGGAAGCTGGTGCTGATCAGATAGCCGGCTGCCACCACTCCAGTTAATCGACAGTGCAGGCATAACAGCCGGGGTGATAGGTCTGGCTATTCCTGGCGGTATAAATTATTACGTAAAAAGGAACCCTTGTTCCGTCTATAATAAATAGAAAGGGATTTTCTGTTTATAAAATTTACCGGGGAGGCAAAAACCATGAAAAAAGCTTCAGTATTTCTTCTGGTATTCCTGATTGTTTCTCCCGCCGTACATTCACAGCTGCCGCCACAGGGTTATGTCGGGCTCTATTCCGACCAGAACCATTCATGCTGGTGTGTCAACGAAATGCCAATGACCCCTGTAGAGATGTGGGTGTGGGTTCTGCCCGGGGAGAACGGTTTACTATGCGCTGAATTCGATGTCAGCTTTCCGTCCAATGTGGTAACCAGTACAGTTACGTGGAATCCCGACCTTCAGGTTACCCTTCCGCCTTCACCCTGCTTTCCGGAATGTCAGTCCGACTGGAACTGGATATACCATCAGTTGATATATGTAACCTCGGAAGAACCTTCTTTCATCCAAATAATTGCCTCTTCGGATGACATCCTCCAGTTTACCACATGCGAAGAGGGTTACCCCGCCGAGCCCTGTATCAAAATAACAAACCTGTACTTGAACTACGGGGAAGATTCGGATGAATGCGACCAGACCCCGGTCTCTGATTCCAGCTGGGGCTGCATCAAGAGACTGTTTGCACAGTAGGTTTTTCTGGCATACATGGATTAATATAGCCGGCTTAGTCGGCATTCCCTGTTCTGTCGCCAGTGGTGACGGGTAACATCCTTTAATTGGTGATAGCAAATTTAACTTCCCTGTCCCAGTGGGCACCAGGTTTTTCATTCCATCAATCAGAAAGAGTAAGCCAGGAACTCCGGACCGGGGATTTACCGGGAAACTGAAAATCAGCGGCATAACCTGAAACGGTTGAAAAGGGGAAAGTTCTGTTTATTACTTTTATTGACAAACACACCGATTGTATAGAAAATAATAATCATGGAAGAGATAACCGGCAGATCAAGAACTTCTCAGCTCCTGTTAACCGCCGCCTCCTTTGTTATTGTAGTGGCGGGGCTAAAGGCAGCAGCTTCGATAATCGTCCCATTCCTGCTGGCCGTTTTCATCTCCATCATATGCTCGGCTCCCCTGTTCTGGTTGAAAAGAAAAGGTCTTCCCACCTGGCTATCCATAATCATCGTAGTAGGGGGCATACTTCTGATAGTCTATTCCCTGGGAAGCCTTATAGGATCATCCCTGAACGAGTTTTACAGGAATATCCCCTTCTACAGCAAAAAGATCAACCAGCAATACAAGACACTTCTGGACCTGCTGGGGGAAAGGGGTATTGACACCTCCAGGCTGAAGCTGGTGGAAGTATTCGACCCGGGAAAAGTCATGCAGCTGGTGGCCAGGCTGTTCAATGGACTGGGTGATGTTTTAACCAATGGGTTCCTGATCCTGGTAACCGTCATCTTTATGCTGCTGGAGGCATCCAGTTTTCCGGAAAAGATGTTCGCCGTCTTACACCAACCCCAGAAAACCATGGACAAGATCAAACAGATCACCAACGAAGTAAAACACTACCTTGCCATAAAGACCTTCATCAGCTTCATGACCGGAGCTCTGGTAGCCATATTTCTGATGATCATAGGGGTTGACTATCCTCTCCTGTGGGGGCTGTTTGCATTTCTTCTCAACTATGTCCCCAATATCGGGTCTATCATTGCATCCATACCCGCTATCCTTCAGGCCTTTATCCAGATGGGGCTGGGAGGGGCAATCGGTGTTACCATAGGTTACCTGCTGATCAATATGGTAATGGCCAATCTGGTAGAGCCAAGACTGATGGGTAAGCGGCTGGGCCTGTCCACCCTGGTGGTTTTCCTCTCATTGATTTTCTGGGGATGGGTACTGGGACCGGTAGGAATGCTGCTATCGGTGGTTCTGACAGTGACGGTCAAGATAATCATGGAAAGCCGCCGGGACACCAGGTGGCTTGCACTACTGCTTGGCTCCGAGGTTCCCTCAGCTGAAAAACCGGATCAGCAGGTCAGCGAATCATAACAGAACCCGCATTTCATCAGGCAACCGGCAGATCCATAATCGTCTTGGACAAACGTATTACCTATAATAACATAAATGTTAATAATCTCGAGGATGTTGACTTGATACCGGCGGAGAATCATACTGCCGGCAAAGATCTGATCAGCACCGGTAATTGTGCGGGGAACACACACCACCATCAACCTTTGTCTCAGGAGGAGTCATGAAAAATTCCATCTGTTTAATTACCTGGTTAATCCTGATGTTTCCGGCTATTCAGAATTCAATATTATCCACCCGCTGTAACGCCATCCCCCCGGATCAACCAGACCGGCCGGCCCGGGCCAGGGAATTGGGCATCTCGCCGGGGACCATGGAACCTGGTAAGTGTAACGCCATAACCGATGTGGAAGGGGTAAGGGTGGGACACACCACCCTGTTCCGGGGAGACAGTATAAGGACCGGCGTTACAGCCATCCTGCCTCACGGGGGCAACCTCTATCATAACAAGGTGCCGGCTGCTTATGTGGTGGGAAACGGATTCGGCAAGCTGGCCGGTACCACCCAGATCAGGGAACTGGGTAATATAGAAACACCAATTGTTCTGACCAATACCCTGAGTGTTGGAACTGCCATGACCGCCGTGGTGAAATATACCTTGAACCATCCGGGCAACAGCAGGGTAAGAACTGTCAATCCGGTGGTGGGAGAGACAAACGACGGTTACCTGAATCATATCAGGGGATTACATCTGGATGAGGAAGACGTATTCGAAGCAATCCGCTCCGCTTCAGCAGGCCCGGTGGATGAGGGGTGTGTAGGTGCAGGAACAGGCACCATTGCCTTCGGATACAAAGGAGGCATAGGGACCTCTTCCCGGCTGATACCAACAGACCGGGGAAACAGTTACGCGGTAGGGGTTCTGGTTCAGACCAACTACTCCGGTGCACTGAGAATCGATGGGAAGCTTTTCCGGCCGGAAGAACAGGGGAGTGCTAATGGCAGAAAGGGGAAGGAAACAGGATTAATACATCCCGGAGATGCAGGTCCGCAGGAATCAGCCTTCGGCCAGGTTGAAAATTACAGCAGCAGGGATGAGGAATCCCGGCGGGCAGGTAAATCTTCCGGCGGCGGATACAGCGGGGGCGGCATTGATATGCCGGAGTATCCGGTTAATCCCACCGGTGAGGGTTCCTGCATTATTATTGTGGCAACGGATGCCCCCATTACGGTAAGAAACCTGGAACGCCTGGCCCGGCGCAGCCTGCTTGGCCTGGCCAGAACGGGTTCCTTCATGAGTAACGGATCGGGGGACTATGTAATCGCTTTCTCCACCGGATACACCATAGCTCACGGGGCTGATAGGACTGCCCTGCCTCCACTGCTGTCCAATAACAGCATGAACCCTCTGTTCAGGGCAGTGGTAGAATCGGTAGAGGAGGCAGTGTACAACTCCATGTTTATGGCTACCACTACTACCGGTTACAGGGGAAGGAAAATCAGGGCGATACCGCTGGAATATGTCAGGGAATTGGCCGGTCAGAGTGGGGAGGGAGATTAATACGGTGGAGCAACCGGCCGGTTAGCTGAACCCCTCACTTTCCACACAAGCTGACGGTCTTGCGGATCAGAATCTCCATGCTGTCCAGCACAGGTATATCCAGATCGCCGGGACCGACTGCCAGGGGAAGTTCGGAACATCCCAGAATTAGCGCCTCCGCATTCTGTTGAATAAGAATCCCGGCAGCTTCTATTATCTTGTTCCTGGAGCGGGTGATATTCCCCGCCTTTATTCCCTCTTTACCGTATATGCCCTCCATAACCAGTTCCTGCTGCAGTCGATGGTCCAATATCACCGGCTCCCGTCCCGCCTTCTTCAGCCGGTTCTGAAACATCTCCGAGCTGATGGTGCCGGTGGTTCCCATCACCCCCACCCGGTTGATCCCGGGATAACTGCGGAGCAGGTATTCCAACGTTTCCTCCACTGCTCCGGGAATCCGGCAGGACACCCGCTGGCGCAGCTCTCCAATATAATAGTGGGCGGAGACACAGGCTAACACGATTATCTCGGCTCCGTTATCCTCCAGCATTCTGGCGGACTTGATCAACTCCGGGAGAGGATCCGGCCCTCTGCCCATAATTGCCTCTGTCCTGTCCGGTATGGCAGTATTGGAATAGAGTATTGCTTTTATATGATCCTGATCGGTGGAGGCGGGAGTTAGTCCAACCAGCCGCCTGTAAAAATCGGCTCCCGCCCCGGCTCCCATTCCTCCGATAATACCCACTACTTTACCTTGGCTCATTACTTCCCCATTCCTCTCCCGATAATCTGGTCATTTTTATTCATATTAATAGCAAAAATCCCGAGTTGGTTCAGCTCCTTTCCACAATCTGGCGCAGCAGCCCCTTGAAAATGAAATCATGAAAGGGAAGGAAGATATACCAGTATATTCTTCCCCATATGGTACTGGTATGATAGTAAGCGTTTATGGTAACCCTGTTCTTCTCCCCCACCCCCTCGAGCAGAAATTCCAGCCAGGCTTTACCGGGAAGTTTCATCTCCGCCCTCAGCAGTAACCGTTTTTCAGGTATAATATCCTCAACCCTCCAGAAATCGACCACATCATTGATATTAAGACCGGTATACCGTCTTCTGCCCCGGGAAGAGCCCACCCCCAGAATAATACGGTCCATCATTCCCCGCAATCTCCACATCCAATTACCGTGGAACCAGCCCTCCCGTCCGCCTATCCCGCATATGGACTGAAACAGAGCCCCCCTGTGTTTGCTGGTTATCAGGCTGTAAGAGGTGGTGTATTTGGGGATATCATTCAATTCCTCAAGTTTGATGGCCAGCTCGTGCGAGCGGGGATAGGCATCCGACCACCTGGTATGAACCCGGTCCTGTTCCTCCCGGGACATAGCTCTGACAATAGCTTCCCGGTAGCTGAGGGCGGGGAAGGGAAGAAAGAATTTTATTACTTCCTCCTGACAAACTACATCATTCTTGACCCCCTCCATCAGGCATCTGGCTATGGGCCCCGGCACCGGGGTCAGAAGACTCACAAAGTAAGAATATATCCCCACCCCGGAGATGGGTAAGGTGAACATGAACCTCTTCTTGTTGAATACATCCGCAGCCTGCCTCAGCACCTCACGGTAACTCAGCACATCCGGTCCTCCGATATCGAACATGCATCCCATGGTATCGGATATCTCCAGCACCCCCACCAGATACTTGATTACATCACGGATGGAAATGGGCTGACATCTTTTCCCGGCCCATCTGGGCAGAGGCATGACAGGAACCCGTTCCACCAGATACCTTATTATCTCGTAGGAAGCACTGCCTGAGCCGATGATCACCGCAGCTCTGAGTACGGTCACTGGAATTTCCCCTTTGCGCAACTCCTCCGCTACCTCCATGCGGCTTCTGAGATGGTGGGAGAGTCTGCTCCTTATATCCCCCAGACCTCCCAGATAGATAATCCTTTCAACCCCGCAATGCCGAGCCATCATCCTGAAATTGCAAGCGGCCTCCCGGTCGGCCCGGGCAAAATCCTCCGGACCCAGCAACATGGAATGAATCAGATAGTAAACCGCCCTTACCCCCCGGAAAGCCCGGTGTAGAGAACCAGGATCGAGTGCATCAGCCACCACCACCTCCGCCTCCGGCCACACAGTGCGGTAGTGAGAGGCCTCCCCCCTAACCATCACCCTGACCTGATACCCGCGTGCCAGCAATTCGGGAACCAGCCTCCCCCCCACATAACCGGTGGCCCCGGTTACCAGAACCTTTCCCATCCGGGGAACCGGACGGGTGGGCAGATCGTGGCAGAAGAGGCTGCTATCATAATGACTATCGCCGGTGGTACTGTTATGGCTGATTCCGGGGTTCAGCATCCAGGTATCTCTCCATTTAAAATTAATAGCAATCTACATAATGATAACCTGCTGCTCTTGCAGATCCCAAATTTTTTCTGATGACAGAACCGGCCAACGGTCGGATAACTGCACGATTTTTCCTTTCCAGATTATGATATCCCGGCCAGAGTCCGGGGATAATAATTCAATCACAGGTAATATATAATCAGGACCAATACTAGATAAGAATCCGGGCAAATCTTTCTGTTACAGAACAGAGTTCTGATTTATTGATTTTCCTGCCAATCCATTCTCCATAACCCTATCAGCCTCCTCCTCCCCCACAGGCTGTTTACTTCGGAAACCGCTACCGCCTTCTCGAATATATCTATCATATTGTAGGAGTTTCCGAAGATGCTCCTCTGGTATATTCCACTCAGTGAATTGGCATTAATTATCAGGGTTTCTCCCACCTTGACTGCATATGGGTGGGAAGAAGCGCCAGTCATTACCAGCTCCACTCTGGCATCCACCAGCCTTCTGAGAATATCCCCGCTGTCCTCCAGCAGGCCCTTCTCCCTGCTGTGAGGCAGGGGCATGATATTATGATGAAACATTACCGCTTTGAAATGCTCCTCCGCCCGGTTTAACTGCTTGAGCAGTGCCCTGGTCTCGGTAGGACCCACAATCCCGTTGATGGAGTCGTACTGAGCGGTTGAGATCCCCCTGATCGTCACCGTACCGTTGGAGTAGGACTGATCCATATTGCCGAAATACTCTCTGAATAAGTGGTAACCCAGGTAGTTAATATCCCTTCCTGCAGGCGAAAATATCCGGGGAAACTTCAGCTGGCTGAGTTTCTTGCTGGCCAGAATGTAGTTTCTTGCAATTCCCTCATGCACTATACCGCCGCAGTGAGCTATCAGATCGGGCTGGAAGTGGGAGATACTCCGGACAGCATTTCTGAAATATTTCTCCAGAAAAACATCCGACCTGGCAATGAAGCTGTTGGAGATATGAACTATTCTGAAGATCCTTTTGCCCAGATCGGTGAATACCGCCGGCTTCTTAACATGAAACTTCTTGATCTCCTTCTCCCCGTTCAGTCTTCTGATGATATGCTTGATCTTATCTCTCTCTATCTCTATCACTCCGTAGGAATTGACATCACCGTATCTGGTCTTCTGGGAGGAGAGTGTACCGGCATTTATGAACAGGCTGTTTTCCACCTTATGAACATTTGGATAGTGCCGGTGACCGGAAAGAACCAGGTTTACATCGTAGCGGAGAAAAAGGTCCAGCAGATCGCCGGCATTGGATAGTATATTTCTCTCCCTTCCCGCCATGGGAATGGGAATGACGTGATGATGGATAACCACTATCTTAACCGGTTTATCCCGGTTGTCTATGAAGGCCTGGTTGAGCATTCTGAACTTTACCATACCGACCCTGCCGTCATCACTGTCAGAGATGGAACTGTTGACGTATGTTATCAATGCATCCTCGGTTTTGAAAACGCCGCTGGTCGGCCCAATCTCACCCTTGAAAAGATATAAACCGCCATTTCTGGCATCATGATTACCGGGGATTATCACCAGCGGATGTTTTATCTTATCCAGCAGCTTGCGGCCTTCCCTGTATTCTTCCAGACGTCCCGAGTGGGTAAGATCACCGGAGTGTATCACCAGATCGAACTTCTCACTGTTGATCCGTTCTATTGTTTTGGTGAATATTTCTCTTCTGAATTCACGTCCCTGAGAAACGTGTGTATCGGAGATGTGACAGATTCTCATACTTATTCCCTCGAGATATGCGTTCCGATCATATGTCTTTCTTCTGCAATGATATCTCCGAAGGTTAAAATGGCTATTATCTTTCCTTTCGAGGTGATCAGCAGATGCTTGATACTGTTTTCCGACATCAGCTCTATCGCCTCCTTCACCGATGCTTCTATATCCAGGGTTATCAGTTCGGTATTCATAATATTCTCCACCGGTGTATCTGGACTGAGACCCTCCGCCACAACCTTCCTGTTGATATCACTGTCAGTAAAGAATCCCACTATTTCCCCCTGGTCGGTTACTACCAGAGAACTGATACCCAGCTCATTCATCCGTTTGGCTGCCTTCTGTACGGCATCCTTCCTGTCCACTCCCACCAGAGTTTTTTTGGCAAAAGCCCGGACCGGCTGCTCGAAATTGTAAACATCACTGGAATTCTGAATCATAACTACAGCCTCCCTTCCAGTGTATTCATGATATCATCCATGATAATTCTCATGGTCTTTTCAAAATTAACGTTATCCACTATCTTTACATTATTCTTCCCGGCCATATTAAGTATATATTCATGGGTTTTTCTGATACTATCGATATTCTCTACATACCTCTCGGGATTCCTGAGACTTCCACGCTCCCTCTCGTAGAACTGGTTCTTGTGCTGTTCCACATCCGGAATGTCCAGGATATACTGGAGGATCTCACCTCTGAAGCTTTTCAGTCTTCCGCTGATAAAACCGGGAACCAGATGAACCCCGTTAATAACCATCTTGAGACCTTCCTTGGTAGCCCTTCTCATTACCGCCAGAACTCCCTCCGCCACCAGGCTGGCCTGCTGCTGAAAACCGTAAGTCTGCTTATCTTCCACAAGAATATTGTTCAAAGCGCCGCCTGCCTGGAAAGACGATTTATGCAGTGGCGGTATCAGATTTCTGGATATAATCGATCTCATGATTTCCCTGACTGTATCGGTGCCTACTACCCTGGTAATACCCAACCGGTGGGCTACTTCCACCGATATAGTGGATTTCCCCACCCCTGATCCTCCTCCTATCAGGATGAACAGCGGCATGGAGGTATTTTTAATCGCGCTCCTCATTAGATAATATTTATTGGGCATGTAGTATCCCATCTCGCGGAGGAACTTCGATATTATCTTCTTCAATTCGGATGAGAGAATTACTTCCTTTCCCGATTCTTCCAGCTGATCCCTGGCCCTGTTAGCCAGCTCATAGGCTTCCTTCAATGACAGCCCCGAACTGTTGAGGGATCTTGCCAGAATTCCCCGGGAAAAGGGATATTTCTTTTCATTTTTGATCACATTTATCATCACTGACCCTTTCTGACCGATTGGGCAATATCGAGAACTGCCTCCTCCAGGTTATGGATATTTCCCCCGGTAAGTTCCAGCCTGTTATTGAGGAAAACGATATCCATCCCGGCCTCCTTTGCCATGGAGGCTGCCACATCGATGGAGGCGGCTTTTATCTCGGTCAGCAGCAGGTTGGCATCCTTCAATCCTTCCTTCAGATCCTTCCTCAAACCGGGACGGTTGGATAGCCGGTTGGAAATACCGGTCACCCGGCAGGAATGCCCTTCTTCCAGGCTCCGTTTCAACTGACTGTTTATGCTTACCGGGGCGGTGGTGGCAACGAATACATCCCGGTCTTCGATACTACCCAGAGGCTCCGGTCTGAATACGGTAAGGGCAATCTTTATGTCCGGGTTGATATCCATGATACCCTTCCGGATCATCTCTACCTTCTCGGTCCCGGCCACCGGCGGTTCACACATGGTTACTATTGCCATCCCGGAGATGGATATTCTGTATTCACCGTAGTATTTTATCACATTCTCAACAGGCTGGCCCGCTCCCACCAGAACAATATTTGCTCCGGTCCGGACCGGCGGGAGGGTGGCTCCGGAGCCCTCCATGATAACAAAACCCTGGGGAAGGCGGTTGGTTATCTCGGCTCCTTTAACCACATTGGATATGAATGGGCTTCCCACCATTCCCCCTCCACATCTCCGGCAACCTACTGTAACAACCTGGCCCAGCAGGGCATCCTCCCAGTAATCGGACGCGGCGTGGCCTCCCCCCCGGGCCACTTCGATAAGAGTATCGGGGGTCAGCTCGACCCTGGAGGGATCAACTATTTCAGGATTGGGCGGCCCGCCTCTTCCCATGCACACCACCACCGGATCGAATCCCTCCCTCTTCAGCAGCCTTGAGATGAAAACCCCCACTGCTGTTTTGCCAATCCTCTTTCCGGTACCTATTACAGAGATGGAGGGTTTCTTCAGCACCACCTCTGCAGGGGGAGGAGTAAAGAGAAAATCCGCTCCCCCGTATGTTACTCCTCTTCTCATCAGCAAGGAACCGATCCTGAAACGTCCGGAGTAGTCCACCACCGGCTCATCTGAGAGATCCATCACCAGATCAGGTTTTGTCTCATCCACCGCCCTCTCGATTAATTGAAATACCGGTTCCCCCTGTTTACCCTGATGAAACAGCTTGTAGCCGTTTTCACCACCCAGCAGCTGAGAAGCATTTTCCACCTTCTCCGAACCTCCTATAAAAACCGCTCCGGCTATTTCCCCCCCCATCTTCTCGATTTCCTCCATGGCTGCCCTGGTAACCGGGGGATAATGTTCACCGTCTATAAGACAGAGTATTTTCCGGTTGGAAACAAAATCAATCATAATTATTCCCTGGAAGGAGGTACTTAACGGGCTAATGCCACATTCTCAAGGATTTCAGAAGTTGCAGTTAAAGTCAACACTTTTGTCAAGTGGAGCTTCACTGCTTAAAGCTTGTGGGTTTTCCCCAACAGATGATGCAGGAATTTCATAAGATTATATATAACTATCAGTTATTAATATTGATAAGTGAAAATTGCATACCAGGCGTTTTTTCAACCGGTGCCAGGTGCTTCAGAATCGAGGTGGATTTCCCCGGCGCGTAAATCGCAGCTCCCGCCCCGGCTACACCCCATTTGATTCTTTCAATCAAAAAACCATGCCGCTCGACAGGTGAGGGCTTTGTAAATGTCCAGCACCGGCTGGATATAATAAGGGAAGTCAATTAATAAGAGCATTAAAAATTATATGAGGCTCACGTTGACAAGAAGGCACGTTGTTATTTATCCTTCTCCCTGCTACCGGTAAAATCCGTATTTATATTTGCCTGCAGGCCTGCCGTGGTCAGAGGAAACACCCAGTGAAGATCCAATGGGAAAAGAGAAAAGCCCTCCGCCGGGGGGATTACCTTCTGCTTGCTGTTGCCCTTCTGATGGCTGTGGCAGCTTCCCTGCGGGGTTTCGGTATCGAAGGGATGAAGGTTCCGGTGGTGATACTTCTCGCCGGAGCAGTACTGCTCGCTGTTACTCCCCTGCTCCGCCTGGCAGGCAGCAGAAATTTCCCCGGGGGAAATATAAAAAAGGTAATAATGGTAATCTTTGCCGTTCATCTGGCGGGGACTCTCTTTTTCTTTCCCCCGGAAGATCTGATCAACTCCCGTCCTGTCATCACCCTGGATCATGCGGTGCACTTCTATCAGGTGGAGAGGGCGGTCCGGGTATTCCCGGAATCATTCCGGCTCAATGCATACGATCCCTATTTCATGGCAGGTTATCCCGGAGGCGCCATATTCGATATAGACAGCAAGGGGGTGGAACTGTGGTGTGCAGCACTTCAGTTCATGAATACGGCCAGGGCATACAAAATATTCATCCTGCTGGGGCATCTGCTGATGGTATTTACCATCTATGCCGGATGCAGGAGGCTGGGATTCAGAGAGGATGAAGCGGTCTACTCCCTTCTGCTCTTCCTGGTTATGTGGCACTGGGGCAGGCCCTACCTGGGAGCCTTCCGCTACGCCGGGATGTTTGCCTACCTGACTGTTTGCCATCTATCCCTCTATATAGCAGGTCTTTTTCGTTCTTTTGCCAGAGGAGAGCAGGTCAGAAGATTCTTTCTGCTGGGACCGCTGACCTTCTTTCTTCATCCTTCCGCAGTGGTGCTGCTACCGGTACCCTTCATCACCACCCTGCTGGCAGAGAGGAGAGTCATCCTCTCCGAAGAGGGCAAACCGCCGGTGCGGCTTGCAGCCGAACTCCTGGTTTGGTGCCTGCTGGTAATAGCTGTGAATGCTATCTGGCTGGTTCCCCTGCTCGGATATCTGAATATCAAAACCGCCTCCGAGAGTTTCTTCCAGATAGGGGGATTAATCCAGTTATTCCGGCTGCTGATCAGGCCGGGAAATCTTCCCACCCTGCTTATCCTGATACTTTCAGCAACCGGACTGGCCCGGTTGATCAGGGAAAAACGCTTCCGCACGGCCCTGCCCGCTGCTGCAGGGGCAGGGTTCCTTTTTCTGGCAGCGGCTTACGGGGTCTATATTCCCCTGATCGATCAGATGGAACCGGGCAGGTTTGTGGTGCCGGCCCTGATTTTTGCCATTCCCCTTTCCGGGCCGGGTGTGAAAACAATTATCGAAAAATCAGCAAATTTTCTATCAGCCTGGAGAATGGAAAGACAGCTGAAGCTGGCAGTATTCATCTTGCCTCTGATCATAGCTCTTACAGCTGCGCTGATCAGCGCCCGCAAGTTCTATCGCCACACCCTCTCTACAGAACATACCCCTGAAGTCAGGGAGATGGTGCAAACCCTGGTAAAGCATACCGATCCCTCCGGCAGGCTGATGTTCCAGGACGGATTGCCCGTAAAGTACGGGCACTGCTACCTGGCATCTCTCATACCCCTCTATACCGGAGTGGAGCAGATCGGCGGACCCTATCCCCATGTATTCATAAGGCACAGCTTCACCAACTTTCATACCCGCAATACCATGGGATCTCCCCTCGCCGGGATTGATTTTCCGACCATGAACCGTTACCTGAAGCTTTACCACGTCCGGTGGATACTTACCGCCTCGAAGGAAAGTCACAAATATTTTCAGCAGTTTCCCGGTCTTAAGTTCCTCTGGTCCAACGGAGAATTTGCCCTGTGGGAAACATTCCCCCGCCACCGTGACATCACCACCCGCTCCGGCTATGATTACATCCGTGTATCCATCCGGTCACCGGGAGATATTCCCCGGAGAATATTACTTCCATACCACTGGGACCCCGCCCTCAGGGTAAAACCACCGGCACAGATCAAACCGCACAAATGCATGGACGACCCCATCCCCTTCATCCTGCTGGAACCGGAGGATCAGGGAGAAATCGAGATCAGGGCGCCCTGATACATTCAGAGGGGCAAATCATGCAGCCGGTTCATCCACGAACAGCTGACCCGGCAATCACCCGGCAGTCAGCAGGGTTGCATTTTTATCATATTTGGTGTATACTCTTTAGCTGCTGCGAGCATTATCTGAAAAACGGAGGAAACAGAATAGTATAACTGCTATTAAATTCTTAACATGGAAAGTAAATCAAGGGTCGGATTGATCATCCTGGTTATTCTGATGTCACTGGGATTACATATAGCTGTAGTCCATCAGGATATCGGGATTCTGGCAAGAAACGGTTTCATCTACGACGATAGTTTTTACGCTTTCGAAATAGCAAAGAATATCGCCCATGGTAATGGTATGACCTTTGACGGTATTCATACCACCACCGGATTCCAGCCCCTTTATGTCTTTCTGCTGGTACCGGTGTTCTTCCTGGCCGGCAGCAATTTAATTCTGCCCATATACATTGCCCTGACCTTCCTGGCTCTGTGCACGGGTTTGACCACATATCTGGTCTACCGGATATCCAGGAGATATGTGGGTTTTGCAGCTTCCATATCCGCCGCTTTGATCTGGTCGCTTTCTCCGGTGGTAATAAAACAGAGCGCCAACGGGCTGGAAACTGCCTTCGCCTCCATGGTTATTGCCCTGACGGCAGTATATTACCTGGAAAGGGTGCGTTCGGTTTCCTCTCCTCCTGCCAGCCGGTTCCTGGCACTGGGACTGATAATGGGGGCTGCCGTACTCTCCAGGCTGGACGGCATACTCCTTGCCCTGGCGGTAACTCTGGATTATCTCCTGCTACTGCGAAGGGAAAAAGCTCACATCAGAAGGGCTGTCCCTGTTTTTCTGCTGCCCGCCGGCATATTGATTCTCTACGGTCCATGGATGCTGGTAAATATCGTGGAAAGTGGAACCATACTTCAGGACAGCGGAACTGCTACCCGTTTTCTGTCACTGGCCTATGCATCGTACTTAGATATGAGCCCGTCCGGTCTGGCTTCTTCCGGCCCGGACCTGCAGTTCATCTGGAAACATCTGGTTCATTCGCTATCCACCATGAAAGTCATTCCTCCGGTACATGTTATCTTCCGTTCCATTGACAGGGTTGGCACTATTCTTAATCAACGGGATGCGCTGAACCTAATTGGAAATTTTGCCGGTTTTGTTTTTCTGGGCTTAACCGGATTCCAGTTCTTCAGGTGGAGGAAGGACAGGGATCGTTCCAGGCGCCTGGAAGTCGGTTTTCTTCTTTTATTTTCAGGACTTATTCTGGCATCCTACTCCTTCTACATATTCGGTTCCTTCTTCTACCTTCGTTACTATTTTCCCGTTTACCTTATTGCATCCATAATCCTTGCTTTCCTCCTCCAGGACATATTTGAATGGTACCGGCGGCGTTCTATCCTGATACGGCGGGTTGCTTTATCAGCCGCTGCCGTTTACACCGGCCTCTTCCTGTATTTCTCCTATTCACAGTCCTTCCGTTCCAGACCGGTATGCCCCTTCTATGATATAGCGGCCTGGATAGAGGAGAATACCGCCGAGGATGAAACCATCGGTGTCCTTCACAGTGGTACCATCGGATACTTCTCCGACCGCAGGATCATCAACCTGGATGGTAAGGTAAACCCGGAAGCTCTTAAGGCTCTGAAGGAAAAAAGGCTTTCCGGATATATCCAGCAGGAGGGCCTGGACCTGATAATCGATCATTCCAGAACACTCGAAATATTCCTCGATCTCTCCCCCCGGGAGATAGATGAGGCCTGCGCCAGGATAAACTGTAATTCGCCCAGCGGTCCTACAGGCTGGATAATCTACCGGCCCGGTTTGATATCCAGCAGTTTAGGCTCAGAATACTACAGCGGACCGTCCTACCCCTGATTATAATAATGATTCGATACTATCCAGCAGTATGCGTGAAGGATAAACAGCCACACCGGCATCAGCATCACAAAGCTGTTCTTCTGTTCGACAAGGTTCAAAAGATTCCTGCCCACCAGAAGAGATACCGGGACAGCAGCAACTGCAAAAAGGTTCCAGTCACCGTAGATTCCCAGGGTGGCCCTCCAGATCATTACGAAGAATAGCATGCTAAGGGATGAAAGCAGCAGGTGGATGTTCAGCCGGTCAAGGGGGATACGCTTCTTCACAGCCAGGGGAATTATCAGGGTCCACCCCGGAACCAGCAGAAACAGCAGATTCACCCGCCCTTTGAGGTAGCTCCAGGAGGGCCTGGCAATCACGCTGCCGTAACGTCCCCCGTGTCCGGAAGCGTGGCTCTTCTGCCACAAATCGCTGATAGGAAGGCAGCAGTGGTCAAAAAACAGAAGGGTCAATCCTGTAATGGCGACGAATACAACCATGGCTACACCCAGCGAAGTCCCTTCCCTCCGCCTCCGGGCAATCAGATACAGATATAGCATTGAAGGTATCAGAAAACCGCACAGCAGATGGAAGGTGATACCGATTGCCAGCAGCATGGAGGGAACATAAAGGGGCATTTCTTCCTCCAGATAGAGCCGGGAAGCCAGAAAATAACCCATAACCAGAGTGGCGGTAAGGGTATAATTTTCCACATCTCCGAAGAATAACTGCATGTATCCTCCTGCTGCTATCACCGCAAAGCCCAGAATGTAATTCCTGCCCATAAGCCCCCTGCAGAAGCGCAGCAGCAGATAAACAAAAACCCCTCCTGCTATCGCGGAAATCACCTGGTAGGTCAATTTAACGCTCCATCCCCAGAACAGATTGGTATAGTACCATGCCCTTGAATGCAGATACAGCTCCCACATTTCATCGTGGGTTACATGCGCTCCCTTAACCGGGATATCGCGGGCAAACTTACGGGCAAAGGCCAGCCCGTCATAGTTAACGAATTCGTTCCTCATAAGAAAGAAAACCGCAATCGCCATCAGGGACAGTACGGCTGCGAAAATTCTGCCCTGCGGCAGTATCCCCGGAGTCTTATCCCATGCCCCTGGAAATTTCAGGTAAAAGTTTCTATAAACCAGCAGAACTATAAGCGGCAGAATGACCGCCGCCGCTGCCGGAAAGAATCCCAGAATCCCCAGCTGTGAAAACCCAAAGAAAAATTTCCGGAATAACTCTCCTTCTTTATAGATGGAGGGGAGAAGGAAGGAACAACACAGATAGGCTGTCCCCAGCAATAAATATATAAAAAGATATATATTCTTTTCCCGGCGAATCTTAACCATAAGTTGAACAGGGCTTTTTACATCCCTCTAGGCCTCCCATAATAATGCACAACCAATGATAAGTAACCGGCATTAGTTTTATCAATGCCATACCAGCTAAATTCACTCCCGGCCAGTCTCTCATCACACCCCTGGCTTAACGGCAAACCTGATACTTATTATTATACCCGTCTGCCATGACAGCAGAAGATCTGAATAGATCAATACTGCTGACCGCTCTGTCTATTGCCGGTTAAATCAGGCATCTCCTGCATTCCGGGTTCCCTGCTCATAATCTCAATATATCCGGTGTAGCTGAATATGCGGTTGCGCCTCCCATCGGTCAACTGCTGTACTATTCCCCGTTTTTCCAGATTACTCAGAGACTTGTTAACAGTTGCGGGACTCAGGCCGGTTTCCTTCACCAGCCGGCCGGAAGTGGTTATGGGCTGTTTCATCAGGGACCGGTGTACCTTCAGGGTGGAAGAGGCCGCACGCCCCATTTCACTGATAGTCTCCCTGTCTTCGCCGATAAGTTTTACCATACCGGTTGCGGTTTTGGCCGCCTGCTCAGCCGCCCCCCTCAGGCTTTCAGCGAAGAAACCAAGCCAGCCTTCCCAGTCTCCGCTGGAATGTATCTGATGGAGCAGGTTAAAATACTCGCTGCGGTGAGTCTTGAAATAGAGGCTGGGGCAGAAAGCAGGCTTACTTATGAGTCCATGGCGTAACAGAATCAGGTATATCAACAGGCGGCCTATCCTGCCATTACCATGGTTGAAGGGGTGAATCATCTCGAACTGGGCATGGGTGAAGGCCGCTTTCAGCAATCCCGTGGTGGGGACAGGCTGGTCGTTGATAAAAAGCTCTAGTTTTCCCATACATTCGGCCACGTGTTCTGCAGGAGGAGGCACATAGACAGCACCGGCAGGACCTGCATCCCCTATCCAGGTCCGGGTTCTGCGAAACTCACCGGGGGTAGGGTCAGCCCCTTCATCCCCGGAGAGGAGAATTCCTTGAACCTCCCTGATAAGACCGAGGGATATTGTTGATCCCTCCGCCTGCTGCTTCCGGCCGTAATAGAGTGCCTCTCCGTAATTCCTTACCTCCCGGATGACATCCGGCGGCGACTCTGTTTCCCTGTTTATCTCAAAAAGGAAGAGATCGGCAAGGGATGAATCCAGACCGTCTATCATGGAGGAGATAACCGCCTCCTTGCCTATATAATTATTGTAGAAGTGCGAGAAATCGGGCAGAAGGGATATTATCCCGTCCAGCCGCCCCAGGGAAAGCAGCGCCTGGTTGAACTTCCCCCTAAGCCTGGGAGTCCAATCCACCGGGGGGTCGGGCGGAAGGGGAGAGGGCACAAATGCCTGAGCATCCCTCCCTCCATCCGGGATGATTACATACTGCCCCTGAAACTTACGTTTCACCAGAAAAACCTCTGCTGAAATATATATACCAACGCTATTTTAACTTTAGCATTTTTGCTAAAATACTAAAAGCATTAAATTTTAATTTGTATACCATAAAATTAGCTATTTTTATTATTTCAGGTAATCCTGTTATTCTAAAATAATAATTTTGTACAAACTACTCCCCGGAAACAGTTATATTACAAGTGTGTGGCTACAGGCTTAACTTATATAATCAAAAAAGGAAAGGACAGGGGCATGGTTATAAAGAGAATATTATCCGGCGTACTGTTTATTGTCTTTATGCTTCCAGCCGCAACTGTCACAGGTGCCCGGGATAGTGAAATTCCCCCTGGGTGCCTCAGGAAGCAATAGAAGCTGCAAGTAAAGGCCTGAAAGAATTCGCTTATTTCGGCAACGAGATAGCATCGGGATACGCAGATCATGGGATGGGCAAGATAGATTCTAATCTCTGCCAGCTAAAAAATCCATTTGAGGTGATTTCGTTTAAAGTATTGGATTATACAAAGGGTAGAGATAAATCAATGTTAACGAAAATTGCAGAAATGTATCCCTGAGAGCAGGAGTATGAATTATATAAATTTCTTGAGGCTTGCAATGTTTACTTTTTTGAAAAAGGCAAAGAGAATCAAAAGGTAGCTGAATACAGTGATTTGAGGGGATGGGATATGCAGTCCCCTGAGAAGTATATGGCCAGATCGAAGATGGAAGCTCTGGAATATACAAAGTAACGCGGAAAGCGGGAAGATTGTCTGAGAAAGCAAAAGCAGTAATTGATATTACCTAAAATAAAACCCGGTTCCAATATATCGAAACCGGGAGTGTTTACCTCTGATAAAATACAATGGTGGAGGGCACGCCGCCTTCCGGCAAATCCGTCTCATACGCGCTGACACATCAAAAATCTCTTGATTACAAAGCTTTACGATACCTCAAGACGCCATTCTCCGCGCCCCCTTGCGGGAAATCGTTTTCTCCACATTTTCCCGAAACAGAGAACGGACGTGGGTTCGACTCCCGCTGGAAGACCAAATGTAATGTCCTGCAGACCCGTGTCTGGAAGCTGCCATGTCGCGATCCGTGTCGCAATTTGTCGCGATACTCTGACGTGATATGTCGCAATTCTATTTGATGAATTCATAGTTGGACTGACGGGCTGAACCGGTGATGCGAACAAGGTTAAGCTCAATAAGGCCATTCATATCCCGCTGCAAGGTGCGCCGGGTCACGCCCGAACAGAGTTCTTCGATCTCAGAAATATGCACAGAGCTGTTCTTCATTAGCAAATCAAGTGCCTTTGCTTGTCGCTCATTCAATCCATGTTTTTGTACCAGCAAATCCCGCTTGATAACCTGCTCACCTCGCTCCTTGACTTCGATCATCTGGGTTTCAAGGCCAGTGATGAAGTAGTCGAGCCAACCGGTCATGTCCATATCGCTTTCCCGGACACTTTGGATCTTCTTGTAAAAGGTCGGCCGGTCGCGGTCGTAGTATTCGCTGATGGTAAACAGGCGTTTGAAGTCGTAACCGGCTTTGTAGAGGCAAAGGGTAGAAAGCAAGCGTGAGGTTCGGCCGTTTCCATCGAGAAACGGATGAATATGCACCAGCTGGAACTGGGCGATGCCGCTCACCAGCACCGGATGTATTTCAAGGTCAGCGTTTAGCCATTTGACCATTTCTGACATCATAATCGGCACCTCGACCGCTGATGGCGGAGTGTAGATCGTTTTGCCGGTGGAGGAGTTAGCCACGTAATTTTGAATGCGGCGGTAGTTGCCAGGGTCGGCTTTGCCGCCTCGCACACCTTCAACCAGCTTGCGGTGTATCTCCCGAATCAGTCCTTCCGTAATCGGATCTCCGCTGTCAAGACAATCAGAAACAAATTCAAAAGCGGAGCGGTAGTTGAGCAATTCCCGGGTATCATCCGGGTCGGCTTCCGGAACGGCTTCACCGTTCCATAGACGTTCCGCCTGATCCAGAGTCAATCGGGTGCCTTCGATATGGGTTGTATGATGCGCCTCTTTGATGAGGGCTTTGTTCCCCATTTCCCGCACCCAGTCATCGGATAGTCGAGCAGCTTCCAGAAAACCCCGTGCCCGCTCGATATGCGTGATCGCGGCTGTCGTCCGGTTGGTTATGGTGAATTTGGGATTAAACGCACTCATGCATTACACCTCCTTCTTTTCTTCGCCTTGTCCCAGCTGCTTGATCACCCGGTCAAAATCGCTCTCGAAAAGGCGGTCCTGCACAATGCGGTACTTTTCAAATTCATCCCCGGCATGGGTCTTAGCCAGCTTGGCAGTCACCTTGCCGCTGTCCTGCAGAATCTCACGGTCGTCAAATTCCAGAAACATATCCAACCGCCTGGCCCAGTCCTCCATGGTCATGGGGATTTTCCGCTTTGCGCGCTCCTCGGCCATATCCAGATAGGCGTTGACGATACGTCCAAGTGATGCCAACTCATCCTTGGACAGATAGTTTTTGGCGACGAATACATCGGGTTTCACGATCTTGCCGCCAGGAGCCTTTTCCCATGAGGTAAGTCCCATGTTGGCTTTGGTGCTGTCCGCCCGTTGCATGATCAGTTCGGCTGCCGTATTGCCGTGGATAGCGAAATGCAGCTTGTTCTGGACCTTGGCAAAGAAAGCCTTGGTGGTTGGCGCATCCTTATTGTAATCGACGCTGGTGGCGTAAATGTCGGTGATTTTCTGGTAAAACCGGCGCTCGCTGAGCCGGATCTCACGGATTTCTTCCAGGAGGCGCTCAAAGTAGTCCTCACCGAGGAACGTCCCGTTTTCCATGCGCTTTTTGTCCAGCACATAGCCCTTGATGGCAAACTCCCGCAA